>JADJJT010000003.1:0-600000 GCA_016706405.1 Sphingobacteriales bacterium
TTTAATATAGCCGCTTATAAGCTTCATAGCTTTTTTGAAGAAGAAGAGTTAGACTACAACGACCAAACCATTATCCGGAGAGAAATTACCCCATCCGGAAAATCGAGGGTTTTTATTAACGATACACCTGCCAATTTGGTTTCACTCAAAAAATTATGCGATAAATTAGTCAATTTACACGCACAACACCAAACCTTACACTTGTACGATGCCAATTATCAACTATTTTTGATTGATATTATGGCAAACCATCAGCCTTTACTGCAAACTTATAAAACGCTTTTTAACGAATGGCAAGCAAATAAGCGCAATTTATCCGGATTAAAAAACGAAAGTAGCCGCTTGCAAAAAGAGCTGGACTATCTTAATTTTCAACTCGAAGAATTTGAAAAAGCTAATTTTACCAATCCGGAGGAACAAACGCTTGCAGAGCAAGAATTGGCGCAGCTAAATAACGCCGAAAATATTCAAAGGGTATTGTTAGAGGCAATAAATTTATTAGAAAATAACGAAGAATTAGCCATCATCCGGATTTTAAGCCAACTGCGCAGTAGCTTTTCAGGCCTAACAAAATTCGGAAAGTCTTACGCCGAAATTCAACAACGCCTTGAAAATACTATTTATGAATTGCGCGACTTAAACAGCGAAATCAGTAACTTAGAAAACGCAGTTTTACACGACCCTCAACGTGCCGAAGAGCTTACCCAGCGTTTAAATACTATTTACCGACTACAAAAAAAACACGGCGTAAACACATTGGCCGATTTAATGGCTATCGAAGTTGGCTTGGCTGCACAAAAACTTACTGCCAGCAATGTCGAGCAAAATATTGCCCAATTAGAGCAAACTATTGCTGCCAACCATAAAAAAGTTTTAGAAACAGCACAGCTAATATCGAAACAACGGCAAGCCCAAATTCCCATTTTACAAAATCATATTAGCCAAATGTTAGCCCGTGTTGGTATGCCCGATGCGCAATTGCTTGCACAGCTTACCGCCAACGAAAACCATCCTACGGCTAATGGTATTGACGAGGTTGATTTGCTTTTTGCCGCCAATAAAGGCAGCGCACCCAACGAGTTGCGCAAAGTGGCATCGGGCGGCGAGCTTTCACGGTTAATGCTTTGCCTTCAAACGCTTATTGCCAAGCATACAGCGTTGCCAACTTTAATATTTGATGAAATAGACACGGGTATTTCGGGCGAGGTAGCATTAAAAGTTGGGCGGGTTATGCACGAGTTAGGCATGCAGCACCAAGTTTTATGTATTACCCATTTGCCCCAAATTGCCAGTATGGGGCAGGCACATTTATTAGTGCACAAAGAAGTTATAAACAACCGCACTTACACCCGTATGCGACCTATAAAAGGTGAGGATCGCATTATTGAAATTGCCAAAATGTTAAGCGGCGACCCACCCCCCGAAAGCGCAAAAGAAAACGCCAAAGCCTTGTTGCAAAATGGACTATTAACAAAGGACAATTAATAATTTGTTTGTGGCAATTCTGATATATGGTCTTTAGTTGTAATTATAGCTTATTTTAAAAAGCATAACTTAGAAAGTAATTGCCTCAATTTTTGATAATCATCGTTGGTGAGTTGTTTTTTGTACAAGGCTTCTAACTCTACAACTGCTATATCTGCTGCCATTACCGCTTGTTTTCCTTTTGTGGTTAATGTTACCAAATAAGCGCGTTTGTCTGTGTGGTGGTTAATTTTTTTAACGTAGCCCAACTCTTCAACTTCTTTTATCAATTGGCTCATAAACTGCTTGCTTACCTTTGCTCTTTTTGCAAGTTCAACCAACAAACTTCCTTTTTCTCTATCAATAAAGGCAAAAACTTTACCGTGAACGGGTCTTATATCTTTATATCCAGAATTATGTAGTCCCTCAATCAACTTATCTTGCCCAAGAGAGAAAGCAATTTGGAGTAATGCTAATGTATTTGTGTTCATAATTTTTTGCAAATATAGTAAACTTGCCTTACTTTTGTGGTCAAGTTACTTGACTAAATTAAATTAAATTAAATTAAATCAAATGCAACCAATCACAAAATCAGAACGCATCATACTTATTGATGCCTTAAGAGGATTTGCCTTATTAGGTATTTTAATAGTAAACTGGATGATTATATCATGGCCACAAATATGGGCCGATATGCTTAAAGTGGAAATATGGTCTTCTACTTTAGACAAAGGAGTTCTTTGGGTCATACATTTTTTATTTGAGTTTAAGAGACTGTCTAAAAATTAAAAATTGGCATGCCAGTCCTAAAAATTGATAGGAAAAAAGTTATTAAAAGAGATGTGAATAAAAGACTATCAGTTTGACGTTTAAATAATAATTCATAGCTTTATGAAAATCAAACACATAAAGTAAAATGAAAACCTACCCAAGCAGTCTCACCGATAGTCAATGGAGTGCAATATTAGGCATTTTAGACGACAAACGGAAACGAAAACACAGTTTAAGAGAAATTTTTAATGCGCTGTTCTATTTGCTTAAAACTGGCTGTCAATGGCGCATGCTGCCGTTCCATTTTCCGTCATGGAAGCTTGTTTACTACTATTTTACCAAGTGGAAGAAGGATGGGACGATAGAACTCATCCATGAAATACTCAGGGATAAGACTCGAAAGCAAGCAGGCAGGGCTTCATCGCCAAGTGTTGGTATAATTGATAGCCAGAGCGTAAAGACAACAAGCGTCGGAGGCTTGTGCAGAGGGATTGACGGGGGTAAAAAGTTAAAGGCAGAAAGCGGCATATTATTGTAGATACAATGGGACTACTTTTAGCGGTTGTGGTTCATGCGGCAAATGAGCATGACAGTAAATCAGCCCCAATGGTTATAGCTGACCTCAGAGGCAGGTTTTGCAGATTGGTAAAGATAGTAGCTGATGGCGGGTATAGAGGCGAGTTAATTGAAAATACCCGCAAAACGTTTGGGTGGGTGGTTGAGGTTGTAAGTAGATCGAATACAGCCTCGAAATTCGAAGTATTGCCAAAAAGATGGATTGTTGAAAGAACTTTTGCATTGCTCGAAAGCTATCGAAGATTGAGTAAAGACTTTGAGTTCCAAACCGAAACGAGCCAGACAATGATCCAACTTGCCATGATAAAATTGATGCTTAATAGAATTAGAAAATAAAATTTAGACAGGCTCTAAGTTTTTCTCGTTATTTTCATTTTTATTTGGAATCGGCTTCTCGGTTCAATATTTAAAGGCAAAAACAACAGGCAGTAATTTTACTGTTTATTATTTAAAGCGACAACTCACTTTACTGGTGATTGGCATTTTTCATGCTTTGCTTTTGTGGCCAGGAGATTTTCTTGTTTTATATGCAATTCAGGGACTATTGCTTTTACTTTTTAGAAAGGCACAACCTAAAACAATTCTCATATTCTCAATAATATTTTTTTTAATTCCTATTTTACTTACACTAACCTTTTATCTTGCTGTTGCAAACGATGCTAGTTTGATGTCTCAATTGCAAAATGATTTTAAGAATATTATCACTCCCGATTTAATTCAGCACAACGAAAAAAGCTACTCAATTTACCCATCCGGAAATTTTATCGATGTTTTTGTAATGAGGATGGATGATACTCTTCGCTTTTACCAGTCATTGCCCTTTTGGTGGTGGAACAGTTTTGCAATGTTTTTGTTAGGACTATATGCAGGCAAAAAACAATACTTCCAACGAATTGAAGAGTTAAAATCAAAAATAAAATATATATTTTACTTGTCGGGCATTTTGGGCATTACCGGTAATATTGTGTTTGTTTGGGCTTATTTTCATCAAAATTTATTTGTTCCTAATATTTATAATGTTATTAATTCGATATTTCATTTTATAGCTGTACCAACAATGACAATTTTTTACATTACCGGCATCTATTTACTCTCTAAAGTTAGGGTAGGGGAAGTAATCGTCGAACTTCTTGCTCCTATGGGAAAAATTGCCTTGACCAATTATGTAATGCAATCACTATTTTGTAACATTCTGCTGTTTGGTTTCGGTTTTGGACTTTATGGAAAAATATCACCTTCAGAAGGCTTAGTATTTTGTATTTTAATATGGTTAATCCAAATGCTATTAAGTAATTGGTATGTTAAGCGATATTCTTTGGGTCCACTTGAATATTTATGGCGCAAAGCAGCGTATAAAAAAATATTTTAAGGCTGAAAATTAGACGTAAATTTAACTCTAATCTACCAATAAGAAGCAATATCGCTCAGCATTGTTTCATTATGAGGCTGATGGGTTTCTAAATATTGAGGTTTTAAACGAACTTTTGTCTCTTTTATTATCTGTAGATTTGATAATTTTCTCGGGCTGTTTTTTTATCAGTTTTTCGGGCAATGCGAGTCCTGAGCATAATACAAGATTCCAATTTCCGGACTTTCGCCTTATGAATGTCATCTGGAATTATTAAACCCCAAAAAAAATCTCCTAAAGCATCTGTATATGAAACTTAAGACCTAAATTTGTAATAAGTTAAGCATTATTAGGCAAACTGCACTTAGCAGCCAAGCTTAAACGAGAGTTTAAATTTATATTAATAACTTACAATTATGAAGTCGAGTATTATTTTGAGTTTCCTTTTATTTGCCTTCTTAAACCTATGCAACAAAACCGCGGATAAAAAAAATTCCGAAGTTAAAGAGGCAACAATAACCAACCTTTATGACGCTTTTGGAAAGGACACTATACTTACAAAAGATTTTGGCTTTTCTTGTATTACAAAATATAAAGGGAAGACAATTTTATTCGATGCTGGCAGCAACGCTGACATTTTTAAAGAAAATACAACTAATCTTGGAATTGATCTTTCAAAGGTTGACATCGTAATAGTGTCTCACGGCCACTTTGACCACTTAAACGGGCTTGACTATGTTTTAAAAATAAATCCGAAAGTTAAAATCTATTTTCCCTATGACATCTTTTGGGGAGCTCCCGTTCCGTTCGACGCAACAGGGCAAGAAACAGCAATAAAGGACTCTTTACCGACTTATATGCAATACTTTGATGGGGGCAACACTAAATTTTCCATCAATCAATCCGGACGATTTTGGAACGCTAACATTGAATTTGTAAAGACATCCAAAGAAATTTTACCCGGACTTTATATTATTGCAACAAGTTCACAGTTTATGGGGTACTTTTCGTGTTATCCGGGCAAAAGCTTTGTTGAAGGGCAATTTGAGCACAATCAAGACGCTTGCAAAAACACTAACCTTCCCGAACTTTCTCTTTCAATGAAAACAAATCAAGGGCAAATTCTAATTGTAGGTTGTTCTCATTCAGGCGTTGAAAACATTGCAAAGCAAACTCAAATCGTTACAGCAGATAAAATAGAATTGATTTATGGGGGCTTCCACATGATTCCTTTTGACCGAAAACAAACTGTGCAATTAGTTGACATGTTAAAAAATGAGTTAAAGGTTCGTCGAGTTGCGCCAGCACACTGCACGGGGCATCTTGCTTTTAAAATATTAAATGATATTTATAAAACTGATTATTTGTATGCAGGACTTGGGTCAACAGTTTTTTTTAAGAATTAAAC
Source organism: Sphingobacteriales bacterium (assembly GCA_016706405.1). Classification (NCBI taxonomy): domain Bacteria; kingdom Pseudomonadati; phylum Bacteroidota; class Sphingobacteriia; order Sphingobacteriales; species Sphingobacteriales bacterium. The sequence continues at coordinate 5,568 of JADJJT010000003.1, forward strand.
AGAAAGTTTACTTCAAGACAGTACAAACTAAGTTCCAAGCCCTATAATATGCAATCTGTTTACAAATCCATAATTTACAACAAACATAGGTAGTATGTCTCAAGGCCATTGCTAAGGTTTGCCTCCTATTTTAATGTATTTTATTATTAATGAACATTAAGAGACTGTCTAAAAATTAAAAATTGGCATGCCAGTCCTAAAAATTGATAGGAAAAAAGTTATTAAAAGAGATGTGAATAAAAGACTATCAGTTTGACGTTTAAATAATAATTCATAGCTTTATGAAAATCAAACACATAAAGTAAAATGAAAACCTACCCAAGCAGTCTCACCGATAGTCAATGGAGTGCAATATTAGGCATTTTAGACGACAAACGGAAACGAAAACACAGTTTAAGAGAAATTTTTAATGCGCTGTTCTATTTGCTTAAAACTGGCTGTCAATGGCGCATGCTGCCGTTCCATTTTCCGTCATGGAAGCTTGTTTACTACTATTTTACCAAGTGGAAGAAGGATGGGACGATAGAACTCATCCATGAAATACTCAGGGATAAGACTCGAAAGCAAGCAGGCAGGGCTTCATCGCCAAGTGTTGGTATAATTGATAGCCAGAGCGTAAAGACAACAAGCGTCGGAGGCTTGTGCAGAGGGATTGACGGGGGTAAAAAAGTTAAAGGCAGAAAGCGGCATATTATTGTAGATACAATGGGACTACTTTTAGCGGTTGTGGTTCATGCGGCAAATGAGCATGACAGTAAATCAGCCCCAATGGTTATAGCTGACCTCAGAGGCAGGTTTTGCAGATTGGTAAAGATAGTAGCTGATGGCGGGTATAGAGGCGAGTTAATTGAAAATACCCGCAAAACGTTTGGGTGGGTGGTTGAGGTTGTAAGTAGATCGAATACAGCCTCGAAATTCGAAGTATTGCCAAAAAGATGGATTGTTGAAAGAACTTTTGCATGGCTCGAAAGCTATCGAAGATTGAGTAAAGACTTTGAGTTCCAAACCGAAACGAGCCAGACAATGATCCAACTTGCCATGATAAAATTGATGCTTAATAGAATTAGAAAATAAAATTTAGACAGGCTCTAATTTATCGTTGGTATTTTTTACTCCCACAGACTAAAAAAATCAAATAAGTTTTAACTTTGGTGTTTATACTACAAATATACACAATTAAGCAAAAATGAAAGATATTTGTATTATAATAAAATTAAGTTGTAATTGTGAGCGAAGAAAGTGAAAAAATTAAGCCTTTGTTAGTAGTAATTGTAGGCCCTACCGCAGTTGGAAAAACAGCAATGGCTATTTCGTTGGCTAAATTGTGGAAAACCGAAATTGTATCGGCAGATAGTCGCCAATTTTACCGCGAAATGTCTATTGGAACAGCCAAACCAAATCCAGCCGAATTAAGCGAAGTAAAGCACCATTTTATTAACGCATTGTCGGTAAACAATATTTATACAGTTGGCGATTATGAGCGCGATGCTATTAATTTGCTTAAAGATTTATTTGCCCGGCACAAAATTGTTTTGATGGTTGGAGGTTCGGGTTTCTTTGTTAAAGCTGTTTGCGAAGGTCTTGACGAGTTCACCAATATTCCGGATGAATTACGGCAGCAAATCAGGCATCAGTATGAAACAAACGGCCTTGTTTGGCTTCAAAACCAAATTGCCCAACTCGACCCGCTTTATTACAAGGTGGTTGACAAGCAAAATCCCCGCCGGCTGTTGCGCGCCTTAGAAGTGGGCCTGGCAACTGGGCAGCCATATTCACAGTCATTAAATTTACAAAAGCATATTAAAAATAAATCACAGCGTTTTTTTGATGTGTGCTATATTGGCCTAAATATGCCGCGCGAAGCATTATATAACCGAATAAATTTGCGGGTAGATGCCATGTTACAAGATGGGCTGCTTGAGGAGGCAAAAAAATTATATCCGGAATATGCACAGTTGCCAGCCTTACAAACGGTGGGTTACACCGAACTGTTTGACTATTTTGCCAATAAAACCGATTTTCAAACAGCTGTTGAGCTAATTAAACAGCACAGCCGTAATTATGCCAAACGGCAAATTACCTGGTTTAATAAAGTTGAAGGCCTCACTTGGTTTTCTCCGGAAGAACTAGAAAAAGTAATTGCGCACGTACAATCTTATTTGCAAGCAAATAAAAATAAGTAATAGTTCAATTATTTTGATTTATTGCCTTGTTATCCAAGGAGTTTCGGGGGTATTTGTTGTGTGGGCAATATACCTTGCAAGGGTAAACAAATAATCGGAAAGGCGGTTTAGGTATTCGATTACCAAAGGCTCAACGGGCTCGTGGGCGGCAAGGGCAACTGTGTTGCGTTCGGCGCGACGGCATACGCAACGGGCAATATGGCAGGTGGCAATTGCCGAACTTCCGGCAGGGAGTATAAAATTGCGTAAGGGGGGCAATTCAGCATCCATGGAGTCAATTTGTTTTTCGAGGTAAGTAATGTCCACGGGGTTTAACGGGTTTGTGCTTACTTTTTGTCCTTTATCTGGATTGGTCGCCAACAAAGCACCTACTACAAAAAGGGTATTTTGAATGGTGTTTAGTGTTGATTTTTGGACAGAATCGTTTGGCAAACTGTGAAGAACCAAGCCAACAAAAGAATTTAGTTCATCAACTGTTCCGTAGGCTTCTATCCGGATATGAGCTTTTGATACCCTGCCTCCGCCAAAAAGTAAGGTGCTGCCATCATCTCCGTTTTGTGTATATTTTCATTCGTTAATTCTCAATATATTTAAGGTTTAAAATATCGTTTAAAAAGTTCACAAAATAGGAATAAATTTGCAGTTTAAAGTACGACAAATGATTTGCGCTTGTTTAGGGTTTGTCTTCGTTTACAAATTATTTAAATTGTTTGCCCAAAAATCTTCATATTATTAGTTTTGATGTGCCTTACCCACCAAATTACGGCGGCGCAATAGATGTTTTTTATAAAATTAAAGCATTGGCTCAGTGTGGGGTTCGTATTTATTTGCATAGCTTTTGTTACGGAAATCGGTTGGCTGCCCCCGAATTAAATAAATATTGTAAGGCGGTTTATTATTACCCGCGTTTGGCTTGGTGGCAAATCAATTTTTATACCAAACCCTATATTGTTGCATCGAGGAATGGTAAGGACTTAGCCCAAAACATCAACAAAACATCAGGAGAAAATTTAGTTTTTTGCGAAGGTTTACATACAACAGGGGCTTTAGACGTGGAGGAACTGTGTATGCTTCCATCTTTTATCCGGATGCACAATATTGAGTGGCAGTATTATGCAGGTTTGGCAGCATCAACCAAAAGTTTAGGACGAAAATTATACTATCGGCACGAAAGTTTTTTGTTAAAAAATTACGAATCAAATTTACTGCTGCAACATAAAAATGTGGCTGTTTATTGTATTACCGCACCCGATACAGATTATTATAAAAAGTTAGGGTTTGAGGCAAAATATTTACCACCATTTCATGGGTATGGTAAAATTACTTCAAAATTGGGGCGAGGTAATTATGCCTTATACCACGGCAATTTGCAAGTTGCCGAAAATGAAAAATCGGTTTTGTGGCTTATTGACAATATTTTTTCGAAAACTGAAATTCCACTTGTCATAACAGGGCAAAACCCCAGTGAACTATTGTCGAAAGCAGCAGTCAAATACAGGAATGTAAAATTAATTGCAAATCCCACACAACATCAGTTAGCGCAGTTGATAGCCGATGCCCATGTACAGGTGTTACCTGGTTTTCAGGCTACGGGTATAAAATTAAAACTGCTACATGCGTTATTTGCCGGAAGATTTTGTTTAGTTACGCCTCAAATGGTGGCAAATACAACCTTGCACGAGGTTTGCCATGTAGCAGCACAACCCGGAAACTATTTATCTCAACTTGAATTTCTGTTTTTGCAAGACTTCGAACAAGCGCATATTGCGCAGCGCGAAAATCATTTATTGCCATATTTCGATGATATAAATAATGCCAAACTTTTAATAACTCAATTAGGATTATGAGGGTTGCGCATATAAAAAAGCCCTATCTGTGAAAGTAGAGACAGGGCTTTGGACAATTTGTTAACCTTGATTAGTTTTAGGTACAAAAAGCGTTTATAAATGGTTTGGTTTTTTATCGGCTGGCTGTTTTAACCGTTTTAACTACTTTTATATTTTCGCAGTAGGTGCTTTGCTCGTTGGTTGCCGAGTTGGTTACAGTTAGGCACACATTGTAGTAACCAATTTCGGGGAAAGTAAATTTGGGATTTGTTTTTTTCGATTTGCCTTCTTTCCCAAACGACCATTGATAGGTATCATAACGGCCTGTTGATGCATTTTGAAAATTCACTTCTAAACCTTTAGTTTGGAAGGTAAATAAAGCTGCTATAATACCATTTTGTTTAGAGGGGCAGGGGCCTGGTTTCCAGCAAAGCATATCAAAATGTTTTTCGGCAAAACAAGCATTCATATAGGTTTCGTTATCGCAGCCACAAACAGGTTCCCAGTTAATATTACATTCATTAGGGTCGCCAATTTCTATCATTTTACAAGTTTTGTTGATTACCTCGCCGCTTGCCTTATCTTTGATAAACAAACAAACTTCAAAATGGCCTAAGGTGCGGTATCTGTATTCAAAACTTTGCTCGTACATAACCGTACCGTCGCCCATTGTCCATTCAAAAGAAATTTCGCTATTTTGCGATTTATTGCCAAAATAGGCAATAATGCCAGATACGTTATAGCTAAAATCAGTAACAACACCCTTGTATTTGTCTCCGCCTAAGTCCGAAGCATTATAGCCTTTGATTTGGGTTGCGCCCAATAAAATACAAGAATTTATTGCTGTTAATATCGCTATGATAAAAATGTGTTTCATGTTGAGTAGATAATGGCACAAATTTACAGCTTATTTTTTAATTTCCTACAGAATTTCTTCAGAAATCAAAACTTTTTTTTTACAATTTTAATAAGTTTATTAATTGTAGGCTGTAATATAGTGTGAAATTAGACTGTTGTACTATAATAAAGTTTAATGTGCGCTTTGTTTTTAATTTAGCGCTGCCATGCGATGGCTTGTATTTGGTTGGCAAAGCTTGCATATTCGTACTGCAAATTGCTTGCCAAAATAGTAATCCGGTTTTGGGTATATTGGTTTAACATTTGGTTGTACCAGTTTATTCCTGCAGCATCTAAATTATTGGTTGGTTCGTCTAAAAGTAAAATGGGTGTGTTTGCAAAAAGGGCTAATGCCAGTTTAACCCTTTGTTTCATGCCCGAAGAATAATATTTCATTGGTTTATTTTTTGCTAAACTGCTAATTTCTAATAAATCTGTTGTTAGTGGAAGTTTAATATCCGGATAAAATGGCTTGAATACTGCTTGAAAATTTGATAATTCGGCCAAGTTTAGTTCATCCGGAAAATAAACATACGGTGCTGCCCAAGCAATCTGTTTAAAATATAAGTTTGCCGGAACAAGTTGGTCATTCAGGTAAAACGCGATATCTCCGGAGCTTGGCGCTAAGTTTCCGGCTAATAATTGCAAGAGGGTTGATTTTCCGGAGCCATTCGGACCTAAAAGCGCGTAACGCTGGTTAGTCTCGAAACTTGCCGTAAAATTGCGAACAACCCATTCGTTGGCGGTAAAGCGTTTACAAAGTTTTTGGGCCAACAGTTTAAACATGCTTTAATTTGCGTTATTGACTGAGGTTTTACTATTAACCGGGCCGCGCACTACACCATTACTTGCGCTTTTAATAAAGGTCAATATTTGTTGTTTTTCGGTACAATTGGGGTACTCGTTTTCAATGTAGTTTAATTTTTCGGCAGTCAATAAATTGGCTTTGTGGGTATAAAAGTCGGTATAAATGCGGTCAATCATTTCAATTGTTTCTGCCGAAAAGCCTCGTCTGTTTAAGCCTATCTGGTTAACACCAATAAATTGTAGGGGTTCGTTTGCCACCCGCACATAGGGCGGTATATTTTTTCGGACCAACGACCCGCCCGCAATAAAGGTGTGTGGGCCAATATGTATAAACTGCTGAACGGCAACCAAGCCCTCTAAAATTGCCCAGTCATCAATTTGAATATGGCCTGCCAAGGCTACGTTATTGGCCAAAATAACATGATTTCCCAACGAGCAATCGTGGGCAACGTGGCTGTAGGCCATAAGTAAACAATGACTGCCTACGCTTGTTTTGCCAGCAGCCGAAGTCCCTCTGTTTACAGTTGCACATTCTCTTACGGTTGTAAAATCGCCAATCTCGGCGGTGGTAATTTCGTTGTTAAATTTAAGGTCCTGAGGTGTGCCAGCTATTACCGCACCCGGAAAAATTTTACAGTTTTTGCCAATTCGGGTGCCATTCATTAAATTGGCATTCGGTCCTATCCAAGAATTATCGCCCACCACAACGTTGTCGTCAATAAATGCAAATGGACTGATGGTAACATCGTTGCCAATAATTGCATTAGGATGTATGTAAGATAGAGGCGAAATTCCGTTATGGTGCATAAACACACAGACAGGTAAAAAAATACTAAAATTCAATTTAGCCATTGCCTTTCTACTTAAATAATGGAGGCAAACAAAGCTAAATTGGAGGGCAAAGATACAAAAAACCTTTGCTTTAAGGTATATTTTTACGAACTATTTTGCCCGCAAAGGTTAGCATATATGTAATATAAAGTTTTTGACTTTGAAGTTGTTTAAAAATTAGGTTATTGAACTAATTTAGAACTATGTGCCATTGAAGCAATTGCAAAACTAAGTCCTCTATAAATCTGTTTTACATTTTTGTAGCCTATTTTACCTCAATAGTTTCTGTATCAAGTGTTTAAAACTGTCACACCTTTTAATACTTAAAAAAAATCTATGTGCCTATGTGGTTAATTATATGGGTTAATTCTTAAGCAACTTCTTTAAATATTTACCTCTTCAATCCATGCGTTGTCAATGCCAATGTATAGCAGTTTAGCCAATACAACAGTGTAGCCCATTTTGGTTAAAATACGGGCGTAGTTTTTTACTTGCCAGTGATGGTTTTTCCTTATGCCGTCGGGTGCATTGGGCGCAATGGTTTTAAAATCAATAATCACTGCCCGGTTTTCATTAATTAAAACCCTGTCGGGGCGGTATTGCTGGCCTTTGTCTATTAAGGCTTGCTCGGTTATAATTTCCCAACCTTGCGGTGGGTTAAACCAGTTAATTACTTCTTTAAAATTAAAAATTTGCTCAATTCTTTTATTTAGCGGAGCTTCATCGGCTTGGGTAATATGCCCTTGTGCTTTTAACTGACGCAGCACTTTTTGTAGCCTTTCGGGCGATTGCAGGTTTTCTAAAACTTGATGCACTTTTTGCCCCATCGAAACGGCCTGTGCGCGGTTGGGGTCTAAAAGCATAAAAAACTGTTGGGCGTTCGAAGCTAATTTTATTTTATGCGTTGCCGATGATTTTGCCGGATGAGTTGGCAAAATTTTGTTGGTATGATTATCATTCTCAGTATTGTCGGCTTGTTCACTTATTTTTTCATCCGGATTAAGATTTGGAGGCAGCGTGGGTTCGCCATAAGCAAAAAAGATGCTTTCAATGGCAGCATAATCGCCTGTTATTTTTTTAGAATCGGAATATTCAAAATCCGGATGATTTAGAACTTGCACAAATAAATCTTGTATCGTTTTTAATGAGGCTGTGTCTTTCGAAGTTTTGCTTTTTTTAAGTGGTTTGCTAATAATATGCAGTTCGCGCTCTGCGCGTGTTAGGGCTACATATAAAATATTTAAATTGTCAACAATTTGTTGGTAAATCTCGTTTTGGTAATTTGTTTCAAAATGACTATCTCCTAACTCTTTGCCAAATTTTAAAGGCAGTGTTCCCATTTTGTTGTAGGGGTCAATATTTGCATCGGCCCAAATGATCGTATTTTTTTTTAATTCTATCGTATCCCAGTCGGCATAGGGCAAAATTACAACCGGAAATTCCAACCCTTTCGATTTATGAATGGTTAATATTTGCACAGCATTTAAACCTTCGGGCAGTATTACCGATGGCGCATTTGTTAAATTGCTCCCCGTTGCCGGATGTAAACGCTCCCAATAAGCCAAAAAGGCCGGAAGGCGGGATATTTTATTGGTTAAACACTCTAAAACAAAGTCTAAAAAGCGGCGCAAATAGGGGTCGTTACTGGTGTCGAGTTCAAAATAGGCGGTTATGTTTTCAACGAGTTCGTAAAGGGGTTGGCGTGCTAAAAATTGTTGGTTTTGTATAAAACTTGGTGGCAGTTTAGTGGCAAATATGCTCTTTGGGTCGTTTGCCTGAAGGTTAAAATCAGTATAAACAAGGTGTAAAAATTCCGGGCTGGGTAATTCATTTATATATTGTAAATATTGGTATAATAGCTGTGTTCTATATATAGACTCAAGAGGTGCGTTTAAATATTTTAAAACCGATATTGTTAAACGAACGGTTGGCGAACCTGTTAAAAACAATGCTTCGCTTGAAATTACCGGTATTTTTGCATTGGTTAACGATTTTGCTATTTGGGCACCGTGCGCATTTTTCCGGACTAAAATAGCTATGTCGGCGTATTGATATCCTTGTTTTTCTATTAATTTTTCAATCCGATTTATTACCGCCTTTTCAATTTCCGGAATGGCTACTTCGCTTTCGGCGCTGCCCCAGCTTTCAGCCGAATCATATTTGTTGATTTCGGCATTTTCATTTGATATTTCATTTTTGCTTTCTGTATCTTCTGTTGGTTTGCTGTCGGCGTTTTTAGTAACTGTTTCAAATGTTATATAACCGCCTTTGTTGTCGGTAGCTTCTTGCTTTACGTCTTCGTAGGCAGTTTTTATTTCTTTTATAAATAAGTTCTCTTGCCAATCGCTGTGGCTGCAAATTAGTTTTGTTGCAGTGGTAAAAAATGCGTTATTAAATGCAATAATATTTTGCCCACTGCGATAGTTGGTAGTTAGGTTTTTAATGTTTTTTTCCTCAACAAATGGCGATACTTTTTCGCCTAAATGTTTAGCGGGGGCTAAAAGCAAGTTAAAATTACCCCCTCGCCAACGGTAAATACTTTGTTTTACATCGCCTACCAGCAACGCCTCGTCGTTTTGCGACAAGGCGTTTTGCACTAAATACGCCAAACTATCCCATTGCGAGGTTGAGGTGTCTTGAAACTCGTCAATAAAAACATGTTTGTATTGCAGGCCGGCTTTTTCAAAAATAAAGGCAAGCTCGCCCTGTAAAACACTGCGCATTAGTTTGCTGTTGTCGGCCAACAGCATAATATTTTGTTCGGTTCTGAATTGCGTTATTTTTTCTTTTAGTGCATTTAACAGTCCATAGCTATAAAAATTGCCCAAAATGGCTTTGGCAGTAAAATAATTTTTCTTGTGAACCTCTATAAAATTCATCATCGCCATAAACTCCGGATGCAAAAAATCTCGCACAAATTTTGCCAACTTGTAATCCTTACTTTTTTCTTTTGACAGCCACCCTTCAATATTATTATCTCTAAAAATAGCACTTAGCGTATTTGTTGGATTTGCAATTTTATCAAAATCACCTTCGCTAAAATATTTAAAAATATTAGCTGAACTGTTCTTAAAATCTTTTTGGGTAAAGCCATTCTCTTCAATTTCTTTTAAAACTTGTTTGCCCTTTTCAATTAATTCATTTTCAAAATTGCGGCGTATTTTTTGCAAACTATTTAAAAATTGTTTTAATTTATCAAAATGATGAGCCTGCATTTCGTTTTCGGTCTCTAATCCTTCTTCAAAATTTGAATTATTCGTTATGTAATCCCAAACAATATCATCAAGTAAATTTTTGCCCAAACTTTCAATATCAGAGGTTATTCTAAAACCTTTGTCCTCTTTCCATTTTTCAAGTGCAAACGAAACAATCCACTTTGTTAAATTGGGTTTGTCGTTATTGCCAATTTCGAGCAACAACAAAGCGGCAGCCTGTTCAATAGCCAAATTGCTATCAAGTAAAAGGTCGTATCCATAGGGCAATTTTAGTTCGCGGGTAAAACTGCGCAATAGTTGTTGAAAAAAGCTATCGATAGTGCAAACGCTAAACTCGCCGTAATTGTGTAAAATTAAGCTTAAGGCTTTGGCTGCGTTTTGCTGTACGGTTTGCAGGGTAAACGATGCCGGCAATAAGGATAAAAGTGCTTCGGCGTACTTTGGGTCGGTGTTTGCGGCTAATTGACCAAGTTTGCTTACAATGCGGTTTTTCATTTCGGCGGTGGCCTTATTGGTAAAGGTGATGGCCAAAATTTGCCGGTATTGATAAGGCGCGCGAACAACCAACCGAATAAACTCGCGGGTTAAAGTGTAGGTTTTGCCCGAGCCTGCCGACGATTTATAAATTTGTAAAGGCACAAATAAATATTAAATTAAAAATAATAGTTTGTTTTAAGAACTTAAAAAATATCCGGAATAAAGACAAATATAGCCCTGTTTTCTCTCAAATCCTATACACGATGTTATGTTATGTTGTGCCTCAATGCTTGGTTCTCATTCGCGGTAGGCTGCATAATTAATAAACTGAGTATCGGTAAGCGTTTGCAAAAAAGCTATCAACTGGGCTTTTTGCTGGTCGGTAATGACAAAACCCTTTAGCAAACTGCTTTTGTTTTCGTGGGGAAGTCCACCGCTTGCGTAGTGGTCAATAACCTCGTTTAGCGTTTTTATACTGCCGTTGTGCATATAGGGCGCAGTTAGGGCAATATTGCGCAGCGATGGCACTTTAAACAGGGCGCGGTCTTGTGGCAAATACGTCAAACGTGCCCGCCCCGAGTCGGCGTAGGTGATATAAAGTCCGTTGTTTTGAAAGCTATAATTGGTAAAATCGAACCCCGAATGGCATTTACTACAAGCTAATGAATCTGAAAAAAACAGATTTAACCCGGCAATAGCATCGGAGCTTAGTGCGTTAGGAATTTTTCGGTAAAAGTAATCGTCAAAAGGCGAACCGGCTGTTATAAAACTGCGCTCAAAAGCGGCTAAAGCACGAGTAATAACATAATATTCCAAGGGGCGTTGGTAGGCTTGCTGGCTTAGGTTTTGGTAGGTTGTATCGGCTATTATTCGAGGCAAGGCATCAACAATATTTAAATCAAACTCGTTATGTTCGCCAAATGGGGCTAAGGCTTGTTTTTCGATGGTTGACACGCCTCCTTCGCGCATTAGGTATGGTTGCCAGGCCACATTGCCCAAGCTTGGTGCGTTTCTTGTGCCAAGGCGGCCATAGCTGCCTTTGCTAATAGCTACCGAATCGCTAAAAGCCAGCTCGGGCAAATGGCACGAGGCACAAGCAATACTAGTATCGGCAGAGAAGCGTTTCTCGTAGAAAAACTTTTTCCCCAAGGCAATCCGGATGCTATTGGGTTGGTTGTCTTCGGGGTAGTTTATTTCCGGAAACCATGCCGGGACAACGCCGGGCTCGGCCTTGGGATAAACCCCTGTGTTTTCAATTAAAGTTTCGTGCGTACAGCCACTAACAAAACAACTATATAATAAAATACATGGCAGCCATAAGTACAAATTGCAATTATAAATTTTAGATGAAAACATAAATTTAATTTTATTTGTGTATTTGTATTTTAGGTGTGAATTTTACAACTTCTTAATTATCTCCGGATTTAGTGCTTTTCCGGATATATAATTGCCTTTTTTGTTTCTTCTTATTTGCCTGCTTTAATTTGTCTTTAACTTCATCAAAAAACCGTTGAAAATGTAAATTGAGTTTAAAAAACAACGCAATAATCGCATAAAATTAAGCCAAACCAACCAATTTTCCTACTTTACTCTTAACTCTTTTTCTTACCTTAGTGCCAAAATTTTACTTTGCCTATGTTACTGCGTTTCTATTTTTTATTATTTTGTTTTGTTTACCCTTGTTTGTTTGCTATGGCACAAAATACGCCTCCTTTTACTAAGGCTGCCTCCCGTTTATTGGGTTACGACCAACGCCTGAAACTTACTGAAAACTCGTTGTTGGGTGGACTTCATTTTAGGTCGGTTGGCCCAACAATTATGAGCGGTCGAGTAACGGCTGTTGATGTTTGCCCCAACGACCCCAGCTATTTTTTAGTAGCATACGCATCGGGCGGATTGTGGCTTACGCGCAACAATGGCGCATCGTTTGAGCCAATTTTTGACCAACAAGCTGCCATGACCATTGGAAATATAGCCGCTGTATGGACTGATACGCTGCCTACCCTTATTTGGGTTGGTACGGGCGAAAGTAATTCGAGCCGTTCGTCTTATGCAGGTACGGGCATGTATAAAACCACCGATGTCGGAAAAACATGGCAAGAAATGGGGCTGCCCGAAAGCCACCATATTGGCAAAGTGGTAATTCACCCGCAAAACACAAATATTGTTTGGGTGGCTGTTGTTGGCCATTTATACTCCGACAACGCCGAGCGAGGCGTGTTTAAAACTACCGATGGCGGTAATACATGGGTTCAGACCTTGTTTGTAAATGACAATACAGGGGCAATAGATATAGTTGTTGACCCCGCAAATTCTGATATATTGTTTGCCTCAATGTGGCAACGCGAGCGCCGCGCCTGGAATTTTGAAGGTGCGGGTGAGGGCTCGGGTATTTATAAAAGTACAGACGGCGGCGAAAACTGGGTGCTATGTTCGGGCAAAGAATCCGGATTTCCATCCGGAAAAAATACAGGCCGTATTGGTTTGGCCATTCACAAATCCGGAAAAATTTATGCCGTAATAGACAATCAAAATCTTCGTCCTGAAACACCAGATAAATCAAGCAAAAAAAATGAAGATGAATACAGCAAAAACGATTTGCGCAACTTGAACAAAACGGAGTTTTTAGCTTTGGATGAAAAAAAATTGGGCCGATTTTTAAAAAATAACGGCTTTCCGGAAAAATATGATGCCAAAACCGTTTTAAATATGGTTCGTACCGATAAAATTTTGCCCTCGGCGGTAGTGGAGTATTTAGAAAATGCAAACGACAATTTATTTGAAACCAAAATTATTGGCGCCGAGTTGTACGCCTCGAACGATGGTGGCCGCACTTGGGCTAAAACGCACGAAGACTTTTTAGATGATTTGTTTTTTACTTATGGCTATTATTTTGGGAAAGTGCGCGTTGCCGAACAAAATCCGGATAAAGTTTATTTATTAGGGGTTCCGGTATTAAAAAGTAACGACGGCGGCAAAACTTTTAAAAGCATAAATGGCGACAATGTTCATGCTGACCATCATGCACTTTGGATAAATCCAAACCGCCCCGGACATTTAATAAATGGTAATGACGGCGGCATCAATATTAGTTATGACGATGGTGAAAATTGGTTTAAATGCAATGCGCCCGCCGTTGGGCAATTTTACACCGTTAATGTTGATGATGAGAAGCCGTACAATATTTATGGTGGTTTGCAAGATAACGGCGCTTGGTTTGGCCCCTCGACCTACAAAGCTTCAAAAAATTGGCATTCCGATGGCCAATATCCTTTCAAAGAACTTTTTGGTGGCGATGGTATGCAGGTGCAAATTGACTCGCGCGATAATAAAACTGTTTATGCCGGATTTCAGTTTGGCAATTATTACCGGATGAATACGGCAACCTCGGAGGCTACAAAGCTTATTCCGCCGCACGAATTAGGCGAACGGCCGCCGCGTTACAACTGGCAAACGCCAATTTTACTGTCAAAACACAATCAAGATATTTTTTATATGGGTGGGCATAAACTATATCGCTCTATGGATAAAGGCGAAACTTTTACCCCCATTTCGGATGATTTAACGCAAGGAGGGAAAAAAGGAAATGTGCCTTATGGTACTTTAACAACCATTAGCGAAAGTCCACTTAAATTTGGATTAATTTATACCGGAAGTGACGATGGCTTAATTTATGGTACCCGTGATGGAGGTGTAACCTGGAAAAAATTAAGTGCCAAATTGCCTCAAAATTTGTGGGTTAGCCGTGTGCAGGCATCGGCGCACAACGAGGCAACCGTTTATGCCTCGTTAAATGGCTATCGGTGGGATGATTTTACTGCCTATATTTATGCCTCGAAAGATTTTGGCAAAACTTGGGAGCGCCTTGGCACCGATTTGCCAAACGAGCCTGTAAATGTTATAAAAGAAGACCCTTTTAACCCCAAAATTTTATATGTAGGTACCGACCATGGCTTGTATGTTTCGTTAAACGAAGGTAAAAACTTTATGCGCTTTGATGCAAACTTGCCACATGTAGCCGTACACGACTTGGTAGTGCAAGCCCGCGAAAAGGATTTGGTTATTGCAACACACGGACGCAGCATTTTTATTGCCCCCATTGCTCACCTGCAGCAACTTACCCCCGAAATAACTGCCCAGACCTTGCATGTTTTTGAACCCGAAGCGATTAAACACAGCAGCCGTTGGGGAAACAGTTGGAGTATGTGGTTAGAAGCATATACTCCAGAAATGGAATTTCCGGTATATATAGAGAAAGCCGATGAAATTACGATTACAGTCGAAACGATAGTACCAACTCCGGATGAAACGCAGACCAATAAACAAGACTCAATGCAAACAGTTATTATTGAAAAACCTATTGAGATCAAAAAGTTTAATGCCAAATTACTCAAAGGCCTTAATTATGTACCGTATGATTTAACCATAGACGAACCTGCGCTGCCCCAATACAAAGAATTTTTGAACCGCAAACTAAAACCAGACGAAGAGCCAGTAATTATTGAAGCGGCAACCGGAAATGGCCTATATTACCTTAAACCCGGAAAATATCTGTTGCGCATTAATGGCAATACTACTGAAAAAACAACTGAGTTTGAGGTTAAAGTCAAATAAATTAAGGTCTCTAATTTTTTAATTGATAATATTGGAAATAATCACTATTTCTTTTCGAAGCCCGCAATGGTACGAGATGGTTGCATTGCGTTATGCAGTATTGCGCAAACCTTTGGGCTTGGTTTTTACGCCCGAGCAGTTGGAGCAGGAGGCAAACCATACCCATATTGCGGCTTGGTTGCCTGAAACTGCTTATATGGCAGGCTGTTTAATATTACAACCCACAACGCCAACGGATTTAAAAATGCGACAAGTGGCAGTTCACCCAAACCATCAAAAACAAAGTATTGGAAAAAAAATGTGTGATTTTGCCGAAGTTTGGGCAATAAATCACAATTTTAAACGTTTGTACTGCCACGCGCGCGCAACCGCTGTTCCTTTTTACCAAAAAATGGGTTGGCGTATTATAGGGCAACCTTTCGAAGAAGTTTCAATTGAGCACTTTTTAATGGAAAAATGGCTTTATTGATATGTTTTTTGTAAATTTGGAACTATTTTTGCAAGTTTTTACTATTCTAATAGAACGTATTTGGGAGTGTTGCGTTACTTTTGCAATAAAATACGTCTAAATAACGCAAATAGTATTATACTATAAAAAAATAAACACAGCTTTTATATTTCCTTTTTCACCTTTTCCACTTTCACCTTCAAATCCTATTCAACAATTATTATGAATTTATTTAAAACCACTATTTACACGTTTTTATTATCATTAATTGTTTTTTCGGGCACTGTATTTGCTCAAACCCAAGAAAACAGTTCCGTTTTAGATCGTGTTAATACATACCTGAATGGCGACAGCCAACAAAACGTGTATGTAAACAAAAATTCGACCAAGCGAGTTTCTGTAACTATTGCCGACCTCAATGTAACCGATAAATTGAGTATGGCAGGTTCAAGTATTTTTAATGCTTTTAAAGGGTCAGAGAATTTGGTGGTAAACGAACTTAATTTTACCCCCGATTTTGACCAAAATTGCTTTTTCTTATCGTTTAATGTTGAAGACGACCAAGACACAAGAATTGTTATCTTAGACGTTAAAGGCTCCGAAATTCACAATGAAAATATAGCCGATTTTACCGGAACTTATGAATCTAAAATCAATTTGCCTTCAAATTCAAAAGGCACCTATTTTTTAAAAATCATTCAAGGCTTTAGTTTGTTGAATAAAAAATTAGTACTTGAATAAACTTTTGTAAAATAAATAATTACTATTTTTAGGGTGTACCACATTAAAACTGGTGCACCCTTTTTTATTGGAAAAGCTCACTATTTTGTTGGCCCGATTATTGCAGCAAGCTTTTCAAAAATTTTGCTGTTTTAAAAGATTTTTTACAATGCGTTTTTTATTAATCAAGGTTATAGGGGCAGCTATACTTTGTTTTGTAGTATTGGGTAAAATAGTAGCTCAAACTTCAACTTCGCTTCCAGAGTTTGTAATTTCGGGGGTGCTGCTTAATGCCGATACAAACGAGCCAGTGCCTTATGCCAGCGTTGGTATAGATGGAAGTTCATTGGGCACAGTTACTAATATTTATGGCGAATTTGAGTTACACCTGCCGCTTAAACACAAACAATCAAATTTGGCCATAAGTTGTATTGGCTTTTTTAAAGATTTATTTCCAATTAGCGGCTTAAACACATCCGGAGTATGCGAGATTAAATTAAAACCCCGAACTTATGAATTGAATGAGGTAACTGTTTATGCCAATTTATCTCCGGAAAAAATTGTGCAATATGCCATTGAAAGCATTCCTAAAAACTATATTGGGGCTAATTTTATTGCCGATGGTTTTTATAGGGAGTATTTTAAAGAAAATGGCAAATATGTAGCTTTTGCCGAAGCCGCAATATCTTTATACGATGGTGAAGGATATGCTTCGAAAAAAATACAAAAGGAAAAAGAGCTGGTATCCTTAGACGAATTGCGCGTTAGCGATATTTATAATAAAAGTGACTATGCGCTTTATATAGATGTAAATTATGCTTTGCGCAGTAATATTATTCGAAATGTAAATTATTGGAAGATTTTTGCCCAAAAATTTGATGTTAAAAGCGAATATGTGCGAATGGCCGGAATAACCTACGATGGAGACGATTTGGTGTATATTATTGCCTACAAAGTGATAAGTAAAAAGCGTGGAAACTATGAAGGCAAAATTTTTATCAGAAAATACGACTTTGCCGTTTTGCGCTTAGAAATTAATGCCGATAACCGGATGAAAGGCCGCGTAGTGAATGGCTCGCCTTATAAATCGCAGGCTATAATAACCTACAAAACCCACGAAGGAAAAATGTGCCTTAGCTATATACATGCAAGCCACGATGTACATTACGAAAAAAGTGGCAACAAATTTGACCTAACTTTTTACTCGGAGTTGTTTGTTAACGATATTCAAACGCGCGGTGTTGACCCTGTTACCGCAGCCGAAGCCATGAAACCAACAAGCATATTTTATCAGCCCCGCTACCGAACTTACGACCCTAATTTTTGGGAAGAGTACAATTTGTTTTTTGAGTCGCCAAATAACGAGCAAATTATTGCCGACCTTGAAGCCCGCCGACCTTTGGAAGACCAATTTAAAGTGAATGGCAAGCTAAAGTTAAAACCTACTCCCATAGTAAATTTACCTTTGCACAAAGTAGCCATGACAGAAATAACGCCCGAAACCAAACAATAGTGCTACCTTTCGGTGCCGGAGTATTTTTGGCTGATGGCTGATGGCTAATGGCTAATGGCTGATGGCTAATGGCTAATGGCTAATGGCTGATGGCTAATGGCTGATGGCTGATGGCTAATGGCTAATGGCTGATGGCTAATGGCTAATGGCTAATGGCTAATGGCTGATGGCTAATGGCTAATGGCTAATGGCTGATGGCTGATGGCTAATGGCTGATGGCTAATGGCTAATGGCTGATGGCTAATGGCTGATGGCTGATGGCTAATGGCTGATGACTAATGGCTAATGGCTAATGGCTGATGGCTGATGGCTGATGGCTGATGGCTGATGACTAATGGCTTTTGGCTAATGGCTTTTGGCTTTGGGCTAATGGCTGATGATTCATAACTCATGGCAATCGGGAGGAGGAAAAAAGTTCCGGACTGCCTTTTGTATTTGCAAAATCTGCTTTGATAATTTATTTCTTTAGGTGGTATCATTTGGTTCTTAAAAAAACTGTAATTTCGCCGTTTTTATGAAGCAAAAAAAATAGTCCAACCAATTGCAAACCATTTTAAAAGAACAATATGCATCGTTTCTACCTGTTTGTTTTTTCTTTTCTCCTATTTCATTTCTTATTTGCTGGGCATGTAGCGGCTGCAAATAACAGCACTATTGCGGGTGTTTACCAGCAAACTAACCCCAACGCAAGCTGGCGTTTTACCGAAAGCGACGCACTTGGCAACCGATTTATTTATAAGAAAGACAAACAAGTTGTTGCCGGAGAATGGAAAAAAAATGGCGATACAATTACACTAAAGTACAAAGCCACAATAGACTCGGCAATAGTTCGCACACCGGGCGATCCCTTAGCTATTGATACCGCTGCAGTTTACCAAAGTCGGTTGCCCTTGCCCACTAAACTTTTAATGACGGCATCCGGAAAAAACTTAACGCTAACTAATACAACAAACAACCAACAAAAATTTGACCTGCAATACAACGAATCCGAAGGCTTGTCTGGCCTTTTAAACAACAATATTTTGCGTGGCCTTATAGGATTGGCATTTTTAATAGGTGTTTGTTTTTTGTTGAGCAATAATCGGCGTGCTATTGACTGGAAATTAGTGGCTTCGGGCATTTTAATTCAACTTGTGTTTGCCCTTTTGGTGCTAAAAGTGCCTTCGTTTTATTTTCCTGGAACAACGGTAGATATTTCGCCCAAAGGTTTTTTTGAGTTTATTTCAAGTTTTTTTGTGGCCGTAATTAATTTTACTTCAGCAGGGGCAAGCTTTTTGTTTGGCGATTTAGTAAATAGGGTCGATAAGTTTGGTTTTATTTTTGCCTTTAAAGTATTGCCTACTGTAATATTCTTTTCCGGATTATCGTCTTTATTATACTATATAGGTGTTTTGCAAAAAATTGTATATGCCTTTGCTTGGGTTATGAGTAAAAGCATGCGCTTGTCGGGTGCCGAAAGTTTGAGTGCCGCAGCAAATATTTTTTTAGGCCAAACCGAAGCGCCTCTCTTGGTGAAGCCGTATATTGCCAAAATGAACAAATCGGAAGTTTTGTGTTTAATGGTGGGCGGTATGACTACCATTGCCGGAGGCGTGTTTGCCGCCTACGTTGGCTATTTGGGTGGAGATGACCCCGTTCAACAATTAGCTTTTGCTACCCATTTGCTTTCGGCAAGTATTATGTCGGCACCGGCAGCTATTGTAGCCAGTAAAATGCTGTTTCCACAAACAGAAAACATTGATATGAAATTAGAGGTGTCGAAAGAAAAAATTGGTGCAAACCTCTTAGATGCCATTGCCAATGGTACCACCGAAGGGCTGAAATTGGCTGTAAACGTTGGGGCAATGCTTTTAATGTTTACCGCTTTAATTGCTATGTGCAATGGTATTTTAGATTTAATTGGCCAGCCAACCGGCTTAAACAAATGGATTAATATAAGCACAGCAGGCCGTTATGCAGGGCTTACTTTGCAATACATTTTTGGTTTAATTGGCGCACCTGTTGCATGGCTTTTAGGCACACCTAACTGCGATTTAGTTGCCGTAGGCCAACTATTGGGCGAAAAAACCGTTATTAATGAGTTTGTGGCTTATGGCTCAATGGGCACCATGAAAGCTACCGGCGTTATTTTAGAAGATAAATCGCTAATAATTGCCTTGTATGCACTCTGCGGATTTTCTAATTTTGCAAGTATTGGCATTCAAATAGGCGGTATTGGTGCCTTAGCCCCCGAACAACGACCTGTTTTGGCACAGTTAGGCATTAAAGCCCTTATAGGCGGCACTATTGCCTGTTTTTTTACGGCGGTAATTGCTGCTATGATTATGTAAAGAGACGGAATTTTACTTTCTTTACTTTTAAACGGCGAACCTTATTTGTGCGTTCCATTTTTTCCGGATATTGATATAGTTTAAATGTTCTACGCAACAGACTATTATTTTTTTCGTTTATATTGAACCTTGCTATGTAATAAATGTTACACTTCACGTGTTCTATTTAAAAATTGCCTATGTTTTTTTGCACACTCGACAAAACCACTACCACCACCACCACTACTACTATCGCCGAAAAGCAAGTTGTTGCACCGGTTTTGGCCAACAATATGCCCGTACCGGTTGATTTCTTCAATAAAGTATCCTCCATTCCGCCCCAATTATGGAATGGCTTTATTAATAAACATTTACAACACCATGCCGCAAGCGTTTACCTCTCGTTGGCCTATTTACAAGCTTACGAAAACGCCCACCCAAACGTGCAAACCCATTATGCCATTTGCCACAAGGATAATAAACCATTGGCCATTGCGTGCTTTAAAGTTCATGAAATAACCCAAATTTTGCACTATTCAAATGATGAACTGCAAAAAGCTAAAAATGCCCCAATTCGCAACCGATTAATTTCATTTGTGAATAAATTATCTTTCCGGATATTAGTTGGTGGCAATTTGTATATTACCGGAGATAATGGTTTCTATGCTGCATCGTGCTTACAGCCATCCGAAATTGCCTCTATTCAAACTAAAATGGTGAACTGGATACAGGCAGAACAAAAACGTACCCGTAAGCCTATTAATTTGATTTTGTTGAAAGATGCACTCCAAAAACAACCACAGGAAGCAGCAATTTTTAAAGCATCCGGATTAAACTACGTCAAAACCCACCCAAATATGGTGCTACAGTTTAGGCAAAATTGGAAATCTTTTGATGATTATTTAGCCGCCATGTCTTCGAAATATAGGGTACGGGCAAAACGTTATTTAAAAGATGGCCAAGAACTGCATATTGCCGAACTTTCTCTAACCGACTTAGAAACCTTTAAAACCCCACTTTACCAATTATACCGCAATGTTGCCGATAAAGCCGAGCTTAATTTAGCTGTGGCTACCCCAAATTACTTGTCCGAAACTAAAAAAGCACTCGAACAACAACTGCGCGTTATAGGCTATTGGAAAAATAACAAGGAATTGGTGGGTTTCATTTCATTTTTCATTCATAATGGCCTATTAGAAGCACACATGATAGGCTACGACATTTCACATAATAAAGAAGAACACTTATACCCTTTTATTTTAACCGATTTAATTCGGGAGGCATTTAAATATGGTGCAACCTTTTTGTCGTTTGGGCGCACGGCCTCCGAAATAAAAAGTGCTGCCGGAGCGGTTCCACAAAGCATAGGCGCGTATGTTAAACATACCAATTTGTTATTAAATAAAATAGTGCCACTATTGGTCAGATGCATCCGGCAGAACGAATGGGTACAAAGGCATCCGTTTAAAAAAGAGGTGGGCAATGACTGATTGACTGTTTGATAAATTTTGATGTTTGGTTAAATACTGCTAATTATTTTTAGCCTTGACTGGATTGCAGTAGCTTTACGGCTTAAAACACAAAAATTATGAGTCAACCCCGCATACTAATACTTGGCGGCACACGTTTTGTAGGTCGAGTAATTGTTGAAACGCTTATTGAACAAGGATTTACCGATATTACCCTTTTTGTAAGAGGCGTTAGTAATCCGGATATTTTTCCGGAATTACCGCGTATAATCGGCGACCGCGAAACAGACGATATCCAAAAATTATCCGGAAAAACTTTTGATGTTGTTATCGATGTTTCGGGGTATTACCCACTATCTCTCGAAAAATTAACACATGCTTTAAAAAAGCAAATTGGCCGTTATATATATATTTCTACCGTATCGGTTTACGATATGGAAAAAACGGTGAACCAGCTTGTAACCGAAGAATCACCTGTTTTGCCTTGCACCGAAGAACAGAAACACCTTAATATAATGCAAGCTTACGGAGAGCTAAAAGCCGAATGCGAGCGTGTTTTGTTGGCATCGGGTATAAATGATGTCCTTATCTTTCGGCTGTCTTTAGTGTATGGCCGCTACGACCCGTTTGACAGATTTTATTACTGGAAATACCGGATAAAACACCGCAAAACCGAACCAATTTTACTGCCCGGTGGCGGACATTTTTATGATGCCTTTACTTACGTGGCCGATATTGGCAAAGTGGTTGCGCAAGCAATTGCCACTCCAAAACACCGGCAAATTTATAACCTTTCAACCCACGATGTTATGAGCTTTAAAGATATGCTGAACGGAGTTGCCCATGCCTGCCAAACCCAACCAAATTTTGTTGATATTCCCTACGAATGGTTACGGCAAAACGGATACGATGATAGCGATTGCCCTTTATGCGCTGACCAGTCGTATTTAATGATTACAAACAATAAATTGAGGCGCGATTTTAATCCAAATTTTACACCGTTTGTAAATTCAATTAGTGAGGCTATGCAATGGCGCGAAAACCACGGTTGGCTTTTGCCAAAAACTGGTACGAATTTTGAAAAAGAACAATCTTTTATCAACAGGTTCAGAGCTTAAATTTGTAGCCCAAACACCTATGGCAATATGAACAGGAATGAATAATAACGATGCTTACCAAACTATTGCTACGGTTGCGACGGCTGAATATCGGCAAAAAGGTAGCCGGTTTTTGGCAATAGCTTACCCAATAACTACCCCTGAGGCCGTAAAACCCATTATTGAACAATTAAAAAGTGAACACTTTAAAGCGCGGCATTGGTGTTACGCCTGGCGCTTAGGTCTCGATAAAACAAAAAATTATAGGGCTAACGATGATGGAGAACCTTCGGGAACTGCTGGCCGCCCTATTTTAGGCCAAATAGACAGTTTTAATATTACCAATGTTTTAATTGTTGTAGTGCGCTATTTTGGCGGGATAAAACTTGGCACATCCGGATTAATTACTGCCTACAAAGAAGCATCCAAAATGGCATTACAAGATGCCGATATTATAACCGAGTTGGTTCAAAACCGATATAAAATAATTTTTGGGTATTTGCAATTAGACGAGGTCATGCGGGTACTTAAAAACAGTTCGGCAAAAATAGTAGAGCAAAACTTCGACAATACGTGCCAAATTATTTTTCAGGTTCGCAGTGGCGAGGCAGCACCATTGATTGCCGCTTTGTGTAAACTTTCATCCGGAATTGCTATTGATGCGTTGCCTTAGGTTTGTTGGTTGTTTTTTTGTGTTAATAGCGGACTTAAATTGGTTAGCATATCTGCGGTCATAGATGGTAAATCGTAGTGGTGTTTCCAGCCCCAATCTTGTTGTGCGGCCATATCATCAATGCTTTGCGGCCAACTGTCGGCAATTTGCTGCCTAAAATCGGGTTGATAGTCAATTTTAAAACTATGGATATGTTCTTGTATTGAAGTAGCTATTTCGCGCGGGCAAAAACTCAGTCCGGCTAAATTATAACTCGACCGTATTTTAATATTTGATGCCGGTGCGTTCATTAATTCTAAAGTAGCACGTATGGCATCGGGCATGTAAAGCATGGGCAAATAGGTTTCGGCACTTAAAAAGCAAGTATATTTTTGCTCTGTAATAGCTTTATAGTAAATATCAACGGCATAATCAGTTGTACCGCCGCCGGGCAAAGTTTTCCAGCTAATTAATCCGGGATATCGAATACTCCTAATGTCAACTCCTTTTTTTAAATAATAATATTCAGCCCATTTTTCGCCGGCTAATTTGCTGATGCCGTAGGCTGTGTTTGGGTCGGCGTATGTATTTTGTGGGGTTAATTTTTTTGGTGTCGAGGGGCCAAAAATAGCAATTGAACTTGGCCAAAATATTTTAGCTATTTTTTTGCTTACTGCCAATTCCAATACATTAAGCAACCCATCCATGTTTAGTTTCCATGCAAATAAAGGGTTGGATTCGCCTTTAGCCGATAAAATAGCAGCTAATAAATATATTTGATTTACATTGTATTTGTCAATTATCCTGACTAAATTATGATGGTCAAGAACATCTAACTGCTCGTAGATACCTTCAAACTCCGGATTCTTGGGACCTGGGGCTATATCGCTGGCTATTACTTGGTTAAGGCCGTATTGGTTTTGCAAAGCTTGCGTTAGTTCTAAACCAATTTGCCCCATTGCCCCAATAACTAAAATACAATCTCTCATAATGATTTGGTTATATTGTGTTTGGCGTAATTATAAAGTCTATCTGCCGCTCAATAAATGAAATTAGCAGCTTACAATGTGGCAAATTTACGCAAAATTTGTAAACATCGTTTAAGTTTTAATCTCGTCAACCTTTGTGAATTAAATAATTCGGGCAAAACTAATACTTTCTCTTCAAGATTTTGCAATTTTAATTCTTAATACAATATTCTTTGTAACTAAAAGTAAAATAATTCACTAAATTCTTAAATACTGTGTTTATATTTTGCCCGTTTATCCGTATTTTTACGGCATAATTTTAAATACCCGACGAGTTATGACTGATCAAATACAAACTGCCCGTGCCATAATTTTATCGCTACCCGAAAGATATCGCCCCGAAAAAGCGCCATCTGCCGATTATATTGCTACGGTTCATTTTGATATTAGTGGCCCCAATGGCGGGCAATATACCGCCGAAATTGCTAATGGCCAATGTGCGGTAACAACTGGCCACAAAGGAAATGCCGACTGCACCGTTACGGCAAGCGATTTAAACTATGAAAACTTAGAGTTAGGTCGCGACAACCCCATGATGTCTGTTATGATGGGTAAAGTTCGTGTAAGCAATATGGCGTTTATGATGACATTTACCAGATTGTTTAAACGTTTATTTTAAATTTAAAAGAAATTATTGCGTGCATCAACAACCGTGGGTATCTAATAAAATTTTAGCGAAAGCTAAGGTGCTCGTTACGGGAGGGGCGGGTTTTATTGGCTCGCATATTGCCCAATATTTGCTTAACCACGGGGCTGCCATGGTGCGCGTATTAGATAATATGAGCAATGGCCGCCTTGAAAACATTGCTATTTTAAAGCAGTATCCTAATTTTGAGTTTATTGAAGGCGATGTACGCAACATGGAAACTTGCCAGTTAGTAGCATCCGGAATTACCCATATAACGCACCAGGCCGCCCTTGGCTCTGTACCTCGTTCCATTGCCAATCCCACCGACTCCGTTTCAACAAATGTTACCGGTACGGTTAATATTTTGCAGGCCGCCGTTCTAAATAATATCCGGCGGGTAGTGTTTGCCTCTTCCTCATCGGTTTATGGTGATGATGACCATTTACCCAAAATTGAAAATATTATTGGCAAACCTTTGTCGCCTTATGCAGCTTCAAAGGCCGGAGCGGAGGAGTTTGCCGCCGTTTTCGCTAAAATCCACCCCGGCTTACAAACCATTGGTCTGCGCTATTTTAACGTCTTTGGCCCACGGCAAAGTCCTAACGGCGACTATGCAGCTGTAATTCCAAAATTTATTGCAGCTATGTTGCGTGGCGAAACAGTAACCATTTACGGCGACGGCTCGTATAGCCGCGATTTTACCTATGTCGAAAACGCAGTGCAAGGAAATATTAGGGCTTTGTTTACAAATAATGAAAATGCGTACAACCAAATATTTAATGTTGCGGCGGGGGGCAGGTTTAGCCTTATTGAGTTGCACAGAGCTTTGCAGCAGCTAACAAAAAATCCTAAACCACCCGAATTTGCTAAAAACCGCCCCGGTGATGTGCCCCATTCGATGGCCAATATTGAAAAAGCAAAATTATTGCTTGATTTTAATCCCGAAGTGCATTTTTACGAAGGCTTACAAAAAACGGTTGCCTCATTCTGATTAAAAGATGTTTGTAATTTTAACCATTAAAAACACCAAACTAATAACTTTTTTTAATGACCAATATGCCAAAATATGCTGTTGTTACCGGAGGAACGCGAGGTATAGGCTATGCCATTGCCAATTTACTTTTGAAGAATGGATATGATGTATTGTTGGGTGGGCAAAATCAATTGCGTTTAGACAAAGCAATGTTGGCGTTATCAAAAATTTATCCGGATAGAAAAGTACATGGCTGTGTAGGAAATTTTTTAATTCCGGATGAAATAACAAATTTTAGCAAGGCATCTTTGGCACTTTTCCCTAAAATAGATGTGCTGGTTAATAATGCCGGCATTTTTGAAGCCGATTCTTCGCAGCCTAATAATTTTTTAGATTTGGCGAAGCGACTAATGGAAATTAACAACTGGAGCGTAGTAGCGCTAACAGAAACTTTATTGCCGCAGTTTATAGCGCAGCAATCCGGACATATTATAAACATCGAGTCTATAGCATCAACCAACGTATTGCCCAATTCGGTAGCGTATTGCATTAGCAAACATGCCTTACATGCCTACACCAAGGGTTTGCGTTCACAATTAGCAGCGCATCAAATTAAAGTAACCGCCATATTGCCCGGCGCTACCTACACCGACTCGTGGGCAGGTACCGATGTAAACCCCAACAGGTTTATGCACCCTAACGATATAGCTTTGGCGGTAATGGGCTGTTTAAATATGTCGGCAATGGCGTGCCCCGAAACCATTGTGCTAAGGCCACAATTAGGTGATTTATAAAATTTGTTGGCTTTTTCTTTTCCTTGCTTTGGTCTCAGTTTACTATTTACTGCCTTAAATAGCAATAAAATTATAATTAATATTTGCTAACCCAAGCTTTTGGCTCAATTTTAGCCCTTGCAATATCGTAGGCATTGCGAGCATCGGTTTCGTTAGCGCCATAAGCAGCAACTCTGTAGTTTCCATTCTTTAGGGCTATTACTTTGCCATCTAAACCAAGCGATTTGGCTTTGTTAGCAACAAGGTCGGCGCCCGATTTTTGGGTAAAGCCACCTAATACCACATAATAACCTTTGGCCACAGAAGAAGGCTGAGCGAAATCGGCAGCCGAAGCGGTTTTTACTGTTATGCCGCGCAAATTGGCCGTTGTGCCAGTGCGGCTTTTGGTTGTTGTTCCCGTATTAGTTTTTGGGTTTGAGGTGGTAGCGGGTGACGTATTGGTTTTACCCGAAGTAGTGGCATTACTGCTGCCATCGGTATTGGCAGTAGTAGAACCAGTACGTCCGGTTATGGGTGCATTATTAGCTGGTGTTGTTGTAGTGGCAGTATTATTGCTATTGCCCGAAGCTGTTTCGGGCGAGGTGTTTGACCGAGGTGTAGTGCCATCATTTGTTTTAACCTCGGTGGCATTATTAGGTGTTCCTTGGGCAATGGGTTGAGCATCCTCGGCTGAACCGGAGCCGGCAGTATTTTCGGGCGATGTGGTAGCACGTGTTGTGCTGTTGGTGTCATTTAAATTTACGCCCGAACTTTGGTTGGCAGCGATATTAGGGTCTTCTAATTTTTTGCTGCCGCCGCCAAAAAAACCTTTCCCTAATTGAACAAAAATTAATGCAACCAAAGCTAACCCCAAGATGCTAGCAACAATTTTAAGCAAAGTATAGTCGCTTTTATCGCTGTTAGTTGGCGAGGCCGTTTCGTCCTTTTGTTGTTCCGGAGTAGAATTTTGTTGCTGTTGGGCTTTTTCGGCCAATACGTCGCTTAGTTGCCGTTTAACAACAGGCTCTTCGGTTTCTGTAGTTGTTACAAGGGGTGTTAAAACGGTAGTTGCATCGCTGTCAAGTTCAGATGTAGTACTACGGGGCTGGGGTAGGGGAGGAGGGCTGTCTGTGGTGGCGGGTGGTATAACTTGGGCAGTTTCAAGTGGCAAATCTACGGGGGTTAGGCCAAAATCGGTTAAGGAAACAGAATTGGCTGCTAAGGGTGCAAATTCAATGCCGGTGGTATCTAAATACAACTCGCCCAAATCGGCTATTTGTAAGCTTTCACCTCGGCTTAATTTGCGTTGTGTTTCCTGTACATACGCTTCAATCGCTTCGGTAACAGTAAAATTGGGTAAGTTTTCGCTACGCGCTATATAATCGGCCATCATGCCGTCGTCTAATTTAAGGGCATCGTTAAATTCGATAATTCGGAGCGGCGGGGCTACCTGTCCGTTTTCAATTTTCGAAGGGGTAATGCTTGTAGAAAATGTCCCTAATCCGGGAACGGTTACCGAATTATACTCTTGCAAAAGTTTAGCGATATAAATAGGGATTTTTGATTCGATACTCATAATTGTATGTTTTTTGTTGGGGCAATATTAGCAATAAAATTTGAATTATATATCCAAAAAAACCTTGACTAAGTGATTTTTTTTTAAATACACATTTTTTCCGGATGATTTTGGGTGAAACGAGGCTTAGTCGTTCATAATTTTTGTTTGTTGCCTTATTGATTCGTTGTGAATTGCGTTGCATATTGAAATCATAAACGCATCGCTTAAATGGTTTTCGGCTGCTAATTTTGTTCTTGAATTAAGTATATATTGCCATCGTTCGGCATCTAAAATTTGAAGTTTGTGTATTTTTTTTAACTTGCCAATTTCGCGAACAATTTCCATCCGTCTGGCTAATGTTTCAACTAAGTTTTTGTCTAATTGGTCAATTTCTTGTCTAAAATCAGTTAACTGGGTTTGGTGGTTGGGATTTGCGCTCGAGGCAGGACTGCGTTGTACTAATCCGGCAATCAGTTGAGTTAAAGCATCCGGAGTAAGTTGTTGCTGTGCATCGCTAAGTGCTTTTGCCGGATTTGTATGTGCTTCTAACATTAGCCCGTTATAGCCCAAATCCAATGCTTTTTGGGCAACTTCGGCCAAATTTTGACGATTACCACAAATATGGCTGGGGTCGCATATTAAGGGCAAGCTTGGCCATGCCTGGCGCAGGGCTATGGGCAATTCCCAAAGTGGTTTATTTCGGTATTTGCTTTCACCGTAGTACGAGAAGCCCCTGTGAATAGCAGCTATCCGGAAGATGCCCGCTTGGTGAAGACGTTCGATAGCGCCCATCCAAAGTGCTAAATCCGGATTTACAGGGTTTTTTACTAATATTGGAATATCAACCCCTTGCAATGCATCGGCAATATCTTGCACAGCAAAGGGGTTTACTGTTGTTCGTGCGCCAATCCAAAGTACATCAATATTGGCCATCAGTGCTTCGTAAACATGTTTTGCGTTGGCAACTTCGGTGGTAACGGGGCGGTTAATGGCAAGTCCGGCTTGTTTAAGCCAGGCTAAGCCAATATTTCCTACACCTTCGAATGAGTTTGGTCGGGTACGAGGTTTCCAAATGCCCCCTCGCACTAATTGAACGCCGCTTGGTGGTAGGTTTAAAATGGTATCAAATACTTGTATTTCGTTTTCAATACTGCAAGGGCCGGCAATTAAAAATGGTTCGCTAAACCCCATGCCCCATTGTGTAAGGCTTAAAAAATTCATAATGTGGTTTGGGTAAGTCCAAATTAAAACAATTCAACAAAAATAGGCATCAAAGCGTTCATTCTAACACAATCATTTCGGCGTAATTTGGCGAAGCCTGCGATATAGTTATATTAGGGTTCAGCGAGTTTACTTCAATTGCAGCGGTTTGGGTTGCGCTGCCCGTATTAATTTTTTTATAATCGACTGTGGCGGCAAAAAATGAGGTATCAATACTTTTTAGCATATCGGTTGGTGCCTGAAAACGGACGGCTACCGTTTCGGGATACAAAAAAACCTGTCCTTTTTTTGGGGGCGAGAGCAGCCTTATTTTTAGTTTAATTTCTTTTTCAACGTATTCTTTGATTATTAATTCGTAATTTATACTTTTCGGCAAAATTTCTATAACATCAAAGGGGGGGCTAATCAAAGGAACTGTTTCGCTAAAACTGCTATTTAACTGCGATAGAATGATGTTTTCGCTTGGCCACGAACTTAGGGTGTCAACATAGCTGGCTGGGCCTGAAACCAAAACACTATCCGGATTTATTTTGATTTGTGCCAGTTTAAAACTTCTTGCGGTACTTATTTGATTTCGCAGGGAAACAGGCAATTTCCGGACGCTTTTGTTTTCAAAACTTAATTTAACCAAAACGGGGTATAAACTTTCTATTTGAAAATTTGGGTATTGCCGGGCTAATTTACCTTTGTATGCTTCAAAATTTAAAGTCGTATTAAATTCATATTGACTACAGTCTATAACAAATGGAGTTTTAGGTAGGTTTCGGAAAGCCAAAATATCGCTTCCTTTGCCACGTATGTATAGTAAAATTGAAGAAGGAAATGGGTTTGCTGGTACTTTGTTGTTTGGTATATTGCTGTATTCAATGGGAATGGCAATTTCGGTGTTATACATTTTTGACATGGCTTGGGCAAACCATGCAAAACTGGCTAACAAAATAAAAAACAACAAAATAAAAGTATTTTGTTGCCAAAATATGCTTTTTAAACGCGCTAATCGCATATTGCTTGCAAAAAAGCGTTATGCCTGGGTTTCGTCGGCCTCGGTTGAAGCCGATTTTGACCATTCGGAGGAAACGCTGCTTTTTTCAATTTTTAATTTTGTGCCGGTATCAACTTCTATTAAAAATGTCCGGTTATTAACTTTTAAAATTTTGCCGTAAATGCCTCCGGTTGTAACAATTTTATCGCCTTTTTGCAACTGACCAATATAGTTTTGTTGTTCTTTTGCTCGTTTAACTTGGGGGCGTATTATTAAAAAATACATAATGGCAAACATGCCCAACATAAGTAAAATAGTGCCATATTCACTTGGTATGCCTTGCCATAAAAATAGGATTTGATTCATATAAATAAATTCGTATATTGTTTATATTTTATTAGGTGTAATTATTTTATATCATATTGGTTATAGGTACTGCAAAAGTACTGTTTTTTTACAAAAGAACAGTATAAACTTAAAACCGAGTTTGTAATTTTACCCTTTTTTTGCAGATGCGTAAATTTGAGGATATACCAGTTTTAGTCGAAACGATATTGCTTTTGGGAAGTAATATGGGTAACCGGATACTGTATTTGAAGCAAGCTAAATTGAATTTATCTATCAATGCCGGAATAGTAAAGGCCGAGTCGGCTTATTACAAAACAGCGCCGTGGGGTGGGGTAAAACAGCCCGACTTTCTAAATCAGGCAATTGTTTTGGCAACCAATTTACCGCCGCTTGAATTGCTAACCGTTTGCAAAAATATAGAGCAGTTATTAGGCCGGAAGCGCACACAAAAATGGGGGCAGCGCATCATTGATATTGATATTTTATTATATGGCGATTTAATCTTTTCGCATCCGGACTTAATGATACCGCACCCAGAATTGCCAAACCGGCGTTTTGCCTTAGAACCGGTAGCAGAAATTCGACCGAATTTAATGCATCCGCAGTTAAATCAAACAGTTCTAAATTTATTGGAATTATGTCCTGATTCGCTTATGGTAGAACAACTTAAATAATTGATATACAAGCTATTATTTGAAGATTATTAAAGTTTTTATTAAGCCGCTTCATCCCAAGTTATTACTCGTTTTCGGTAAATTTATAGCCTACGCCCCGAATTGAGTAAAAATAGATAGGTTCGGCGGGATTTGGTTCAAAATATTTGCGAAAATTTAAAATAAAATTGTCAATTGTGCGGGTAACCGGATAAACATCGTACCCCCATACCGTTTGCAAAATTTGGGTTCTCGATATAACTTGATTTTTTCGCTCGATAAATAATTTCAACAGCATTACTTCTTTTTGGGTTAAGTCAATGGTTCCCATATTGCAGCTGGCCTGGTAGGTTTTAAAATTAATGGTATTACCTCCAAACGAATAAGTATTTAAGATGGCTGTAGCCGCCGCCCCTTGGTCGGTTGGGCTTGGTGTTGCCAAATTGCCAATCCGCAATAATAACTCTTCGGAGTTGTAGGGTTTGGTTACATAATCTTTTGCACCTAACCGCAGCCCTTCTATTTTGTCGCGCGTTGAGTCTTTGGCGGTTAAAAACAGTATTTTTTGCTCGGGATTTTCGAGGCGTATTTTTTCGCAAACTTGGTGCCCATCTATTTCGGGCATCATAATATCAAGAATCACCAAGTCAAATCGCTGCTCTTCATATAATTTCAAGGCAGCCAATCCGTTTTTAGCTGTTACTACTTCGTAGCCTTTAGCGCTTAAAGCTTCAAATAAGTGGTTTAACAACTTTTCTTCGTCGTCAACTAATAAAATACGATTACTCATACAAATTAAAACTTTTTCCTCAAACAAAATGCAAATTTGGCAAAAATCTGTGTATTTGTATGCGAACTGCAAAATCAATTTCATTTTAATGTCGTAATTAGATGTATTTTAGCTAAATCGCAAGTTTTTTAGGTGCTGTTAAAATTTTATTGAATACTTTTTGTAATATAATTATATTAGTAAAACGCTTGTATAATATAAATGGTACTGCCATAACTGTCTATCATCTTTATTATTTTTCTACCTTTGCCCAGCAATTTAAGCCTTAATATTAACTATCAACCAAGCCAAATGATAAATTTGCGCATCTCAAAAACCTTGGCTTTAATGAGCTTTGGTTTTTTTATGCTAATTTTTTTTATTGCCTGCAAATCGGGCAAAAAACTTACTGCCACAAAAAACAAGCTAAATACACAAGTGCAAACCCTGCCGGCTAATACTTCCGGACTGATTATTACAGCGCAAAAAATGAATCCCATTTTAACTTATCCATCCACCAAACGCGACTCGGTTACCGACAATTATCACGGCACTTTTGTTGCCGACCCCTATCGCTGGCTTGAAGATGAAAATAGCCCCGAAACCAATGATTGGATTGCGGCTCAAAACAAAAACACCGACCAGTATTTCGCACAAGTTCCGTTTTACAAATCCTTGGAAATGCGCTTGGAAAAACTACTCTTTTATCCTTCAAAAGGGGTGCCTTTTATTAAGGGCGATTATTTATACCAGTATCGCAACGACGGCGTGCAGCCTTTTTCGATATTATACCGGCAGCCACTAAAATCCGGATTAAATTCAAATGATACCACCAGCGAAGTTTTTTTAGACCCCAACACTTTTCCGCCAACGGTAGCACTTGGGTTTGTCAATTTTTCGCATCATTTAAAATATGCTGTTTACAGCACTTCAAAAGGAGGGTCAGATTGGCAAAATTTTAAGATAATAGACGTTGCTACAAAACAACCATTTCCAGAAGAGCTTACCAATATTAAATTTTCGGGGGCAAGCTGGTTGGGCAATGGCTTTTTTTATACCCGCTACGATGCCCCAAGTGATGGCAAAGAATTGTCGGCTGCCAACACTTCTCCAAAAATTTACTACCATACGATAGGCACACCGCAAACCGCCGATAAATTAGTTTACGAAGACGCCAGCACAGCCCAA
Source organism: Sphingobacteriales bacterium (assembly GCA_016706405.1). Taxonomy (NCBI): domain Bacteria; kingdom Pseudomonadati; phylum Bacteroidota; class Sphingobacteriia; order Sphingobacteriales; species Sphingobacteriales bacterium. The sequence goes on from JADJJT010000003.1 coordinate 38,747, forward strand.
CGCAGTTTTAATATATCGGTAACTGATGACGAACAATTTTTATTGCTTTCGGTTTGGGAAGGTGCCAGCAATGCGCAGTCAGTCTCTTATTTACCTGTTTCCGGATGGCACAAGGGCGATAAGTTTAAGCCCTTATTGCCAAAAAATGAAAACTCAAATTGGGTTATTGACCATATTGACGGTAAATTTTTAGTGTTTACCAATAAAAATGCACCCCGAAACCGAATTGTTTGGATTGACCCAAAAAATCCAGAGGAAAAATATTGGCAAGAAGTTGTAAAAGAGCATCCCGAAGCAGTTTTAGATGGCGCTTCAATGGCCGACGGTAACCGGTTGATATTACAGTATTTACACAATATAAGTGCAAAAATTCGGGTTTGTAATTTGAAAGGCGAAATTTTAACCGATATTCCTTTGCCCGCTGCCGGAATTGTTGGAGGTTTAAGTACGCATAAAAAACATCCGGATATTTATTTTTCATTTGAGTCGTTTGCTATATCTCCCACCATTTTTTATTACAATTTAAATCAAGGCAAACTTACCGAATATTTCAGACCTCAAATTGATTTTGAAATAAGTAAATACGAAACTAAACAGGTGTTTTTTTCATCAAAAGATGGCACAAAAATACCTATGTTTATTACCGCACTCAAAGGAACAGCCCTTGACGGCCAAAACCCTACCTTATTATATGGTTACGGCGGTTTTAATATTGCCCGCACACCCGAATTTAGGGCCGAAATGATTCCGTTTTTAGAAAATGGCGGTGTTTATGCCGTTGTAAACCTGCGCGGGGGTAGCGAATTTGGCGAAGACTGGCATAAGGCTGGCATGTTAGAGAAAAAACAAAATGTATTTGACGATTGTATTGCTGCAGCCGAGTATTTAATGGCACAAAAATACACCAATCCGGAAAAATTGGCGCTTACAGGCCGCTCGAACGGAGGTTTATTAGTAGGAGCGGTTATTAATCAACGCCACGATTTGTTTAGGGCGGCGCTTCCGGTAGTTGGTGTAATGGATATGCTGCGGTTTCAACGATTTACCATTGGCTGGGCTTGGGTTAGCGAGTACGGCAGCAGCGAAAATGCCGAACATTTTAATTTTATTTACCCTTACTCGCCCTTGCACAATATTAAACCCAATACCAAATACCCCTCTATTTATTGCCTTACCGCCGACCACGATGACCGTGTTGTACCGGCACACTCGTACAAATACATGGCTCAAATGCAGTACGCTAACCCCCAGGCACCCGCGCAAAACCGACCCGCCTTGCTGCGCGTTGAGCGAAACGCCGGCCACTCGGCAGGCAAAACACGGCAACAGGTAGTAACTGACTGGCGCGACAGATTAGCTTTTATTATGCGCGAATTAGGAATGGATGGCAAATAGTTAGCGTAAAATATTTGTTGATTTTACATGAAAAATACCTATAAAATTGGCTGGCTTACTGCTGCGTCGTTGGTTATATCTAACATGATTGGAACGGGTGTGTTTACCAGTTTAGGCTACCAGCTTTTAACCGTCAACAACAGTTTTAGCATTATTGCATTATGGCTGGCGGGCGGCATGTTGGCTTTAACGGGTGCATTTACTTTTGCCGAGTTAGCCACTCATTACAAAAAATCAGGCGGCGAGTATGTTTATATTTCCAAAGCAATACACCCTTTGTTGGGCTATTTGTCGGCGTGGTCGTCATTAATTATAGGTTTTTCAGCGCCGGTGGCTATAGCGGCTATTGCAATGGAGGCCTATTTAAAGCCTTTTGCTGCCAATAATAATGATGCAGCCATTTGGTTTAGGGCTTTAAGCGTAGCTTTAATTATTGGTATTTGCGCAGCTCACTCGTTTACTGTAAAACAAAGCAGTAAAATACAAAATATTGCAACCGCTTTTAAAATATTCTTTGTTTTAGCCGTTATTGCCTTAGGAATATGGTTGCCCACTCCAAATAACAACTCGTTGTTTTGGGGCGGCAACGTATTTAAAGAAGTTTTTTCATCCGGATTTGCCGTTTCGCTTTTATATGTTACCTACGCCTATACCGGATGGAACGCCGCCACCTATATCGTTGAAGAAATTGAAAATCCACGCCTAAATTTGCCCAAAGCCTTAATTGCCGGAACCCTGTTTGTAACCATTACCTATATTGCCATTCAATTGGTATTGCTTAAATTAGCACCCCCGCAAACCTTAAAAGGTAACGCCGAGGTAGCCATTATTGCTTTTGAGGCTGCAAAAGGGGCAGGCTTTGTCAAATGGATAAGTTTGGGCATTGCCGTACAGCTAATAGCCACCATGAGTTCGTGTATATGGGTAGGCTCGCGGGTAACCTATAGCATGTCCAAAGATTATACGCTGTGGAAACCTATTAATCGCGCCAATGCACAACAAATTCCGGTAGTAGCCATTTGGTTACACGGATTTATTGCCTTAATTATGCTATTCTCAGGCAAATTAGAGGAGATAATGTTGTACAGCTCGTTTGTTATGCAATTAATGAGCGTGGTGGCAATTATATCGTTCTTTTTTACCAAACCAATTCCGGATAGTTTTAAAAGTCCGCTTCGCCCATGGCTTCAAATTTTTTATATCTTGTTAAATATTTGTATTTTGCTTTTTGTACTTATTGACAAGCCCAAACAGAGTTTAATGGGTTTAAGTATATTGGTATTAGGTGTTGCCAGTTTTTACCTGAGCAAATTTTTAAGCACCCGAAAAAAAAACAGTTTTACAAATGAAAATTTCTAATTTTACAAGCTACTTCTAAATTGTTCATACTTACTAAATTTATTAAATAATGTTTATTTTGAATAAAAAAATCACTTTTTTTGCAATTTTACTCTATCTTATTGCCTTCAACTTGCCAACTAAGGCACAAACATTTACCGGAAACGGGGCGGTTGTACCGGGCAACGGCAGTATAGTAGAAATTCCGTTGGAAGTAGCGAACGTTTTTCCGGATAAGATTACCCCCGCTTATGGCCTTAAAACCATTTGTATAAACGCTACTCATACTTGGATGGCCGATTTTAACATCAAACTTGTAGCACCTGATGGTACCGAAACCTTATTGGTCGATAATATTGGCGGCGACCAAGACGGGTTTGTTGAAACTTGTTTTGAAAGTAATGCCGAGTACAGTATTTTTGAGTCGTGGTACCCTTTTACCGGAACTTTCAGGCCTATTGGTTTTATGGGAAATTTTAACAATGGCCAAAATCCAAACGGTATTTGGAAATTAGTTGCCTACGATGTTTACCCCTGGGCTGATGATGGCACTATAACCGATTGGTCTATCAATTTTGCTGAAGATGCCGGCGAACCTTTCGTTTTTTCAGGGACAACTTTGCCAATAGTACAGTTTTTTACCAACGGGCAAGCAATTCCGGATGAACCTGACGTGAAAATTACCATGACCATTATTGACAAAGGCAATGGCCAACTTAATTTTCCCTCTGACCCAGCCAATATTTACAGTGGCTTTGCCAACGTCGAGTTGCGCGGGCAATCTTCATTAGGTTTTCCTAAAAAAAGTTATGGCGTTGAAACCTGCAATGCCGAAGGGCAAGACAGTACGGTTGCCATTCTTAATTTTCCGGAAGAAAGCGACTGGGTTTTACATGCATCGTATGCCGATAAAAGTATTATGCGCAACGTATTAGCGCATCATTTGTTTAACGAAATGGGGCATTACTCGCCCCGAACCCAATACGTTGAATTGTTTGTTAACGGCACTTACCAAGGATTGTATGTGCTGATGGAGAAAATTAAACGCGACAAAAAACGGGTTGATATAGCCAAACTAACACCGATTGATACTGCCGGTGCCGATATAACCGGTGGCTATATTATTAAAGTAGATAAAGGAGATGATGGCGGGTGGATTAGCAAACACGAATCAATTGTTGATGATACGTATTGCTATTACCAATTTGTTTACCCCAAAAAGGATGAGCTACAGCCAAAACAAGCCGAGTATATTCAGGCGTTTATAGACAGCATTGAAGAGGGGTTGTTTGCAAAAAATTTTTACAATTTTTCAGGAGTAAGATATAATGAGTACATAGACATGACCTCGTTTACAGATAATTTTATTATCAACGAAATTACCAAAAATGTTGATGCTTACCGGCTTAGCACTTTTTTTCATAAACATAAAATTACAAGCTGTGGGAAATTGTCGGCTGGGCCCTTGTGGGATTTTGACCTTTCATTTAGAAATGCCGATTATTGTGATGGTTGGAACCCCAATGGCTGGCTTTACGAACAATATTGCGATTATTCCTATTTTGCACCGCCTATGTTTTTTTACAAAATGTTAGATGATACTTTGTTTTTAAATGCGTTGCGTTGTCGTTGGGAAGACCTGCGAACCAACAAATTACATACAGATACTTTGTTTGCTTTTATAGACCAAACTGCAGCTAATATTGACGAGGCACAGCAGCGAAATTACCAGCTTTGGCAAACTTGGGGTAAATATGTGTGGCCTAACCCGCAACCGTTAGCTAATAATTATCAAGAGGAGATTGATGCCCTTAAAGCTTGGCTTGGAAAACGCCTTAAATGGATGGATGAGAATATGCCCGGAACAGCTAAAAATTGTGATTATTATGCCACTTTGGGTTGTTTTGAGGAGGAAATTACCGGACTGCCTAATACTTTAAATTTTGAAATTGGGCTAAACAAATCTGGTGCGTGTAAAATTTGGCCAAATATACTTGCCAAAGCTAATTTAGAAACAATAAATATTGAAACTAAATCACCTATTACAAAAATTTTATTATCTGATTTTTCCGGAAGAATCGTTTTAAGACAAGATTTTTCAACACAAAATCAACCAGTTTCAAAATATTTACACTTGCCCACTAAGATACAAGCTGGAATTTATTTAGCAAGTGTAATTTTTGTTGATGGTCAGTCTTATCAGCAAAAAATAGTGATAAACTAATATCTATTTTCACTGAAAGTTTGGCTTAATGGACAAAAATGATGCTAAAATCGTCTGGAAAGCTTAATATTATTAGCTTTGAGGACAATCAAAGGTTATGAATAAAAAAAGTGCTTTTACTGCGGTAGTTCTGTTACCAAGAAAAATGGGTTAGTAAAAGGTAAACAGCGATATAAATGTGCCTGCTGTAATAAACAATTTTTAGGTGGGCAACGCATCAATAACGAGCAAATATGGGAAGAATACAAAAGTGGTAAACAGACCTATTTGCAGTTAGCTCACAAGTATAATTGTTCTGTTAAAACGATTCAAAGGCGGTTAGACAAGATTAAAATAGTGGCTACGGAAAAAACAGGTAGAGTAGTCGTTGTATTAATGGACACCACCTATTGGGAGCGGGGTTTTGGCGTAATGCTTTTTAAAGATGCCTACACCAAAGAAAACCTTTTGAAATATTATGTGAAGACAGAGACAAATGGGCTGTATATAGAAGGAATTAAGGAGTTAAAAAGCGAGGTTTTACTATTTCGGCTATTGTTTGTGACGGAAGAAAAGGCTTAATTGCGTCGTTTAAGGGTATTCCTGTTCAAATGTGCCAGTTTCATCAAGCAGCAATAATTCGAAGATATTTGACCCGTAAGCCAAAGCTAAAAAGCTGCACAAGAGCTGATGGATGTTGTAGATTTGATGAAGCAAACAGACAAAGAAAGCTTTGTCGGACATTAGGGCTATGGCTTGAAAAATGGAAAGTGTTTCTAAACGAGAGAACTGTAAATCCGACTACAAACAAATCGTTTTATACGCATAAAAGGCTTAGAAGTGCTTATCGTAGTTTGAAGAATAATTTACCTTGGTTGTTTACTTGACACGATAACGGGAACTTCAAATACCTAACACAACCAATGCTATTGATGGACATTTCGCAGATTTAAAAAAACAAATTAAGAAACCATAATGGCCTATCAATGAACGGAAAATGAAATTTATAGATGGGTTTTTAAAGTTATAAGGGCTTTCTGAAAATATCAAAGGCTTACAATATACAGTAAGCCTTTGATAAGACACTTCGTCAAGCATCTGTTTTATCCCTGACAAGTTGCTCCCCAGCAGAGCTTGTTTCCGTTTTTACAGACATGCAAAGAAATAAAATATTCAAGAATAATGTAAAAAAAGTGAATAAAAAAACAGCATTAAAATGTCCACTTGAACCAAGCGTCTAAAAAATAGCATTAAAAATGTCCATTACTCCGAAAGTTTAGTTTTTTTTAAGTTTAAAACTATTTCTTTACTATTTTTTTGGTGCAGTTTCCGATTCTTGCAAAATATATTCCGCTTGAAAGATTGCTGAGTTTTAGGTTAAACTTTCCGGAAGTAATAAGGTGGCTAAAAACTTCTCTTCCAAACAAATCATAAATAATAACTCTTTCGCCCAGCATATCATCTTCGGCTAAAAGCATAACCTCGTCGTTTGCCGGATTAGGAAACAGCGCAAATTGCATGTCCCTATCATTTGCTGTAAACATATCAATTTCTTTGATTGGCGTGTTTGGGTCAATTACTATCTTACAGGTATCTAATCTTATCAACACTACAGACGACCAAGGCTGGACTATGAGTGGAGAGACTGCCGTTGTGCCATCAAGATGCAAAAAACAATCTGTTTCAATATCATAAACAACGGCATCGTCGCTTGCATTAGTAATAAGCGGAAATTTGTAACTGGCAGCCCACTCTGTTGCATCAATCGGGAAAAGGCAAATATTATCAAGGCGCAGGGCATAATTTCCTTGAATTTTATAAGAGAAAAACTCAAGGTATGCTTGCTCGGCACTGTTTTTTGGTTTGAAAATATATTTAAAATGCTGTAAGGTGTCGCGTGGCTCAATGCTGCGTTTGAATAAAACGGCGTTATTTTGTGTATTGGTTAAACTCACAGTCCAGATGGTGTTTCCCAGTGTTTGTGCATTAACCGGCAACGAGGAGTAAACATCAAAACTAAGCAAATAATGTTTACTGCTGTCAATATTTACAAGGGGCGAAAAAATATTGCTGCTGTCGGCAAGATTTGTTTTTATGCTGATGCTATTATTTATTCCGCACAAACCGGATGGATTGTAATATATTAGATGTTTGGATGGAAAGTAGTCGGTGGAGTCAATTCCGGTGTTATTAAGGCAAAGTGCATTTGTGGCTTTGAAATCCCAGTTATTTAGATTGGTTTTGAATTGTGCATTCCGGATTAAATTTCCCTGCTGTAAAGTATCGTTCACAAAAATATTCGATTGCAGGGGCAATGCGAAGGTTGAGGCTGAATCTTTTCCCCATTCTTGCCATTCGTAAGGTTCGAGCCATTCTTCTTTTTCAAGTAAAAGGCTGGCGCGGTAATGTTTTCCGGCAATGTATCGTGTATTGAGCGAAGCGAAATGGTTATTATTGTAGTTCCCCCAATTTACGCCTGCGGTTATACTATTACTGGTGCGCAGGGCAAAGGTTTCTTCATCGAAATGCACTACCGAATTTCCGGTAAACTGCAAAGGTTCGTACTGGAAATTTGAAGGAATGTGATTGATATCGGGTATTGCCATAGCGCCAACACCAAACTCCTCGGTATGATTATTATAAAGCACATTGTTTTGAATAACGGCATAAGGCGAGCAAAATCCGTTGCCGTATTTATCGGGTTGTCCGAGAAAATCTTCGGTTGTAATAAATCCAATTCCCCGCCCACAATCGCTAATGGTATTACCCGTTGCTTCAACGTAGGTAAAGCGTAAATCGCCATTATAGTCGAGATAAATTCCATTGCCAGCAATCTTCGGATTTGCCATAGAAGGGGTTAATAAAATGCCTTTGTCAATACTTCCGGCGCAATCGGTTACAAAATTATTTCGCGTTACAATACTGTCAGAATAAACTGAATAGAGTGCGCCACAATCGTAATAATTCAAGCAGCCGTGATTGATTATATTTTTTTCTATCACTGAATTGGATTGAGGTATAATGCCATAATGCCCCAAACTATCTAAGGTGTTGCGCTCTATCAAACAATTGAAGCCTGTTTGAATGGCTGCACCATTGCCAAAATCAATTACATCATACGATCGAGGCAAGTTCAGCCATTCGGCAACGTTGGGCAACACGGCAACCCGCGAAATTTTGTTGTCAACTATTTTTGAGTTAGCAGGATAGCAAGCAATTGGAGAACGGTAAATATCTGTAAAATTATTAGTGCTGATTTCTATTTTATTGCTTAATGCTCTGCGAATCAGGCAATCAGAACTGCTGGACTCTCCTTTATTATGAATACCAAATGGCATATTCCGGAAATCGCAATTCCGGATTTCTATCTTGTTGTCGTATTCTTTCAATTCTATCGCCGACAGCGATTGATATTGAAATGTTATTCCGTTGATAATAATATCGTGGGCAGCTGCGTCAATTATTTTTATTCCGTACTTGTGTTTTGAATATTCTACCGATGCAGGTATGGTGTTTGTTGCAAGGTAGAGTTGCTGATTTATATTATCTACCCAAAACTCAGATGGTTGAGAAAGAAATTCTTTGCGGTTAGAAAGAAAGAAGCCATACTTCTCAGAAGCATTATTATGCACAGTTAGGTTTATAGACCAACCATAGCTTGATGAATGCATTGCGAGTGTTCCCGTAGGTTTGTCAAATGAAATGGCTTTAAATGTTGCAATATTCCATCCGGAGGTGCGGAGATTTACATACGCATCTGTAAGGTCGTCCATTGTAATGTTTTTAAGCGAATCGGAAACAATTACCGAATCGCGTGGGTAGGTTTTTCCACACAAAGCAAAACTTCCATTATTGATGACATTATCAACAAACAGAAAATGGTCATCGGGAAACCGTGCCAACTGATTGAAAGCCCCATCGGCATAAACAAAACAGGCAGTATCGGCAAACAAAGTTTTAATAGTGTTTATACCGTTAATATTTTCGTTTTGCCAGCTTGGATTTTGAAGAATTTCAGCACCGCTAATAATAGGCGCATTACCGACTCCATAAGCACCAACATATATTTTTGAGAAAGAATTTCCAACGCCTTTCAAAAAAAAGGTGCCGCGATAAATGCCACCGCACTCAAAAAAAATACTATCGCCTGCCGAAAATATTTGTTGACTTGCCCTGCTTAGGGTTTGCCATGCGTTTATTGCCGAGGTGCCGTTGTTGTTGTCGTTGCCCAACGGAGAAACAAAATAATTTGTTTGGGCAGTAAGTAAATTAGCCCCAAAAAATAGGATAAGCAGAGGTAGAAATCTTTTCATAATAGAAAAACAATTTGAGTATAATTTAATTAAGGGAAGGCTACTATCTCCGGAAAAACCGAATTTTATTAAATAACAACATAATAGTATATAATTTAAAATATCCGGATGATTTAGTTTTTTACCGCTCAATTTTTAGTTTGTTTGCGGTTTATTTGCCAACTGACTAATTGTTAGGGCAGCTTTTCTGCCGGTTTCAGCCGCACCATTCATAAACCCTTGAAAATCTGCACTACAATGCTCTCCGGCAAAATAAAAATTGCCAATCGGTTCAAATTCTAAGCCCGCAATAGTAGTCCATTGCCCTTTTTTGTAACAACTGTAACTACCTTTGGCGTAGGGGTAGTCAATCCAATTTACAAAAACATGTTTATTCAAATATTTTGATTTAGAATTTTTAAATACTTTGTCGAGTTCGCTCACGAAATTATTAACGGTGTTTTGCGGTAGTTCTGTTTTCCAAACGTGTGTAGGCGGGGCCATTTTGTTTTTGAAGGACTCCTGATTGAGTTTTTCTGAAAATGCACCTCCAAAATAGCACACATAAGCGCCGTTGTTGTTGTTGGGTGTTTTATTGTAGCTGCTATCCCAACCATTGACAATGGTTTTATGAAAAAGATAGCCCATGGCGTTGTTTGGTTTTTCTGACCAAGGCGTTCCGGTATAGCCAAGTACAAGTTTGGTGTTTGTGCCGTAGCCCAGTTCGTCTATACATTTCCGTTTTTCGACCGAAATATTTTTAATATTTAGCTCAATTTTACGCAAAATAGTAAACGGTATAGTGCATACAATTTTTTGCGTTTTTACAAGTTTGCCATTAGTAAAAAGTATTTCGTATAAGCCTTCAGAGGTTTCATTTATTGTAGTTACTTCGTATTCTTTTTCAATGTGGTCGTTTCCAATTTTATTAACTAATCCTTCAATTATTTTTGAATTGCCTCCTTTAATTCTGTATCTTTCGTCGCTTTCGCCAAAAACTTTAAAGCCAGCATTTGTTTGGGTGTCTATCATGGCTAAAAAATTTAGCGTTGACTGTTCGGTGCAATCGAGGCCGTACTCGGCAATATAGGCGGCAATAAAAATATCTTTAAGCCATTGTTTACATTTTAACGATTGAAAATAGTCGCTTAGCGCGGTATTGTCCAATTTGATAGCTTGAGGTGTATCGTAATTTTCGCCGAGCGAATTAATGTCGCCGGCTATTTTTTTTGCTATTTTTTTGAATTCTACTATTATTTTATCTTCCGGAATTTTTTTATTCTCAAAAAAATAGATGTCTTTTATTAATTTTTTTTCTTTTTGTTCCTTCTCTAAGTCAATCAGCTCAAGGTTAAATTCTTTAGCCAAGTTTAGCATGTCTTCGTGGTTAGAGTCTATAAAATCGCCTCCAAACTCCGGAAAAATACCTAAACCAAGCGAGTCGTTTTTATGGGTTAAAATTCGGCCTCCAAAGCGTTTGCTCGCTTCAAATAGCTTGAAATTTAATTTTGACCCAAGTAAATGATTGGCACAATTTAATCCGGCAATGCCCCCGCCAAGGATAGCAACGTCTAAAATATCTTCTTTTTTAATGCTGTTATTGTTGGTTGTAGGGCTTTTGCTATTGTTACTGCTTGTAGTGGTGCCGTCGCCGCACGATGTTATTAATGCGGGAAGACTTGCGGCCAGACCAAGACTAATAGCGCCTTTTGTTGTGTTGGCAATAAATTTTCGTCGAGTACAGGTGCTAAGGCCTGATGCTGTAATTAGTTTTGTTTTGTTGTGTTGTTTAACTTCGGCAGTTAAAGTTTGAATTAGCCAGTTAAGCAGTTTGTTCTTTGCATTTTTCATAAGTCGAATGTTGTTTAGATTTATTATGATTTTATGAAAAATAATATATTATATTTGTTAACTAATTTGTAATTTGGGTAAATAATATTTCAAATATATCCGGATATGTGTTTAGCTTCTATCCTACTTAAAACTATACCCCAAATTAATATACAAGGTGCCGCCTGTATCGGTAGATAAATAGTCGTCATCCCATTCGAACATATAAGCTGGAGCGTACCCAATTCTAAAATTTATCCTATTGCGGTGTAATTTCTGGAAGCGATACCCAATTTTAAATTGCAACCGATACTCCGAGTTATTACTCGATTTTTGCTTGTGATTGTACGATTTTTGCCCCCAAAAGCCTATACCTGTTTCAAAATGGCTTGTTTTTTTGCCAAAAACCGATGTCAATCCAACCGGAAATCCAAACCCACGGTAACCAAGTGAATTATAGTTTGCTTGGGTGTGCGAAAAACCCACGTTAAAATGGAGCATTACTATTTCGGTATTTAAAACTCGCCGTTCATAATTTATAGAAAAAGCCTCGGGAAGGTCGTACTGAAGATAAAAATTGTGTTTAATGACTAAATCTTCGCTTGATTTTTGACCATACACGGCAAAATAAGAAACGAGGAGGTTTAAGTAAAGTGCTATTTTAAGTAAATCAATTCTCATATTAACTAAGTTTTTAAGTCTAAAATTATCCGGATAAAAGAATAAAAGATGGGGTAACTATTTTCTGCCGAATTTAAGAAAAACTTGAACAATTTACCCTCAAAGCTATATTATAATTTCTAAATAAGCAATTGCGAAGCAAATTAATTGCTAAAAAATAAATATTTTATCCTTTTGGGGGAGTTAGGATAAACGCAGGGTTTTAATGAGTGGTACCAGTATCCCCCCTAAGCTGCTTCTGCTTGAATCTATAGACGTATTACGGTGCCGGTTTTGGCAGCAAAAACTTTCACCAAATAAATACCTACTGAAAGTTTTGCCGCATTTTTTTAGGTAGTAAAAAGCATCAATCTATTTCTTGAACAATACTTACTGTTCCAGCAGTACCGTTGCTCCAGTGAACAGTAATTTGGGGCGTGTTTTGCCCGCTAATAATTATGCCACCTGTTACTGTCCAGGTATAAGTACTGCCTTCAACTTCGGGCACACTGTACTGAGATGTCGAGTAATTGCATACAGTAGGATTTCCGGAAATTTGGGGCGAAAAAGCACATATTTGGCATTCGGGGGTGGTGTTTCCATTCACCAAAGCATCTGACAAGCAGTTTAAATAACATTCTAAATTGGTATAGCCGCTTTCGTTGGTTATTTTTTCCGATAATTCAGTGCCATTGTGGTCTTGCTTTGTTTTATCTAATCCTTGAAGTACTTCCCAATAATCGGGCATCCCATCTTCGTCGCTGTCTATTACGGGCAAGCCGGTTTGCGTTGTTAAAAAGGCATCGTCTGCGGCAGCTTCATCAACCGGAAGGTCAACTATTATGCCATTGGCAATTGAGTTTGCCAGCCGCTCGTCCATAGGGTCACGTGGAAAAGCACCTGCATTTTTTGCTATGTAGTTTTGTAAAGAGTCTGTGTTGGTATAGGATATTACCTCATAAAAATTATGTTTAGCAGCCAACAGGTCGGCAGTTCCCATGTCGGTATTAGGATTATATAAATCAAAGTCGTTGCAGCAATAAAACAGTTGATAGTCACTGTAATTTGGGTACAGGTTTATTTTATTTCCGGAATAAAATAACTCGTTCTCATCATAATTCAGCAAATCAAAATGGTACATGGCGTTCGAGTATGCTTCGCGGGCATGATAAAGGTTATTGATTGCATTCATATTGAGGTAAAAATTGCCGTTGGCACCGCCGGTAACTCCTTCGTACCAAAGTTCTATTTGGGGGTCCCAATACAAATTATTCGAAAGTTCAATATTAATAGTTTTGCCATTGCAATACGCTGTTTCGCAAGATATTTCGGGCATACGCCCGCCAATTCTGTTCCACACATTGTGGTGGATACTAATATTGTCTAAAGGGCTTGTTGCATTCGAGTAATTGATTAACATGCCCCCCAAATAACTATGTTCGCCTAAGGTTTCGGCCAGCACGCAGTTTTGTATCGTCAATAACGACGAGCGCGAAATGTCAACAGCCTCGTCTGTGGCATGTTGAAACGAGCAATGGTCAATAATAGCATTTTGAACGCCGCCTATGGTAATGCCATCGGCGCCCAACCAGTTATTAGTAGGATGCAAGTTAACATCGCCAATTCGCGACCTTAAATGCCGGATGATGACATTGCTTACCGAAGGCGCTTCGCCGTTATACATTTGAAATCCACGAACGGTAATTCCTCCGGGCGATGTTTGCCCGGCAATGGTAAAATCGCCGTTGCCTATAGGTACTTCAATAGTGCCATCTATAACGCCGGCTACTTTAAATAAAATATATCGAGGCCCCGACTGGTTGAGTGCTGCTTGTAAAGAGCCAGGGCCGCTAATTTCTAAATTGGTTACATAAATTACTTGTCCGCCCCTGCCCCCCGAAGCATTAGCGCCAAAGCCGATTGCATCTGGAAATGCTTTTTGGGCAAAACAGGTATCCATACTAAAAAAACAAAGAACCGCTAAGGGCAGTAGTATAGCTATTATTAAATTGCTAACTGTAAAAAAGGGGAGGGTAAATACTTTCATTTAAAATTAGTATAAAAAATTAATATATTTCTTGTACGATGTTTACCGTTCCGCCAGCGCTGTTGCCCCAGTTAATGGTAATTTGAGAGGTGTTTTGCCCGCTGTGGGGATAGACATAGCTAAGGAGGTTAAAGATAGAACTTTAATATTTGTTTTGGCATTTGATACATATATTTTTTTTACTTTTTATTTTCGTCAAAATATGCCTTCTGTTCTTTCATTGCCTTTTGCCATCCGGAAGGAAAAATTGCATGGTTGTTTGTCGTCATTTTTTCCATTATTTGTTTTATATGGTCTTGAATTGCCTGAGGCAGGGCGTAAAACGTTTTGTCCACTTTGGTGTTTCGTTCAAAGTCAAGCACTCCGTTTTGGTGCCGGATAGCGATTTTTTTCCCCTTGTAGTAGGTCAAAATTTTAACCCGTCCATCATCGGTATTATTCATTCCGCTTGTACCGTAAATTAAAATTGGGTCAATTAAGCCATCTTTATCGAGGTCGGCAAACCCCGAATAGTTAGTCCAAAACCAAATTGAGGCTTCCATTTCGTCTTTGTTGGCCACTTGCTTGGCAATAAAATCATTCATCTCCCAGTCTTTTACTAATTCATTTTTATTTTGCCTAAAATTAAAAGCTTTTATATTGTGGTGCAGCGTGTCTGAGCTGGTAGTTATGTTGTCGTTCGTTTCGGTAAGTACCATGTAAAAAATTCCCGACTTGTCTTTGCATTTGTAAACGCTCCGGATGGGGTAATTAATGCCAAGTTGTTTCTTTAAACTGTCGGTAAAAAGGTTTGCTGTTTCTTGTTGGGTTAAAATTATGCTGCTTGTTCGTTTTTTTTGCCCAAAACTCGTTAAACTAATTAACATTAAGAGGGATAGAGTTAAAATTATTTTTTTCATTTTTTCCTTGTTTTTATATAAAATATTTTAGTATTAAATAAGTTTGAAGATGTGCAATTGCCTGCAAGGTTGTAAATATCCGGATATGTTTTGGCAGCTATATTTCATCAATACATGTTAAAAATACAATGTATTTTGGTTTAACCAAACAATTTGCAATTATAAGCTTTTTTGTTCTTTGTAGGTTAGAAAAGTTAAGGCTAAAAGCGGAATATTTTTACTTATAGGGCCAAAAGGGTGCAGCCAGTGCTGTGGAGCCAAAATACTTATAATAATGGTGTAAACTACAATAAATAATAGTTGTAAAAGCAAAACATTTTTCCGGATACTTTTAAAAAACATGCCCACACCTAAAAGAATATCGGCCAAACTGCCGGCAATTACAAACCATCCGGCATATTGATTTGTAACTCCAATTTCAGACATAAGTTCGAGGCTTTTATCCCAAGAATAAAGTGAAACAAGCCCCGTTCCAATCCAATTAAATACAATTGAAAAAACAACAAGGAGGTTAAGCAAACTATGGCTCGCTTTTATATTTTCGCCAACTAAATGATTAGTAGCTTTGTCGAAAATAGGTTTGTAATCTTTTGCATTTATTTCGGTGAACAACGTGAACATATTTTTGTTGAAAATACCCAAACTAAGGTTAGGAAAAACCGTAAACGCCAGTTGCATTAAACTTGTTGGCATGGGTAAAAACCGGCTTTTGCCTTTACGCAGAAAAGATAAAACTTCGCTCATTTTTTGCGGCTCACTTACGGCAAATATTTGCGCAGGAAAATCATCGTAATTGTTTATGACCTGCTCAATTAAGCCCGTAAGTTGTGTTATATGAACAAAGGGTAGGGGTTTATCATCCGGAAGCGGGATAAGTGGAAGCGTTGAAATCTCCTTAAAAAACTTTGAGCTTTGCCCGCCTTCGCCCAATACTATTCCCGGATAAATTACTTTTCCATTGGTTTGTGTTAGAATAAACTCATCTGCTGTTTTTTTTGACCGAAGAAAATCGGTTGGCGGTTCTTCTTTTTCGGCCCCAACGGCAGATATATTAATAATTTTTATACTTTTTTGTTTACAAATTGTATATAATTTAAGCGGAGAATTTGCCTGGACATTTTCAAAATCACCTTCTATAATACCAATGGCATTTATAACCAAATCTATATTTTGCAGTATTTCTTCAAAATTGTTGGTGGCGGCAAAATCAATTTTTTTCCAGTTCTTGTACCCTTCAATCTGCGAGCGGCTGCCAATAAAAATTTCGTGCTCTTTTTTGCTAATCAAGGTATAAAAAATAGCTTTTCCTATAAAGCCGGTACCGCCTAAAATTAAAATCCGCATATCAAAACACAGGTTTAAAAACCATCAGATAAAACAAGAACAAGGTGCCGGCAAAGGCGGGGATTCCGAGGTAAAACCATTCCTTCATGTTTTTATGAAACGCTTCAGTAAGGCAGTTGTATTGGTCTAATAACCTTTTCATTTTTATTTGAAGGTACACCGCCCTAACCCACAGTGCAAATACTAAAACACTGCAAATTATGACCACTATAAACCATTTTGAACTTAAAAGCCCTAATAGCGAGGAGAGCCAGATTCCGGTTATAAGTTGCAGCAATACAGCCGGAGTGGTAAAAATATTATCGGCTAAAATAACAAGTTTCAAAACGTCTTTTACTGTATTTGCGTTCGAGCGTTTATATGCTGAAAACAAATAAAACGCGCTACCTATGCCAGTTCCGAACATTATGGTTGCGCTAATAATATGTATTAGTTTTATAAGGAGGTAGGTCATTGTTGTTGATTATTAGGTTTGTAGTTTTGTAGGGGGAGGCAAATATTTTAATTTTTTCCTTCATTTTAGCCCGGCAAAATTAACAGGCTGTAGCTATAACTCCAAATCTTAGAGGGCAAAATTTGTAGCCTGCTTGATATGATTTTAGATTGGCTTGAAAACCAAAAAACCAAAAACGATGCAACTGTGCTTACAAATCATAAAAAAATCCGGATGCTTGTGTTTAACCATCCGGATTTTAAAGTCTATTGACCGTCAATTTTTATTTTCTTACCTATCAGTTATATTTTAATAGCTACTGTGCCCGAAAATGTTCGTCCGTCTGAAGGCCAAATTCCGGGGCCTGGGTAAAACTGCGGTCGTTTAGTAAAATAGTGCGCATCCAAAGCATTATTTAGGTTGGCCTGCAATTTTATTTTTCCGGTTAAATGAACTGCAAGGTTTAAATCGAGTAGTTGGTAGGAGGGAACCAAACCCACCGAGCCGCTTGCGTTTGGTGTTTCGGTGTTAAGTGGGTCGGCAAAGCTCTCGGCAATATAACTGTATAGGGCTGAGAAACTTATTGACGAGAATTTTAGGGTTAACCCATTTCTTGTTATAAAATTAGGGACAGTTTCCACTTTGTTGCCGTCTATGTTTACGTTTTTATCGCCCGATTTGATGGTTGCATCCTGATATCGGGCATCCATATACGAGGAAGAAGTAAAGAGGGATAAATTTGCATTGTTACCCAACAAGAAATCGCCTTGCAAAAAGAATTCAAGCCCCGATGTTTGCGAGTTGCCAATATTGGTTCGGTAAACAATAAGATTACCTGCTGTATCGGTTTGTGCTAATGTTCCCATGCGGTTGTTATATTGCAAATAAAAACCTGTTACATCCCATTTCAAAAACTCCCAATTGCCCCTGAAGCCTAATTCGGCGGTGTAGCCGTATGCATCTTTCAGGTTTTTGTCGCTTACTTCATATATGGATTGCGGAACAATATCTTTAAACATAACTGGCCGGTAAGATTGCGACCATCCGGCATAAATATTTATATCGTTTGTTAAATCAAATTGTGAACTTACGCCAAACAATGGGAATTTGTGTTTGATTTTGTTGGGTAATTCGGCAGCATCGTAATAAACGGTTGTCCCTGTCATATTTGTTTCGCCAATTTCCATTCTTGCCCCTGTGTTTACAGAAAATCGTTTTGTTAATAGCCAATGATTTTCGGCAAATAAGGCGATATTTTTTGTTTTATAGTGGAGGTCTCTGCCCCAGCCAGTAGTTGACAGCGTCAAATCGTAATCACTGCCGGTTGTTCCTTTGCCTTGTTGCCGGCGGTGCAAGTCGTTGTTCATGTATTGAATACCTGCGGCAAGCGCGCTTGTATGTTTTAACAGTTTGTAGGTTTGAAGCACGCGCAGTTCGCTTGTATAGCTATTGAAGTGGTCAATATCTACTTGCCGTTTGTTGTATTGAAGTGTGGCCGGTATAATGGTGTCGGTAACGGTAGCGGGTTTGTCAAACATAACACTGTTTCTTGCCCCCCGAATAGCCGAACTTATAAATTGTAGTTTGGTAGAGGGTGTAATGTTCCAGCCAATCGTTAAGGAGGGCACATGTATAGTGGGCTGATAATAATTTCTTGAGCGGGTTGCCATCTTGGGGTTGGCATGAAACATGCTATCTGTAAGCGGGCCCGGAAGATGGGTGATGTAGTTGGAATGTGTCCAGTCTAATTTGAAGTGAAGATTTTTTGTTGCATCATAAAAAAGAGAAACCCCTTCTGCATCAAACGAGGCATCGCTGTTTTTTCTATAGCCCGTTATCCATTTGCCATTTGCCCAGGCACTGTATCTGAACTTGTTTGTTTTGCCCGACACAGCGTTGTAAGTGCTAACCAAACCATAAGAACCGAGGGTGTTAATGCTTTCAAGCGCGACTTTTTTAGTAGTATCGGGTTGTTTGCTTATATAGTTAAGCATGCCGCCGAACTGTGCCCCATATTGAAGCGAACCTGTACCCCGCACAAGTTCAATGCGTTCAACAGCCTCCATTGGAATATTGTAGTGGCTGGCAGGATAGCCGTACATGTCGGAGTTGGTAATTACGCCGTCTTTTCGGTTGTTAAATTCCCAACTCCGGTGTGGGTCAAGCCCTCGGGTCGAAATATTCATTTGGTTGCCTGTGCCGTCCATATCGTAAACAAATACGCCGGGTATTTTGGCAAAAATTTGCCGCCCGTATTTCTCAGATATTGCCGCATCTTTTTGCGTCAGGTCAATTACCTCACTTTTTTTCCGGCATAAATATAGGTTTCCTGAATTGGACTAAGCCGTTGTATATCTTGTTGAATACGACTGGCTCCAATTGTTACGGGCGAGAGTTGATAGGTTTTAATTGTGTCTTTAGAATTTTGACCAAACAAACATGTTGCGTTGATAAAAAATACTACGATTAGTAAAAAACGGACCATAATAGTAAAGCAGTTAAAATTTAAGATCTTGCCCTAAGCAAGCACCTTAGTGACGAAAAAAAAACCTGCAAGCTGAGAGAACTTTCGGCAAAGCTAAGAATTTTTTGCCTTCCGGATATTGAATTTAAGAGATTTTACTCTTTTTAACATTTGCCGGCCGTACGTATAACTACCAATTAATATTTACTTAATTTATATTATATTCACATTTACTATAAAAACTATCGTATATTTGTTTTAGGATTTTTAACTAATTAGCTTTGTTTAGTGCGAGTGTGAAAATGCTGCCCACTCCAAACATACTGTCAACAGAAATATGGCCACCTTGTGCTTCAATAAACTCTTTGCTGATGGCAAGCCCAAGCCCTGTTCCCGTTTTGCTATTCTCGGGGATTTGGAAATAGCGGTCAAAAATTTTATGTATATATTTAGGGTCAATACCTTTGCCAAAATCTTGAACAGAAATTTGAATTTTGTCTGATACTTCTTTAACCGTGAGCAATACTTTTGAATTTTCGTAAGAGTAGCGAATAGAGTTCGACAAAAGATTGGTAAGTACCCAAGCGGTTTTTTCGCGGTCGGCATTTACATTCGGAATATTTTCGGGGCTATTGATTTCAATGGTGATATTTTTTTGCGCTGCCTGAGCTTTTACCGCTTCGGCTGCATAATGAATGATTTCAAGCGGGGCAGATGGTTGCAAACTTAACTGAATTTTTCCGGATTCTACTTGGGTCATGTTCAGCAATTCTCCGGTAATTTTTAAAAGTCGTTGGCTGTCTTCTTTAACGCGCAATATAAGTTGTTTTTGTTCTGGGTTTACCACCCCAATTTTTTCGTTTTCTAAAAGGTCTAAACTCATGAGAATAGACGATATAGGTGTTTTTAGCTCGTGCGAAACATTAGCAATAAAATTAGTTTTGGCAAAGTCTAATTCTTTGAATGGCGTTATATTTTGCAGAATGATTACATCGCCAATACGTTTGGGTTGTGTTTCGGCGGTAGGAATGATAGAAATTGGAATAATCTCTTTTTCGAAAAAGCTTTCTTTGTTGTCGGCAAAAATTTTGAGTGGCTCTTGCTGCTGTTTGTTTTCTTTGTTGTTTGGTTGCAATACATCTTGGATAAGTGAGCGAATTAAGTCGTTGTGGACGGCAACATCCTGCGCTTTTTTGCCAATTATATTATCTTGTTTCAATCCGGAAATTTTTAATGCTTCATTATTAATAAATATAATTGTATGGTTTTCATCCAAACCAATTACAGGCGCATGCATACTGTTTATGAGTGTTTCAACACGCTTTTTCTCTACCATCAATTTTGCGAGGTTGCTGTTGTTATATTCTTGCAGTTTTTCTGCCATTACGTTAAAAGAATGGGCGAGGTCATTAAATTCGGTATGCCCTTCAAAATATATTCGTTCTGCGTAATTCCCTTCGGCAATTTCTTTTACGCTCTCGGTGAGTTCCTTAATAGGATTGGCAATATTTGAAGGCAAATTAACAAGCAAAGTGAAGGCAAGCAAAAAACAAACTGTGCCAATAATTGAAAGCGTAATTGTTGTTGTTTTGGCTGTTTCCTTTGCAATTTCGCTTTTGCGTTCAATGGCCTGCATGTTTAAAAGCATGATGTCGGCAAGGTCTTTTCTAATACCAATATAAAGTGAATTGTCTTTGCGGTTGGCTTTAAGTTTTTCAAAATCGAAGGCAAGTTTGGCTGTAAGTTGTTGTTCGCCCACTTCGGTAATATTATTTTGTTGTGTTGCAAGGTTATTTTGAAAGGTAACGAGGGCTGCCTCGGAAATTGAGATGCTGTCTAAGACCATAAACATATTGCGCGAGTATTCAACACTGTTGTAGTTATCGGCCAATATTGCCTGCGTTTCGTCAGCGGTTTTATTGGTATATTTTACGCCTACTACTACCAAAATTAAGATTAGCAGAAAAAGAAAGCCAACCGAAAGCGTAAGTTTTGTTCTGATTTTCATGTTAAGATAGAATTATAAGGTCAATATTTGATGCGGATAGGTTTTTAAATAACTCGTTTAAAATATTGGCGGCAAACAAAATTTTGAATAAATTTACATGTGGTTTGCCAATACAAATAGTGGTTATATTGTGTTTTTGCGCTTGCGCAATCATAGCAGCAAGTATATCTTTTTCTTGTACCTGAATAACCTCTGCGCCCAATTCTGTTGCCAATTTGAAATTATTTATAAGATGCCTTTGTTTGTCTAAAGCAATTTTTTCTGTGGTTTCTTGCGGAGTTTGCACATAAAGCACAAACCATTTTGCATTGTAATAACTTGCCAATCGCGCTGTTTCCCGGATAACATTTTTTGCTGTTTTTTCGTTGCTGCTAATACAGGCCAAAAATTTTTCATGGCGAAGTCCAAGATTTTTGGGCACTTCTACATTTACTTTGCGCTCTACCTGCGAAGCCACTTCTTTCAAAGCCAGCTCGCGCAACTGTAAGATGTGTTCGGGCTTAAAGAAATTGCTGAGTGCTGTCTGAATTTTCTCTGCCTGATAGATTTTGCCTTCCTTCAAACGCCCAATTAGTTCATCGGCGGTTAGGTCAATATTTACAACTTCATCTGCCAGGGCTAACACTTTATCCGGAATACGTTCGGCCACTTCTACGCCGGTAATGGCTTTTACGTCTTCATTCAGGCTTTCAATATGCTGAATGTTTACTGCACTAATTACATTTATTCCGGAATCCAAAATTTCCATCACATCCTGCCAGCGTTTTTCATTTTTACTTCCGGCAATATTTGTGTGCGCTAATTCATCAACAATCACCACTTCGGGGCGCAAACTTATGATTGCCTGCACATCTAACTCTTCCAATTCTTTGCCTTTATAAAAAAGCTTTCTTCGAGGGACAATGGGAAGCCCTTCCAAGAGGTCGTGTGTTTCTTTGCGGTTGTGCGTTTCGATGTAGCCAATTTTTATATCAATACCATTTTTTAGCAGCGAATGTGCTTCTTGCAACATGCGGTAAGTTTTACCTACGCCGGCGCTCATGCCAATGTAGATTTTAAACTTCCCGCGCCTCGATCTTTTTATCAGGTCAAGGAAGTGTAGTGCATTTTCTTCGTTCCCGTTCAAAATGAAATTGCAATTGCGGTAGTTAAAAAATAGTTGTTCTTATTTGCCTTTTCGTCGAGCATAAAAATTTCATCTTTACTTGAAAAACTTCTTGCCTCTACTCGCCACATCAAATTTTCGCGAATTAAGTAATCGTAGTTGGCCGATAATCCAAAAGTTTTAAATCCATTTGGTGTTCCGGTGGCAATAATTACTCCGTTTTCGTCATTATAATATTCGCCTCTAAGCGAAATACTGTGTTGGCTGTGCGGAGAAACTTTTAAAATAATTACCGGATTGTACCAAATATTGTTTTCACTGCTTTTTTTACTTGTTTGCTCTGCGCCTATATCGAAGCCGGCAGTAATGCCTATTTTATCAGTTAGTTGAAAAATACCGTACAAGTTATGAAAATAACGCATTTGCCGGATGCTATCGGGTTTATCGCTGCCAATAAACGAGCTGCTGTTTAAGGTTATTTTAGCATTTGGTTTGTAAACCAACTGATGGCCAAAGGCTGGTGTGTTGTTCCCGTCAATTCGCTGCATACGTTGCCAGCCGTTTAATACTAAACCACTGATGAGCCATTTTCCGTCATCAGAGGTGTAGGTAATTTTAGCTCCGGTTTCAAAATAGGGTGTGTTTTCTGCGTTCAGACTTCGGGTAAGGGTCCAATTGTCTTTGCCTATTGCACTTTCAAAACCAATGTGAGAGGAGAGAACTCCGGCATCAAGCCATATATTTTTATTTTTTGAAATTTTGAATCCTGCACTTGCTTCATAAATGTTTTTTAAAACGCCGGGTTCGGCAGATAGATTGGCATTAGGATAGGTTCCGGCCATAAGAGTAAAATTGGCTCTTAACTTTTCAGTCTGATAGGCTGCTTTGACAAGCCCTAAATTGAGTGAAACCTCGTTGTGCCTGTTGTGCGAATATATAAAACCCGGACGGTTGTGGTTGCTGGGTTTTCCGAAATCACAACTGTAATAGGTTTCAATATAACCACCAAAGCTAAACGGTGGATTTGTACTGTTTGATTGTGCAAAAGCAGTAGCAGATAATAGTATTAGCGATGCGATAATGATTTTTTTCATTTTTTTAATGATTAAATTTTTGCTTAGAAACTCATTGACATTTTTCGTTTTGGCGGGGTAAATTTATTTTAAATTATCGAGTTCGATATTTAATTTTAAGACCTTAATTCTTTCCGGACCAAACAAACCTATAAATGGCCGCTCTGTATTGGCAATAATAAGTTGTTGGAGTTTGGTTTCTTCAATTCCACGTGTTTTGGCAATGCGTTTTACCTGCATTTTTGCCGCTTGAACAGAAATATGCGGGTCAAGACCGCTGCCACTTGCTGTAATCATATCTACTGGAATTTCCGATTTTTTTACTTCCGGATGATGCACCAAAAAAGTATCTATTCTGGCTTGAACTGTGGCAAGATATTCTTCGTTAGAAGGGGCTTTATTACTTCCGCCAGAGCCGGCTGCATTATAATCTACTGCTGATGGACGAGACCAGAAATAGTTGTCGGCTGTAAATGCTTGTCCAATATTGCTGTAGTATGTTTTTCCGTTGTGTGTTATGATTTCGCCTTTGCCGTTGTTGGGTGCAAATTGCGCTATTCCATAAACCGTTAGTGTGTATGCAACACAAAGCAATAAAATGCAAAGCGCTGTAAGTTTTATTGCGGGAAATATGTTCGATTTCATTTTTTTATTTTTTGATAGATGTTAGATGTTAGATGTGAAATGTGAGATGTAAGAGGTTAAATGTAAGAGGTGTGAGGTGAGATGTAAATTTCATTGATCACTTTTCACTGATAACTTTTTACTTTTCACTTTTCATTTTTTACTTTTCACTTTTCACTTTTCACTTTTCACTTTTCATTTTTTACTTTTTACTTTTCACTAAAAACACTTTTTACATAAACACGCTGACTGCCATGTCAATTAATTTTATTCCGATAAATGGAACGATGATGCCACCTAAGCCATAAATGAAAAGGTTTCTTCTCAGTAATGCACTAGCGCCGATGGGTTTGTACGCCACGCCTTTTAATGCCAATGGAATGAGTAATGGAATGATGATGGCATTGAAAATTACAGCAGCGAGTATAGCACTTTCGGGCGAGTGCAAATTCATAATGTTTAAGCCTTGCAATGCTGGAATAGATGTAATAAATAGTGCAGGGATGATGGCAAAATATTTTGCTACATCGTTGGCTATGCTAAAAGTTGTAAGCGTTCCTCTGGTCATCAATAATTGTTTACCGATTTCTACTACTTCAATCAGTTTGGTGGGGTCGTTATCTAAGTCCACCATATTGCCAGCTTCTTTAGCGGCTTGTGTTCCGCTATTCATGGCTACGCCAACATCGGCTTGTGCAAGGGCTGGTGCATCGTTTGTGCCATCTCCCATCATCGCTACTAATCTGCCTTCGCCTTGTTCTTTCCGGATGTAATTCATTTTGTCTTCCGGTTTTGCTTCGGCAATAAAATCATCCACCCCTGCTTTTTCGGCAATGAATTTTGCAGTCAAAGGGTTATCGCCTGTAACCATTACGGTTTTGATACCCATTTTGCGTAAGCGCTCAAAACGTTCCCGGATACCAGGCTTAATAATGTCTTGCAATTCAATTACTCCAATTACTTTTTCGTTTTCAGAAACTACAAGCGGAGTGCCTCCATTGCTTGAAATGATGTTCACTTTCTCTACAATTTCATCCGGAAAAATATTTCCTGCTTTTTCTACAAGATTTTTAATGGCATCGCTGGCACCTTTGCGAATACGGGTGCCATCTTTCATATCAACACCACTAGACCTGGTTTCGGCTGTAAACTTTATTTGGTGTGAAATGTCTTTTGTTAGATGTGAAAAGTGAGATGTAAAATGAAAGTGGTTGCTATCCATTTCACTTTTCACATCTAACATTTTACTCAACTCAATAATTGATTTTCCTTCCGGAGTTTCATCGGCCAATGAACTTAAAACTGCGGCTTTCACCAATTGTTCTTTTTCAATTCCGTTTGCAGCATAAAAATTTGTTGCCTTTCTGTTACCAATTGTAATGGTTCCGGTTTTGTCTAAAAGTAGCACATCAATATCACCGGCTGTTTCAACGGCTTTTCCGCTTTTGGTAATTACATTGGCACGCAAAGCTCTGTCCATTCCGGCAATACCGATAGCAGAAAGTAGTCCACCAATGGTTGTAGGGATTAAACAAACGAAAAGTGAAATAAATGCCGCAATAGTTATAGGTGTGTTTGCATAATCGGCAAATGGTTTTAACGTTACCGTTACGATGATAAATAATAAGGTGAAGCCGGCCAATAAAATTGTCAAGGCAATTTCGTTGGGTGTTTTTTGGCGACTTGCCCCTTCAACCAAGGCAATCATTTTATCTAAAAAACTTTCTCCGGGTTGTGTGGTAACAACTACTTTTATTTTGTCGCTCAACACTTTTGTTCCGCCGGTTACAGAAGATTTATCGCCGCCGGCCTCCCGAATTACAGGAGCACTTTCTCCGGTGATGGCACTTTCATCAATGGTTGCAAGTCCTTCAATAATTTCGCCATCTGTAGGAATAATATCACCGGCTTCGCAAAGGAAAATATCACCTTTTTTAAGATTGTTAGATGTGAGATGTAAAATGTGAGATGAATCAAGAGAACTTAAACTTATCACTTCCGACATTTCACTTTTCACAACTTTTGCAGGCGTTTCTTCGCGGGTTTTTCTTAAACTATCAGCTTGTGCTTTACCTCTTGCTTCGGCAATGGCTTCGGCAAAATTTGCGAACAATAAAGTGAGGAACAGTACCACAAAAACAGTAAAGTTGTAGGCAAAACTGCCTTGCCCTGTTGCACCGGATAAAGTCCAAAGCGAAACAAAAAGCATAATAATTGTTCCAATCCAAACTGTAAACATGATTGGTTTGCGGAACATAATTTTAGGGTTGAGCTTTACGAAAGATTGTTTGAAAGATTCGTTCATTAACTCGGCTTGAAACAAGGATGTATTTTTATTTTTCGACATGATTTTATTTTTTGTGAGATGTGAAATGTGAAAAGTTAGATGTACTTTTGTTTTTGAATGAAATGGATTGACTTATGAAGCCACATAAAAAATTGCATTGCTGGGTGAAGAGTTTTGATTTTGTGAAAGAGATGTACTCACTTACCGCTACTTTTCCAACAGATGAAAAATTTGGATTGGTTTCACAAATTAGAAGAGCCGCTGTGTCAGTTCCAGTAAACATTGCAGAAGGTGCAGCACGAAAAAGCAAAAAAGAATTTATCCATTTTTTACACATCTCTTTGGGCTCACTAACAGAATTAGATACACTAATTTTATTAAGTGTTGAATTAGATTTTATTTCTAAAACTGATGCTTCAAAATATATTGATGAACTTGACATCATTGGTAAATTAATTTATGGTTTAATCAAAAAACTCGGACAAGAATTATAAGCCATCCTTCTCACATCTCACCTTTCACTTCTTACTTCAAAGAAAAATATTCAGCAATTGGGCCTAATGCCAAAGCAGGGAAGAATGATAAAGCGGCAATTATGGCAATGACAGCAAAAACCATGATACCAAATGTGGCGGTATCGGTTTTGAGTGTGCCTGCGCTTTCCGGAATATATTTTTTCTGTGCCAAAAGCCCTGCAATAGCCACTGGGCCTATTATTGGCACAAACCTGCCTAATATTAGCACTATCCCGGTAGAAATATTCCAAAACGGGGTATTGTCGCCTAAACCTTCGAACCCGCTTCCGTTATTGGCAGCCGAAGAAGTATATTCATACAACATTTGGCTAAATCCGTGAAAGCCCGGATTGCTGATGGCAACGGAGCCCACGCTTGGAAATGCTGCTCCCAAGGCGGTTCCAACCAAAATAATGAATGGATGTGCTAAGGCAATGATCATGACAATTTTTACCTCGCGTGCTTCTATCTTTTTTCCTAAAAATTCGGGGGTTCTGCCCACCATCAATCCGCTTATAAATACAGCCAAAATGATAAAAATGAAAATATTTAGAATACCCACACCCACGCCGCCATAAAAGGCATTAATCATCATGGCAAGCAATTCATTCATGCCCGATAAAGGCATAGAACTGTCGTGCATAGAGTTGACGCTTCCGGTAGAAATTACAGTTGTTACAATGCTCCAAAATCCGGATGCTGCTGCGCCAATTCTCACTTCTTTGCCCTCCATTGCGCCAAGCGAATTATCTATTCCCATTTTGGCAATTGCCGGGTTACCGTTCATTTCCATAGCAATGTTTGGAGCGGCAAGCAACCAAAAGCCTATGGTCATTACTCCAAAAATCATCCATGCAAATTTTTTCCTGCGGATAAAAAATCCGAAAGCAAAAATCATTGCCATTGGTATTATAAATTGGGCAAACATTTCTGTCATATTAGTTAGGTAGGTCGGGTTTTCTAACGGGTGTGCACTGTTTGCACCAAAGAAACCACCGCCATTTGTGCCTACGTGTTTAATAGGAACAAATGCAGCAACAGGGCCACGAGAAACCTGTACGGTATCGCCTTGTAAATTGGTGATGGTGTCTTTGCCTTCAAAGGTCATGGGTGTTCCTTCAAATACCAATATGGCAGCCACAATTAATGAAATAGGCAATAAAATTCTAGTACATGATTTTAAAAAGAAGTCGTAGAAATTGCCCAATTCTGTTGTTGTTTTTTCACGGAATGCCTTAAAAACTATAGCAGCAGCAGCCATACCAATTCCGGCAGTTACAAATTGTAAAAACATGAGCCAAATTTGCCCCAAATAGCTGATACCGGTTTCTCCGGAATAGTGTTGTAAATTACAGTTTACCAAAAATGAAATAGTGGTGTTAAAAGCTAAATCTGCTGACTGGCTTGGGTTTCCATCCGGATTTAATGGTAACCAACTCATATTCATCAGTATTGCCATGCTCATTAAAAACCACAGTAAGTTGATGCTTAGCAGCGCAACAAGATGCTCCTTCCAGTTCATTTCGGTTTTTGGGTTTATTCCGGAAAATTTGTAGAACAAACGTTCTAATGGATTGAAGAGGGGGTCGAGTATTGTTTTTTCGCCACCGTAAACTTTTGCAATGTATTTTCCGAGCGGAATTGCCAATAAAAAGGTAAGTCCAAACATTGCTATTATACCAAGTATTTCTGTGTTCATTATTTTGTTTCTTGTATGATATAAGATATTGTTTGTTAGCTGTTTATTAGTGAGATCTAAGAAGTAAAATGTGAGATGCCATCACGTATTTCGCCCTTCACTTTTCACTAATTAAAATTTTTCCGGATTTAGCAGTACGTAAACTATGTAGCCGAAAACTGCGATAGCGATAATGAATAATGCAATCATGTTGTTGATTAAATTTTTTCGAAGAAATTGATTAGTTTAAAAAATAGTGCGAAGCATAAAAGCCCCACGACGATAAGAATTATTGTCATCATAGTCCTAATGTGTTTATTTGTTTATAATATTCTGATTTTAAATTTTTAGGTAATAGCTCGTTTATGATGCAATTTTTTTGCTCCATAAATACCGACAAAGAGTACACATACACATTGGATATGGCATTTTGGGTTTCCTTATTGCCATTAATAAATATGTATTCTACTACCTGCATCAAGTACTTAGCCTGTTTTAAATTTCCGGAGCTAATCAAAACTTTGGTTGAGTCGGCAAGTCGTTGAGCTTGTTTGTAAAAGCTGATTTTCTGTTTTGGCTTATTCGTCAAAGCTGGAATGCTTATTTCATCGGCTTTTACGTTGCTTGCATAAACATTATTGCGAACTTGTAAAAATCCCCCTGTTTCTGATTTTGAAGGATCAGGTAAGAATGAACTTGTGTTTTTTGGTATCATTATCATAGGATATGTTTTGCACTATGATAAACCAAAACCGTTCCAATTGACATAAAAATGCTTGAAACCCTTTACTGGCAAGGGTTTTAGTGGAGGCAGCAAAATTTTTAATTGAAAAAACCGTTGCAAAACGCAAGGGTGGGGTATAGCGTTTCGCTATGATTTAGATTATTTTATAGTCTTCTAACTTGCGGTAAAGGGTGGTGGTGGCAATATTAAGCAGCCGGGCTGCTTCGGTTTTGTTGCCGTTGGTATAGTTTAGCACTTTTTGAATGTGCAATTTTTCGACACTTGCCAATTCAAAGGCCGAAAGCGTTTTGTTTTTTATTTTTACGTCATCGAGCTTTTGTAATTCAAACGGTAGATAATCTGTTGTGAGCGTGTCTTCACAAAGAATAACACTTCTTTCGATTACGTTCTTCAATTCGCGGATATTTCCTTTCCATTGATGTAATTTTAAGGCCGAGTAAAAATCCGGAGAAACAGACTTAATCCGTTTGTTCATTTTGACGGCTAAAAGATTTACAAAATAGTTAGCAAGGGCTTCAATATCTATTACTCTTTCGCGAAGTGGGGGCAAATGTATTTGAAATGTAGAAATGCGGTAAAATAAATCTTCGCGGAAACGCCCTAACTCAATTTCATTTTGCAAATTTCGGTGTGTCGCTGCAACAATGCGAACATTTACCTTTGCTGATTTTGTTTCGCCCACACGAATGAATTCGCCAGTTTCCAAAACTCTTAACAGTTTGGCTTGTAGCTCTAAGGACATTTCGCCAATTTCGTCTAAGAAGATGGTGCCATTATTTGCTTCTTCAAATAGCCCTTTTTTATCTTTGGCAGCGCCTGTAAATGCTCCGGCTTTGTGCCCAAACATTTCACTTTCTAACAGTTCTTTTGAAAAGGCAGCGCAATTTATAGCAATAAAGTTTTGTTTAGCTCTTTGGCTTGTCTGATGAATAGCTTGAGCGAAAACTTCTTTTCCGGTTCCGGTTTCGCCGGTCAATAAAACGGTTGTATCGGTAGCAGCAACTTTTTTTGCCAAATCAATGGCTTGTTGAATGGCCTTTGATTTGCCAATGATATTGTCAAAAGAATGTTTGTCTTCTAATTGCTTTTCAAGTTGTTGCACCCGTTTTGTTAAGGCCACTTTTTCTATGGCGCGGTAAAGCAAGGGAATAATTTTATTGTTGTCATCGCCTTTGGTAATATAGTCAAAAGCCCCATTTTTAATGGCCTGAACGCCATCGGGGATATTGCCGTAAGCAGTTAGCAGAATGATTTCGGGTATTTGAAATTTGTCTTTTATTTTTTTTGACAGTTCAACGCCATTGCAATCGGGTAATTTTACATCGCAAAAGACTACGTCAATATCATTTTGCTCTAATTTTCGCAAAGCTGTTTCACAATCGCCCGCTTGAAGCACTTCAAACCCTTCAAGGCCAATTATTCTTGCCAGCAGCGTTCTTAGTCTTTCTTCGTCGTCTATGATTAAAACTTTTTTCACAATAGGTTCGATTAATTAGAATTCAAAATCATGCTTATTCTCAGGGGGTATTGCCAGTAAGTCCGGAGGTTTTAGTTTTGTTTTTTGCAATTTTATGTGATTGATTTACTCCGTTAAAAAATTGGAAATTTGTTTGCCTATTTCTTCAATTGTCAATAGAACTGCCTGGTTTTTTATCCGGTTCATTGCCTCGTTTTCGTTTAAATCCGGATTTTGTTTTTTGTCCTGAAAATCTTTGGTTACAATGGTTGTGAAAGGCACCAACCCAGTTCGGACATCTAAAACAATAAGCTGCGTTGTGGCAAAGGCTTTAATATTTGTTTTGGCGAATAACCGGTATTGCGAATAAATTGCGCTGGTGATGGAGTAAATTACAACAATATCGGATTGGGTTCGTACAGCCGACTCTCTTATGCTGGTAAAACTTGGATTTTTAGAAATTAAAATATCCGGAATGGTTGAAATTCTTGTTACCCGCTTCGAGTTTTTAAATTTATCGGTAAATAAATCTAAATATTGCTGCTGGGCTTTCATATATTCTTCATCTGACCAATAATAATATTCCATTTGATTTAGCGAGCTTTCGAGTTGCACAAAAGCGACTCTCAAATTATTTGGCAGGGTATATTTGCCGTCCAATATTTTTTGAATATTCTCTTCTGAAATGGTAGCACTTTTATCGTCAAACAAGGATTGTGTAATTGGCGGAGGCTCATTAACATAAGTATAATCGTTTGGGCTGCTTATTTGTTTTGGGCCTGAACAAGAGGCCAAAACAATTGAAACAAGAAGTAAAATTGCTGTTTTTTTCATTTTTACCTTGTATTTTGGTGACTTTATTTTAATGGAATTTCGTGCAGGTTTTCATGTTTTTGTATTGCTTATTTGATCTATTTATTCTTTTTCGGGAAGTGGTACAAATTCTTTTTCGTCGTTTGGTATTTTTGGAAAGGCTTCTAAATTTTGGTTTTTCCAATTTAATTTAGCTTGTTCTAAAATATCTTTGTCTGAGTGTACAAAATTCCAAAACATAAAGCGTTTTTCTTCGAAAGGTTTACCTCCAAAAAGATAGAGTGTGGTTTCGCCGTTTGTTTGAAACTCGCACAACGAAGCATTTTTTGCCACAAGTAATTGTTTGCTTCCATAGTCGTTGCCTTCAATTTTTACCGTTCCTGCTAAAACATACATACCGACCTCGCCAAAAAGTTTGTTGCCTATATTTATTTTTTGAGCGGTTTTCGTTTTTACCTCGATAAAATATAAGGGGCTATGCACCGGAACCGGAGATTTTTTGCCCGCAATTTCTCCGGCTATCAGTTTATAAAAAATGTCGTTTTCTTGCCATGTAGGAATGTCTTCTTTGTTGAAATGAAAAAATGAAGGTTCAGTTTGTTCTAATTCTTTTGGAAGGGCAATCCAAATTTGAAAACCGTGTAAAAATTTATCTACCTTTCTTAAATATTCGGGCGTTCTTTCAGAATGAACCACTCCTTTTCCGGCGGTCATCCAATTCACTTCTTCCGGTTTAATTTCGGTGGCATTTCCTAAGCTATCGCGGTGGAAAATTGCCCCATCGAATAGGTAGGTAAGGGTAGAAATGCCAATATGCGGATGCGAGGGTACATCGAGGTTTTGGTGCTCCTTTAAACAGGCTGGCCCCATGTGGTCAATAAAAACAAAAGGGCCAACAGCTCTTTTTTGATGAAATGGCAAAAGCCTGCCCACCATAAAATTGCCAATATTAGCTGCTTTTTCGGCCAAAACAAGTCCTACATTCGATTGCATTTTATTTATGCTAATTGTAGTTTAGATAATATTTCGTTTGTCGTTCGGTCGGCATACATGCCGTAGGCATTTATTAGGGTGCCTTTTAATCCGTATTTTTCTGATGAAATGGCATAGACAATGGAGGAATCATTGGCGCTGGAATCGTTTCCTTCAAAGCGAAACCATTTATCAATTACAAATTCATGATGGAACACCTCGATTTGATTGTTTTTACATGCAAGGCAGTTTTCCCTAAGATTAAAATCTTCTACGTAGCCTTGTTTTTTTAAGCCGTCTAACGCTTCTATAATATTGCTATATATTTCCATGCTTTATTGAGTTTTATTATATAGTTAGCACTAAAGCACAATAACTGCAAAACTAACCTAAATTTTCAAAAAAAACTAAATTTACAGTCGAAAATATTGCGCTGTTATGTATTTATCCGGAGGCCAATAGCCCTAACTGCCATACAATATAACTAACGGCAGAGAGATTTTATTTCTTGTAGTTTGTTCGTTTAAGAATTTGACCGTTTCGGGTGTCAAACATAATATAACAATATTCGCAATTGGCGGGCCGCACCTCAAAACCGGTTGTAGCACAGTAATTTACCTCAAAAAATACAATATCGCCTTGCAAACTAAGAGGTTTTAAAGAGGTTTGATTAAAATCTTTCTTTTCAAACTCAAGATGTTTTATAATTTTTCCGGATGCGATTTCAATAAAATCAAATCCAAATTGCGCCGCTTTTTGATAAAAATAATAACAGACACCATCATTAAGTAATTGAATACGAGCCGTTCCATCTCCTAAAAAATCTTGTCCGAGCGTATAAGTCCATAGCTTTTCTCCCTTATCCGGATTTAATAGCGATATGCTCTTTTTGTACTCATATTTAACCAAATATTTAAGGTATTCAACCTTATATCTGCCGCCCTGCATCCCATCCCAGTGCAAAACTTTTCCGGTTTCTTTGTCTATTATATTGTAGCAATTGGCTAAGTCGGTGGTGTAATTTCTTTTAAAAACAATCAATTTATTGCCCAATAAAAAGGGTTCGCTAATTCTTGTTAGCTTGGGGTCGGCCTTAAAAGTGCAGGTATTTGGGTCGTCAAAAGGAATATTCCATTTGAGTTTTTTGGTTTTAATATCAAATGCCGAAATGCCTCGGTAGGGTTTTCTTATTTTTGCTTCTTCCGGATGTGATTGTTCTAAATCTTCTTGCGCATCTAAGGTTACATATACGTTTTCCTCGTCTTTTGCCAAGAAGAAAAAATGATGTTGGTCAAAAAAAGTGAATGGCAGTATATTTTCTTTTCGCACAAATTCTTTGACTTCTTGCCGACTGTCTACCGGAAGGGTTAGCTTTTCTGTAGGCACTTCAAATTCTTCAACCGGAGCTTTGTTTGCATATCTTTCTGACGCGACGGGAATAGGTTTGGCACAGGTTATAAAAAATAAGGCGATGATAATTGCTATTAGAACTGCTATTGAAACGATTAAAATTTTAGACAACACAGTATTCAAAATTTATTTGTTTTTTTATGTGTGGAAAGTACAAGGCGTTTTATTGTTGAACGAGCCAAGAAGCTAAGGACGGTTTTACCTTTCTCCGGATATAATTGACGAGTTGAAGGGCGAATTTTATTTCTTTCTAATTTCTTTCATCAAGTCTTCTAAATAGTCAATTTGTACTTCTTGAATTTCTAAAAGTTTTTTGCTTTGATGAACAAGCAAATGGTCAATTTTTTCACTTAGTAATTTTATTTCTAATTCGGCTTTAAGATTAATTTTATAATCGTGTTCGCCTCTTTGCCTGTCTTTTTGTTCTTGCCTATTTTGGCTCATCATGATGATTGGCGCTTGAATGGCTGCCAAACAAGAGAGGAGCAGGTTAAGCAAAATAAACGGGTACGGGTCGAATGGTTTTGTTGCCAAAAACCAAATATTAATTAGCATCCAAATTACAATAAAAGCAAAAAACATGATGATAAACGTCCAACTACCGCCAAAAGCGGCCACTTGGTCGGCAATTTTTTGCTCAAAGCTTAGGTCGCCTTCAATTTCATCCTGGATATTTTCAGAAAGGATAGAATTGTTTTTTATAGCCTCCATCACATCTTTGTCAATGGCTGCCAATTCGCCTTTTTCTTGCAGAATTAAGGAGGTCAAATATTGTCTCCGGTAATGGTTTGGCTCTGGCAATGTTATGTAGGAATCTTTGTCGAATTCCGGAAAATTTAACTGTATAAAGTCAAAAACTCCTTCTCTTACGTCTTGTCCTTTAACTTCTTCGCCTTTTGGAATTTCTTTATTGCTGATACTGCTAATTTTCATGGTGGCTTACTGTTGATAAAATAAACGGCAAAGATAACAGAATAAAACTTGGTTTAATTTATTTAGTCCTTGTCTTCACTATGTTCGCTCTCTTCGCTATGCCCTTGCGCTGTTGTTGCTGTCGGGTTGTTTATTTCGGTGTGGCGAATTTGCCCGCCCAAATAGCCTGTCCTTGCAACTAAACCGAAACTGACTAAGGCAATAAATAAAACCACTAAGGCAGTTGTTCGTGTTAGAACTGATTTTTTTAAAGTTAGAAATAGCCCGGCTACCGAGGCAACGCCAAGTACAATTAACGATGCTAAGGTAAATTTAGCGAAATCTTCGTGTTCTTCGACTACATTTTTGGTTATGCCTTGTATATTTTCGACTACTTCTTCGGCGGCCTCGCCTGTAAGGTAGGCTATGCCGGCGCCAATTGCCGAAATAATAAAAATATTGTAAGCCGCAATTTTTGTTTGATTGCTTTTAGTCAAAAGTGCTTGCAATAAAACAAACGCGCCCAAAAATGAGCCAAATATTGGCAGGTGGGTAATTAGTAAATGAATATGTGTTTGATTCATTATTATAGTTTTTATGGAATGAAATATGGATTTTAATCAGGTAAAGTTAAGTGTTTCTGGGCTAATAAAAAATGATTTGAAACTAGATAAATGCTGATCTTGGCCATTTAATTGAATGCTAATTTTACCTTGCGTTTTTCTTCGCCTTAGTTGTAATTTTTATCTTCATTGTCATTTTTTATAAAAAACGATATGTTTTTCTTCTACTTCGTAAAAGGCTTTAGCTTTACTGGTTTGTTGTTTGAGGCATTCATCGGCAATGAATTTTAGTATTTCATCTCTTTCGTCGAGGCTATATTCGGTTTGTTTTTCCCATTCATCGCGCGATGGAATGACCACGTAAAAAATGCAGTTTCCGCCGCCAATTTCGGTATATAATCTGATGGATTTATAGCCTTCGGTAAAAATTACATATCCGGAGCGGCCATTATTTTCAAATTTTACCCGTCTTTCTCTATAGGTTTTTGCCTCTTCATTTGGAGCAAAAATAGCTTTTAAAGCAGACCAGAGTATGTTACTAAATTTCATAGTTATATCAAAGTGAAAAAAGTATTAGTTCAATTAGTTTAGGTGGTCTCCTCTTGTTTTTGTTTCCATTTATAAAGCATATTCTATCATTTAATTTTATTATACTTTTTGCCTTGATGCAAAAAGTAACAAAAAAATCAAGCGCTGCGACCTGTTGCTTAACGGTTTACTGCACTTCAAAACCTAAAAACAAGCTATAAAATAAACTCGCTGCGCTCAAACAGTATTTTATACGCTTGTTTTTTTAACGGTTTTTCCGTTTGTAAACCTACAACAGCTCGAAGGCGCGGGTAATGGGATTGATGACTTTGTTTTCATGTGACACCTTTTCCGGAAATTGAAAAGTATTAACTTTGAATTATTTTATAAATCACTTTGGTATTAAAAGTTTATTAATTACTTTTTACAAAGCCCCACAAATTGCCTTTTTTGGCGGCAACAAGCCCTTCGCTAACGGCGGGCAAAGGCTCTTCTTCTTTATAATCTTTTGCTGAGATAAGCAATTCACCGTTTGTAGCATATACGCCTATGAGTTTGTGGTCTCGGTCTATATAAATTTTAGCTTTGTCGCCGGTGTACCAATTCGATTTTTGGAATGCTACGGAACTGGTCGTTTTATAGCGCGAATAAACCCCATTCCCTATGTATTCAATCAGGGTTTTGCTTGGTTTTGTGATGGGTTTAAACTCGGCGTTTAAAAATTGAATAGTGCGATCTTTAATTACGGTGTAAACATTATCCGGATGCCAGCTAATTTCTTCGTATATGGGTTCTAAAACCACATTTCCTAAAGTGTCAATTAAGCCTTTGTTGTTTGGGCTTATTCCGTTTGGTTTTATAAAAATAGCTTTTCCGTTGGGCCAAAAAGTTTCTACAAAATCCAAAATTTTTGGGTAATGTCTGTTTGCCCCAACTGTCAATATAGGTCCATCCGGTTTTATTTATTTTTGCGGGCAACATGCCAAACATCATTTTGCCATCGCTTGCTGTAATGTCTTCGGCTATAAGTTTACCATCTGCATCAAATATTTTGCAAATGCCTTCCTCGCGCGCCCTTGCCAGCCAATTCCCGTTTTCTAAAAATGTAATATAGCTGAACTTGAAATCAGACAGTTGTTTCAGTTGGTCGGTGTGTAGGGTGTAGTCGCCACCTTCGGTGCAAGCTATTATATTGCGGCCTACAATTTCTAATAACCACCAACTGGGTTTTAAAATTACGGTGCCATCTTTCGATAAAATTCCATACTGCTCGTTTTGGCGAAATCGAATCCGGTCAAATTTAATTTCCGGACTAATTTCGGCATAGATAGGGGTTAATTTTTTTCCGCTTGCGTGGATGAGTTGGTCTCCGTTGTTATTATGCGCAATAAATAGGTCTTCGCCAATATAAGTGATGGTGTCGTAAACTGCTTCAAGAATTAGTTTGTTTTTTTCGTCTATTAAGCCGTACTTATTGCCTTCTTTAAATAAGGTACGCGAACCTAACGAAGTATTGGTTATTATATTTTTCTCTTCAAAAGGAAGAGTTTGCCATTCGCCGGAGAGTGCTGATTTTACAACCTGAAAAGTTTCGTTTGCTTGGTTGGTAAGTAGGTAAACGGCATCGTTTGGCAAGGTTGCCTGTTTGTATTGAGGCGTAATGACCCATTTGCCCTCGGTGTTTATGATGCCCCAAAGCCCGTTTTGACTTACTGCGGCAATACCATTTTTGAAGGGCAATACTGCTTCAAACTGGGGCGATATTTGAAATATTTGCGGCTTGCTGCACGACAAAAAACTGCATCCGAACATAAAATATATTGCTATTAAAACATTATTCATGTTTATTCTTTTATCAGTTTAGCTATTTTATTTGGCTTCTTGTAAGCCGATGAATTTTTTTGTATTCGTTTCGGCTGTACCTCCGGGCCCTGTAATTACCCATTTAACTTCAATATCTTCTAAGTTTTCAATCCATTGGTAATCTGGATTAAATTTCAGAAACTCAGATAGTAAGCTAATTGATTTAGTGCCTTTCATATATTTATCTTTATTCGTTACCTTAAATTCGTCAAGTTCGTTTTTGTTTAAGTTCATGGGCAAATTGCCGTTAAAGATATGTTCCCCATCGCGCGCGTAGGGAAATTCTAAGACGATAAAAGTTTTTGGGTCGGCTTTTAAAATAACTTCATTGTCTAAAAATACGCGGTAATTATCTTTAGCATATCCGTATTCGTTGTTGGTAAGGGGGGTAAAGCCGTCGGGAGTGGCGTAATTAATTTTTTTGCCTTTAAAGTAAACAGCGTGGTTGTCGGCTCCAAAATTTTTATTCTGCTTTAAAACTTTAAAACTGTTGTTATCTATGCCCTCTATCCAATGGTTTCGGCTGCCAAAATTTTCGTCGTTGGTTACCCAAACCCATTGCCCGTTTTTTTTGGTGTAGCCTGTGCCGCATGATGAAATGATTAAGACAATTATGAGTACGATTCCGATGATGATACTTGTTTTCATTTTTACTTGGGTTCTAATAATTTCTAAGCAATAAAAAATTAGCGTGCAATTTTTACGATAATGCTTCCGGCAATTAAAACGATACCTATAAATATTATTCCGGCAATATAACCCATGCCAATCCCAGGCCCCTGCTTGCTAAATGCTTTCATAAGCGTTTCTAACACAAAATGCCCCATTACGAGGCCAACTATCCAGATGCGCAGTAAGAGCCAATTTTTTTCTGCTCTGGAGACCCAAAACAGGCCGAAAGTCAAAAATAGCAATGCCGGCACCCAAAGCCATGATTTTTCAATGAGGTTGTCGAAAGAATATTTGGGCGGCGTGTTCATTTTAGCCATAAAGTGGGCAACAAAATAAAGGACCAACCACAACAGTTCAGGCCCAATAATATATTTTGGCATTTTTAATATGGTTCTTTAATATTTGCTAATTTTTATTTATAAAAAAAAGCTATTTCCTCATCACTTATTTTGTAATAAGCCTCTGCCGTTGATATTTGCTGTCGCAAGGTATTTTCGGCGATAAACAGTAAAATTTCGGCTCTTTCTTCGGTTTCAAATCCTGTTGTAGCAAGCCATGTTTTTTCGTTTGGAATGATGATGTAGAATATACATTTGCCGCCGCCAATTTCAGATTGAAAACTTGCCGTTTTATCTTCCTGCACAAAACTTACTGTTCCGGATCTTACAGTACCTTCGAACAGCAATTTCCGGGAGAACTTTTTTACTAAATCTTGCATTAATTTTTCTCTAAGTTCAAGGTCCTCATTGGGCAGCAAATTGCCGGCCCCATCTCTGTATTGAGGATAAGACTTGCTTGAATTCATTTCTTCGAAGAAAGGATAATCGGGTGGGTTGGGTATCATATTTTCTTCCGGATATTTAGGTAAGTTTAAGTTGCTTTTGGGGTAGGTGGTGGCGCGGTTTTTAATCTATACCGTATATTTCAATTATTTTTCCGTTTGCGTCAAATACAAATCTTGTAGTACTGTTTACGGTAAACTCTGTTCCTTTTTTATGGTAAATAAGTTTAGAGTTTGTTTTTAAATCGTATGTATATTCGGTAATTTTAGCAATAGATTTGATTTGATTTATTGAAGTTGAAACATGCGCCCACGAATGGTTATAGGTGTTTCTTAATTCTGAATAATTGGGGTTGTAGGATTCGTAGAACCTACTCAATTTGACAGAGAAAAAGGAAAAAATTCGGTCAAAATCTTTGCTTGCTTCAGCCTCTAAAAAATCTCTGATAATAGGCACAAAGTTAATTTTTTCTTTCTTACTCATTGATTTTTGACTTTATATTTTCCGGATATTTTATTAGTTTTAGCTTGCTTTTAGGCTAGGCTCTGGATGACTGAGTTTTATTAATCAATTCTGTATATTTCAATTATTTTTCCGTTTGCGTCAAAAATAAATCTGATAGAACTTTCTACGGCATGTTCAGTTTTGTCTATTTTCTTAGTAAATTTATAGGTTGTCTTTAAATCGTAAGCTTGTTTGTTTACTTTTTCAATTGAGTTGATCAAATGAAATGAATCAAAAGATTTTTCCCATGAACGAGTGTATGCCTTTTCTAATTTTGAACGATCTGGATTTTTAATATCATAATATCTGCTAATTTTGGGCGAAAAGTAGGAGTAAATTTGATTAAAATCTCTCTCGTCTTCCGCTTGAATAAAACCTGTGATGATTTCTTTAAAGGCAGTTTCCTCGTCTGTAGTTTCCTCGTCCGGAGCAACCTCGTCCGGAGCAATCTCATCCGGAGTAACTTCGTCCGGAGTAACTTCGTCCGGAGTAACATTTTGTGAATCATCATTGTACAGTTTAGCAAGGGCTAAAGAAGGAATTCCAAAATTGAAGCCTTCCCCTATCCCCGCAAAATTAATAGCCACCAAGTGGCCCCACTTATCCATGACTGGGCTGCCACTCGAGCCTGGTAATGTTGGAATTGAATATAAAATTTTTACGTTATCTGGAGCTTGAGTAACTGTTCCATGTGTAAATTGAGATTGAATGCCGTAATTTGTATTTGCTAATGCAATTCCGTGATTAAATCCAATCATATATACATTGTCATTAATGTTTATTTTTTTTGAATATTCAATTTCTTTTAAGGAAAAAATGTTTTCTATGTCTTTAGGTGTTTTTTTACCTTTTAATTGTATAATTGCCAAATCTATATTTTTGTCATTTGCTTTTTTGATTACAACACATTCTTTAAAATCACTCCAATCTGTTACATAGGTGTCGTCATAAGCAACGCCTAAAAAAATCCGTTTTAATTCAAAATTCTTTGCCTCACTTCGACTTACCCCAGGTAAGAAGTCATCAATAGAGGGGTAAGCAACATGTCTATTTGTTGCAATCTCGCCTCTGTCTGAAATTATAAAACCAGTTCCATATGCAGTATCGGCATTTTTAATTGCCTCTTTTTCATTTTTGAAAAACATTTGTCCTTTGTCCCCACCAAGGATAAAGTAAAATTCTTTTCCGTTAAAGAAGGATTTAAAGTAGTAAGAAATTTTAATTAGCACAACGCTATTGCGATACTTATTATAAAGTTCGGTCGGTTCAGGCGGATTTCGATTACAGCCTAAAATTGCTAAGATAAATACAATTGTAGTAATTTTTTTCATAATGTGCTTTTAAATTTATTAAGATAGTTTTAGCATTTCGCACTTTTAGGAATTTCTGCTTAAAAAAAATTACTCTATTTGGCGCTAATTTCCTACACTCAACCCATTTGCATCACCACCAGCAAAATTACAGTATATATCTTTTAAAACTGATGTTCTTGTACAAATAGTTCCATTATAATTCAATTATTTATTTATCCGGATATTAATTGCTAAGTTTGCCCTCAAAATGCAGTTTATAAAATTGCCTTGCCGGTTTCCGGATAATAAATTAACGCTAAATAATGCACATCACATTAGAACAATATAATTTATTTACGTGGCTATGGATGGGCTTAGGGGTTTCCATTTTCATTTTACTGTTGTTTATTACCGCCCCGTATGGCCGCCATACTAAAACTACCTGGGGGCCACTTATCAACAATAAACTTGGGTGGTTTATAATGGAAATTACCTTAATTGGGGTGCTTGCCTTTTTTGTTTGTATAGGCCATAACAAACAATCTTTGGTGAACTGGATTATCGTTGGGCTAATTACTTTTCATTACCTCAACCGAAGCCTTTTATTTCCGCTGCGCATCCGAACAGGGTATAAAAAAATGCCGGTACTCATAATGTTTATGGGCGTTTTTTTTAATATCATTAATGGTTTTCTGTTTGGCTATTATTTGGCCTATTTTAAGGTTTACCCAACAAATTGGATGATGTCGCCACAATTTATTATTGGTGCGATTATTTTTATTGCCGGAACTGTAATCAACTGGAAGTCTGATAATGTACTGATTCACCTAAGAAAACCCGGAGAATTAGGCTATAAAATACCTCAAGGCGGCTGGTTTCGTTATATCAGTTGCCCTAATTTGTTTGGCGAAGTAATTGAATGGATGGGGTTTGCCCTCCTGACCTGGAGTTTGCCGGGTTTGGCCTTTTTTGTTTGGACATTTGCCAATTTAGTTCCAAGGGCTGTGGCGCACCATCAATGGTATCACAAACAATTTGCCAATTACCCACCATACAGAAAAGCTATATTCCCATTTTTGTGGTAGATATATTTCTTTAACGCCGGATAAGGCTCGAAGAAATTACAATAATTTATCCGGAATACGATAGTAAAAAAAACAGTTTAAGGCCCGTATTCTCCGGAATAGACAAGTGGCACTCAAGCAGCATCATCAATACTTAGGCCCTGTTTTTTGGGTGGGCAAAATCCAAAAAAAATAGTCTTAAAAAACAAACTCCTCAAAAATTGCCAACAAAACAATTTAAGAAGAGTTTATTTTTTGAAATTGGGATTTTGCCTACTTGCATTGGCTTCGGCCTCGGCCTACAAGTAATTAAGGGGAGGTGCTACATAGAAGTTGACCTATTTCCATTTTAGATTTTTGGTTGTCGTAGGTCATCAACTCTTGCTTATATCGCTAAAGACTGGTTATAGATGTTTTGCAAAATCAATCATACCTTGAAAATCAATAACAACGGCCGGCTCATTGCCCACCGTCCAAGCGTCATGTCCAGATGGCAATAGCGATACATCACCCGGCATACAGTCAAACTCGGTTCCGTCGTCCATTACAACGTGCAAAATACCCGATACATGATACTGAAAATGAGGGGCTTCGCAACTGTGAGTCTTAGCAATTGGTTGGACGGAGGTCGCCCACCGCCATCCGGGTTCAAATATGCCACGACCAATTACAGCCCCGCCAATTTTTATTAACTCAAGCCGCCCTTTCGGAAATTCGCGGATTTCATCGGGTTGTCCGAAGTTTTTAAATTCGGATAGTTTTGAGATGTTTGTGATTTTTTCCATTTTAATATTTTGTTGTTTTTTTGTTTTGCAAAGATAGCACGTCATTTGTTAGCCGTAATTGTAAATTTTTCGGCAAAACATGTAGTATTCAGAGTTTTTTTCTGAGTTTTTGCGGCGATAAACCAGTCCGCCTTTTAATAAAATGGGCAAAATGTGAGGGGTCATCAAATTTGAGGTCATAGGCAATTTCCGAAACAGACTTTTCAGTTGAATATAATTGACCTTTCGCTTCGAGTAATAAAATGTCGTGAATAATTTGCAAGGGCGAACGCCCGAAGGTTTTACTTACGACTTCTGAAAGATGTTTAGTTGAGACGTTTAACTTTTTTGCATAATCATTCACGCTCCGGATTTCAATAAAATACTTCTCTACCAGTAATTTGAAACCATTGGCTATTTGTTCGTGTCGGCTTGTAGTTTTCTTTAATTCCTTTACGCGCGTTCGATATATTTCACGGACTTTTAATAGTAAAATGAGGATAAGATTGCGAAGCAACGAATTTTTTTCTACCGAA
The DNA here is from genome assembly GCA_016706405.1 of Sphingobacteriales bacterium. Classification (NCBI taxonomy): domain Bacteria; kingdom Pseudomonadati; phylum Bacteroidota; class Sphingobacteriia; order Sphingobacteriales; species Sphingobacteriales bacterium. Next base: position 81,818 of record JADJJT010000003.1, read on the forward strand.
GCATAATTGTATTCAGTTATGATGTTTTTAAATGCAATTTGTATCATCTCACTTTCATGGTTGTTTAGGTTGAGGATATGTGGGGCATCAAAATGAAAATATGGAAACTCTTCCGCAAGCGGTATTGAAAGCTGCGGTTTGAGAAATTCAGATTTAAAATGAATGCAAAAGCCCTTGCAGTTTTTTATATGGTCGCTTGCATAAAGTGTATTTTCAGGAATAATAACGAGGTCATTTGGGTTCAACTGCAAATGATCAGCGCCGAGTTTTACATCGTGTTCGCCTTCTATTAGCAAGTAGATTAGGTTAAACTGCCTTCTTAGTGCTGGAATTGTTTCGCAATTTTTGTGCTTGTCTTCAAGCGTACCTGGCATTACCATCATTTCCGTATCATACGGCGTTGTATCATGGTTTATCAGCCGCTCAAACATCTCAAGCGTTTTAATGTTCAAAACTTCGTTATTTCTTTTCATGCCATTTCTGATTTTAAGTTTTCCTTGCCCATAAAATATATCAATGTTCCGAGAGTACGAATTTAACGTCTCGTTTATAAATGGTGTACCCCAATGGTGAAAATCATTTTTTAAAAGGTGCGGTAACCCAGTATAACTGGTTTAAACAATATAAATTGGAATAATAGCAACGCCTCTATATTTTTTTGAAAAGGCAAGAGTTCGGGCAGTAGTTAGTTTTTATTTTTCCAACGCTCTAAGTGGCCAATCATAAAAGGCCGCGAAAAAAGCCAGGCAAAAAATTTGTTATGTCCTCCGTCAATCATGCCTTTTCTCGATATTTCGGAAAATTCTTTCAGTGTTACGTCTCCACTAATAAATTCGCCGTTTGCGTAGCAAAAGCTACAAAATTTTGCACTTTTACTGCCGTCTTTTTCTGTGCCGCCGCCTTGAGCGTCCTTTTTTAAAGGCATTCCGCAGCTTTGGCAGTTTTTGTAGGTCTGTTGAGTCATGTTTTGATATTTATAATTAATTGAAATATATTTCTTGTTGTATGATATATTTTTGTCTGTCTGCAAATTTTTAAGTTCCGGATATTTTTTAGAGTTGCCATAGTTCAAACCACCTTTTTTAGTTTCCGGATTGCTGGCGCTATTGTTTCAATAGTTTAAAAGTTTTTTTCAAATGTTCTCCTACTTGTAAAAAATACAGCCCATTCGAAAAATTATCCATTTTAATAACTTGATTTAAAGCATTTATGGTGCCCGTCATTTCTGGCTTTCCGGAAACATTATAAACCACATAAACAGCACCTATTAATGCCGGATTTTCTATTTTTAAATTAATCTCGTTAGTGGCCGGATTTGGATAAATGGTAAAATAATTGGCATTGCTGTTTTGAGTTTGGGTGCCAAGCGTTGCAATGTTTATAGGCTGTATAACAGAATCCTGCGCGCCGCATTTACTTGCCAAAAGTTTTACGTTGTAGGTGCCATCTGCTAAAAACTTGTGTGTTGGGTTGGTAGCTGTTGAGGTCGTTCCATCGTCAAAATCCCATAAATATTGGCTGGCATTCTCCGAATTGTTAGTAAAATCTATTTGGCTGCCTCCGGCATTAGCGTAGCTAAAATTGGCCATGGGGTCGTATTCGCCAATATGCCACTCCATTAAGTTGTCAAATACTACTAATTTGGCCGCATCTTTTATATTTGCCGCGTCTGCTGCCGACAGGGTAGAATTGAAGGTAATAAGCGTAGGGTCTTTCCTGAATAAGGCGGTATAGAAACAGCAAGCTGCAGCGTAAGATCCGGCAATTGACGGATGGCTTTCATCGCTTTGGTACAATTCAATTAGCGGATAGTTTTGCCTGATATATTTCCAAACAGCGCCTACGGGAGATAAAATACCGTTATTATCATCGGCCATTATGCGGTATCTTTTGTTTAGTAAACTGTCCATTCCATTGTAAGTACATACCGGAGGCCAATTTACGCAATTAGCAGCATCGCCGTTTTTTCTGCCCCAGGTCATATAAAATACTGTTTCGGCACATGGGTTTTCGGCATTTATAATACTGTCTAATTTTTTGGCATACGGGAATACTGCGGCTTCAACTTCCGGATCGGAAAACGAAGGCAACTGACTTTGTTCTTGCAAAACAACGTAATCCCAATTGCCAAGGCTTATTTTTTCCAACGAGCTTACATTTGTTGTGTGCCCTTGCAAGGTATAACCTCCGGGTGTGTTGTTGTCAAATATTAAGCTATCGCCGGCCGAGGCTGCCGCATTTGCAATCAGTTGGGGCAAATTATTTACATACGTGTAACTATTGCCCAGAAATAATGCTTTTTTGGTCAGGCTTTGCCCGTTTGCAACAGAATAAATAAATAAAGTAAACAATACGAATTTAAACTTCATTTGCTTTTTTTTGATAATTTGCTTAGGCCTTCAATGACGGCATTTCCGGAAAGCATTTTGTAATTAGCTCTTTAGGGAAATAACTGTTTCTCGCTTTTATTGGAAGTATATATAGTATGTTTCAAAAGATTTTTCAAGTTCAGAAATTATTCCTCCCGCTTCCTTACTATCACGTACGTTTGATAATTTTTTAATCAGTTCCATGTGAGGGTGGAGCCATTTATGCAGTTCGTCGTGGCTTTCGCCTTTCATGGTGCAACTTTTAATTAAGGCATTATTTTGTTCCTTAAGACTTTCGGCTAATTTGCGGTAGTCTTGGTCTTGTTTTGAAATAAATTCTTTTAAAATTTCATTTCCCTTTTCAATATGGGGTTTCATTTCCTCGTTAACTTTCCATTTTTCGCCATTATTTAGTTTAAGTTCACCTTTTGAATGGTTCGTATTACAAGCGAAAAAGATTGCCATTCCGACAATCATCAAAACTAATTTTTGTATTTGTTTCATATTGTATTTTGTTTTAATTTTGTTTTTTTCAATAGTATAATTATGCTGCAAATGCTCTTTGGTTACCACTGGTTGCCATAATGTAAAAGTGGTCAAACACTGCATCGCATTTGGTGGCGTAGATAGCTCGGTCGTAGGAAACAGGTAGTTCTTTGTCTAAAAGTTCATTGATTACGGCTTGAACCTGTAGTTTCGTTTGTGTGTCTTTGTGCCAGTCGTTAATTAAAACTTTGGGTCTTTCGTCTTTCAGTCGTTTCAGTAGGTTTTTGGCAGCAAGTTTTACTTTCTGTTCTTCGTCTTTGGTGAGCTTTTCTTTTTTCAGCAAGTCAAACAGTTCCAATTCTTCTTCGGTCAGTCCTTCACGGGTGGCTCGCATTTCTTCTTCTTTCATTTTCTCCACAAAAGCTATCAGGTCGTCAAAGTAATTCTCGTTGGTGGAGTTGCCCGAATTATATCGGTCAATGATTTCTTCCAATTTTTCGGCAAAGCTTCCGCGAGTTACGTTTCTGTCCATCATCATTTGCAATTTGTCTTGTATAAAAGCCCGCAAGTCAGCAATTTCAATATTTTTATAAGGAGCTTGTTTATATTCTTCTTTCAGTTTGTCAAGGTCTAATTTGCTCAGGTCAATTTGTTTCCACGCTTTGATGAAGTATTCCCGTTTTTCGGCTAAATCTTTGGCGTCTTCTGTTATTTCCTTTTCTTCCTGAGCAATGATGCTTTCGTCAAGCAGTTGGCTTATTCTGCGCTTGGCATTGTCTAAATTTCCTCTGTCAACTTTACCGTCAATTACCTGACGTAAATAGTGAATGATTGCAGCCAATGAAAATTCATTTCTTCGTCCTACAATTTCAGGTTTGCAGGCTTCATAAAGTGCATCAATGGTGTTGTCGTAAACAATGAATTGTTTTTTCTGCTCATCGTTTGCCAGAATGATGTCGGCATATTCTTCAAACAAACTCAGTTTGCTGAATGTCTCTTTGGATTGTCTTATTTGGTGTAAATCAACTTTGATGGTTTTACAATACTCATCACATTCTGCGATGGCATCTTTCAGCAAAACAAAAAGTTGTTCAATATCTCTTGCCGGTGAATTTTCGTCTTGGTCTTCTCCTGTGCCAATGCTACCACCACCATACGAAGCAAACGCCTTTTTCAGATTACGGAATACGTTGTAATAATCCACTACCAAACCGTTTTTCTTTGCCTTCTCATTGATAGCAAAGTCGGTTACACGGTTTGCCCTTGCAATAGTTTGCATCAGGGTATGGTCTTTCATTGGTTTGTCCAAATACAAAGTAGAAACCGTAGGAGCATCAAATCCTGTAAGCCACATACTGCACACAAAAACCAAAGCAAGCGGGTCTTTCGGATTTTTGAATTTGTCTTCCATTTCCCGACCGTTCTCGTCAACCGATTTCAGTCGCTTGCGGTGCGGTCGTATGTCTAAACCTTCTTTTTCAAACTTTTCTTCTTCGCCTGCTTCTTCACTTACAATCACTGCCATATCGGTTTTTCGCATCCATTCCAAAATGCGTTTCAGTTCGGCTTTTTCGTCTTTGTCTTTAGCTTCGTTGATTTGCTTTTGCAGTTCCCTCTTTTCTTCTTCCCACAGGCGTTTTACTTTGTCATACATTTTCACGGCTGTGAACTTGTCAATGGTAATTACCATTCCTTTACCCAAATAGCCCCTGCGCGGAAAATGATACGCAATGTCTTTGGCTATTATTTCCAAACGGCTGTCCCGTTTCAGCACACTCATTTCCTGTGCAAACTCTCTTTCCAGCTTGTCTTGATTTTCGGCTGAAAGGTTTTCGTCTGAAACGATTTCAGCCAAATCATCATCAATATCATCATTTTGCAAAAGCACCTGCGGCACTCGCTTGTGATAGAAAAGCGGAACAGTAGCTTCGTCTTCAATACTTTGTTTGAAGTTGTATTCCGAAACGATATCGCCAAACCAGTTTTTTGTCAATTCACGGCTACCCAAAAGCGGTGTGCCTGTAAATGCGATGTATTGGGCATTGGGCAAACCTGTCCGCATATTCTCCGCCAAATCTTTGTATTGGGTGCGGTGTGCTTCGTCAACAATTACAATAATGTCGTTGCGGTCGGATAACAAAGGATATTGTTTGCCTTTGTCGTAGCGGAATTTTTGAATGAGGGTAAAAATGTATCGGGTGTTGGTTTGCAGCATATTCCGCAAATCTTCGCTGTTGCTTGGCTGACACTTGGTGTCTTTGCTGAAAGCCCCAGCCCCTAAAAAGTTGCGGTAAATCTGCCCGTCTAAATCTTCACGGTCGGTAACAATTAAAAACGTGTAATTACCTGTGAATTGACGAAAGATTTTACGGGTAAAGAAAATCATACTGAAACTCTTACCGCTGCCTTGTGTATGCCAGAAAACACCGAGCTTGCCTTTATTCTCTTTGTCGGTTCCTGCTGCATCGTGTTGCAAACGCAAACCAAAATTTTCAATGGCATTGTTTACGCCCAAAAACTGATGGTTCTTAGCAGCAATCTTTACCGTATCGTTGTAATAGAAAATGAAATTCTCTATGTAATCCAACAGGCGTTTCTTTTCGCACAAACCCAATACGGCATAATCTAAACTCACCCCGTAATCTTTTATCCGCTTTTTGTCGAGAGCCTGTTTTTCACTTTCGTGTCGCAGCCAGTTGAAAAAAAACTCATAGCCCGAATTGAAACTGCCTATTTTGGTTTCAATGCCGTTGCTCAACATACACAAGGCATTGTAACGAAACAACAAGGGTATTTGTTGCTTGTATCGGGTCAGGTTGTCGTCATAGGCATTGCGGACAGGCACATTGCTGTTTTTCAATTCAATGAACAACAAAGGCAAGCCGTTGATAAACACAATTAAATCGGGGCGCAACCGCAAATCGCCTTTTATCCAAAGTTGTGAAGTAACTAAGTAATCGTTTTTGCTCTCGTCTTTAAAGTCAATCACTTTTACACTTACAGGTTCTTTTCTGCCATCGGCATTGTTGATGGTAAGTTGCACACCATCTTTCAGCAAGCTGTAAATCTCCCGGTTGGCGTGTATATCGCTTTTATCAAAACGGGTATTGCAGATTTCTTTAAACGCTTCTTCAATAACTTCTTCGCTCAGTTGCGGATTGAGTTCTTTGAGTTTGCGTTTTAGCAAGGGCTTTATCATCACATCAGTTTCGCAATCCCGTTCCGTTGTGTCCACATCAAAGCAATTCAGATGCCTGTAACCGAGGTTGTTTACAAACACACTGATAATTGCTTTTTCTATTTGGTCTTCGGTGATGATTGCCATTGTGCTATGCTATTACTGCTTTTTTGTAGGTTGTTTCTTTTGCTTGAAGTTTGCCGCTTATCAAGCGTGGTAATAATCGGTCACGTATTTGGCGGAGTTGGGTGTTTTGTTGTTGGAGGGTTTCGATTTGTAAGTTCATCGGCTCAGCAATTTTCTTGAACTTCTCTTGTAATAACTTTCCTGCCACCCAAAGTTTTAGTTTATGTAGGTGGTTTTGGTTTAATGTAGGAACTCCTGCGCCTGAATTAAATGACTCAAAGTCCATTCCTAACATCGTATAAAAAACATAAAGCGGTTCATTACCTTTAAAATCCTTAACATATAATGCCGTATTATGTGGCCAACCATCTTGATTTACATATTGAACCTTACCTAAACTACCCGAACGTCCCGTTACAATAATTGGGGCTTTTACTTTAAATTGATTGTGATACGTTTTAATGCTAGTCGATGCAACAACAGGATAAATACCTTCTACTACTTTATCTTCAGGCAAGTCAAATCCACGATTAAGTTTTATGAAATCCTTAAAGTAAATTACTTCACCTTCTGATATCGGCACTCCCTTCTTAAACTTCGCCTGTTTATAGCCGGGGAAACGCATTCTTACAAACCATTCTTTGTAAAGCTCACGGGCGGTTTGCTCCAATAGTTTAATGCGTTGGTTGTTTACTTCTATCAAATCATCATAAGCCGAAAGAATGGACGCTATGCGTTGTTGGTGTTTAACATCAATAGGAACTGTAAAATCAAACTTCAATAACTTCTCTTGACTAAGATTATCTTGTGTTGTTCCTTGTGAAATTGATTGAAGGTGAATTTTCAACAAATCAAAATGATACTTGATGAATTTTACATCGGATTTCTTATCATCAGCAACAAACCCAATTATACTATCAGGAAAACAAGCATCGATATTTAAAATTGCTGTTTCTGCGATGTTAGCTGCAATGGTAATGCAAAGAGTTCCTTTCTTCCATAGCTTACTTTGAGCTAATCCTTTTTCACTATAAGTTTGACTATAATTTGAAATATAAAACTCTGCATTTTTTACGTCACCTGTTTGAATAAACGGATATTTGCCGCCAAACAATGACGGCTCATTTCTTGGTCTATGCTTGGATTTACCACGACCAACTTTTCCCAATTCGTTTAATTTATATGGCTTCCAGTCTTTCATTCTATAGCCAATAAATTTTGGTTAATCAATTTTTCTAACTCTTTTGCTTTGTAGCCCAAGCCCGTTAGGGCTTTGATAGGGGTAAAAAAACAAAACGAAATATAATCTTGTCCCGTACGGGACAAAACGAAACTCGTGTCGTTTTTATCTGCCGATATGTTGTGCCTAACGGCACATGATGCGAGACCGCTATTGATTTTTTTTGCCGATATGTTGTGCCTAACGGCACCTATTTTAATCTGCATAATCAATTGGTTTAAAAATATAGGCTTCATTAAAATCAATTTCAAACTTTCGCAACATATCGAGATATTCTTCATTAAATGTTTTCTTCCGGTGATGTTCTTCCTGATTTTGTATGTAACGAATCACATTGTTTACATGTGATTTGCTGTATGAAAAAGCTCCATATCCTTCCTGCCATGAAAATTTGCTTCTTAAAAAACCTTTTGTGTTTATCCATTTAGAAGAATCGCCCTTGATATCCTGCATTAAATCGGATAACGACTGTGTGGGTCTGAAACCAAATAAGATATGAACATGGTCGGGCATCCCGTTTATTGCTAACACTTTGTGATTGTGGTTCTGGATAATTCCCGTTATGTATTTATACAATTCTTCCTTCCATGCTTTGCCAATAACGCAATTCCGGTTTTGCACTGCAAACACTGACTGAATATGAATTTGGGTATATGTATTTGCCATTGCTATGCTATGGATTTTAAATTATCGGTTATCAATTCTTCCAGCTCTTTCGCCTTGCTGTTTAATGCGTTCAGGGAAATATGCCTTTCTTTCATTTCGGCTAAAAATTCTTCTTCGGTTAGTCCATCTTCTTCTATCACCACGCCTACATATCTGCCCGGGTTCAGGGAGTAGTCTTGTTCTTCAATTTCTTTCAGCGTAGCGGCTTTGCACAAGCCCGTTACATCTTCATACACACCATTGGGAAAGCGTTCGTTTAGCCAGTTAATGTGTCCTAAGTAATAGTTTTGCTTTTCTGTTAGTGCTTTCCATTTTTTTTCGGCTTCTTCCAGTTGCTTTTCCCAACGCTTTATTTCCTTTTCTTCTTTGGGTTTTGCCTTTTTTATTTTTTCTACTTCCTGCTGTTGTTCTTTTGCTTGCTTTTCAAAATCGTTGGCTTGCTGCTGGTATTTAGCCAATAATTGTTTCAGGCGTTTGGTTTCGCCACGGTAAAGCCGCACAATGGTGGCAATGTTTTGTATGTGTTCATCGGTAAACTCACGCAATGCCCTGGTTACTTGCCTGAAAATATTTCGGGCATCTATAAAGAGGATTTTGCCTTTGTTTTGCTTTTTGTTTTTGTCAAAAAACCATAAGGTCGCAGGCAGCGTAACCGTGTAAAACATATTCTTGGGTAGGGTGAGCATGCAATCAATTACCCCGCTTTTAATCAGGGTTTGGCGTATGTCGGCTTCGCTGTTTCGGGCATCGCTGGCACTGTTTGCCATTACCAAAGCGGCTCTGCCTGTATCTTTCAGCGAAGTGGCAAAAAGGTTTATCCATAAATAGTTGGCATTGGGCACACTGTTTACGGCTGCCTGCTTTTTGGCGTTGGCTTTGGTTTTGTTTTTCGGTATGCCGTATTCGTTAAACCGCTTGTCGTCTTTCACACGGTCATAGTTCACATCATCCACGTTAAATGGCGGATTAGCCATCACGTAGTCAAACTTGTTGTAGCTGTCAAACGGATTTTCGTAATAGGCATTGGCTTGCACCACTTGTCCACGCAGTCCGTTTACGGCTAAGTTCATTCGGGCAAGCTTTACCGTTTCACTGTCTTTCTCACTGCCATACACCATCAGGTCTTTGGTATCGTCATCGTGTAGTTCTTTTCTGCGTTTGTCCACAAACTCGCTGCTCTGCACAAACATACCACCACTGCCGCAGGCAGGGTCGTATATGGTTCCTTTGTAAGGTTCAATCACTTCCACCATAAGTTTTACCACACTGGTAGGCGTGTAAAAAGCGCCACCGCCTTGTCCTTCGGCAAGGGCAAATTCACCTAAAAAGTATTCATACACTTTACCGAACACATCGCCTGTGGCATCTTCGGGAATGTCTTTAAATGTTTTCAGCAAGCTTTTGGGCAAGCTGCGGTCGTCTTTGGTGTAGAGTTTAAAGTATTCGTCTTTAGGTAAACTGTCCTTTAGTTCGGGTTTGTAATATTCAATCAGTTCCATTGCCTTTTTAATGGCTTTGGCAATGTCGGTTTTCTCGGGAAGGTTCAATAAATAGTCATATTCCGCTTCGAGTGGCAGATAAAAACCACATTTCAAAATGGCAATTTCTTCTTCTTTCAGTTGGTTACGGCTTTTCTTCTGTGCTTCCAGTTCGGCTTTAATTTCCGCCTTCACTTTGTTGTAGCGGATAGAAGCAAAGCGAAGAAAAATTAGTCCCAAAATAGGTGTTGAATATTCACTGGCTTTCAGTCCGCTGTCTGCACGGAGTTTATCAGCCGCTTTCCACAAATTATCTTCCAGTTCTTTTAGTTGTTCTGCTGTCATTTATTGCTCAATATTCAGTTCGTAAAATTAGATTTTTAAGATACACTTTTTCTTCAAAGCGAGGGGAAAAGTGACTCTTTTGGTTTTGCTTGTGGGCGTTGGTTTATAGTTTAGAGGCAAAGGTAGATATTACTTTTGTGCGGTGGACTTTTTCTCCTGATCGTTGTTTGATTTTTGTCGTATAGCTTTTTCTTTATTTTTGTTACATGAAATATTGTGGGATGATTTGCCTTTTTTAGAATGGTAGTTTATCTGTTTCAACTTCGCTATTCGCTGTTTCAGCCATGTTTTCTGTTTGATTAGTCAATTTGTCCAATTCTAAAAACTCCTTCAACTTTGTAGGTAAAAAAGTTTCAGGATAACTCGTCAATCTTTGAACAGTGTTAAGTATGCCTAAACTGTCTTTGTCGTCTAATTGATAGCCTAATACTGCTTCAAGTTTAGGAATATTGAAGTGGATTTTGTCAATTCCTGCACTTTTCAGAAGTTTCCAATTTGTTGTAATCATTCCTTTGGAATTTGAACTTCTATCATTTTCACCGTCTTTCAGGTACAAATCACTTTGTTTTAAAGTGTTTTCATCTATAAAAACAGAAAGATCGGCTATAAAATTAGTGTCAAAATCCCAATCGTTAATTACGAAATAGTCTAATCCAAAGTGCTTACATAACTCAATCAATAAATACGCTGTTGCTTTTCCGTGATGCACAACAAAAGCAATATTTAGAAAACTAAGGTAGGTTTCTGCATACTTATTATCGCCTTTTACTTTCTTAACTTCCTTTTCTATAGCAATTTTATAGGCTAAAATATCATTCGGACCTTCTACTAATACAACTTTGCGACTAAATAAAATCTTATTCAAATTTGGCTCTACTGACTTAATGTAACTATTGAAGTTGGCAAATGATATAATTTCTTGTCCCCTAATATTTGTTGGCATTGTAGGTGAAAATTCGCCAACATTATTATACTTAATAACAGTTTGCTTTTTTTGTTCGTCAAACTCTATCCGAATAATGCTTTTAGTATCAAAAATATCAACCATTCTATCCGAATGAGTGGCATAAATTACTTGATGTCCCTTTTCTGCTAAATTGCATAAAACTGTCTTGTAAAAATATTCTTGGTGGTTTTCGTGCAAGAAACTTTCAGGTTCTTCAAATAGAAATAAACACCTATCATCTGTATTGCTTTCTGCAATAGCCTGAATAACAGCCATTACAAACATTGAGATATAGCCATCTCCAAAGTGGTCAATAGGGATTAAATTTGCGTTGTCGCCATTCAAGCCAACCTTAAAAATCATTTGTAGAAAAATATCTTCATAGTCGGGTAAACCAAATTTCACTTCACAACTATTATTTCGCAAATTGGTAGAGTAGTTTTCTCTAATCTTGTCTATAAAAGCACTTAGTTGAGAATTTTCAAGAACTTTTTCTGTCGCTAATTCTACTTCATTTTCATAATCTTCTTTTTTGTCTGTCATTGAAGTATCAGTATCTACAATGCTTTTGATGTGTTTGGCTAAAAATGAAGTCAAACTGCCCCAACTTGTTCTTTGAGTTTTGATTTCATCTTTTATGTTGTGAAAATTGATGTAGAAGATATTGTAATGTTTGTTCATTCCAAACATTGAAGGTTGCATTACCGATTTTAGTTCGCTATCATCTGTTTCAGTGGAAATGTCATAAGTTCCTGTTATACTCTTTGTTGTTCTATTTGTCCTACTGGCTCTGTCCCAATATTGAGGGCAATTAAAATCAGAACCTTGTAATTCAATTCGTATACTGATATGATTGGCGTGGTTTAAATTATGTAGGTCATTCCTTTCAAATGTGTTTGTTTGAATGAACCTATTACCGACTCCAAATAAAATACAACTCATCAGATTTGTCTTTCCAGAGTTATTGTAACCAACTATCGCAATCGGTTTTTCATAGCCCTTGTTTGGAAAAGTAAACTCTTGTTCTTCGCCAAAAGAACGGTAGTTTTTAACCTGGATAGAGTTTATTCTTATTTCTGACATTTTGGTTTGCTTTTCGATCTTTAATATAATCGCTAATGACTTTTCAAGGCTGAAATTAAAACAAATATTTTACGAGCCTTATATTTTCATAAATTTCTTAACGCACAAATATACATATTAAGTTCCTCAGATAGTAAATTATTGTTAAAAAATAGTCGGGAAATACGATTAAACCAAATAAAAATCCGGAAACTTGCAGGGTTAAAACTACAAATTTCCGGATTTAGTTAGCTATTTGTCTTGCTAAATTGCTATAAACAATACCTGTTGGCTTCAATCAGCACATCGGCAATACGCCTCCGCGCCGAAATAGTATCGAAGGCGGGTAGTTTAGTAAACCGTTTTAAGCCCATAAGCATTACACGCTGCTCGTCTCCTTCGGCAAATCGCAATAGAGCGTGTTTGCCGTTTAAATGTATTCGTTCCATTGCGTCCGATACAAACACTTTTACTACATCAATATAGGTGGCGCAAGCTGTTTCGCCTTTAATGCCTATCATTTTCTCAACGCGCAACAGTGCCGATTCGGCGGCAAAAATATCAATTAACATATCGGTTGCCGACATCATAATTTCTTGTTCAGTTGCAAGGCGTTGCAAATATTTTTGAGCTGCCGAGCCTGCCACCATTAGGGCTGCCTTCTTAGCTTGTTTGATAGCTTTTTTTTCGGCAGCTAAGATAAACGAGGCATCGCCATCATCTCCAAATTCCGGAACCGACATTAATTCTTTTTGTATTGCCATTCCGGGCGTAAACAAATCAATACTGCCGCGCATCGCTCGTTTTAGGTACATATCTATTGTTAGCAGTCTGTTTATTTCGTTGGTGCCTTCAAAAATGCGGTTAATACGCGAGTCGCGGTAGGCGCGCGCGGCGGGGTATTCTTCCGAAAAACCGTTGCCGCCAAGCACCTGTACCAACTCGTCCACGCAATAGTCTAAAACCTCCGAGCCAAAAACTTTTAACAAAGCGCATTCAATGGCATATTCTTCGGCGGCATGTAGTTTAGCTTCGGTGGGATTAGTGCCTTTTTTTGCTTCATGCTCAATAAAATCGTAGAGTAAGCCAGCGGTGCGGTAATTAGCCGATTCGAGGGCAAAGGTACGCACTGCCATTTCGGCTATTTTATGTCTAATGGCGCCAAACTTAGCAATGGGTTTGTCAAATTGTTCGCGCTCGTTGGCGTATTGTACTGCCTTGGTTATGCTGGCTTTTGCGCCTCCGGTAACGGCTATGGCTAATTTATACCGGCCTATGTTTAGCACGTTAAATGCTATTTTATGGCCCTGACCAATTTCTCCTAATACATTTTCAACCGGAACTTTTACACCTTCAAAAAACACTTGCCTTGTTGACGAACCTTTGATGCCCATTTTATGCTCTTCATTGCCAAGTCGTATATTTGGGGAGTGGGCATCTACAATAAATCCGGTAAATTTGTCGCCATCAATTTGCGCAAATACGGTTAAAATATCGGCAAAGCCGGCGTTGGTTATCCACATTTTTTGGCCTTCAAGCAGGTAGTAGGTGCCGTCTGCGCTTAAAGTGGCTTTAGTGCGAGCGGCTAAAGCATCGCTTCCCGAGCCGGGTTCGGTCAGGCAGTAGGCGGCTTTCAACTCGCCCGATGCTAATTTAGGCAAGTATTTTTGTTTTTGCGTTTCGGTGCCAAAGTATAAAATAGGCAAAGTGCCAATGCCTGTATGTGCCAAAAACGAAACGCTAAAGGCATGGGTCGAGCCAATAATTTCAGTGTAAGCCGTTTCGGTTTTAATATCAACGCCTAAACCGCCGTAGGCTTCGGGAACCGCAGCACCTAATAAACCAATTTCGGCAGTTTTATCTAACAACGATTCGACAAGTCCGGCCTCGTGCTCGTCAATCCGGTCTAAATTTGGATAAATATACTGTTCGGCAAACTCACGGGTTGATTCGGCAAATAAATGTTGCTCGTCAGTCAGTTCTTCCGGTGTAAAAATCCTGTCGGTGGTGGTTTCGCTAATTAAAAACGCACCTCCGGGCGACACATTTTGGGTTGTTTCTGTTGTTATCATGGTGGTTGTTTGATTCAAAATTGAAGCTAAAAGATGATGTAATAAAGATGGAACAAAGTTAAGGCAAGTTTTTTATTTTACCAAACGTTTGGTAGGTAAAACTTTGTTTTTGTAAACATTTTTCCGGATATTATAAAAAAAATAGGATTTTAAACGGTAAGATTTCTTGTTTTTAAGTTGGCCTATTCGCCAAAACCCATCATAAATATGCCGGCAAAAAGGCTAAAATAGTAAATTAAAATAAAAAAAACTGCCGCTACCGCCGCAAAAATTACAGCACCCAAAAAGCAGCCCAAGCAGCCAAGTCCGCCGGCATCTTTAAGATTTTCTTCTTCTACGTCGTTATTATTATTGATGCTGTCGAAATTATTGTCGGTGTTGGGTGTTAAGTTGTTGGCAAGGGTAGGGTAGGGGGGTAGTCCTTGTGGTTGCTCGGCATCCATAATTTACTGGTGTATTAATTTTAGGCTGCCGCTTCTTGTTTTTTGGCGGCTTGTTTTTGCGCGTAGGCTAAAGCGGCTTCGCGTACCCAGGCACCGTTTTGGTGGGCGGCTAAGCGGGCGGCTATACGCTGTTTGTTACAAGGGCCATTGCCGGCTACTACGGCATAAAACTCGTCCCAGTTTATTTCTCCGAAATGGTAGTTTTGGGTGGTTTCATCCCATTTAAGGTCAGGGTCGGGGACGGTTATACCCAAATACTCGGCTTGCGGAACGGTATTGTTTACAAATCGCTGCCGAAGTTCGTCGTTGCTTAGGCGTTTAATGCGCCAGGCCATAGATTGTTGGCTGTGGGGCGAGTCGGCATCGCGGGGGCCAAACATCATTAACGATGGCCACCACCAACGGTTTAAGGCATCTTGCGCCATAGCTTTTTGTTGTGGTGTTCCTTGGCAAAGTGTTAATAAAATTTCGTAGCCTTGCCGTTGATGAAAACTTTCTTCTTTGCAAATCCGAACCATACCGCGGGCATATGGCCCATACGAGGTGCGGCACAACATTACCTGGTTCATAATGGCGGCACCGTCAACCAACCAGCCGATAGCGCCAATATCGGCCCATGTTAGGGTGGGGTAGTTAAAAATACTCGAATATTTGGCTTTTCCTTCGTGCAGTTCATCTATTAATGTGTCGCGGTCAATACCTAAGGTTTCGGCAGCACTGTACAAATATAGTCCATGCCCTGCTTCATCTTGTATTTTGGCTAAAAGGGCAACTTTTCGGCGCAACGATGGGGCGCGGGTAATCCAGTTACCTTCGGGCAGCATTCCAACGACCTCGCTGTGGGCGTGTTGGGCAATTTGCCGGATTAATGTTTTGCGGTAAGCATCCGGCATCCAATCTTTGGGTTCTATTTTTGTCTCCGCATCAATCTTTGCCTGAAATTGCTGGTCGAAACTAAGTGTTTTCATCGTGTAATACATTATTTATTGATGGTAATATGTTTTTAGTTGCAAAATTGGAATTTGCCTTAAAAAACATCCGGATTATGGCCGTAAAAATACAATAAAATTAAGCATCTGCAAAATTTATTTTGGCCTTGATTTGCTTTATAGCGAATGGGTTTTGTTTAAAAATAACTACCTTAGTGCCTGCAAATTTTAAATATTATTTTTTTATCATGCACCCTTTTGCTAGATATTTACTCCAATATATCTTGTTTTCCGGATTTTTTCTTGCATTTACTGTACTTAAAATCTCAGCAAATTGCCCCGACAATTCCGACTCGACAGTTTTAAACAAGCGCTTTACCGATGTGTGTTGGCTCACCACGCACAATGCCTACAATTATGCCCCAGCTTTTAAACTGCCCAACCAAAACAACGACATTGCTACGCAATTGGCTAACGGCGTGCGCTCGTTTATGCTCGATGTGTACCCGACTGATACTGGTTTGGTTTTGTACCATGGCATATCTTTTTTTGGGGCCGAGAAGTTTGTACCCATCTTAACAACTTTGCGCGGTTTTTTAATAGAAAATCCGGTGGCAATTTTAACTTTGCATCTTGAAAACTACGCCTCGCCAAAACAAATTGAAGCGGCTTTATTTGAGGCCGACCTGCTTAAATATATATATATTCCTCCGGATGGGCAAAAATGGCCTTTTATTGCCGATATGGTGGCGGCAAATACCCGACTTGTTGTTTTTATTGAAGGCGAAGCCGACCCTAAGGTGCCCGTTTTGCTGCACGAATGGAATTTTGTTGTTGAAACGCCTTTTAGTATTCATCAATTAAACGAGTTTGATTGCAGTTTTAACCGAGGTGAACCGCAAAACGATTTGTTTTTGATTAACCATTTTGTTACCGATGCAATTTCGGGGATTGGAATGCCCGACTCGGCATTGCTTGCCAACGAAACTGTTTTTTTAGCTAACCGTATCAATGAATGTTGGTTGCAAACGGGTAAATTTCCTAATTTTGTTGCCCTCGATTTTTACGATTTGACCGATGCCAAAACGGTAATTTGCCAACTAAACCAATTAAATACCGGACTTAAACCTAATTTTTCAACTACCAAAAGCGTTAAAATTCAAGCTAATTTTTATGCAGACGTTTTGAATTGGCAATGCACCAACCTTAATCCGGATTATTTAAACGATCCTGTTGTGGTACAGGTATTTAATACATCCGGATGTTTGATGGCGCAATCGAAAATTTACCTCCAAAAAAACAATAGCCTACATTTTAAGAAGAGTTTGCCTCTCGGATACTATTATGCTGTTTTATCCTCCGGAATTAATAAATTCTCTCAGCGTTTTCCTTTTGTAGTAACTGCCACATTTTAAGAATAGATTTTTTAATTAATTTTATTTGCTTCGTGTTAGAAACAAAACTTAAACATTTTTCGGCACTTGATTTAAATGAGCTGTACGATGCCCTGCAATTGCGCCAAATTGTATTTGTAGTAGAGCAAAACTCGACTTATCTTGATGCCGATGGCCACGACAAAAAGGCATGGCATTTATTGGCCTATTTTGACGAAAAATTAGTTGGTTACAGCCGTATTTTACCGCCCGGATGCACTTTTGCTGCTTGTTCGTTTGGGCGTGTATGTGTGCATCCGCAGTATAGAGGGCGCGGGTGGGGGCGTATTTTGGTCGAGGAGGTTATCAAATTTATTGACACCCAATTAGGTAGGCAGCCCATACATATTGCCGCCGAAACTTATTTGTTGCCTTTTTACCAAAGTTTGGGTTTTGCGCCTGTAAGCGAAGTATTTTTAGATTGCAATATTCCACACATTGAAATGTTGCGCAGCTAACCTAATAAATCCAATTCAATCTAAGCCAAGCCAAAAGCTTTTTAGCCACCAAGGGTATAGTTTAACCTGATACCCCCTTTTGACGAGGTAATTGGGTAGGAGGTAGTTAAGGCGGGTATATTTTTTGAACGCTCGTAAAACAACGAAATACGCAGTCTGTTGTTTATAACATAGTCTAAAGAAGGGGCTATCCGGATGGTTTTCATGCCGGCAGTAACTTCTGAAACGCCTTGGTCTAAGCGGTAATTTACAGTTAAATTGTCGCGCACCGAAAAATCAAAATTAAACGTTAAATCGTTATTTAGCTCTAATTTCTTTTTGCCAAATTTAAATGGCATGGTCATCTTCGGAAATTTATAGCCAACACCTATAGTAAACTCTTCGGTTTTAGCTTCGCTAAGCTGATAGTCTTGGAAACTCATACCCAGCGTCCGGCCTTTTTTGTATTCAACTCTGGTGGTTAGCCCAAATACCCAAGTAGCATCAATTCCGGCCAAAGGGGCCATTTGTTCGTTAATTAAAATCTGAGGTATTTGGTAATAGCTAAAATAGTTTCCGGTAAGGGTATCTAAGTCGCTAATTTCGGCTAAGCGTATATTTTCGTTTACGATATAATCAATTAAGCCGTTTTCGTTAATTATTACCAAGTTTTGGTCGTAGTATCGGTCGTCAAAAATTAAATTATTGCGGTAATTGCTAATGGTAAGGGTCGAGGTGTAGCTGTGCGTTAGGTTTATACTGTTAAACGCGCGGTTAAACAGTGGCAATTTGCCCAAGCCCGAGTAAGTTACCCGCCAGTTTGGTTTGGGCATTCCATTAAACGGATTTAGGTTTACTTTTTCGGCACTTTTTTTGGTGTAGGCGGCAATAAAGGCTGGGGTAAGTACATCTTGCGAGTAAGGGCCATAGCCTTCAAAAAAGCCATTTACATCTTGAGAATCTAATTTGCTGTAATGTATTATATCCGGATTTGGATTTAACTCAGCCCATCTTTTTGATATGATAGGTCTGTTTTTTTCAAATATTTTGAACGTTTCCGAAACTTTTGTGCTATCGTCAACCGAGTCGAACATGGTATTTAAAGCATAATAGCTAATTGTGTAGCTACCCACATCCATTTTTGATAAGTGCTGGAAAGCTTTTTGGTTATTGGCTGCGGTATCAACTTTAAAAAATTCGCTGTGGTTTCGGTTGTGGTTTAAGGTGGCTGTTAAATCAATTTTTAGGTCGGGGTAGGGTTCTAAATTGGCTTTTAAACTAATGGTGTTGGCCATTGTTTGCCTAACCTGTGTATTTAACGAGCGGTTAGTTGTAAGCATGTAAATATCTTTCGAGGCTGCCCATTCTAACCAGTCACGCAAATCGGGCTGATTACCAAATATAAAATCCCATCCGGGTTCGGGTTTGCCATCGCCCCAATACATGCCAAAATATTTAGGGCGCTCCATAAATCCGGGGATAGTGGTTTCGTGGCGCTGTCCAATCGTTGCCGATACGCGGCGCAAAGAGAATAATGGCCTTACAAACAACATTTCGGGAATGCTTATTTGCCCTTTAGTTTTAGTTTTTTTCTTGTCTTCTTCTTTTTTTGCCTGTTCGGGTTCTTTTGCCTTCTCTTTACTTGATTTGGTTTTTTTAGTCGGTTTTTTTGCGTTAATTTTTGCTTCGCTAACCCGTTTAAAATAGGGAATGCTATTGTAAATTTTGGTTAAGTTAAACTCGGCGTTCAATTGCATGTTTCGGGCGTTGCCAATTGTATTGCCCAAGGTATCGGCCATTTCTATGGGGTTGCCTTGCCAGTTATAGGTGGCGCCGTAGGTGGCGCGTAGCTGTGCCCAGCTAAGCAACGGAAATTTATCTAACGGAACAGTGTAAGACAGATTTAAAGATTGGTTGTAGCCCTTAGGGCGGCCAAATCGTTTTAGGTTTTGGATGATGGTATCGCGGGCATCTTTTCCGGAAACGTCTTGCGGTTCGTCAATAACGGCGCGGTGGGTTGCGGTAAAATCGGCAGTTATTGAACGTGCCGGATTATATTTTAGGCCATAGTTTCTGTCCCAGGTAAAAATTTTACTGTACGATGGGTTTAATATTAAGCCCGGCTCAAAAGCGCGCAGTTTTAAAACACCAATTTCGCGGTTTATATCATTTCGGTACGATAAATTGCTTGGAACTAAATTTAAGTTAAAATCGCGTATCAGTTGTAAATATTTACTTTTTTGAGGTATAAACCGTTTCATGGGCGACCAGTAAATTGGCCGCGCGCTGTACGAATAGGCTAAACTTGCCTTGTGGCGTTTAATACGGTCGCTTTCAATTATTGGGTCACTTAAATGTTGGTCGGTATAAGCGTAAGTAGCATTCCAGTTTTCGACATCGTAAAATTGAGGTTTGCGCTCGGTATTGGTGCGTTCTTTGCGAATATTGGTAAGGTTTACGCTTTTAATAGTTTGTTGTGTTTGGGTAATATTTTTATAGGCTTTGGCGCTGTCGGCTGCGTTTGGCAGGTCGGCTTTTGCGCGTATTGAGTCTAAAACTGTATTTAGTTCAATATCAGTATCATAGGGGTCGTATTGAGGGGTGCTAACTGATTCGGAGTAGCCTAAGTACAAGGGAAGGCGCAATCCGGATTTTGCAGGTAAAAACTTACCCATTTCAAAGGTTCCGGAGGCATCATATTGAGTAAAATTATCCTTGTACCGGTCTTGTAGTTTTTGCTCTAAAGTTCCAAAACCTTCGGTGTGGGCGTTGGCGGCTACGGTTACATTACCCCAGTCGGCTAATTTAAGGTTGGCGTTGGCAAGTGCAGCATATCCGGGCGATTCGTCAAAGTCGGTTAAGCGCAGTTCGTTAAACCAAACCTCAATACATTTTGTTTGCTCATCGTCTATTAAATTGCCAAAATTATCAACTTTGTTTTGTGTTTTGGCGTTTATCTTGGGGTTGCGCACGCCCAGCATAATTTGTTTGGCATCACCAAAATCGGGACTTCCAACTACGGTTATTCGTATAAACCTCGCCAGCGAGTCCCATGAAACAGGGATATATTTCGAGTAGGGTTTGTTTATTTGCGCCTTTGGGTCAAAGTTTCGTTGTAATTTCAGGTCAATTAAATCTTGCAACACCAATTCAATCCGGTTATCTTTGGGCCATACTAACTCGCGGTTAGCATTTGTATTGCCTACTATTGGAGGTTCGTTTTGCGTTAAGCGCAAAGGAATTTCGTCCTCGTAATAATTTTCTTGGAAATCATCGCCAATCCGGATAAAAGCACTTACATCGCCGTCGTTAATATCGTTGCTTAGGCAACATTTATCGTTTAGCAATTGCTCGGCATGAATAAACATTTGCAATTTTTTAAATCGGCGCATGTCTATGGCTAAACGTTTAAATATACCGCGTCCTTCGCCATCGGGCAAATTGCAGGCCTGCATTTGAATTGCCCGCTCATCGAGCAATATTTGTGCCGACGAGCTTGCCAATAAATCTTGTTCAATGCCGGGGGGCAGTACATAAGCAATAGGGGTGCGGTCGGCATTTTCTTCTAAGCTAACAGTCGAGAGGCTAAAAAAGGCTTCACTGTCGGTATCGGGGTTGGCAGGCTGGTATTCGCCTTCTTCGCGCAGCGCTTGGTTAAAGCGGCGCCAGGTATTGCGCACCAAATTAAATTCGGCCATCCGCAAAATTACCGAGTCTTCGAAACCGGTCATTACCATCCGCATAAATTCTATATTGCGCAGGCTTGTTTCGCCAATTCGTTCGCTGGGCGCATTAATGGGTATTTTAAAATGATACCAACGAACTTGTTTTATACCATCTAATGTATCGGGAAGTTTTGCGTCAAGGTAATCGGCCAAATAGTCGTTGCCAATTTGCATTTGGTCGGCTGGTTTTAGTTTTATCCGGTATTGAAAATAGTTCTCGGCATCGCCAAGCGATTTGTCTTTATTTAAGTCCTCTGTTTCGGGGATGGTAGTTCCCGAATCGGTTGTTATGGTATTGTCGTTGCCTGTTTCAGAGGGCGAATTTCCATCCGGACCGCTAAAATATTTATACCGTTGTGTAACACCGGCATTAATTTGGTCGTAATACTCGTTGTTAAAATGCCTGAAATTGTCAGACGATGGGTCTGTTTCGGCGGTTGTATAGGCTTCGGGGGTTAAAACACCTTTTAACTCGTTAAGATAGGCAGCAAAATGTTGCCGTTCTAAGGTGTCAGACATTCCATCGTAACCAACGTCTTGTTTTTTGCGGCCTTCCACATCGTTATCAAAGGCAGGTTGGTCGGTTACAGGCCTAATTTTCGAAATTAACCCCCAGTTAGTGGTGTCTAATTTTGCTACAATTTTGTTTGTCGGAAGGCTGTTTTCAAAAAACTGTTTCCCATCTTTTAAAACATCTTCGGATACACTACCTAATTGCAAGTAAAATTCTCCGGAATTATTTTGCTGATAATCGTAGGCAAAGGGGTCCATTAACCAAAACTCAATAAACTCAAAATTTGCTTGCTCAAAGTCTTTGTTTAGCATGTTGTGGGTAATGCCTGCCCAACGCGAGCGTGGATTTTTAAGTTTGCCGCTGGCTGTAACACCATCCGAATAAATAGTCGAGTTGGCATCAAAATTATAAGGGCCGCGCTCTTCGGGGTAGTATGCAAGGTCGAGGGTATAAAGATATTGCTGGCCTAAATTGCTTAGTTGGTTGCTGTTGCGATTTGGGAAAAGCTCGCGCTCGTTTATAATGCGGGTGTAAACATTTTTTTTGCCTAAACTTTGAATTTTCGAGTAGCCATCTAAGCGATACCAAGCCAAACGCGCCCGGTTTTTGCCATAATCTAAATTATTGTTTAAAACTGACTCCGGAAATAATGTTTCGCCAAATTCGTTAACCATAAACCGGGGTGTGCTGGCCAAACTCCAAGCGGTGTAAATATTTAGCGGGCTTGATGGGTTCGAGCCTTCAAAGTCGTCTATATAAACTGTGCCATCGTTGTTGCCAATAGCTTTGGGGTGTCCAGGCATAAACACAGCCCCTTCGGCATTTAGGGTAAGCGCCGAAGGCTCTTTGGTCGAAAGGCCGGGCAATTTATCTAATAATCGGGTTAGGCTGGGCAAGTCTTTATAGTATTTGCCATCCATGCCAACCATGCTGTTTTTGATGGGGTTGTCGTCAAAATTTACTTTTCGCGAGAAGGGCCGCTCGCTAAGGCGCACGGCGGTAGCCCCCAGCGAAAAATCTTTGTTGATATAATAGTCTAAGCGCGTTCCCATGTACGATTTGCGCTGGAAACCACCAAACGAACTGTCTTCGTATTGAATTTGAATAGATGAGCCCGAATTTATGTAGGCTTCGTTTAAAATAGTTATCCGGCCTAAATTATAATCTACCGTATAATCTGAGTTTTCTTTTAAAACAACGCCGCCGGCAACTACTCTGAATGAGTTTGGCGGGATATTGAACGCGCCCAGTGAAATTTCGGAGGATATATTTGATTTGTAAGTTCCTTTTATAACAAAGCGGCTAAATTCCGGATAATTGGCAGCTATGGTTTTGGTCGAGTCGTACAGTTCATCGTAAGCATATTTATTGGCCATTTCAGGGGCGTTGCCATTGGTTAAAAACACTTGCCTTAGGTTTTGGCCAAATGGCTCGAGGACAGTAAACATAAGGCGACCATTGCGGGTAACAATAGTTCCAAACCGAACGGTATTACTGGTTAAATTGGTTACGTCCGGAAAATCGCGTGTTGCGTCAACAAAGTCAAAAATACCATCGGGGTAGGGTTCGCGGTTAATATTCAGGCGGTCAAAACCTAATAATTTAATGAGTTGCTGGCCTTTAACGCCTTCGCCTTCGGGTAGATACCTAATATCGCCACCTCCGGGATTTTGGTAATAGATATCGAGTTTAAAATCGGTAGGATTAATTTGATATGCACCTAAATTATAGATGTTTTTCATCATTAAATCCCATATTGGGTGGGTTGGCAATTGCGTTGAACTTTTTAGCATTTTCAAGAATAAAACCCTTGAGTCGCTTTTTTGGTCAACGGTAAAAACGTCTTGGGCAAATTCGCCTACCCTAAACAAGCCGCCATTGCTGGTTGTATATTCGTAGGCTACGGCTAAAACCTCGTTGGTTTGAAGGGTAAAGTTTAACGATACGAAGCCTAATTGCGGGTCGTAGGTAAATTCATCTTCGTTTAATTTGCGGGCTATAGTTTTTCTGAAATCGCGCAAATCGGTTAGGCCATATTGACCAGAAGTTAAGAGGCTGCTTACCGCATCGAGTTTGCGCAGTTGGCCGTTGCTGTTTATTTTTTGGTATAATGTGTTTGCGTTATTATCCGGAAGATTATTTTTGGCAATTTTGTCTATTCCCGGAGCCACTATCAGTTCGGGTTCGCCAAGGTCGGCAAACCCTACTATATCGCGCTGAATACTGTTTTCGGTCGAGCGCGAGTCGCTGACCCATACTTCCAATTTGGTGATGGTAATATTGCTGTTTATATAAGGCAAACTTTTTACGGCGTTCTCGTAATTGTCTCTAAAATAGTGCCCTAAAAAAAAGTGCCTATTTTCGTCGTATTCATCGACGTTCACTTCATATTTTTGGGTTTGAGCGCCATTTTCTAATACCAACGATTTTTTTTGCGATTTTTGTTCAGAAATTACGCTGTTTACCGTTAATCGGCCAAATTTTAGTTTGGCTTGGATACCCCACAAGCTTTGTGCACCCGGAATTAACGAAGTAGGAAGCGGGAAATTAACATATCCGGCCCTTATTTCTTGCACAATTTTGTCTTCGTCGCCAATATATTCTAATTTTATTTGGTTGTCTAAGTCAAAAACGGCTTTTGTATTAAAATTGAGGTTTGCTTTAAAGCAGTCGCCAATATTGGCGTTTAGCCCCATGTTTATATTTTCGTTAAACTCAAAAGTGGCGGGCTGCCTTTGTGCGCGTATGGGCAAGGCGGGGTTGTCAATGCGCTGCGAACGGAAAGCAAATTCGAGGTCAATTGTTCCGGTGGGGCTAATAGAGATATTGTCGCCACAAAATAAGCCTTTTAAGGCGTTGTTGTCGAGTTTTAGTAGGTTTTTAACCGGACTTTTTTCTAATAATCCATTAGCAAATCCGGCTGCTCCGCCGGTTCCGGATGTATTTGTTCCGCCTTGCCCTGCCGTTTGCCAGTTTTGTGTTTCAATTTGCTCTTGCCGTAAGTTCCAATACTCATCAAAAGTTAAATAAACGGGGGGGCGAACTAAATCGCCGCCAACAGTTTCGGTAACAATATACATGCCCGTTGCGGGGTCGTAAGTAACGGTTTGTTTTACCGATTTTGGGTCGTTAAGGTCAAACGGGTTGTAGTTTTCGTTAGTTGGGTCGTAATAATCCCATCCTTTATCGTCATAAATAGGAAATGGCAAGGTATCGCCTATCTTTTTTTGGTTGCCCGAATCGGGCGAAGTTTTTAACCAATTTGGCTTGGCGGTTATAATCTCCAAATTTTCAGGCTTTTTTTGGAAATTATTTGTATTTGCCGCTGTGGGTTTGGTAATTGTGGGTATTGACTCGTTAATAAAGCCAAGGGTGGTAGCGCCGCCAAAAATTGCTACCACTACACATGCTAAAAAGGCCGTTGTGGCCAAATATTTGCTCGTATTCAAAAGCTGCAACGGAATTTATTATACTACAACTAAGACTTAAAAATTAAGAATTTAAGGCTGCAATTAGAAGTCAAAAAAGCTAAGATTAACAGCATTTAATCTGTTAAATAGTAGATAATTGTCGTGCCAACTACAAACACTTGTGCAAAGAAACGAGTTTAAAACCAATTTTTTGCATTTTGCCTAATTTTTAAGCGATACTTTAATTAATTTGTGTAAAAAATTTAGTCAATAAAAACCAATTTAGATGTTTATATTAAAATATTGAGCAAATATTGCTGTGCTGGTATGGGTGCTGCCACATCAAACGAAAAAACAAGTTATTGGGCTGCTTGGATTTTAGTAAAAAATATCGCCTTTTTTGCCTTGAACTAAATGAACCCGCAAAGATAAGCAAAAAAAGAAATTTTGTAACACAACATAAAATATGTTAAATGCAAAAAGCAAAAGAATATTGTGTGCTTAAAAAAAATACTCAAAACTTGTAGTGAAAATAGATATGAACATTCGCTTATTTGTATTAAAAGAACTAAACAAAAATAGTAAACCGCCGCCAACAACGGCTTTAGCGGTTAGGTGGTACTTTGGGCTTGATGAAGCGAATAATTTCCGGATGGTGCTATAATGGACAATCATTTCAGACATTATCCGGATAATTTTTTCCTAGATTTTACCTTTTAATAAATTCATTCCTCCGGATTTTTTAAAGGAACAAAAAAACAAGGCCATAAATCGCCCCCTATTTAAATTTTATCACTTAAATTTGCCGATTATTAATATTAACGATTGTTTAGATGAACCTACGTTGTACCGCCCTCTATTGTGCCACTAAAAACATTTAGTAGCCTTAGAAATGAACATAAAAGCCTTCACTTGGGTAAAATCAAAAAAGTGCTATTTTTTGCCAACCTGAATTTGAGTAAAACCAACCCATTCAATGAAAACTACTTAACTTTACAAATTGATAAAAACAGCGATAAATAATGTTTGAACAGACTTTTAAAAATATTGACGATATACTTCACAAAGACGCAGGTTGCGGCAGTGAATTGGACTATGTGGAGCAAACCTCTTGGATTTTGTTCCTGAAATACTTGGACGACTTAGAGAAAGACCGAGCCACAGCAGCCGAACTTACAGCAAAGACTTACACGCCTATTATTGAAACAGATTACAGTTGGACAATTTGGGCTGCGCCCAAAGGCAAGAACGAAAAACTTGACCACCACAAGGCTTTGACTGGTGATGACCTTACTGACTTTGTAAATGGTAAACTGTTTAACTACCTCAAAAAATTTAAGCAAAGTGCCGAAAGTGCCGACACCATTGAATACAAGATTGGCGAAATTTTCAGCGAACTGAAAAACCGCATACAAAGCGGTTATAATTTGCGTGAAGTCATCAACCTTATTGACCAGTTGCGTTTCCGCACCCATGCAGAGAAGCACGAAATGAGCCACCTGTATGAAGACAAAATCAAAAATATGGGCAACGCTGGGCGAAACGGTGGCGAATACTACACGCCTCGTCCTTTGATTACGACCATTGTAAAAGTGGTTGCCCCAAAAATTGGCGACAAAATTTATGACGGTGCTTGTGGTTCTGCTGGCTTCTTATGCGAAGCGTTCAATTATCTGAAATCGCACAAATCGCTTTCTACTAAAGAAACCGAGATACTCCAAAAGAAAACTTTTTACGGCAAGGAGAAAAAATCATTGGCTTACATCTTGGGCATTATGAATATGATTTTGCACGGTGTGGAAGCTCCCAACATCATACACACCAACACACTTGCCGAAAACCTTGCCGACATACAAGAAAAAGACCGCTATGATGTGGTGCTTGCCAATCCGCCTTTTGGTGGAAAGGAACGTGCCGAAGTGCAACAAAACTTCCCCATTAAAACAGGCGAAACCGCTTCGCTCTTTTTGCAGCACTTTATTAAAATATTGAAAGCAGGTGGCAAGGCAGGTGTGGTAATTAAAAACACGTTTTTGAGCAATACCGACAATGCCACCGTTGCCATACGCAAAACCTTATTGGAAAACTGCAACCTGCATACTGTGTTGGATTTGCCGGGCGGCACCTTTACCGGTGCAGGTGTAAAAACTGTAGTGTTGTTTTTTGAAAAAGGCAAAGCCACGCAAAAGGTTTGGTTTTACCAGTTGAACCTTGACCGCAATTTGGGCAAAACCAACCCACTCAACGAAAACGACTTGGCAGAATTTGTGGAACTGCAAAAAACCTTTGCCGATAGCGAAAACTCTTGGACGGTAAATGTTAAAGACATTGACCAAAGCACCTTTGATTTAAGCGTAAAGAACCCGAATAAAAAAGAAGAAGCTGCCCTACGCCAACCACAAGCCATTTTGGAAGAAATGAAAGCATTGGACGAAGAAAGTGCCGAAATCCTTAACTCAATTTTGGAACTGATATGAAGCACGATTGGGAAATAAAAAAATGGTGAAGGGTTGGAATTGAAGTCATGGCTAGCGGAACAACCCAACGAGTATTTCAAAATACAGATAGTGGGATAAAATTTATTAAAGTTGAATCACTTACAGAATCAGGAGAAATCATTCCCAATAAAGTTGTAAAGAGTTGATGAAAAATTAAAAAGAAAAAATTGTTTTAGAATGACATTTATATTTTCAATTGCAGGTTGAGGAAGAATCGATTGTTGAAGGAAGACATTTTGATATTTACTTAAATCAAGCATTGGCAATAATCCGATTGATAAGAAAGAGTATTCACTTTTAAATTCTTGCCAAATATTTCAATTCAAATATTGTAAAAGATGAAATTGAAGAAAAGAAATTGATTATCAGGCTAACAAATTTATCTGACTAATTAAACAATTATTGTTCCCCTTCCCCCTCTCCCCGAACAACAACGCATCGTTTCCATCTTAGATGAAGCCTTTGCCGCCATAGCCAAGGCAAAAGCCAATGCCGAACAAAACCTCAAAAACGCCAAAGAACTTTTTGAAAGCTATTTGCAGGGGGTGTTTGAGAAAAAGGGTGATGGTTGGGAAGAGAAAAAGTTGGATGAATTGTAACAAAATTCAAAGGGGTTGATCACCCAACCCAAAACCAAGAAATTGAAGAGAAAGAATTCAATTGTTACAGTAAGAGATTTATCGAAATGCGAAGACAACTGATTTACTAGAACACAAAATAACAGAAGAAAGTTAAAAGCAAATTAGGTTTGTGTACCGAAAATGAATTTTATTGGAACAAGGTGCTCAACAAGGGATTGTTGTATTACAGGAATTGAAGGTTATTATCAAGACGGTTAAAGCTTGTTAGTCAAGTCAATTAAAATATTCAATTGACCAATTTTCTTTATTATATGATGAAATCTATCTCAAAATAACAATTCAAAAAAGTGCAGGTGCAGCGTTCCAATATCAACACAAATTATTTGAATAATCTTCCAATTCCATTCCCAATCAAACCAAGCCCAACAAACCATCGTCCGCCAATTAGATGCCCTGCGAGCCGAAACACAAAAGCTGGAAGCGGTGTATCAGAAGAAAATAGATGATTTGGAGGAACTGAAAAAATCAATCTTGCAAAAGGCTTTTGCGGGGGAGTTGCGAAGCCCCGAAGGGGCGGAATACAAAAGCGAGGTGGCAACGCCCCTCGCGGATAAGAAACCAAACACCATCACAAGCCCCGAAGGGGTGTAATACAAATGCTATGGGACAGTCACTCGTAAAAAATTATATTCACATCGTATTCAGCACCAAGTACCGTGAGCCGCTGATACATCCACCAGTAGAATCAGAACTGCACGCCTATCTCGGTGGCATCTGCAACAAACTCGACTGCACCGTCATCAAAGTAGGTGGCTTCACTGACCATATCCACATACTTTGTATGCTATCCAAAAAGATAGCCTTGATGAAGCTGATGGAAGAACTAAAATCACATTCATCCAAATGGATCAAAACAAAGGGAACCGGATATGAAAACTTTTATTGGCAGGATGGATACGGAGCTTTTTCTGTTAAACCTTCAGAAGTTGATACTGTTATCGCTTACATTGCCAATCAGCACGAGCATCACAGCAAAAAAACTTTTCAGGATGAATATCGTGCCTTTCTGAAAAAATATAATGTAGAATATGACGAGAAGTATGTTTGGGATTAGCTATAAACCCGATGTTGATGTATTACGCCCTTTCAGGGCTTTGGTGTCGTGGCTTTGCCACTCGATAGGACTACGCCCTAACTTAACATATTATGCCCCTTTGGGGCTTTCATATCATAGCCCTGAAAGGGCGTTATATAATAGCGAGGCGGTATCTCCCCTCGCGAAAAACAATGAGGCGGTATCTCCCCTCGCGAAAAACAACGAGGCGGTAT
Source organism: Sphingobacteriales bacterium (assembly GCA_016706405.1). NCBI lineage: Bacteria > Pseudomonadati > Bacteroidota > Sphingobacteriia > Sphingobacteriales > Sphingobacteriales bacterium. The sequence goes on from JADJJT010000003.1 coordinate 111,085, forward strand.
CGCCCCTCGCAACAAACAATTAATCACAAGCCCTGAAAGGGCATAATACGCTAAAGATGGGTAGCGTCCATCGTGAAAAAATGACCGAAGACGATACAAGAGCGAACCTTATAGATCCCAAATTAAAAGCTTGCGGCTGGGGTGTTGTTGAGGGTTCTAAAATTTACAGAAACCATCCAATAACAGCAGGCAAAATACAATCGGGCGGCAGTCGTTCAATAATTCTTAGAGCTGATTATGTGCTTGCCTATAAAGGAATAAAATTAGCTGTGATTGAAGCTAAGGTAGAAACAGAAGAAGTGGGTGAAGGCGTAATGCAAGCCAAGAAATATGCCCAAAAGCTGGAATTAGAAACCACTTATAGCACCAACGGAAAATCCATTTACCAAATCTGTATGAAAACAGGTGCAGAAGGTTTGGTAACAGATTTTCTAAGCCCTGACGAACTTTGGAATAAAACGTTTTCACTTGAAAATGAACAATTGAAAATTGAAAATGAGTGGAGGGAGAAATTTGCATCGATACCTTTTGAAAATAAAAGTGGAAGTTGGCAGTTAAGATACTATCAGGAAATAGCCGTTCAGCGAACCGTTGAAGCCATAGCACAAGGTAAAGATAGAATTTTGCTGACGCTTGCCACAGGAACAGGAAAAACGGCCATTGCTTTTCAAATAGCCTGGAAACTGTTTCAAACCCGTTGGAACTTGTCTTCGACAGGCTCTGACTACGTCCCACGAAGACCAAGAATTTTATTTTTAGCAGATAGAAACATATTAGCCGACCAAGCTTACAACTCATTTTCGGCATTTCCGGAAGATGCTTTAGTCCGGATAAAACCCAATGAGATAAAGAAAAGCGGTAAAGTACCAACCAACGGCAGCATTTTCTTTACCATTTTTCAAACCTTTATGAGTGGCACGGATGCAGAAGGAAAACCTGCACCCTACTTTGGAGAATATCCAACCGATTATTTTGATTTCATCATCATTGACGAGTGCCACCGTGGTGGAGCCAATGACGAAAGCAATTGGCGAAGCATTTTAGAGTATTTCAGTCCGGCAGTGCAATTAGGTTTAACCGCTACACCCAAGCGAGAAAACAATGTGGATACCTACAAATATTTTGGCGAGCCTGTTTACATCTATTCGCTGAAAGAAGGTATCAATGACGGTTTCTTAACGCCTTTCAAAGTTAAACGCATCAAAACCACCTTGGACGATTACCGCTACACTTCGGACGATACTATTGTGGAAGGCGAAATTGAAGAAGGCAAACTATATGAAGAAAAAGACTTTAACCGCACCATAGAAATTGTAGAACGAGAAGCCAAGCGGGTAAACATCTTTTTAGATGAAGCCAATCAAAAAGAGAAGGCTATTATTTTTTGTGCTAATCAAGGACACGCAGCATTGATACGGGATTTGGTAAACCAAAACGCTAAAACCAAAGATGCTTTCTACTGCGTAAGAGTTACCGCCAATGACGGAGAAGAAGGTGAAAGACTATTAAGAAAATTTCAGGACAACGAAAAAACGATTCCAACCATTCTGACCACTTCGCAAAAACTTTCTACCGGAGTGGATGCCAGAAATATTCGAGGTATCGTTTTGCTTCGCCCAGTAAATTCAGTAATTGAGTTTAAACAAATTGTTGGCCGTGGCACACGTTTGTTTGACGGCAAAGAGTTTTTTACCATTTATGACTTTGTAGATGCTTATCAAAAGTTTAACGACCCTGAATGGGACGGGCCACCATTAGAACCAGAACTTTGTAAAAAGTGCGGACAAAATCCGTGCGAATGTGAATATGTGCCGCCGCAACCCTGTCCCATTTGCGAGCAAAGACCTTGCGTTTGCGAAAAACAACCACCACCTTGTGAAAAATGTGGGCAGCGACCTTGTGTTTGCAAGAAGAAAGTCAAAATTAGACTGCGAAACGGTAAGGAAAGAGAAATACAACACATGGTTTCCACTTCGTTTTGGAGTGCAGACGGCAAGCCCATTTCGGCAGAAGAGTTTTTGAATAAACTGTTTGGCGAGTTGCCCAAACTTTTCAAAGACGAAGAAGAATTGAGAAAACTGTGGGGCAGCCCACTTACCCGAAAAGTTTTGTTGGAGAATTTAGAATCGGCAGGTTTCCCCAAAGACGATTTACTGACTTTACAAAAGTTGGTAGATATGGAAAAAAGTGACTTGTATGATGTGTTGGAATACGTTTTCAATGGCGACTACATTGCCATGACAAGAGAAGCCAGAGCCAAAGCAGCTGAAGCGACAATTTTTGCCTTACTCAACGACAAGCAAAAAGAGTTTATCACTTTCGTTTTGAGCAAATACATTGAAACTGGTGTGGACGAACTCGACCAGGAGAAATTACCAATCTTGCTGACAAACAAGTATCAATCATTGGAAGACGCAAAAGAAATTTTGGGAGACGTGGCAAACATCAGCAGACTGTTTATAGAATTTCAAGAACATCTTTACAAACAGAAAGCAGCGTAATGACAGGAAACAGCCTACCTACAGCTAACGTAAAGCAGGCATACACATTGGCATGCCGCCCAAGCCAACCCACAAACCAAAACGTGGCTCTAAGCTAACGCAGAGATGCCCAAAAATTCAGCCCAACCAAAATACCTACTCCGTTAATAGCTTTCGCTTACACTAATGCTTGCATTGCCGGCATTTTGCCACATAATTGTTACCGTATTACTCCCTTGCCCGCTAAGTATTATGCCGCCCGTAACTGACCATGTATAGGTATGGCCAGGCATGTAGTTTACGCTATAAGTAACGGTGTTATAATTACATGCAGTATTTAGGCCTGTAATTTCGGGCTGGGGTGGGGTAGTGCCCGCCCATGCGTTGCCGGTATAGTTTTGCCCGCCGGTATAATTATTGTCAATGGTTAAGTTGTGATTAAGTTTGTTGTAGCCTGTGCTCACTTCATAAAGTCCGGTATTGGCCAATTGAATGGCGTATTTAGGGTTTGTTTGCAGGTTGGTTTCGGTATCGTCAATGTTTAGGTACAAGGCGTAGGTGCCGTTTGGCATATTGCAGCCAATGCCAACAGTGTCGGTTATGGTTAAAGATGGGCCGCTAAACCAATAGCGAGGGTCGGTGTGTTGCAGGGGGGCAACATAATCGGTATTGGTTGTGGTATTGCGCAAAATTAACTGTACTTGCCTGGTATTAAAACACGCGGCAAATCCTTCGTTTTTTAAATTTAATTCTATAATTACTGCATCGCCCATTGCGGCGGTATTGGTAAACGTGCCCGATAATAGTTTAAACCGATAGCCCAAATTTCGCTCCATATCGTCGTAACAACCTTCGGTTTGCCATCGGCTTAATACATCCGGATGATAGGAGTCGTTGCAATAAGTCCAATGAAAACGTTTCATTTCCTTAATCGCATTAACACAATTGGTGTAGGTGGCATTGTCTTCGCAGGTTTCGCCGCCCATTGCCAAATAGCGGGTTTCGGCAGCCCAGTAAGGTTTTTCGGCGGTAGTATCGGCAAAAGTATAGTCGTTCCAATCTGCTAAAAAGCAATCGTTATGGGCGGCAATACGGGCTAATGCCGTTTTATTATACGCATCGGCGAGGGTAATACTGTCTTCCGGAATTGTTAAATCGTACATAAGTTTTTTCATTTCGGGAGTGCGCAGCGAAACCATTCTTTTATCCGGAACTGCTGCCAGCAAACTATCCATCACCTCGCGCCGGTCGTTAATGTTTTGGGTGGTTAAAGGTGCTAATGCTTCGCATCCAAAAAAATCGCTGTAATACCACTCGCCCCAAACGCCTATAAAACCGGCATGAAGGGTTAAAATTATATCGGCATGGTTTTGTAAAATAGGTTTTAGCTGATTTATATGGTATAAAACCCAATATTTTGAGGCATCGCCAAAAGGTGGGTTGCCATTATTATGATCGTCAGTATAGGCAAAACGAACAACGCATTTTAATCCGGCATTCCGGATTGTATTAAAATCGGCTTCTATTTTTTGCAGATAAGTATTGCTAAGAGCAGAATTTTTAAAATTGGGCAAATAAAAAATCCGGAAAATAACCGATATTTTGTTGTTGGTATATAAATCTTCTAAATCGCTTTGAACTAACGGCGTGTGGTTGTTCGAATAGGTGCCTGCCCAGCGATAAAAACCGCGCTCGGGGTTGGCAAAAATGGCATTGCTGCCCGTATAATTTACGGTAGTTGTTTGCCCTATCAAAAGGTGGTTTACGAAAAGCAAAACTATTATGGTGAAACGCAACAAGTAAATGGTCAAGTTTTGAGGTTTTAGAAAAAAAGCTAACAAAATTAGAAATTAAATTTTTAATTTTGCCCATTACCAACATAAATTACTATTGCCAATTATGTTTTGTAAACTGTACCCATACATCCGGCTATTTGTTTTGCTCTTATCCTTTTTTGTTGTAGCGGATATCACTTTTTCGGCGAAATCTATTGCCCAGCCTGCTCTTTTTACTTATAACAACACCATAGATACCTCTTGGCTATTGTTTAGGCAACCAGCTTTACAAATTGTTTCGCCGCCCACCCAGCCTCAAAATTGGCTGCCTCTTTTATTTGGCTCAGATTTATCCATAGACGACAGCAACGACAGTATTGGCGGGGCGCGTATTTTAGTGCCACTTGCCGATATGGCCGGGCAAACAAATATTGGCTACAATTTTCAAATTGATAGTGTAAGTAATTACCAGCGCAGCGATGGCCAAAATTTTTATTTTGTAACTATAAAGGGTATGCCCAATTATTGTTCAGGTGGCGCTACGGGTTTGGCAATATATGCACAAACTTATAATGTTGATGCCGAAGAGGGTGCCTGGAATTTAGTTTTTTTTAATCCGGTTTTAGATGAAGGCTCGCAAATGGCCGAACAAAATATTATCCGGATTCATCATTTGCCTAATGATATGGTGGTAATTTATGCGGGTTCGCGCTTAGCAATGGTATGGGATTTTAAGCAGCCGAGCGGCAACAATTTAGCCGAAATTGTAAATTGGGGGGTAATGGTTAAAACTATCGGAACGTTTAAGCAGGTGCAAGAACAATATAGTTACTTAAATGCTCATTTTAGCAATTTAGTTTTTATTGCTCCCGATTCAAATCCGCATACGGCAAAAAAGCGCTACCATGTGTTTTTGCCAAGTTGTAATTCAAGGGCTGCTGCTGCTTGGGTGTTAAACGAGGTGAACAAAAAATTTAAACAAGCATATATTCGCAATATTGTTGATTTTTGCCCCAACTTAGTTTATAATAACGAAAAATTGGCTTACGAATGTAAGTATAAACCAAAACCGAAACCAAAACAAAAATAAGTTCAAATAATTACACGTTAATAATTTGCCCGTTTAGCCATAGTTGTACGTCGTTTTCGGTTTGTGCATCGGTACGCAAGCGGCTTGCGCGCAGGTTGGCATGGGTTTCGAACTCGGTGTAAAGTATAAACAATCCGTCGTTGAATGCCTCTTCAATAGTTTTTCCTTCGCTAATGCCAACATAAAAACCTTTGGCAAAACTAATGGCGGCATTATCATCAACGGGTAAACTATTGCCAACAACGTAAATACCAAACTCCGAAATTGTTTTTGCTTGCTCGGCACTGTAACACGCATTTAAAAACACTAATTTGGGCTTGTGCTTAAGCTTTGAAAATAATAATTTAAGTGCCATATTGGGCAAAAGCTGGGCTGTATTGTCGTCTTTTGCAATAATGATACCTTTTTGCTGGCCATGCCCCGAAAAGTGGATGAAATCAGGATTTTGGGTAAACGCACGAGTTATTTCGGTGGCAGTTACAGCCATTTCCGGATGCAAAAATTCAAATGCTTCACTTTTGTCGCCCAATTTCATTTCTTTTTTAATTGTCTTTAATTCAAAACCACTTTGTAAATTGGCCTCCTCTTTTGGATTGGCTGCCAAAAACAATATTTTAGTGGTAGTTGCAGTATTTTTGTTAATTAAAGTGCCATTGCCTGTGCCTGTGCCGGAAATAATATTGCCATCGCCGGTGCCTGTCTGAAAATTTGAAGGCAAACGTTTAAGCGTCAAATTTTGCGCTTTAGCCACAAAATACTGTATGGCAGCAATAATACGCGCTCGTTGTTGGCGCAAGTCGGCGTTATCTAATAATCCGGCATTATAGTCGCGTTGCAACTGATTGTACTGAGCTTTTTGCAGTATAAAATCGTTTTCATCGGGTAAAATGGCAATAGCTTCGCCCAAATTACCTTCGCTTATTAACTGGGTAATAATTTGCTTGGCTTCGGCAGTGGTTGGCTGTGGCGTTTGCAATTGCGATGGGTTAAAAACCGAAAGCGGTAAGCCATAAACAAAAGATAACAAGCGGTCGGTAAAATCTATACTTTTAGAACCATCAAAAAATTCTTTCCGGATATTGTCATAGGCAGCATCTTTCAAGTCTAAAGTATCTAAAATTGCAAAAACATCCTTTATTTGTTGGTTATTAATGGCGGCAATTATCGTTTGTTTGTCCATTGTTTATAGTTTGGCCTAAAAATACAAGTAAGTTTTTATTATTTCTTAGTATTTAGAAAATTATATTATCTTTTATTTAAAAATAACTTTGTAGCACAAAGTAAAATAATTTTAACTAAATTCTTTACCCTCAAGCATTGTGTCGGTTTTAATGAAAAGAACAATAGAAAATAGGAGTTTTACCCTCAAAAAAAACTAACTTAATGCGTATATTTGCGGCTTAACAAGCTAATCAAACTATATTTAGACTACTAAACATGAAAAAGCATATTTTTAGTATTTGCCTACTTGCCTTATTGGGCGCAATATTTCAAAACATAAATGCCCAACACACAAACACCCCCGATAAAGCTGTTTTTGTAGAGGGGAAAGGCAGTTACTATATCAATACTATTTTAAAAGATATAAGGGCTTACGATGAACAGGCAACCGAACCCGAACCTCCAAAAAAAGGTTTTAAATTACAGGTAGCCGATAAAAATTACCCAACTAATCCGGATGATTACCAACAACAATGGCATCAAAAACCCATTTCGCAGGGCAATACAGGTACTTGCTGGTGTTTTTCGACTACTTCATTTTTTGAAAGCGAAATTAAACGCATTTCCGGAAAAGCAATAAAATTATCAGAACTATATCCGGTTTACTTTGAATATGTTGAGCGGGCAAGGCTTTTTGTTCAAAAACGCGGGCATGTTAATATCGGCGAAGGCTCAGAAACTAATGCTGTAGCCAAGTTGTATAAAAAATATGGTGTTGTGCCCTTAGAGGCTTACAAAGGAAAACCCGACAGGCTTAAATTTCATAACCACGAAAAAATGTTTGCCGAATTTGATGGTTATCTTAAAAACGTAAAAAGTACTAACGCATGGGACGAAGATAGGGTAGTTGAAACGGTAAAATCTATACTAAATTATTACATGGGCGAGCCGCCAACTGAGTTTATGCTCTGCGGCAAAAAAATAACACCACTTGAATATTTAAAAAGCGAATGTAAACTTAATATGGACGATTATGTTGATTTTATGTCGCTAATGCAAGAGCCTTATTTTACCAAAACTATTTACGATGTGCCCGACAACTGGTGGCGCAGTACCGATTATTACAATGTGCCGCTTAATGATTTTACAAGTTTAATAAAAACTGCCATTAAAAAAGGCTACACTATTAGCATTGGAGGAGACGTTAGCGAAGCTGGGTTTGTAAACACAGCTAACGTTGCAGTTGTACCAACCTTCGATTGCCCCGCCGAATATATAGACGAAAACGCAAGGCAAATGCGATTTTTAAATGGTAGCACCACCGATGACCATGCGATGCACCTGGTTGGCGTTACCGAAAAAAACGGCGAAACATGGTATTTGCTAAAAGATAGCAGTTCGGGCTCGCGCGGGTGCGCCGAAGGCGAAGCCTGTAAACAGTTTGGCTATTATTTTATGCGCGAAGATTACGTGAAACTCAAAATGATGACCGTTACCTTACATAAAGATGCGGTCAAAGATTTGATTGCCAAAGTAAAATAGCAATTATAGCTAACCAAACCAAATTGCCGCATGAAGCTTGCAATTGAGCAATTGCCAATTTATACCGGACACAAGGCGGCTATTTATGCCATGGCTAATAAACAAGATGGCCATAGCTTTTATAGTGCCGATGGCAATGGCTGGCTGGTCGAATGGTCTGTTAGGCAGCCCAATAAAGGCAAAGTTATAGCTCAAATACCAAGCAATATATTTTCGTTGTTTTATATACCCCAAGCCTCGCTGCTTGTAGCCGGCACAATGGCAGGTATTGTTTACATGTACCATGCCGACAAAAGTAAACTTGCATGGCCGCCCATCCAGTTGGGTGGGGCAGTGTTTGACACTTATTATTTTGCCCCTACCAATCATTTGTTTTTTACCTGTGGCGATGGAAGCCTATGGAAAATGGATATAGAAACAGGGCAAACAGTTGGCAACGTAAAACTTTCTACTGAAAATTTGCGTTGCTGTATAGGCTTGCCCAATCCGGATAACAACAAAACTATGCCTTGTTTAGCTGTTGGGGCAAGTAATGGCTGTATCTATATTGTAAATGCTCAAAATCTCGAAATTGTCCAAACTGTAACGGCAGCGCACAATAGCTCTGTGTTTTGTTTAGCATTCGCTCAAAAAGCTAATCAACTTTGGACGGGCGGACGCGATGCACAAATTAATATTTGGGATTGTTTGCCCTCTGCTCCAAATTTATTTTTGCCTAACAAGGCAAATCAACAGATACCGGCACATTTATATACCGTAAATGCCTTGTATATCAACGAAGCGCAAAACTGGGTTGTTTCGGCCAGCCGCGATAAAAGTTTAAAATGGTGGCATTTGCCAAGCAAGCAACTATTACAAGTAATCGATCCATTTAAACCCAATTACAAGGGGCATCTTAAGTCGGTAAATGCTTTGTGTTTTTTTCCGGAAGAAAATATATTGCTATCTGCCGGAGATGACCGCCAAATATTAAGCTGGAAAATTTCTGTTGGATTTTAGCTTTTGGCTGTTAAGTGCAATAGCTGTTGTATGGCTAACCAATATCCATTTAGCCCGCAACCAATAATAACGCCTTTGCAATGGGGGGCGGTAAACGAACGGTGCCTAAACGTTTCGCGGGCAAATGTGTTCGACAAATGTACTTCAATTACCGGCGTTTCAATAGCGGCAACAGTATCGGCAAGGGCAATACTGGTGTGGGTGTAACCGGCTGGGTTAAGTATAATGCCGTCGGCAGAGAACCCTTGTTTTTGTAAATACGATATCAAGTCGCCTTCGTTGTTAAATTGAGCATAACTTAGGTTTAATTCCGGGAAATTATGCTGTAAAGTAGTAAAATATAACTCAAAATTAATATGCCCGTACCATTCGGGTTGGCGTTTGCCTAACAAATTAAGGTTGGGGCCATTTACAATAGCAAAGTGCAAAGGGGAAGCAGGCAAAGGCATTTTTTTATATCCGGATAAGCAAGTGTATTCCTAAATTCGTTATTTATTCAGATTGACCAACTTCGGTAAGTGGTAACCGGTCTTTCAAGTCTATTTTTTTATAATCGGTAACTGACATGCCCACCACCGATTTAAACTGATTAGATAAATGCTGAACGCTGCTATACTCTAAGCGATTGGCAATTTCACTCAAAGTTTTATCGCCATACGAAATCAACTCTTTAGCCCGTTCTATTTTTTGCAAAATTATATACCGCTCGAGGGTTATTTTTTCGTACCTCGAAAACAGTTTGCTTAAATGCGAATAGCTGGTTGCCAATTTTTGCGCTAAAAATGAAGAGTTTTTTATATGTTGGTCGTTTTGGTCGTAATGAATCATATCAATAACTGCCGCTTTAATGCGTGCCACCATTTGCAGTTCGCCGTCAAGCACTAATTCAAAGCCAATTTGTTGCAAAGCTATATTTATAGAGGCAAACTCGTTGGGACTAATCGCCTGCCCAATAATAGCTTCGCCAAGTGCCACACTTTGTAAATTATAACCCATTTGCGTAATGGTATCAGTAACGGCTTTAATACAACGCGGGCAAACCATATTTTTTATAAATATTGTTGTTGAAACTAATCTTGACATAAATAACAGTTTTGCGTTTTTGATTTTACAAATTGTAGTGCAAAAATACTACTATCTGGCAATAATGTGGCATAATAAAACAATCTTATAGACTATAAATTGTTCAAAAACTTGAAAAACTGTATCTTCGCACGTTTTTTTATAAAATTAACCTATGCCAAGTTTTGAAACCTTATTATTCGAAATTAAAGACAGAATAGCATACATAACGCTAAATCGCCCCGAAAAGAGTAATGCACTTAGCCCCCAAATCGTTTCGGAGCTAAAAGAGGCATTTTCGAAGGCAAGTTCAAGCCCTTTGGCAAAAATTATTGTGCTTAAAGCTAATGGTACGGTATTTAGCGCCGGTGCTGATTTAGCCTATTTACAAAGCTTACAAAATAATACTTACGAAGAAAACCTGGCAGACTCGAATAATTTGAAGGAGTTATTTACGCAAATGTACTTTTTAAATAAAGTAATCATTGCGCAGGTCGAAGGCCATGCCATTGCAGGCGGGTGTGGCTTGGCTGGTGTTTGCGACTTTGTTTTTTCTACGCCCGAAGCTAAATTTGGCTATACCGAAGTTAAGATAGGCTTTGTTCCGGCAATTGTTTCCATTTTTCTAATCCCGAAAATTGGCGAAACCAATGCCAAAGAATTACTACTCCCAGGAAAATTAATTAGTGCCGAGTATGCACAAAAAATTGGACTGATTCACTACATTTATGAAAAAGACCAAATTGCCGAAAGCATACAACAATTTGCTTTGAATTTGTGTAAAAATACTTCCGGAGAATCGTTGCGCATAACCAAAGATCTTATTGCCCGCATACAAACTATGGATTTTTTTGAGGCACTTGAATTGGCAGCTTCAACAAATGCCCATGCGCGGTTGGGTACAGATTGTAAACGAGGAATAGCAGCTTTTTTAAATAAAGAAAGCATTGAATGGTAATTTTTTTAAGCAAAACCCCTTAGTTTTTTTATAAATAATAACTTGTTAAAGCAAGCCCATGATATTAACCGACCAGCGCATTTTACAAGAAATAGCAAACGGAAACATAGTAATAAACCCCTTCAAACACGAGAGCTTAGGTACAAATTCGTACGATGTGCATTTAGGTAAATATTTAGCCGTTTATAAAAACCGTATTTTAGATGCTCGCACCGAAAACGAAATAGTAGAGTTCGAAATTCCGGAAGATGGCTATGAACTGCAGCCTAATACTTTATATTTAGGTGTAACACTTGAATACACCGAAACACACCGGCATGTGCCGTTTTTAGAAGGGAAATCGAGTATTGGCCGTTTGGGCATACATATTCATGCAACTGCCGGCAAAGGCGATGTTGGGTTTTGCAACCATTGGACACTTGAAATCTCTTGCCTACAACCTGTTAGAGTTTATGCCGGAATGCCAGTTGGGCAACTAATTTATTTTAGCATTGACGGTGATGTAAATAATTATTATAACCGGAAAACTAATGCCAAATACACCCAACGAACCAATAAACCCGTTCCGAGTATGATGTGGAAGAACTTTCAAAAATAATTTTATGCACTTTTTTTATGCGCCGCAATTTGCCAACCAACAATACGTTTTGTTAGGGCAGGAGGCCTGGCATTGCGCCCGTGTACTGCGCAGTAAATTGGGCGAAGAAATACATGTTTTAGACGGCTTAGGTAATACCTATGCCGGAAAACTAACTGCCATCTCCGAGCAAAATTGTAGCGTAAACGTACAACAAATAACTCACCAGCCACAGCCCGAAAATCAGTATTTACACGTAGCCATTGCCCCTACAAAACAGACCGAACGCATGGAATGGTTTGTTGAAAAAGCAGTAGAACTGGGTGTAAATACCATTAGTTTTTTAGAAACCGCAAGAACTGAAAAAACAAATATCCGGATGGAGAGAATACAAAAAACGGCTATTAGTGCTTTGAAACAGTCGGGAGGCAAATGGCTGCCAATTATTCAGGCCCCTATAAAATTTCCGGATTTTATACGCCAAACAATACAATCAAACAGTAAAATATTGCCACTTATTGCTGCTTTAAGTCCACAAAGCAAACCTATTCGGCAAGTAGCTGCGCCCCCATGCCGTGCTGTTGTGTGCATAGGCCCCGAAGGCGATTTTACACCCGCCGAACTTAATTTGGCAGAACAAAATGAGTTTATTTTTGTTAGCTTAGGACAAACGCGCCTGCGCACCGAAACTGCCGGAATAGCTGTTTGTTGCTGGCTTCATCCAATTTTAACGGCCTAATTATAATAGGTAAAACTTTAATCAACTGCATATAAGTATATGAGAATCAATGCATTATGTTTTTTAATTTTGTCATTTGTTTTTTTAACAATTAGTCTTGCTTTTACCAATAATAATGTGGGCAAAGGCAATGTTCAGTTGGCTTTGCTGCAATACAGGGGTGGCGGCGATTGGTATGCCAACAAAGAAACCTCCATCCCAAATTTAATTGAGTTTTGTAACCGCGAGCTTAAAATGAATTTGAACCCCGAACAAGCTATTGTTGAGGCGGGAAGTCCTGAAATTTTTAACTACCCATTTATCCACATGACGGGGCACGGAAATGTGCAGTTTAGCGAGCAAGAGGCCGAAAATTTGCGCACCTATTTAAAGTCGGGAGGATTTTTGCATATTGACGATAACTATGGAATGAACCCGTATGTGCGTCCGGCATTAAAAAAGATATTTCCGGATAAAGATTTGGTAGAATTGCCTTTCAATCATGATATTTACAAACAGCGGTTTCCTTTTGCTTCAGGCTTGCCCAAAATTCACGAACACGATGGCAAAAATCCACAAGGCTTTGGCATTATTATTGACGGGCGCGTAGTTTGTTTTTACTCGTATGAAACTGATTTAGGCGATGGTTGGGAAGATTTCCCTGTGCACCGCGACCCGCCCGAAAAACACTTGCAAGCCTTACAAATGGGTGCTAATTTGGTTATGTATGCATTTACAAATTAATGAACTTACTTGCTTACATTTTCAGTGAGTAATTTGTTATTCAACCAAATCCACTAATATTTTGCGCCAATAATTGGCAAGTTCTAAGGCAGCGGCTTCGCTTGTGCGGCTTTCGGCATAAACCCGCACAATAGGTTCGGTGTTCGATTTGCGCAAATGTACCCACTCGTGGCCAAAATCAATAAATACACCATCAATTGTAGTAATATTATGCGTGGCTGCATATCTTGCGTTAATCCTTTCTAAAAGTGTATCGACTGATATGTTTGAGGGCAACTCGGCCTTTTGTTTCGCCATATAATAGTTGGGATATTGGTGCCGCAGTTGGCTACATGTTTTCCCGGATTCTGCCATCAGCGATAAAAACAAGGCTACTCCGGCCAAAGCATCTCGGCCATAATGCAAATCGGGCCAAATAATGCCGCCGTTACCCTCGCCACCCAAAACAGCTTGCACGGCTTTCATTTGGGCAACCACGTTTACCTCGCCCACTGCCGACATGTAATAGTGGCAGCCGTGTTTTGCGGCCAATTCGCGCAGGGCTTTGGTTGACGATAAGTTTGAAACTACCGGCCCTTTTTGAACGTATTGCAAATAATAGTCGGCGCAGGCTACTAAAGTATATTCTTCGCCAAACCACTGGCCATTTTCGTCAATTATAGCCAAACGGTCGGCATCGGGATCAACAACAAAGCCAACATGACAGCCATTTTTTTGTACTGCCAACATAGTTTCTGCTAAATGTTCGGGGAGCGGTTCGGGGTTTCGCGGAAATAATCCGGAGGGTTGCTCGTTTAAAACTATCACTTCGCAGCCCAAGGTTTTTAACAGGGCGGGCAAGGCAATGCTGCCTACCGAGTTTACACCATCTACCAATACTTTGAATTTTTTTTCTTTTATTTTATTAGTTGCAATGGCTTTTTGTGCCATTATTTGCTCGATATGATGCACTAAATAACGCTGAAAAACCAACTGATAACTGCCAATTTCGGTGTAAGGGGTAAAGGCAATATTTTTTTCCGGATGATTAGCGGCAATTTTTAATAGTGTTTCGCCATCTTCAGCCGAAATGAACTCGCCCAAGTTGTTTAACAATTTTAAGGCATTCCAGTTGGCAGGGTTGTGGCTTGCCGAAATAATAATGCCGCCAACAGCTTTTTCGAGCGTAACGGCCATTTCTACGGTTGGGGTTGTAGCTAAGCCGGCAATCAATTACCGTAAAGCCCAAGGCTTGCAGGGTGTTGGCAACTAAGCCGGCAACCATTGCGCCTGTTGTGCGGGCATCGCGGCCAATTACAATTTTTTTGGGCTTGGTGTTGGCATGTTTTTGCAATAATAATGCCCCAAAAGCAGTAGCAAAATTTACAATATTTATAGGCGTTAGGGCATTGGTAGAGTCGCCGCCTATGGTGCCGCGTATTCCGGAAATTGAACAAATAAGAGGCATCCGGTAAAATTGTTTATTGAAAATTTAGTAATTGTGGAGGAACTAAAAAAATAAGTTTTGCCAAATTTGAAGATTAAAATAATCAATTAGTTTGGCAAAACTTCAAGAAAATAAATATAGGGCAAAAATACAACCTATTTTTATTCTAACTTCATTTCTGAGAAAATTTTATCGTCTTTTAAAACTTCTAAAGCTTTTAAATAAGGCTCGTTATACTCGTTAACTATTTGATAATAGGCTTCGAAATTAAACAAATACCGAGCAATTAACGATTTTAAACGCATTTCGATGAGTTTTTGCGATTGGGCAAGTCCGGCCTCATCTTTTTTAACACCTTCTTTTTCGGCAAAATTTACAAAGTCGTCCATCATTTTTAACCCTATGTTAAAATTGGCTTTGTAAGTGTTAAAATCGGCAAAACTTGTATGCCATTCGTCTCGTTTTGCGTCCATCTGTTCTAATACGTAGGTATTAAAAATATTTTGATTGCTTAGTTCGCGGTAGTAGGTTGATATATCGGAGGTGTCAATACTAACAAAAATATCGGGCGATATACCGCCGCCGCCGTAAACTGTTCGTTTAATCTTTAGGGTTTCAAATTTAAGCGAGTCGGGCATTTCAATTTTTGTAGGGTCAGACAGTTAGCCATTTTTGTAGCGGTCGCGCACTTCCTTGCGGTATGCTTCGGCATCGTTGCTGTATGGTTTTTGAATGCAGCGCCCAGACGGGGTGTAATAATGTGCTACGGTTAGTCGCACCGCCGACCCGTCAGATAGGGAGTAAGGTTTTTGTACCAAGCCTTTGCCAAACGAGCGGCGACCAATTATTAGTCCTCTGTCCCAATCTTGCATAGCCCCCGATACAATTTCGCTTGCCGATGCCGAGCCTTCGTCAATTAATACTACTAATTTGCCTTTTTCAAAACTGCCGCCATTGGTGGCTTTGTAATCTTTTCGTTGGTAGGCACGTCCTTCGGTATAGGTAATTAGGCGGTTTTTAGGTAAAAATATATCCGATACCTCAACGGCAGCACTTAAAAACCCACCGCCGTTGCCTTTAAGGTCTAAAATTAAACTTTTCATGCCTTGTTTGTTTAATTTTTCGATGGCTTTGGTCATTTCTTCGGTAGTGGTAGCCGAGAAGCGGTTTAATTTTATATAGCCTATTTCGGGGGTGGCCATATAAATTGCATCAATACTGTTAATTGGAATTTTATCGCGGGTTATGGTTACATACAAGGTTTTATCCACATTTTTGCGGGCAATACCAACCTCAACTTTGGTGCCTTTGGTGCCGCGCAGTTTTTTCATTACTTGCTCATTGGTGATTTTGATATTGGCAACAGGTTCTTTATCAACTAAAATAATGCGGTCGCCATCGCGGAGGCCTGCTTTTTCGGAGGGGCCATCCGGAACTACGCTTACAATGGTGATAGTATCTTTTATAATGTTAAAACTAACGCCGATGCCTTCAAAATTTCCTACCAAGGGTTCGTTTACGGCCTTTACCTCGTCTGCTGGAATGTAGGATGAATGTGGGTCTAAGTTTTCGAGTAGCGAGCGGATAGAAGCTTCGGTTATTTTCTCAAAATCCACACTATCCATGTAAACTTGGTTTATTAGCTCTAAAATTTGCCCTGTTTTAACTTTGGCATCATCGGCAGTAAAAGGTGGTTTTTCGGCGGGTTTAGTTGTTTCGTGGGGGGTGTTTTGCTGTTGGCGTTGTTGTGCGTAAACAGTGCTAAAGGGGGCAAAAACGGTTATTAAAGTAAACAAACTAAAAGCAATTAGCAATTTAGTTTTAAATTGGTTAGCACCTGTTTTTTTTGCGGTCATTAAGTTCATTTGAAAAAAGTAAATGAAGAAAGTGTGGAAATTTATTGTGAGTTTGCCTATAACACGTAATTAGCTGCAAAGATAAACTACATTCATCCGGAAATTAGTGTAGGGGATAAGTTAATCTAAGTTAATTAAACAAAATTAAGGCCAATTTGGGTTTTACAACTAAGTTTTTATCAACACCTTTGTGGATGAAGGATGTTTGCCTTAAATTTATTTAGGATTTTGTTAATTTTCAGTTTGCAAGTCATAAGACAAACTGTTTTAACTGTAAATTTGCATTTTTGTTTCGACAAGTACAACTTATTTTAATTTTTTAACGATAAATGTATAAGCAGTTTAAATCGGTATTTTATTGGCTAACAGACCGTTTAGACACGTTTAAACAACGACTTCGATTGAGGTTTACCTCGAAACGGCACGTGTTAATTGTGCCTTACAGGGGTTTTGGCAATTTACAAACCTTATTTTTAACAGGTCGTGTTTTAACCAGCCGGCTGTTAAACCCTATGCACACCGATGGCCGATGGCAAAATTTAAAAAATACCTATAAACGGTTTGGCAGCAACGAAATTAAAGATGCAAGCATACAAATTGAAATTGCCGGCCAAACGCAAACCTGTAATACCAACCACGAGGGGTATTATGCACTAAACATGCCTAATTTAACGCAGGTGCTAAAACCGCGTGAAGTTTGGTTTCAGGTAAAAATTAGCCTTGTTAGTGCCCCGGTTGCTTTTAAGCCACCTTATAGCGTTAGGGGCGAGGTTATGCTGCCCAATAGTACAGCCAAATATGGCATTATAAGCGATATTGACGATACAATTTTGCATACAGCCGTTTTGTCAATGACCCGTATGTTGTATTTAACTTTGTTTAAAAACGCCCACTCGCGCGAGCAGGTGCCTGGTGCAGCCGCCTTTATACAAGCTTTGCGTGTAGGGCGCGACCAAGCAGAGCAGCATCCGGTATTTTACGTTTCAAATGGTCCGTGGAATTTGTACGACATGTTAACCGAGTTTATGCAGGTTAACAATTTTGTTAAAGGTCCCCTGTCTTTGCGCGATTTTGGCCGACATAAAAATGAAGATGCCGTTACCTACCGACTGCATAAACGCGATTCGGTGGCTCGTATTATAAAAACTTACCCCAATTTGCAATTTATTTTGATGGGCGACAGTGCAGAAAAAGATTTGGATATTTATACCGAAATAGCTACCAATTATCCGGGAAGGGTTGCAGCTATTTTTATCCGGATGGTAAGAAGTACTAAACGTAAAGTAGCCGTCCTAAAAAAAGCCGCTCTCGAAGAAAAAGTACCTATAATTTTGTTTACCGATTACGACCAGGCAGTTAAACACGCCCTCGAAATGGGCCTAATCGCCAATTCTAAGACCTAAAATGAAAACAAAAATATAAATACCCGTGTTTGATTTGAGATGGCATTTTAGCCCTAATGTGATTTTTTTGCCTCCAAAACCATAATTCCGGATAAATAAGGTTAATATTGTGTGTTTTCTTGGATGTTATTAATATAAAAATGTATGTTTAATTACTGTCCTCCTTTTATTTGGCTTGTAATTTTTTAAACTCTTCTATTTAATTAACTTGTATTTTACCATTTAGAAAAAATATTTTATGAAATTTGTTTTTACATTTTTATCGTTTTGCTTTATTTGTTTTGTTGCAGCAGCTCAAACGCCCATACCCATTGACGAAGCAAAAATAAAAGCAGTTGGCGATATTGTTACCGTAGAAGGTATTGTTACCAACGGCCCCGAATTGGGCGCTATACGTTACATGCAAGACGGTAGTGCCGGCATTGCCGTTTTTGATTACGATTTTGCCGATGCCGTTAAGCCCGGAGACCTGGTACAAGTTACCGGCGCACTTGACCTTTACAACGAACTGATGGAAATTAAAAAATCGGGGGCAACTATGCAGTACAAAATTATAAGCTCGAACAACCCGCTGCCAGCCCCAAAAGAGGTAACAACGGCAATTGGATTTACCGAAGATTATGAGGGCGAACTAGTGCGTTTTTCAAACATCAAATTTACCGATGTTGGCAATTTTAAAACCGCCAGTACCAATTATAAAATTTTTGACGGAAGCCTTACCTACGAAGTCCGTGTTGTTGATGCCACAAATATTGTAAACACACCCATACCAACCGAGTATATTAATTTAGTGGGCATAATGTCGCAGTTTAAAACAACCTACCAACTGTTGCCCCGCAGCCTTTCCGATTTTGAATATTTAGGCAACCCGCCCGTTATTTCGTCCTCGTTAACGCAAAGCAATATTACAACCACCAGTTTCGATGTGTCGTTTACTACCTTGTTTGATGGCAACACCACAATTAAATACGGAAAAACCAAATCGTTAGAGATGGGCGCACTTAACGACGGCAACTATACCACCAACCATATAACTAATTTATCCGGATTAAGTCCGGCAACGGTTTACTACGTTCAGGCAATCTCTGAAAGTGCTTCGGGCGACGAGTCAAAATCGGCTATTATGCCCATGATGACTGCCTCGCTTTCATCGGGCGACATAAAAGTTTATTTTAACAGCCCGGTAAACAATAGTGTATCGAACGGGCCAACTGCCATTTACGTAAAAAATGCTATAGCCGACACGTTGGCAAACTATTTTAGCCGGGCAAAATATACCATAGACATGAGCCTTTATACGTTTGACAATGCTACCGGAATTTTAGATGCCCTTAAAGCTGCCGCCAATAAAGGGATAAAATGCCGCTTTGTAGCCGACTCAGATATTGACAAGGCTATATACAACCTTTTTCCCGGAAGCAAAATTACCCGCGACTCCGAAGTACAGGGTATTATGCATAATAAATTTGTAATAATTGATGCCGAATCGCCCGACCCCAACGACCCCATTGTTTGGACTGGCTCGACAAATTTTAGCGATGATCAACTAAACAAAGATCCTAACAACGTCATAATCATCCAAGACCAAAGCTTAGCCCGCGCTTTTACGATGGAATTTGACGAAATGTTTGGCGAAAAATTTGGCTCCGATAAATTAGATAACACCCCCAAAGAGTTTGTAGTAGGTGGTAAACGAGTTGAAGCCTATTTTAGTCCCGGAGACGACATTAGAACTAATTTTAAAAAATCGGTAGCACAGGCTAATTACGAACTGTTTTTTGCTATCATGCAACTTACCCGCACCGATATGGCAAATGCCATTGAAGACCGCATTTACGACAAAGTATTTTTAGCCGGAATTTTAGACGACACCAGCACCCCCGAAAATCAGGCTTGTTTTGATATTTTAGCACCAAAAATGAAAGAAAACTTAAAAGTTGATGGCAAAAGCTATATTTTTCATCATAAATATTTTATTGCCGACCCCAATTATTGGGATAGCGACCCAACAGTTTGGACAGGCTCGTACAACTGGACAAACAGCGCCCAAGTGCGCAACGACGAAAACGTGGTAGTAGTACACGATAAAAACGTAGCTAACATTTATTACCAAGAGTTTGTACAGCGGTTTAACGATTTGGGCGGTATTTTAGCCACCGATGATATAAATAAAAATTGGCAATTAATGGCATGGCCTAATCCAGTTTCAAACGAATTGACAATTGCTATTTTCGGAAAAAATCCGGAAAAAATTAACCTTCAATTCACTGATTCCTCCGGAAAAGTGCTGTTGCAAAAAAATTGGACTATTGGCACAGCACCATCTACCTTTAAAATTAACACTGCCAATTATGCTGCTGGGTTGTATTTGTTGACAATAAACGGACAAACGCAAAAAATTATTATTCAAAAATAAAAAATAAACTTTACCGATGACACAAAAACTTTTTACCTTTTTTTTACTTTCCATTGCGCCCTTAGCCCTTGTTTGGGGGCAATGTACCACGCCTTTTATATCCGAATATGTAGAGGGCAGCAACAATAACAAAGCCATTGAAATAGCCAACCCCAGCGACAAAGACCTTGACCTTAGCGATTACCGCTTAATAAGATGGCAAAATGGCAGTGCTGTTTACGATGCCGCTTTTAGCATTGACCTTACCGGTATTACCGTTAAAGCAAAAGATGTAGTAGTATTGGTTATAGACAAACAAGATTGCACCAAAACAGGGCAGGATACTTGCGTTTTTGCCGACTTAAAAGCCCAAACCGACTATTATATTTGTCCTGATTATAATGTTAGCAGCACCATGTATTTTAATGGCAATGATGCTATGTCTTTAAATAAAATTAGCGACAATGGGCAAATGCCGTTTGGTGCTTTTGTTGATATTTTTGGCCTGATTGGCGAAGACCCCGGCCAGTCGTGGACGGATACATACCCCTACACACAAGCTGCAGGAGGGGCATATTGGACCCGCGACCAAACCCTTATACGCAAGCCCGGAATTACCCAAGGCGTTACAACCAACCCTGGAACACCCTATACAGGTGCTTGGAACCCTACTGCCGAGTGGGACTCGCTGCCTCGCAACACCTTTAACCAATTGGGTTTTCATCAATGCGATTGCGGCATGTTGGCTGGCATTAACAACCACAACCCGCTCGCAAACAATTTTACCATGTATCCAAACCCCACGACCGGCAATTTGTATTTCGAAGCGCCAAAATTAGTTTCACAAGTACAAATTTTAACCTTGGCTGGCCTTGAAACCACAGCCATTAAACCAAACAGCCAAAAGTTTACCCTCAATACGAGCGATTTACCGCAAGGCACCTATTTTGTAAAACTACAGTATATTGACAAAACCATGTATTTGCGAAAAGTGGTGGTACAATAGTTTCTAATCGTTTTTTCTGTCTTTATTTGTTGAGACAGCTAATTATTTGCATTGCCCGGATTTGGTAGCTATACTAAACTGGGCAATTTTTTTTATTGAGGTCGATGATTGATTGTTTTCCGGAGATGTTAACTTAAAATGCTGGGAATCTATTGCCCATCTTCCAAACGTTTTAGGCGTTCTAAAATTTCGGCTATGCGTTTTATATTAGCCATTTCGCGCATGGTGGGTATGGCTTCGTTGGCGGGCGAGCCAAAATAGGCTTTACCTCCGGCTAAATTGTTAGCTACTCCTGATTGGGCATAAACTACGGCGTTATTGCCAATTGTCAGGTCTTTAGATACTCCTACCTGTCCCCATAAAATTACGCCATCGCCAAGGGTAGTTTTTCCGGCAATACCAACTTGGGCAGCAATTAAGGTATTTTTACCAAGTACAACACCATGCCCAATATGCACCAAATTATCTAATTTGCTGCCTTCGCCAATAACCGTATCGCCCGATACGCCGCAATCAATGGTACAGCCTGCCCCAATTTCAACGTTATTGCCAATAATAACACGTCCGCACGAGTACATTTTTTCGTATTGCAGGTCGTTTTCATGGCTTAATGGGCGCGATTTGTAGTAAAAAGCATCGCTACCTATGGTTGTATTAGCGTGGATGGTAACATTATTGCCAATAATTGTACGCTCATAAATAACAACATTCGGGTAAATGAGGCAGTTATCGCCTATTTGCACGTTATCGCCAATGGCTGCGCCGGGCATTATTTTGGTGTTTTGGCCAATTTTAGCTTGTGGGCTAATGGGCTGTTGCTGTTGCCAGCAGCGAGTTGATGCTAATGATAAAACAAAGTTATTGTATGCCGTAAAGGGGTCGGGGTGGTATAAAAGGGTTTTTTGATGTGGGTTATTTAATTGCCGGTTGTTTACAATAATGGCACTTGCAGCCGAAGATAGCGCTTTGGCAAAATATTTAGGATGGTCACAAAAAGTAATATCGCCAGGGATAACTTTGTGAATTTCATTGATTCCGGATAAAAAAGGATGATGAGCTGCCAAAATTTCGGCCTCTAATAATTTTGCTAACTGTGGCAAAGCAATCGGTGCATCAAATTTCATAAGAACAAAAGAAGGGTAGGGTAGGAGAGGAGGGGCAAATATGTAAACTATTTTAAATCCAACGGATAATTTCGCGTAGGGTAATTTTTTTGCCATACATTAAAATACCTGTACGGTAAATTTTACCAGCCAGCCACACAAAAAACCAAACACCAAGCAGCATCATACTCATAGAAACAATAATTTGCCAGACGGGTACGCCAAAAGCTATACGTGCGGGCATAATTATAGGGGCTGTAAGCGGAAACATAGATGCCCATGTTGCCAAACCATTATTGGGGTTCTCGACTGAAGCCATTAAAATAAAAAAGGATAAAATTACCGGAACCGTTACCGGAAAAGTAAGTTGTTGAATGTCGCCTTCGTCGTTAATGGCCGAGCTTAATCCGGCATACAAAGCGGCATATATAAGGTATCCGGTGACAAAAAAGAAGATAAACGCAAAAATAATGCTGAATAGGGGCAACTCCGACAAATTATCGGTTATTCCCTGTATTATCATCAAACCTTCGCCCGAGATTTGGTTTTGTTGTCCGGGTATTTGTTGTTGTAAATTGCTCAAATCGCTACCCGTAGGTGGGCCAGATGGCAATAAATCACCTCCCATGTATAAGCTAAAACCTAATTGGGCTACCACAACTAATAAAAGCCATATACCAAACTGCGTGATGCCTACTAAGCCAATGCCCACAATTTTTCCCATCATTAGCTCAAATGGCTTTACCGACGACAGTATTAGCTCTACAATCCGGCTGTTTTTTTCTTCCATTACGCCCCGCATCACCATGGCGCCATAAATTAATAAAGTCATATACATTAAAATGCCCACCGCCATACCTACGCCGGTGGCAATGCCCGTATTGCCAACACTTGTTTTGGTATCGCCTTGTTCAGTTATGCTGATATTTACTTTTTGAAGCGCATCAACAACATTTTTATTGATACCGGTTTCAACGAAGCGTTGTTGCCTTACTGCCGATTCGATTTGGTTTTCGATGAGCACTTTTTTTTGAAAACCCAATAAATTGTCTGAGATATAAATAATTCCGGATGGGTTATCGGTAGCTAATTCCGGAATATAAAGTACACCATCAAAGCCTTTGGCAGCATATTTTGTTTTTAAAACGGCTAACGAATCGGAAAATTCTTCAAATTCGATTTTGCTTTTATTGGCTAATTTAAGCCACGAGGTTTCGTTTTTAACAGCTATTCGGGTTGTTTCTTCACTGGCTTTGGTTATTAAAAATTGTAAACCAATTAACAAAAACAGGCTCAAGGGAACTATAATTGTTACTAAAATAAACGACTTTTTGCGCACGCGGGTAATGTACTCGCGGTTTATAACTAAGGCAATACGACTTAATGTTGACGACATATATATTGTAAGAAATTTATTAGTTGATTTGGTTATTTTGGCCAACTGCTTTAATAAAAACCTCGTTTAGCGAGGGTAATACTTCGTTGAAACTTTGTATTTGTACATTTTGTGTTACCAACCATTGTAGGGCTTGATTTGGGTTTGTGTGCTCGTTTAAATTAATGACCCAATTTTGAGGTGTTTGTTTGACGATGGTAAACGGAGTAGCATCCGGATTAAAACTATCTGTATTGGGGGCGGCAGTTTGCCAGCGCACTTCGTATAAATTTTCTTTGTAACGGTTTTGTGCCTCCAAAACACTGCCCGATAAAATAATATTACCTTTGTTTATAAGGGCAATTTCTTCGCAAATCTCTTCGACCTGTTCCATCCGGTGGGTTGAAAAAAGGATAGTAGCTCCGTTTTTTCTAAGGTCGGCAATTTCATCTTTAATCAGGTTGGTATTAATGGGGTCTAATCCTGAAAAAGGCTCGTCTAAAATAATTAATTTTGGTTTGTGAACAATGGTGGCAATAAATTGTATTTTTTGCTGCATTCCTTTTGAGAGTTCCTCAATTTTTTTATTCCACCATGAGGCAATTTCAAATTTTTCCATCCAATATTTTACCTCGTTAAATGCATCTTTTCGGCTTAAACCTTTTAACCGGGCTAAGTATAATAGCTGCTCGCCCACCTTCATTTTTTTATACAATCCACGCTCTTCGGGCATGTAACCTATATATTTATAGCGTTCGTTATTGCTTATTCCGGCCAATTCAACCGCTCCCGAGTCGGGCAAAATAATATTGGTAATTATGCGTATGAGGGTGCTTTTTCCGGCGCCGTTAGGCCCTAACAATCCAAACAAGCAGCCTTGTGGGAGGGTTAAATTTACGTTGTTTAAGGCGCGTTGTTTGCCAAACTCTTTAACTAAATCGCTAACTATTAGCAGGCTCATTTTATTATTACTATTTAAAAAATGTTTTAAAATGTTACGTTTTTAATATTTTTGCGTCAAATATAAGGCAGGTTTATTGTTTTATTGGCACAATACTTGTTTTTATTGTAATTTTGCCGAAAATTAAATATCATAACTCAAAATAACTAATCACAAAAATAATTATTTATGAAAAATCTTGTTTGGCTACTTGTTGGAATTTTGTTGGGGGGCATTGTAGCCATGCTTTATACCCCACATAGCGGGCGCAAGATGCGCAAAAAACTAACCAAGCAAGCTAAACGCCTGCAATTAGAGTTAGAAGCACAAGCCGAACAAGGCATTGAACGCCTGAAAGATTGGAAAGTTAATGCTGAAGAAATGGTTGAAAACGCAGCCAAACGTGTAAATGGCAACGGCGTTTCGAGTGAAACAACGGTTGATTTTTAAGCTTTTTTAAAAATTGCATTTTTCCGGATGCAATTTTGTACTTTTAAGCCGTATTTATTTAGTTTGCCCTTGTTTGCGAATATTCACCAACAAATAAACGGCAAGTTAAGTAGGCACGGTTTTTTTATTTATTTTTTAACTTTATTGTAGTTCTTAAGTCTTGCCAAATTCCTCGTCATCGCCGCCATCAAATAATTTAATCGAAAAAACAGTTGCCGACTTAAAAACCTATGTCGAACTGCAATTAACCTATTACAAATTAGAAAGTAGCGAAAAAATCGCTTCTGTAACGGCTGTATTAGTAAGTGTATTTTTAATTATATTGGTTCTTTTGTTCACGTTTATATTTGTAAATTTGTCTATAGCGGCTATATTGGCTGATGTGTTCGACTCTTTAACGCTCGGCTTTGGATTATTTGCTTTGATGCACTTGATTTTATTTATTTCGATTGTTGTTTTTAGAAAAGAAATTGAAAAGAAACTATTTTCATTAGCCCTTAAAGCATTGATTAGCAACAATGATGAAAACGACGAAGAAACCTAATATTAGAACAATTTGACTCAAACAAAAATCTAACTCATAAATGTCAATACCAGCAAAACAGCAATTAAGTTTGCAGAAACAAAAGCTCAAACTTAAAATAGAGCGGCAAAAATATGTATTGCTTCAGGATTATCTGCGTTTAAAAAATCAATACCACCCATTGCGTTATATAAGCACGTTAGCTTTGGATATAATGGAAGAGGACGACAAGGCGCAAAACTTTGACTCAAACGCCGCTCAAGCCGATAGCACAACCCAACCCAAACACAAAACAGCGCTAAAGCTTAAAGAGGCATTAATAAGTTTGTTTACCATCATAGAAAATTATTTCGCCTCGGCCACCAAACGAACTAAGGTTTTTACGGTTGATGATGATTATTATGATGACGAAGATGAGGTGTATTTTCCGGAAAAAAATAAATAATCAACTGCTGCCGGGCAAAATTTGCAGTTTCTTACCAAGATATTATATTGTTTAACAAAACTGGGCTCATGTTTATAATTAGGTAGAAATTGCAATTACTTAACATAATGTAAATTATAGGTCATTTTCTTAAAAATAAATTTAGCACCTATTTTAATAAAAAAACTGCGTACATTTGCTAAAATATAATGCTGTGCTGTTAAGCTTAATAAAACAAATACAAGCATAAATTTAACAAATATATTTTACAGAAACTATCTTTTCTTTCTCAATATATATTTTATATTTTTACAATAAATAACAAACCATCTAATCTATGTTTATGCTCGAACTAATTGATACGCGCCTAACTTTCTGAAATAGATTATGCCCCCCCCTACCCTATTCAAAATTTCATTTTTCAAAACATAATATATTTTATTTAAGTAAAAAAAATGCATAAAGTTGCCAAACGTCTGGTAGGTAAACGTCTAATTAGTTATTGGCTTTCATTTTAGCCTCTTTAGTCATCAAAAAAAGATTATTGTTTATTAATATGATTAAAAGAGAAATTAATTTTTTTGTATTGCGTGTTTGTTTTTTTTGCTGTATTGCTGCCTTGCCCACAAAAGGACAAATCGTCAATCCAAACTGCCCACCTACTCCGCCTGCTTGCGAAGTTTCAACGCAAACCTTATATTTGTACGCATATCCAAGCAGAGTTGGTGCCTTGTTGAAGGGCAAAAAAGTACCAAAAACTGAGGCTTCTTCATTTTTTGGCCATGTTTTTATGCGTTTAGAAAAATTTACTCCCACCGATACCATTATAAATTTATATGGCTATCACCCCTATTCGGCAATAGAGGGATTATTAGCCACCCCCGGTAAAATTTGCAACGATTGCATCGAAAATGAAAATGTTTTATGCGACTCTACCAATCAAAAGCCAACCAATATACCACGAGTTATGGCTGTGCCAATTTCGGCAGCACAGTACGAAGCACTTTTTTCCTATGCCGAGCACAAAAAAACGCAGCCCGGCTGGTACAGTGCATTCAGTAGTAACTGTATTGATTTCGCTGTAAACATGCTTCAAATAGCCGGAATCGAAACTCCTAAACGCCGACTAATCAATTTCCCGCAAAACTATTATAAACGCATCCTAAAACTTAACGACACGCTTATTCCCCAGCAAAAACCTTTGCCCGATATTAAGCCTGTTAAAACAAAGAAAAAAACGCCGGCAATAGTTAATACCGGCGAGTAACTAATCCGTAAGGCTTTTTACCCTTTTTGCTTGGCCTCTATGCTTAATGTAGCATGGGGTACCGCCCGCAAACGCTCTTTGGGTATAAGTTTGCCGGTTACCCTGCAAATACCATATACTTTATTTTCAATACGCAACAAAGCATTTTCCAAGTGTTGTATAAACGTAGCCTGCCGTGAAGCCAACTGATTTAAATATTCTAATTGGTAAGTGCCAACGCCATCATCAATAGCCGAAGCGTGGTTGCCCTCTTCTTCTTGCTGTAGTTTTACTTGATGTTGCAAGTGTATTAATTCGCGCTTTGCCTCTTCAAGTTTGCCTTCAATTAGCTGTTTAAAGTCTTGCAATTCTTCGTCGGTATAACGTGTTCTTTCTTTTTTTTCAAGCTCAGGGCCTTGTGAGTTGTTGTCTGTTAATGTAATATTATTAAGGTCTTTATCTATCATTTTAAATAAGATACGTTTATAAAATAAAAAATTAGGTAAAATATAAAACGGTAAAACGTCTTAAATTATTGTTTGGTTGCACCGTTCTTTTTTTTTTAACAAATAGCAAAAATTTTAACTCGCAGTTAGATTTACGGGTATCTCGAAGTCATCTATTTGAATAGTGGCATTTCCGGAAAATAAATTAGAGACCAAAACTAATGAGTCGGCTAAAATTTCGGTTTTTATATATTGATTATAACCTTCAACGGCTGAATTAATCTCCGGATGTGCTTGTATTTGAACCATAATACGGTCGGTAATTTGCAGGTTTTTATCTTTCCGGATACTTTGTAGATGTTTAACTAATTCGCGGGCCACACCTTCGTTTTCCAATTCAGGTGTTATTGTTACATCTAATGCAACGGTCAAACCATTTTGTGTGTTTACCAACCAACCCTCAATATCTTCGGCTGTTATTTGCACCTCATCAAAGGTAATTGTAAACTTATCGCCGTCAAAAGTAAAATCAAAATTGCCCTCTTTTTCAAACTGTGCAATTTGTGGTTGCGAAAGGTTTTCGAGCGCCATTTTAAGAGCATTGATGTGTTTACCCATTTTACGACCCAATATTTTAAAATCGGGGCGCACCGTTTTTTTAACCATCTCGGAGGTATCATTCACTAATTCAATTTGTTTTACATTTACCTCGGCCAAAATTAACGAACTTACTTTTTGTAGTTGCTCAATTTGTTGCGTGTTTATTACCGGAACCAACATTTTTTGCAAAGGCTGACGTACTTTAATCTGTTGTTTTTTGCGCAACGCCAATACCATAGAGCAAATAGTTTGCGCCATTTGCATCCGTTCTTCTAAGTCTTTATCAACAGCCGAACTGTTAATTTCCGGAAAATCGGCCATGTGAACCGATTCAACAGCAATACGTTGGGTTTTATTGTTTAGATTTTTAAACAGCCACTCGGCAAAAAATGGCGCAACCGGACTCATCATAACAGCTACTCTTTCTAAGCAAGTATAAAGTGTTTGGTAGGCGGCTATTTTGTCGGCTTGGTAATCGCCCTTCCAAAAGCGGCGACGGCACAAACGCACATACCAATTACTTAGGTGGTCATCTACAAAAGTTTCAATTAGCCTAAAAGCTTTTGATGGCTCATAATCGGCTAACAAGGTATCAACCTCAAGTGTTAAGGTATTTAACTGCGATATTATCCAACGGTCAATTTCGGGGCGCTGGCTTAGAGGAATTTCCGACTCGCGCCAGGCAAAATCATCTACGTTGGCATACAGGGCAAAAAACGAGTAAGTATTGTATAAGGTGGCAAAAAACTTCCGGCTTTCGGCCAATCCTGAAAAATCAAATTTTAAGTTATCCCAAGGTTGGGCATTCGTAATAATGTACCAGCGCACGGCATCGGCGCCGTATTCGTCCATTGCGGCAAAAGGGTCAATCACATTTCCTTTCGATTTCGACATTTTTTCGCCGTTTTTGTCTAATACCAAACCCGTCGAAATTACGTTTTTATAGGCTACCGAATCGAAAAGCATTACCGACAAGGCATGTAGCGTATAAAACCAGCCCCTTGTTTGGTCCACACCTTCGGCAATAAAATCGGCCGGAAAATTGGCAACCATACCGCCACCGTCTCCATCCGGATTGTTTACGGTATTAAACGGCCAATGCTGTTGTGCGTAAGGCATAGCACCGCTATCAAACCAAACATCCATTAAATCGGGTTCGCGGTGCATAATTTGCCCTTGTTTAGTAACCAAACTTACTCGGTCAATATGAGGGCGATGGAGGTCGTAGGTGCCATTAGCAACCGCGGCCAAATAATTTTGGTTGTGTTGTATTTGTTCGGCAGTTAATTTCCCGGATGCTAAAGCTGTTTCAATTCCGGATTTCAATTCGGCCACAGAACCAATACAAATTTGCTCGTTGCCATCGGCAGTGCGCCATATTGGAATAGGGGTACCCCAAAAGCGGCTCCGGCTTAAATTCCAATCTACCAAAGTTTCTAACCAGTTACCAAAACGGCCAGTTCCGGTGCTTTCGGGTTTCCAATTTATGGTTTTATTAAGTTCAACTAAACGCTCTCTAAAAGCCGTTGTTTTAATAAACCACGAGTCTAAGGGATAGTATATAATTGGCTTATCGGTGCGCCAGCAATGCGGGTAATTGTGGGCATGTTTGCGCACATCAAAAGCTTTGTTTTCTTGTTTTAGTTTGATGGTTATATCAATATCAACCGAGCGGTACTGGTCTTCGGGCTCGTTGTCGTAATTTTTAACCGGGCGATTGGCAAAATCGGTAACCTCGGTAAGAAAGCGTCCTTGTAAATTTACTAATTTTAGGCTGCCCAAGCCTTTCTTTTTAGCTGTTTGCATATCGTCAGCACCAAAACACGGGGCAATATGTACCACGCCTGTTCCATCGGTAGTACTTACAAAATCGGCGGTAACCACTAAAAAAGCGTCTCCATCGGTAGGCTGCACATAGGGCATTAATTGTTCGTAGCGCATGCCGGCTAATTCACTGCCTTTGATATTGCCTACGCGCTGCCAGGGAATAATTTTGGCTCCGGGTGTATAGGCTGCAAAATCGGCATTCTCAGCCTCGGCCTTAAACCATTGGTTTACTAAATCGGTAGCCAAAATTAGCGATACCGGGGCAAAAGTATAAGGGTTAAACGTATTTATTTGGGTGTACGAAATGCCAGCACCAACGGCCAAAGCCGTATTTGAAGGAAGTGTCCAAGGGGTAGTTGTCCAAGACAAAATAAACACATCGCGGCCAGCAGCAGCGTTAAACAGTGCTTCGGATTTTGAATTTTTTATTATTTTAAATTGTGCTACCGCAGTTACGTCTTTTACCTCGCGATAAGTGCCAGCATAACTTAACTCGTGGCTACTTAACCCAGTGCCTGCGGCAGGCGAGTAAGGTTGTATAGTATAGCCTTTATACACTAAACCTTTATTATAAAGTTTTTGCAGCAAAAACCAGCAAGTTTCTAAATAGTTGTTGTCAAAGGTTGTGTAAGGGTTGTGCATATCCACCCAATAGCCCATTCGGGTAGTTACTTTATGCCATACGTCAATATAGCGCATTGCATCTTCGCGGCAGCGCAAATTGTATTCATCAACACTAATTTTAGTGCCAATATCATCTTTGGTTATGCCAAGTCGTTTTTCGGTGTTTAATTCAATGGGCAGGCCATGCGTATCCCAACCCGCTTTGCGTGGTACATAATGCCCTTTTAGCGATTGATAACGGCAAAACAAATCTTTTAAGGTCCGGCTAACAACGTGGTGAATGCCGGGCATACCATTTACCGAAGGTGGCCCTTCGTAAAATACAAATTGTGGCTTATTTTGCCGATGATTTAATGCGCGTTTAAAAATATCGTTCTTTTCCCAAAAATCTAATATTTCGCGGTCAATTTCGGGCAGGTTTAATTGGTTTATTTGGCGATACGACATAAGTTTGAACAAGGGCTAACTATCTTTTGTAAGCAGCTAAATTTTCCATTTTTTCCGGAGGTTTACGCTGGTTTTCAAAATAAGCCGCAAAGATACGCTTTTTTAGCTTTCATAACTCCTTGTATCTTGTGTTGATGGGTTTCAATTTAAGGTATAATCATCCTGCATTTTATCCGGATTAAAAAAATAAACTGAAATAACTTACCTTTGCCGGCAAACCATAGTTAGGCATGGAAATTTGGCAGGCAATTTTATTGGCAATCGTAGAAGGTATAACCGAATATTTGCCCGTTTCATCAACCGGACATTTAATTATAACAAATGCCTTGTTGGGTATAGATGCCACCACTTTTACCAAACTTTTTACCATAAATATTCAGTTTGGTGCAATTTTATCGGTTTTGGTGTTGTATTGGCGGCGTTTTTTGCAAAGTTGGCATTTTTACGGCAAACTATTAATTGCTTTTATTCCGGCGGCTGTTGTTGGCTTGTTGGCGGGCAATTTAATTGATGCAGCCCTTGAGCATGTTTGGGTAATTGCTACTGCATTAGTTGTAGGCGGAATTGTACTTATTTTATGCGATAAATGGTTTGCCCCACAAAACAAGGAAATATCTAATAATGAGCTAGCACAAAATAATATTGCCCAACAAGACGCAAACCTGTACCCCCAAATTAGTTACAAGCAGGCTTTATTTATTGGTTTGTTTCAATGTATTGCCTTAATACCGGGCATTTCAAGGTCGGCGGCAACAATAGTTGGCGGCCTTGCCCAGCGGCTAAGTCGAGAACAAGCTGCCGAATTTTCGTTTTTTTTAGCTGTGCCTACCCTTTCGGCAGCATCGGGATATAAATTACTAAAAGATTATGATTTAATAACCAGTAATGATTTATATTTGTTAGCCATAGGCAATGTGGCTTCTTTTATTGTTGGAGTAATTGCCATTCAATTTTTAATTAAAGTACTTAAACAAAGTGGTTTTAAATGGTTTGGCTGGTACAGAATAATTTTGGGATTACTGCTGTTGGGCTTGTTGATTGCAAAAATTCCGCTTCAAATTATTTAAATATCCGGACTAAAGAAAATTCACTCGATTTTAAAATAGAATTTTACTCTAAACCTTTTAAATAAACTTGTGAGCAAAGTTAAAACTCGTTACCTCTGCCAAAATTGTGGCTCCGAGTCGCCAAAATGGTTGGGTCGTTGCCCTAATTGTAACGCTTGGAACACCTACGTTGAAGAAATTGTAGCTGCTCCCGAAAGCAAAAAAAACACCGACCGCAATTTGCTTTTGGGCAATTCAGGCAATAGTAACAGCACACCCATTGTATTGCAACAAGTTGAAAGTGTTCAAGAACGCCGCTACGTAACCAACGACAACGAACTAAACAGGGTTTTAGGCGGGGGTATAGTGCCGGGTGCTTTAATTTTATTAGGTGGCGAGCCGGGTATCGGCAAATCAACTCTTTTGCTGCAATTAGCTGCTACCACTAAGCAGTTAAAAGTCTTATATGTATCGGGCGAAGAAAGTATGCAACAAATTAAAATGCGTGCCGACCGTATAGGCATTGAAAACCAGGACTGTTACTTATTTACCGAAACCAACGTGTTTAGCATTATTAAACAAGCTCGCGAAATTAAACCTATTTTATGTGTTATTGACTCGATACAAACCCTCGAAACGCCCATTGTTGAGTCGGCGGCGGGCAGCGTAACGCAAATACGCGAATGTACTGCCGAGTTGCAACGCTATGCCAAAGAAACCCACACGCCCATTTTTTTAATTGGCCATATTACAAAAGATGGCACTATTGCAGGCCCAAAAGTTTTAGAACACATGGTTGATACTGTGCTGCAATTTGAGGGCGACCACCACCACGCCTACCGTTTGTTGCGCACCAAAAAAAATCGCTTCGGCTCAACTGCCGAGTTGGGTATTTACGAAATGCAACAGGGTGGCCTTAGGCAAGTTAGCAACCCCAGCGAACTATTACTAAACGAACACCCTTATGAACTAAGCGGAATAGGTATTGCCGCTATGGTTGAAGGTATGCGACCTCTACTAATTGAAACACAGGCTTTGGTTAGCAGCTCGGCGTATGGCACCCCACAACGCTCGGCTATTGGCTTTGACGGGCGACGCGTAAATATGCTGCTGGCTGTTTTAGAAAAACGCTGCGGTTTTAGATTTGGCGGCAAAGATGTATTTGTAAATATTGCCGGCGGTTTAAAAGTTGAAGATCCGGCAATTGATTTAGCCATAGCCTGCGCTCTTATTTCATCGCACGAAGACAGGCCACTGCCACCAAATACGTGTTTTGCAGGCGAGGTGGGTCTAAGCGGCGAAGTGCGCAGTGTTGCCCGCATTGAACTGCGTATTGCCGAAGCTGATAAACTTGGTTTTAAAACTATTTATGTGCCGGCAGCTAATAAAGGCTACGAAATTGGCAAAAAATTAAAAATCCGGATTTTGCCTGTGCGCACTGTTGGCGATGTGTATAACCAGTTGTTTGGATAGGGCAATTTCCAAACTACGGCTATCTAAAAATTTTCTCGTTTAATAATGCCGGAGTAAACCGCTCTCCGTAGGTTTGTGCAAGCAAAAGCAACCGTTTTGAAAAGGTTTTAATACCTATTTTGGCAATAAAAGCAAACGGCCCTCCGGTAAATGGGGGGTAACCTAAACCTAAAATTGCGCCAATATTCCCATCATCTGTATTAGCTATTATACCTTCGTTTAAGCAGTGAACAGCTTCGTTAGTTATAGCATAAAGCAATCGGCGTCTAATATCGCGGTCGGTAATGGTTGCTGTGTTTTTGCTTGCAGTAGGTAGGTATTGTTGTAAATGGGGGTTTATTTTGCCGGTTTTTACCATTTCTCCTTTTTCACTTTTATAAACATAAAAACCCATACCTTTTTTGCGCCCCAAACAACCTGTTTGAGTTAGTTGAGCGGGTAAGTTAGAGGCATAATTTTTACCACCAGCCCTTTGTATGAATAAATCGCCCAAGGCGCCGCTTAATACATGTATTGCCACATCAAGCCCAATTTCGTCAATTAAGGTTAGTGGCCCAACCGGAAAACCAGCTTCGCAGGCACACTTGTCTATGCGGGTTGGCAATATGCCTTCGGCTACCATTAACATAGCTTCGTTTAGCAGGGGACTTAAAATACGTGTGGTATAAAAACCCGGCGAGTCTTTAACAACAATACAAGTTTTACCTTGCAAAATACCAATTTGCCTTGCCGTTTCGCGCACCCAGTCGGCGGTATTTGGTTGTACTACTATTTCGAGGAGTTGCATTTTATCGACCGGCGAAAAATAGTGCATGCCCACCACTTGTTGAGGACGTGTTGCGTGGGCGACAATTTGCGATAAGGGTAAAGCCGATGTATTGGTTGCAAAAATACAATTATCCGGACTATTGGCTTCGCAATGGGCTAAAATTTGTTGTTTAAGGTCTAAATCTTCAAAAACGGCCTCAATTATTAAATCAGTATGTTTAAAATTTGCCAAATTGCTAACAGCAGTGCTAAGGCGGCCTAAGTGCTGATCTAATTGTAAAGGTGTGATGATATTGCGATTTTGCTTTTTTAGCCATGCCTTGTATAGCGTTTGTTGTGCGTGCGTCAGCTTATCCGGATGTTTGTCGGTTAATAAAACCTCAAAGCCGGCTTCAATACTTGCTTTAGCAATGCCAGTTCCCATTAATCCAGCACCGAAAACGGCTATCTTTTTTACAGGCCGTATTAAATGTGCTTGGAGGTGAGTTTTGCGTTTGGTAATTCCTACAAATAAACCCATTAGCGCTTTGGCAACCGGATGAACTGTTAGGGCGGCAAAATTGCGGGCTTCGGCCTCGTATCCGGCAAGTGCGCCATATTTGGCCCCCAATTCCATACATTCAATAATTTTTAGCGGGGCTGGGTAATTTCCAAATGTAGTTGCTTGCACCGTTTTTCGTGCTTTTTTAAACAAGATGGATTTGCTGATAAAATTGCCCTCTACTAAACTTTCAAGAAAACTGAGTTTGGGTTTTCGGATTATTTTTTTACCTTCAATTGCCAATTTTAGTGCCACTTGAGTAGCGGTATTCAGCAAGGCTTCGGGCTGAACAATATCATCAACCACCCCATATTTTAAAGCTTGTTTAGCATATAATTTGCGACCTGTTAAAGCCAAATTTAAACCCCTTCCCCACCCTACTAATGCGGGCAGCCGTTGCGTGCCGCCACCGGCAGGAATTAATCCTAACAACACTTCGGGCAAAGCTAAAACCGTATGTTTTGCATTGGTGGCAATACGGTAGTGGCAGGCCAGCGCAACCTCTAAGCCACCGCCCAAAGCAGTGCCGTTTATAGCGGCAACTACGGGTTTGTCGTAATTTTCAATCAGGTTTAAAATAGCCTGACCGCGCCTAATTACCATCTCCCATTCTTCGGGGTTTTGTGCTGCCAATACATTTTCAACATCAGCTCCGGCAATAAAATCTTTCTTCCGGCTAATAAGTACGATGGCTTTAATGGTATCATTTTTTGCTACGTCCTCAAAAACCTGTTCAAACTCGTTTAAAATATGCGGACCCAGCACATTTACTTTGCTGTTGGGCTGGTCGAGCCAAATAATACCCACGCCTTGCGGGATAATTTCTAAGGTGGCGGTATTGTTATTGTTGTTTATCATAGGGCAAAAATAACAACAATTATTGAATTAGAGCAAAGCACTTAAATCAGCTCCTACCCCACCCTGCTCTGCCTAACATGTTTAAAACTTGGCATCAAACTGACCTTTAAAAACGAAAGCCGCCGGGCCAATTAACCAAATATTGGCATAAACAATTTGACCGTTTGCTAAAATTTGTTTTTCAAATTGCACTTGCAGTAGTCCCCCGTTTGCTTGTACCAACACAGTTTGTTGGCCAGTAGTTTGTGAGTTAAGGTTGTTTTGTTGTAAAAAATTGCCTAAATCGGCGGCTAAAGCGGCGGCGGTAACGCCTGTACCGCAAGCCCATGTTTCGTCTTCAACGCCGCGCTCGTAGGTGCGAATTTTCAAATAATTAGGCTGCGTTGAATGAGGTTCGACAAAATTAACATTGATACCCGCCGCTATATAAGCTGGGCTGTTTCGGATGGCTTTTCCGGAAGCAATTACCGGATAATTTTGCACCTCCTCCACAAATTTTACATAATGCGGCGACCCGGTATTTAATTCCCAATCTGTATTGCTATGTTTTTTAATATCGGTAACATTGGCCATTTGAAGGGCAACTTGTATTTCGTTAATATCACCAGTTGATTTATTGTCTAAGACCTGCGCATAGTGCCAGCCATCGGCTGCTAAAAAATAATAATTATTGTTTGCTTTTTTAGTTTGCACCTTTAATAAATGGGCAAATGCGACCATACACCTGCCGCCGTTGCCGCACAAACTCCCCTCGTGGCCATCGGCATTATAATACACCATCTCAAAATCGCCTTGGGCATGGTTTTGCAGCAGCATTACACCGTCTGCACCAATACCAAACCTCCGGTGACATAAGGAGGCGTAAAATAAAGGATGCTGGCGCGGCAAAACTGCATTCCGGTTATCAAATAAAATAAAATCGTTGCCAGCACCATGATATTTATAAAACGTCAAAATCACGGCTAATACTTAATTTATATATTTGTTTATCTGACTAATAAAATTTGCCCTCTTAATTGCCCCAAACGTTTGTACGGTGGGCCAAAATTTAGTTTGTAATCAATAACGTAGGTAAAAGCACCCACCTCGCATGGTTGGCCGTTATAATTCCCATCCCAACCTATATTTACAGGATCGGTTGTTTCAAAAACCTTCTCGCCCCAACGGCTAAAAATCATCAAGCGTACGTATTCGGTACCATAAGCCATAATATTATAAGTATCGTTTGTGCCGTCGTTGTTAGGACTAAAAGCTGTAGGTGCTAAAATTTCGTTATTAAGGTCAATACAAATTTCTTTAACGATTTGGTCAATGCAATTGCCTTCGTTTTCAATGTACAAAGTAACTTTATAGATGCCCGGACTTGCATAGCTATGTTGTGCCACTTCGTCTGAAACATAGGGTTGTTGCGGTGTTCCATCTCCAAAATCCCACCATCCGGAAACACCACCGGTGCTAAAATCAGTGAAAAACAGGTCTAAGCCCTTAACGCAGTCCAATTGATTTTCGTTAGACGAAAAACTTGCCAAAAGCGGGTCATATTGCGGTATAACAATGGCAACTTGTTCTTTACAGCCTGAGTTTAGGTCGGTAATGGTAGCATAATACGTACCCGCTGTGCCGGCGACATCAAATCCGGAAAAAACATTATCATTCCACTCAATACTATAATTTGCCCCTGTGGGTGGTATAATATTGGCAAAACCATCCTTGCCAAAACAAACAGGTTCGTTGGTAACGAGGTTGAAAAGTACGGTATCGGCTACTGTAATTGTAACGTTTTTAGATTCGGGGTTCGAGCAGCCATCGTTTGCCGTTACGGTATAGGTTGTGGTTGTTTCTGGACTTACTTTTTTTATTTGACCATAATTTAGGCCGTTATCCCAAACATAGATGTATTGGTTGCCAGTGCCGCCCGAGGCAAACGCCTTGATGGCCACACTACTCCCTTTGCATATTAACGTATCGGGACTAATATCGAGGGCAATGGGTGTACCAACATTCAAATTGTAATAATCGTAGTTTTTGCAGCCATTGTCGTATTGATATATAATTAATACCGGGCCTTCGCCGTAATCAACTGGGTTAAAACTTGTAGCTGGCTGGCCGTTTACGGTAAAATTGCCACCTGGTGGCTCGGCAGTCAGCAATAACGTGGTGTCATAATAACATAAATAAGTACCGAAACTATTAATTTGCGCATCAACTTTTTGATTTACCGTTACCGTTAAAGTGTCTTTACAACCGTTGGGCGAAGTGTATATTATTTGATTGATATTATTAGCTATTGCCGGATTAAAAATACCAATTCCCTCGGCACCCGGAACAACGCCTGAACCGTTCCAAGTTCCTCCGGGCGGATTTGGCTGTACTATTTCCGGAAGCAAAAATTGCGCATCATCTCCACATTTAATAATACTTGTATTGGCTTCAATTGGATATACTGTAATTAACACCTGTGCTGCGCAATTGTTATAGCTGTAGGTAAGCGTGTGCGTAGCCGCTGGCACGGCAGCAGGGTCAAAGAACACATCGCCGTTAGCGTCGGTTATGATGCCGCTTCCCGACCATACGCCGCCCGCAGGCTGCCCAAGTGAGGTTATTAGTAAAGGCAGCTCGTTTTGACAGATAAAAACTTCGCTTTGCGTTACTGCGGCCTTTGTTATATTTACCGTTGTTTCATCGCTGCAACCGTCAAATTGGAATGACACTACTTCCGTGAAATTATTTCCGCCTTGTGCGTTGCTATTGAACAATCCGGTATTGGGGTTCATAATGCCCGAAGGTACAGCGTTTGATGTCCACAGGCCACCGGGTGGTAAATTGGTTCCGGATAAATAAAAAGTTGGTTGGTCATCAGGGCAAACTTCTATGTAATCTGTAACAGAAAAATCGGCTACGGTTATTGTAATAGATTCTTTGCAGTTGCCAGCCAAATTATAAGTTAGGGTATGCGTGCCTTTTCCGGCCTGCAAGGGGTCAAAAATACCGGTATTGGTGTCAAGTCCTGTGTAGGCATCCCACCATCCGTTGGCTGGTATGGCATTTATTGAAACCGGCGAAGCGCAAACCAAACTTGCCGATGCACTTAACGTAATATCTTGCACCAAGACCGTAATACTGCTTTGGCAACCATTTACAGTTGTGTAAGTGCAGGTG
Organism: Sphingobacteriales bacterium; assembly: GCA_016706405.1. Lineage (NCBI taxonomy): Bacteria > Pseudomonadati > Bacteroidota > Sphingobacteriia > Sphingobacteriales > Sphingobacteriales bacterium. Next base: position 150,127 of record JADJJT010000003.1, read on the forward strand.
TATGAGCCGGCAGTTTTAGGTGTAAACATTCCGGATGCCGTTAGGGTTCCGGGCAATACCTCCCAAGCACCCGCCTGAGGTGGATTTTGCAGTTGAAATGGTGCGCCACCAATGCACGCCGACACATCTCCAGCCAATTGTGGTTTAGGATGCACTATTACTTGGGTCGATGCTTCGCAGCTATCAATAAAATAGGTTAACGTAAAAGTTCCCGGCCCGTTCCAATCGGGATAAAATAGTTTAGCATCATCATCAACTCCTTGCCCCGACCAAGAGCCGGCATTAGGCAGCAGGTTTTGAGGTGGCTCGCCTTCGCAAATTTCAAAAAGCTGTAAGGGCAAAACCCGGCTCCGGATGATAATTGACCCAAACGGTATCGGTGCGCACCAAACCCAAAGCGTCGGTTACAAAAACTACAAAGCGGTCGGTTTGAAGGCTGGCAACATTGGGGGCAATAACAAGGTATTTAGGGTCGTAGCCATCGTTGGGGTCAATGCCGTTGGCTTCATCAATATTGTATAAATTGCCTAATCCGTTAACATCCCAATCAATTTTGTACGGACCTGTACCTCCGGTAATATAAAGGCGCAAGGTATCGCTTTGACCAGGGCACATTACCGTATCAATTTCTACATCGGCAATAAACGGGCAAATTTCAATATTTGCTGTTACCAATTTTATTTCGTTGCCACTTTTTACCAAACATTGCACATTGGTGGGGCCGGTAACACATATTTGATGCGGGCCTGGACCTACCAAATTATCGTAAGGGGGTAGCCATGTAAATTCATACGCCCAAGTGCCGCCAAATGTTTCAATAGTCAGGTCGGTACACAGGTTTTGGCAAAGGTTTGTTTCGCCATCAAAAAAGGCCACAAAAGCACAGGGGTCGAGTTTGCCAATATCGGTAGTGGTAACGCCTTTGCTGTCGGTAATAGTTACATTTACCAAAATAGTTGTATCGGTAAGGCAAACAATATGAGGCCCCTGCCCTACTAAAGTATCTAACGGGGCCGACCAAACAACATTATACGGAGGCGAGCCACCGGTAATATCTAAATTTATAGACAAACAATGCGTAGCAACATCTAATTCATCGCATAAATAAGTCGGAATAAGCAAGTTGGCAGTAAGTTTACACACATCAACGGTGCAGGTATCAGTGGCAATTTCGCCGGTAATATTATCGGTAACGGTTACGCTATATAAGGTAGCTGTAGTTACGCTGGTGGTGCCCCATTGCACATTTGCCCCTTCGTTTAAAGCCGGAGACCAGTTGTACGAATAATTCCCACTTAATCCGGATACGTTTACACCGATACTTTGCGTGTCGTTACAAAGTTGACTGGGGCAAGCTATGTCTATTTGAAGTTTACACAAATCTACAAAAATTCCGGATATTACAACTTGCTCGTTGGTTTCGGCATCGGTAACGGTTACGCTATAGGTTTGAGGCGTTGATAAATTGCCAATATTTCCGGATGCTACAGTACTACCTTCTATTAAAGCCGGCGACCAATTGTAGGTATAATTTCCCGAGCCACAATTAGCCACTACGCCTATGGGTAAAGGTGTCCCACAATAAGTACCTCCACCACCCGTTAAACTTGCCGTCAATTTTTCGACCGTCATAGTGGCAGTTGCCGTTGTTATATTGCCGGCGGCATCGGTAACCGTAACGGTAATTGTTGTAGGCGAAAGCACACAAATTGTGTTAGTTGCAGCATTAATAAATACATTTGAAACAGCATTTGGGTCGGCAGCCTGCCAACTGTAAGTAAATGGTGCATAACCGCCAGTTACCAAAGCGGTAATATCTAAGCAGTTTCCGGCACAAAACGAGGCATCGGGGAGTGTAACCTCAAAGGGACAAACTTCAACAAACACGCTGGCGGTATCCCATTGCCCTAATCCATCGGTAACTGTAACGGTGTAAGTAGCCGATTTTGGCGGACAAGCCATTCCTTGCGCCACAGTAGCCCCTTCTTCTAAAGCCGGTGCCCATTGGTAGGTGTAATTTCCATCGCCGCCGGTAACATCGGGATCTAAAAAAACACAAGTGCCACATGTATAAATATAAGGTGGTAAACTCGCCTCAATAGGACAATTATTAACGGTAAAATTTGCAGCGGCATTAAACGGCCATTCCTTGCCACAAATATCTAAATAAGTATAGGCAAAAGTCAGTCCATAGCTACCACTTTTTGTTATAGGTCCACAAAGTACTAATGTAATTTGCGTGGTTAAACCATCAACACAGTTATCGGCAATGGCATCGGCAATGCAGGGCGCAGCGGGGCCAATAAGGTTAAAAGAGGCCGCATTAACGTATTGGCATAAAATTGGCGCGGGCAAGGTAATTACAATACTTGCCTCTTCGCAATCTACGCCCGTAATATTGAAAGGTGGAATTGGTGGCGGTTGTTTAATAGTAGCCTCCCAATGTAAATTAAATCCGGGACGTGTTACTGCCGAGTCGCTGTAAAAATGGAAAGTAAAACATTCAATCCCGCCATTTGCCTCACCCGGAAAACAAATTGTGCTGGCGTTTTGTATGCCTGTTAAAGTAAGCAACACATCGCCCGTTAGGTCGGTTCCGGTATAAATTGTAAGCGAGTCGTGCGGTTCTTCGGTGTTAAATTCATCTATAAAAATACAAATCTCCTCAGCATCGGGCATGCAAACGGTCATAGTTTGGTCGTTGTTAAGGCCGTAATCACCGGGATTATTGCCCCCTTTTCCACTATCTTCAAGTGTTCCCTCGCAGTCAATAATAGTTTGGCCGTTGTTTGCGCCTAAATTGTATTGGGCGCACAATGTTTTGGAATGCAGGCAAAAAAAAATGAAAAAAATAGCAATAAAACGAATAATAAAATTGAGTAGCAGTTTTAGCATAGGATAGGTTTTGGTTTGAAATAATCTTGCTGTGCGGCAAGGTAAGATTTTTTTTACAAAACGTAAAATTAGTCGCAGTCGTGGGCTGTGCGTGTAATATTTTACAATAGTTTTGTTTTTTAGTCAAGTTTTGCAAAAAACGACAAACAAATTTTTAATTACAGGATTGAGAGGCGATTTATTTACTTTGTGATACAGAGTAATTTTTAATTTGAAGTTTAAATTATCACCTATTTTCCGGATACAAATATCTTCGAAAGACATAAAATTTAACACAAGTTTCACTTTGAATTGGTCAAACACAAAAAAATAATTCTGGTTTTAGCAAACTTAAGAAAATATGCCGTACCTTTGCCAAAACCAAACAACTCCATGAAACTTTGGCAAAAGGGATTTGAAGTTAGCAAGGAAATTGAGAAGTTTACGGTTGGCCGAGACCGTGAGATGGATTTATTTCTTGCTCCTTATGATGTGCTTGGCAGCATTGCACACATTACCATGTTGGCCTCTATCAATCTTTTAACTGCTGCTGAATTACCCATACTTACTGCCGGACTGCGAAAAATTTACGCCGAAATTGCCGATGGTCAATTTATAATTGAAGACGGAGTTGAAGACGTACATTCGCAAATTGAATTATTATTAACCCGCCGCTTAGGCGATGTGGGCAAAAAAATTCACAGCGGGCGGTCGCGCAACGACCAAGTTTTACTTGATCTTAAATTATTTTTGCGCAACGAAGTTCAAGCTATTGTTGAGGCCATACAGCCACTTTTTGAATTGCTGCTAACCCTTAGTGAAAGATACAAACACGTTCTAATTCCGGGATACACCCATTACCAGGTTGCCATGCCCTCCTCTTTTGGTTTATGGTTTGGTGCTTACGCCGAAAGTTTAGTTGACGATGTAATTATGCTTCAGGCTGCTTACCGTATAACCAATAAAAATCCACTTGGGTCGGCGGCTGGCTACGGTTCTTCTTTTCCGTTAAATCGCGCGCTTACCACCCAACTATTAGGCTTCGACAACTTAAATTACAATGTAATATATGCTCAAATGGGGCGCGGCAAAACCGAAAAATTGACGGCAGATGCCTTGGCTTCGGTAGGGGCAACTTTGGCAAAATTATCGCAGGATGTTTGTCTTTATATTAATCAGAATTTTGGTTTTATTGCTTTTCCGGATGAATTGACAACGGGTTCGAGCATTATGCCCCACAAAAAAAATCCGGATGTTTTTGAATTGGTACGAGCAAAATGCAATAAAATACAAGCCCTGCCCAACGAAATATCTCTAATTATCGGCAATTTAGCCTCGGGCTATCACCGCGATTTACAGGTAATCAAAGAAAGTTTATTGCCCGTTTTTACCGAACTTAAAAACTGCATAGCCATTACAACCTACGCACTCGAACATATTATTATCAACGAAAACGCCGTTCATGACGAAAAGTATAAATACATGTTTAGCGTTGAAGTAGTTAACAATTTAGTAATGCAAGGCGTGTCTTTCAGAGATGCCTATAAACAGGTAGGCGATGCTATTGCCAACGGCACCTATACCCCGGATTATAACGTTAACCACACTCACCAAGGCAGTATTGGCAATTTGTGTAACCAAGAAATTAAAACATTAATGCATACCGTTTTAAGCGAATTTCGATTTAAACAGGCACAAGAGGCATTTGAGCGATTATTACAAGACGATAAATCATTAAGTAATAGTTTCACTGTCTATTGATTGATTTTAAAGCGTTTATCTTTTTTTGATAAACGCTTTTTTTTTGAAAAAATTTTTGACCAATGCAAACAAAACATCCGGATAAAAATATATTATTTACTACATCATAATCATAAGAAATAAACAAAAGCAAAAAATTTATAACCATGTTACCACCCACTTCAATGGCAAATGCCACAACACCCAAAGCATCTCAATCTCCATCACAAATTATGGACTTAAAACAAGTTTTACTTCAAAAAATCAACAGCAAAGGTGGCTGGGTTAATACCCACAGCCATTTAGACAGAGCCTACTCGCTAACAGCCGAGAGTTTTCCGTTTGTAAACGCTCATTTAAAAGAAAAATGGGGGTTGGTTGACAAAATCAAACGCGAATCAACTGCTGACCAAATTTACGACCGGATGGCACGCGCCACCGAAAATTTTATAGCGCAAGGTGCACAAGCCATAGGCACTTTTATTGATGTTGATGACATAATTGAAGACAAAGCTATAATTGCCGCGCAACGACTAAAAGACAACTACGGCAAACAAATAAAATTGCGCTTTGCCAACCAAGTATTAAAAGGTGTAATTGACCCAAAAGCAAGACAATGGTTCGACTTATCGGTTCAGTTTGTAGATATTTTGGGTGGGTTGCCCGCTAAAGATGCCGGACACGAAGAAGAACACTACGACATTATATTATCAACCGCGCATCAAATGGGCAAAATGGCACATATCCACGTTGACCAATTTAATACAGACGAAGAAAAAGAAACCGAATTATTAGCCCGCAAAACCATTGAACACAATATGCAAGGCCGTGTAGTGGGCATTCACGGCATATCGGTAGGGGCACACCCCGCCGCATACCGCCAAGAGTTATACGAGCTTATGCGTCAAGCCCAGTTGATGATGATTACCTGCCCTACCGCATGGATTGACCACCGCCGCAGCGAACGCCTTGCACCCAGCCACAATGCCATAACACCCGTTGATGAAATGCACCCCGAAGGCATAATTGTTGGCTTGGGAACCGACAATATTTACGACCTATACAAACCCTTTAACGACGGCGACATGTGGATTGAACTGCGCGTTTTGTTAGAGGCTTGCCGCTTTTACGACATAGATGCATTGGTAGAGATTGCTACTACCAATGGACTTAAAACATTGGGAATTGAAGCCTAAAAGACAAGTTTAGTGTCGGTTTGCATAGAAAAAATCCGGATATTTGCCTCACAATCATGAGTAAGCATCCGGATTGTTTTGTTATTATATGATTCTATTAGAAGAAAAAATATGCAGCCCTCAAGTTTTGTTTTTTTGAAATTTTACTTCGCAATTTTTGCCTGCCTAATTTTTTCCGGATGCACCAATATTACATCTGAAACAAACGCATCAAAAATATTTCCGGATAAAAATTATTGGCCCCTACCCCACCCTTTTGACAGTTTGTTAGAAAATCTTCCGGAAAGAAAAAATTGGGAAGGCGATTCCGGAAAAATTCTTTTAGGCAAATTGTTATTTTTCGACAGGCGTTTGTCGTTAAACAACACCAAATCGTGCGCCACCTGCCACGACCCTAAATTTGCATTTTCTGATAGCTATAGGCGCTCAACAGGGGCGCTTGGGCAACCCGTTCAACGAAACAGCCCCAGCTTAGCCAATTTATTGTTAATGCCTGCACTTACCTATGCCAACCCAAATTTAATACGCCCTTACCAGCAAGTAAACAACCCTTTGTACCATACTAATCCTATTGAATTAGGCTTAAATGGCCGAGAACAAACCTTACTTGCAACACTAAACGCCGACACCGCCTACCAAAGCGTACTAAAAAAGGCAAACTTAATGCAAAACAGTTTAGCTTTAGACACAACGCTTTTAAAATTAGCACTTGAGCAGTATGTTTACAGTTTAACATCGAGCAATGCCCCCTATGACCGATATTGGTACGAAGGCAAAAAAAATGCCCTCGACGAAGCTGCAAAACGGGGCATGGCTATGTTTTTTTCGGACAGTTTGCATTGTAGCAGTTGCCACAAGGGGTTTAATTTTGCCGCCCTAACTACTGCCGATTATTTTAACACAGGGCTGTATAATATTGACGGAAAAGGCAGCTACCCCAGTAGCGACCAAGGTTTGTATGAATTAACAAAAAATCCTAACGATATGGGTAAATTCAGGGTGCCTTCTTTGCGCAATTTAGCTTTTACTGCGCCGTACTGGCACGATGGCAGCACCCAAACACTTAACGAAGTAATTGATATTTATGCCAATGGTGGGCGACATATTTTAAAAGGCCCCAACACGGGCAACGGGCAAAAAAACCCTCTCAAAGACCCACGCATTAAGGGTTTTACTATAAATGCCGAGCAAAAAATGGATTTGCTACAATTCTTATTATCGTTAAGCGATTCGAGTTTTGTACAGCAAAATAGCACCTATTAGTACTTTGACTTAACAACAAACTTTATATAAAAAAGCGCATAACTGTGTTTTTATTTTCAGTTATGCGCTTGATGATTAATTGGAAATATAATTTTAATATTTTCAAAAACCTAATGCTCTTCCTCTTCGGCTTTGTGGGCGGCAATTAGTTTTGCCTGAACATCGGCGGGTACAGGGCGATACTCGGCAAAGCGTTGTGTATGTTTAGCCGCACCTTGCGATAACGACCGCAACGATGACGAGTATTTATACAATTCCATTAACGGTGCCTGGGCTTTAATAACTTGGTAATGACCTGCCGTATCCATACCCATTATTAAGGCACGGCGAGTTTGAAGGTCGCCAATAACATCGCCCATGGCATGGCTCGTTACCATAATTTCGACATCGTAAATAGGTTCTAAAATTTGTGGGTCGGCTTGTTTGAATGCATCGCGGAATGCAGACCGGGCGGCGATCCGGAAGGCGTTATCGTTTGAGTCAACGGGGTGCATTTTTCCATCGTAAACGCACACGCGCACATCGCGTACATACGATCCGGTAAGTGGCCCCTCGACCATTCGCTCCATTATACCTTTCATTATGGAACTCATAAACCGGGTATCAATGGCGCCGCCTACAACACAGTTTTTAAATACAAGTTTTCCGCCCCAATCCAATTGTATTTCTTCGGTGCTGCGCACGTTCATATTGGCGGGTTCGGGCATACCATCGTAATAATGCTCGACCATCATGTGAACTTCGGCAAATTGCCCTGCTCCTCCCGATTGTTTTTTGTGGCGGTATTGGGTTTGCGCCGATTTGCGGATAGTTTCGCGGTAAGGTATCCGGGGCTGAATGTATTCGAATTTGGCTTTGGTAGTATTTTCAACTTTCCACTTAACCATATTTAAGTGAAGTTCGCCTTGCCCACTTATAATCATTTGTTTAAGCTCTTGCGAGTTTTCGATGAGCAAAGTAGGGTCTTCAACATGGATGGCGTGCAGGGCTTGGGCTATTTTTTCAATATCGGCAGAGTTTTCGGCGTGGATAGCGGCCTGCATTCGCGGTTCGGGAAATTCGATAGGAGAAATATGGAATGGATGTGTTTTTTCGAACAGGGTTGTGTTGGTGGCAGTATTTTTAAGTTTAACGGTAGCACCAATATCGCCGGCTACTAACTCGTTTACTTGATTGCGGTTTTTGCCGTTTACTACGTATAATTGTGAAAGACGCTCGCTATTTTCAGTTTTAGAATTAGTCAATTCGTCCCCTGCTTTTAATGTGCCCGAGCAAACTTTAAAATAGGTCATTAAGCCCAAATTAGCCTCGTTTGAAGTTTTAAACACAAATAAAGTTTTAAATCCTTTGGGGTCGCAAGACAGTGTTTGACCACTAACGCGCTGAATTGGTGGCATATCTACTGCTGCCGGCGCAATATCGTGAATAAAGCCCATTACTCGGCCTGTGCCCATGTTTTGTTTTCCGGAACAGCAAAAAACCGGAAATATATCGTGGTGAATCATAGACAATTTCAGTCCTTTCACCATTTCTTCTTCGTCTAAATTGCCTTTGTCAAAAAATATTTCCATTAAGCCTTCGTCGTTTGCGGCAATGGTTTCAACAAGGTTGTTGTGTAGTTCGTTGGCTTTTTCTTTTTCGGCATCGGGGATTGGCAGTTTTTCGGGTTTGCCGCCATTGGCTGGGAACTTATACACAACCATTTTAAGCACATCTACTATTGAATTAAAGGCTGGACCTGAATTTAACGGATACTGTACTATGGTTACTTTACTACCAAAACGGTCGCGGGCCTGGTTTAGCGTTTCGTCAAAATTGGCTTTGTCGCTGTCGAGTTGGTTTACCACAAACAGCATTGGGGTTTTAAACTGTTCGGTATAATCCCAAATAATTTCGGTGCCAACCTCAACGCCGTTTTGGGCGTTAAGCACCATAACGCCGGTATCGGCAACACGTAAGGCGGCAATAACCTCGCCAACAAAATCATCAAATCCGGGCGTGTCAATTAAATTAATTTTATTATCCTTCCACTGCATATTCATAATAGAGCTAAAAATAGAATTTCTTCGTTCTTGCTCTAAGGTGTGGTAGTCAGAAACGGTATTTTGCCCTTCAATGCTACCGCGCCTTGTAATTGCGCCCGCCTCAAAAAGCATGGATTCCGCTAATGTGGTTTTGCCCGAACCAGCATGGCCAAGCAAAACCACGTTCTTTATTTTGTTACTATCAAAAGTACTCATAAAAAAAATGTATTTGACGGTTATTAAATTAAATTAAATTGCTTTTCTAAAAATGGGTTTTTATACTTACCCGAAAAAACGGCGTAAGATAAGAATAATGTTTGTTATTTTGGTAAAATTTCAAGAAATAAAACCGAAAAATTGACAATTTCAAAATCCGGAAAAAATGGCAGGCAAAGAGAGATATGTATGCCCCATTAATATCCGGATTAGCAATCTTTCAGCTAAGTTTCTGAAAAAAATACAAAATTTGAAAAAATTATTAGGCACGAGACACCCACAAGATTGTAAATGTGCATCTATAAATTTTGTAAAAGGCAGCGATGCTATTTACAAGGCAAAAATTGTAATTTTACCGCCAAAACAAATTAATAGCTAAGGTTCATAAATTTAAACAAGCCTAATATTTAACCGTTTGTGAACGAAGACCAACTTATAGCAGGCTGCAAAGCAAACAACCGCAACGCTCAGCACGAGTTGTACCAAATTTATGCTAAGCGAATGTTTGGGGTATGCCGCCGCTATGTTGATAACGAGGCAGACGTAGAAGAAGTGTTGATGGCCGGCTTTTTAAAGGTTTTTACCAAAATTGACACGTTTCAGTTTTCAGGAAGTTTTGAAGGTTGGATTAGGCGAATAATGGTGAACGAATCGCTTATGTTTTTGCGGAAACAAAAAAAAACAGCTCATTTATATATTGAATTAGACAATAACACACACGAAATTGCCACCGCAGCCGAAGCACAAAGTATTTTGCAAGCCAATGATATTATTAAACTTTTAGACTACCTGCCGCCCGGATATCGAACAGTATTTAATTTATATGCAATAGAAGGATATAGTTTGCCCGATATTGCCGAAGAACTTCAAATTAGTGTTAATACCGTAAAATCGCAGTTGTTTAAAGCACGGCAAGTATTGCAACGCTTAATTGAACAACGACAATCAAAAATTGCCTAACCCAAACAACTCTATACAAAGCATTATTTCGCTTATAAAACCAAAATCTATAATTTACTATTTGCAGCAATAAGCCTAATTTATTTACATTCATCGCAAATGTCAATTCAAACCTGCCGTGTCAAAACATCCTTCACATATAGACGATTTATTTAAAGAGAACCAGCATGGCTTTGACCAAATGCCCCGAGAAGCGGTATGGCAAAGGCTTGAGGAACTGCTTGACGGGGTACAACCTGTAAACCAGCAAGAAGGGCAAGAGCCAGTAGCCGCCGCCGTTAATCCAGCAGTGCAGCAAACTGACACAGCAACTGCTGCAACGGCAAGCACACCCAAGTCCGGAAGTTTTAGCCAAAACTGGTTTAAAATTGCCGCTTCGGCAGCTATAGTGCTTCTGGTTTTGCTGCCCTTGTCGTGGTGGGTAATAAATCAAAGCAATCCAAGTCAGGCTGTTGCCGAACAAAAAACAATCAACAGCGAAAACAACCCCGCCCTACCCCACGAAATTAGTACTAATGCAAACCTTGAATCAAATTCGCAAGAAGCTAACCCTGCCAGCGCCGCCAATACCACAAGCGCAACCGAAACCCAGGCATCAAGCGAAACTCCAAAACCTGTTTTACCCAATTTAAACGCTCCCAAAACTACTACACCACAAAGTAATGCAAAACGCCCATCATTTGAAAGCGAATTAAAAACAGTACCAATTATTGTACCTGATGCAGAATTTGATGAAAGCAATGTAAGCCGAGATGCAGCCTCAAGTAGTAATACTGTACCAAAAGGACGGAGTGCAGCTGCAAAAGATATGGCACCCGAAACAGAAACTGCCCGAAATGCACCACCACAGCCTCAACAACAACAACAACAGCAAATAATAAATGAATATCCGGCTGCCGCTGGTCTTACAACAAACAACTACTATGCTTCGTCAAACTCGCGGTATGCGCTGTCAAATTCTCAGGATGATACGAATGATTATGCAGGCGATAAAAATTTAGCAAGCCAAGAGGAGACAAAAAAAGACACAAAACAAGCGAAATCGAAAAAGAACATAGAAAGTGCCACCCCCGAATGGTTGGCTGGCAAATGGAAAATGACAGACCTACAGGGAAATGCCTACACTGAAACATGGCAATTAACAAAAAATGAAAATTTGTTGAATGGAACGGGAAAAACCACCGATAAAAATGGGAAACCACTTTATATCGAAAGTTTTAAGTTAGTTTCAGCCAAAAATGGCGACTTAATATACGAACTCAACGATTCAGGCTCCGGAAAAAAAGTAAGCTTGCAAGGCAAAACTACAAATAACAATTCGTTGGTTTTCGAAAATGATAAAGGCAGCTATCCTTCGCGTATTGTTTACCAGTTTGACCCATCGCAGCCAAATAATTTAACTGTGATTTTTGAAGGTTCTAACGGCGAAAAGCATAGCATCAACCTAACAAAATACTAAAGATTAGAATGAGTTTGATTGATATTAGCTATCCGGAAAAATTATTCCGGAGGTAGTTTCAATTGCTCAACAAATTGTTTGCCTCATTATAAGCGAGCACAATACTTAATTTTTTTAATTCAATTAACAAAATCATACACCAGCATTTTAAACAAAACATTTTTTTTATGAAAAACACTTTTTTATTGCTTTTAGCAATTGCATTTTCGGGCTTAGGCTGTACAGCTCAAATTTCACCTGCAAACAGTAAAAACAATAGCAATCAAATTAATCAGCAACAACAACAAACGCAAACGCAAACGCAAAATCAAAATCAATATCCATACCCAGGCAAACAAAATGCAGTTTATCCTGGCTTTTCCAACAACGAAACAGACGTTGTTAATGCCGAAGATACTGTAAAAATTGCCGCCGTTAAAACACCCAATGAGCCCAATGAAGCCGACAATATAGAGGTTGCCATTTTATTAGATACCAGCAATAGCATGGACGGCTTAATTGACCAAGCAAAATCGCAGTTGTGGAAAATGGTAAACGAGCTGACCCTTGCCAAAAATGAACGCGGCGTAACGCCACACATAAAAATTGCTTTGTACGATTACGGAAATGACCGCCTGTCGTCTAAATATGGATATATCAAACAAATTGCGCCGCTAACTGCCGATTTAGATTTAATTTCTGAAAAATTGTTTGGCCTTAATACAAACGGCGGCGAAGAGTACTGCGGTTGGGTAATGCGCACCTCGACAGACGAGTTAGAGTGGAGTACTGACCAACGCGACCTTAAAATGATGTTTATTTGTGGTAACGAACCATTTGACCAAGGGCCCGTCAACCCTAAAGAACAATGTAAAAAAACAACTCAAAAGGGCATTATTATTAATACCATCTTTTGTGGTAGTTACGAAGAAGGCGTGCGTACAGGCTGGAAAGATGGCGCCGACTGCGGTAACGGAAAGTATTTTAATATTGAACAAAACAACCAAATTTTACACGTAGATGCCCCCCAAGACGATGAAATTTTGCGCCTAAATCAAGAGCTTAACTCCACCTATATTGCCATTGGCCGCGATGGCATAAGCAAAAAAGAACGCCAAGCTATGCAAGACAATAATGCCGGATCTTATGGCAAAGCCAATGCCACCCAACGCGCCATCAGCAAATCGAAAGCTGCCTATAAAAATGACGACTGGGATGCCGTTGATGCCTACGAATCAGCCCCGGCAAGCATTGAAAAATTAGCTGAAGATGACCTGCCAAGCGAGTTAAAAGGCAAATCAAAAGATGAAATTAAACAATATATTGAAACCCAAAGTGTTAAGCGCAAAGAAATACAAGTAAAAATTAATGACTTAGATACCGAACGCCGTAAATATGTTGCCGAAAAACAAGCTGAAATGGCCAAAACCGGAAAAAACACCTTAGACGAGGTGATGTTAAAAACCATAAGAGATCAAGGCACAAAAGCCGGATTAAACTTTGAATAATTCATTGAATTAAGAAGCCATAATCTACTCATACGGAGGAGATTAATAAATAAACCAATAGCACCCAAAAACGCAGTCTTTGCATTTTGGGTGCTGTTTTTCTTCTAAAACAAACCAGCATCTTTACCGCAAATAAAGAATACCAGCGCTTTGTTATTTTAAAATTACTATTTGTGTATTGTATTGACCTTGAGCATGTAAAATTTTTGCAGCATAAATACCATCCGGTAATTGGGCGGGCAACTCGAGCATCCATTCTACCCTTTCATTACTAAAATTGGCTGCCGTAGTTTGGAGTGTTTTTGCATAAGCCAATTTTCCATCCGGATACCATAACTGAAAGAAGATTTTTTCCTTCAGTAAATTTTGTAAAGATGCGTTATAGCTGGCAGCAATATGTACCTGCCCATTTTTTACCGGATTAGGAGTTATGGTGAAATTAAATTCGGTTAGTCGCTGCGGCAAAATCGTTGTATTAGTAACAAAACCCAGCGAATCGGTGCGTATTAAAAAAATATTTTGACTATTATCGTTTGTAAGATAGCCGGCAATAGCATAACCGCCATTAGGTAACAAACAAAGTCCGGTACCCACCGAATTTTGCCCTTGTACATAGGGTTTGTTTTTAACTTCAAAGCCTTTAGATGTAGTAGTGTATAATAAGGTATTGCGCTTAAACGATAAATTTGCCGAGTCGGTATTGGTCAGTATGGTTAGTGTTTTGTCTAAGTTTTCGACTATCCTGTAGGTCAGCCAATACGCCCCTTCTTGCTTTGGTCCTATCTGTTTAGCCCACAAACTATCGCCGGTATCATTGGTTTTTAGCAACAGGGCATCAAGTGCGTTTTGATATTTGGGATTTGCAGCGTATCCAACACCTACAATTCCACCATCTTTTGTTTCAATAGCATCGTAAAAACGGTCATCCAAATCACTGCCAAAACTTTTTTCCCACAACAAATTACCATCAGCATCGGTACGGCCTAAATAGGCGTTAAAGCCCCAGGCAGGTTTAAGGCTGCGGTTTCGACCTGCCAGCACATAGCCTCCATCGGCGCACAAGCCCAGCCCAAACAAGTAGTCGGTATAGATGCCGCCATAAGTTTTAGCCCATAGCGAATCGCCCAAAGCATTTAATTTAAGCAAATACATATCCGTATTAGTTGGCTTTAACGCATAAGAGCCAGCAATAAGCAAGCCGCCGTCTGCGGTGGTGTGCAGTTCGCCCCCAACCAAACTAAGAACACCCCTGTAATATTCTTTCTCCCAAAGTATATTGCCTTCAAAATCGGTGGTAATAACCTTGTAATTATTTTCTTTATCATGATATTTATAGGCCATAAACGCATATCCGGTGGCTGTTTCTGCTACACCTCTGCCTGTAAGACTACCCCCCTCTTGTTCAAAGTTTTTTTGCCATTCTACTTTTCCTTCGGCATCGGTTTTGATTACCAGCATACCATCGGTTTGCAGCGGACTTGTTGTTCTGTAATTTCCTACCATCAAAAAGCCGTCGTCTGCTGTGTGAAGTAAATAAAAAGCCGCTTCGCTGTTAATGCCGCCGGCTTCGCCGTACAATTTCGACCACAGCACACTGTCGCCGTTGGCTATGCTTTGGGCAGAAACAAGGGCATCAAAACCAGCATCCGGATTTAAATTGGTAGTTCCGGAATAAAATATTTCTCCGTCAGCAGTTGCAAATCCGGATGAAATAATCGTTGCACCGCTATCAAACAATTGTTTGGTGCTGAGTAATGAACCATCGGGTAAAATTTGCAAAACAAGGGGGTGCGACTGCGGCGGGTAATTCTGGTTGTTAACATGTGCGTTGATATACCAATAATAATTTTGGTTGTTACCGTAATTTGCTTGTGTTATAAACCCGGTTGTTTTTTGAAGGTAATTGCTATTATACAAAGCCACCGTTGAAGACGTGTAAATGATTGCCTGCGTTGAGTCGGCGTTGTCATTTAGCCACAGTAAATACGGGTTGTGGTTGATATTGCCCTGTTTGGCAGTCGTAAATCCGGATAAAACAAATCCATCATCGGGCTGGGCAATTATTTGTGTTGCATGCGAATAGCCACCCATTTCGTAGAAATGTTCGGCCAACAAATTGCCGCTAAAATTTAGCACCGCATAGTAGGTGTAATTAACAAGGTTTGTTGTATTTTGGTACGCACCTGCCACATGCAGCTCGCTTTTATCGGAAAGCCAAATTGAATACAACTGCGCTTGGTGTTGAACATCAATTGGAGTTAAATTTGCCTCGCCGTTTGTAGTTAAATGAAGCAAGTAGGGTTTGTAACCTTTATCCGGAAAATCGGCATTTACAAGCGCAAAAACCTCATCTTTTGCAGTGATTACCATTTTTACGGCTGCGGTGTTTGCTTTCGGCAAATCACATTCATATTTCCATAACAAATTGCCATCGGGTTTGAGTTTTGTAATTAAGGCCTTGCTATCATTTAATTCACCGACAAACCCCGCAATAAAAATATTGCCTTCGGAGTCAGTGGCAGCATCAACAGCCGTTTGATTGCCCGGCAATGGCAACTGGTATTGGCTTATTATATTTCCGGATGATTTTTCTATTAGCCACCAGTAAAAATCTTCCTCCGTTTGCAAGGCATTTGTAAAGCCAACAGCCAGCAAATTGTTTGCATTTATTGGCAACAAAGTACATACCGCATCTGTTGTATTAGGCAAGCCATATTGCGCAGTAAAGCTAAAATTATTGTTTTGTGCCTGCAAAAATAAGGAACAATAACACAACCAAAAACAAGAAAAGCCTATTTTTTTAAAATTGTTATTTTTTCGGTTCAGATACATTGTAGTAATTAGAATTTTAAGGCTTAGAAATAGCTCTTTTTGGGAACAATATTACTAATTATGTGTTAATAATAAATTAGTTTTAGAATTTATTTTACGACAAAGATTTACCTTTGCCCTCAAACATATTAAACATGCACCCCACCCCACCAAAGGCAAAAATACAACCTTATACTCATTCGCAACACAATAAACAACGCATTGACAACTATTTTTGGTTGCGCGAACGCGACTCGCCCGACGTTTTGGCGTATTTACAGGCCGAAAACGACTATACAAAGGCAGTTTTTGAGCCGTACGTAGCGCTACAAAATACCATTTTTGAAGAAATTAAGGGGCGCATCCCCCCAAATGAAGAAAACCCACCCTTTTTTAAAGAAGGATATTGGTATTATAGCAAATACGTTGAAGGGGGCGAATACCCAATTTATTGCCGCAAAAAACAAAATCTCGAAATGCCCGAAGAGGTAACTTTAGATGTAAATGCGCTAAGCAAAATTTATACTAAATATTGTGCTGTAATTGGTGCAAGCGACAGTCCTGATAAAAGTTTACTGAAATTTGCCTTGGATAGTGTTGGCCGAAACAATTTTACTATCCGGATAAAGGATTTAAAAACAGGCGATTTACTTCCGGATGCTTTAGAAATGGCATCGCCCGGATCTGTTTGGGGCAACGACTCGAAGAGCATTTTCTATTGTAAAAGAAATCCGGAAACACTAAGGGAATATCAGGTTTGGAAACATATATTGGGCACGCCTCAAACCGAAGATGCACTTATTTACGAAGAAAAAGATGAAACATTTAGTCTTCACTTGCACAAAACTTCCTCAAAAAAATTCTTGGTTATTTATTGTGTCTCAACCACATCGAGCGAAAATTTATTTTATGCCTTAGACGAGCCTAATGCCCAAGTGCAAAGCTTGCTGCCGCGCCAGGCCAACCACGAATATGTAGCCGACCACACCGAAGAAGGACTTTTTTACATTCATACCAATAAAAAAGTAGAAAATTTTCATTTGATGATTTGCCCCGACCAAGCGATGGGCAATTTTGATGCATGGGAAGATTTTTATTACCCCCCAACCAGCACCTATTTAGAAAGCTTTGACGTTTTTAGCGATTTTATAGTGCTTCAAACAAGGGCAAACGCCTCTACCCAAATTGAAATTATTGACAAAAAGGGCAGTTACAACCATGCTATTACTTTTAACGATAGTGTTTACATGGTTCAAAATGCAGGGCACGCCATGTACCACACCGATAATATACGAATTATTTATACTTCATTAACAACGCAAATAACTTATTACGACTATTACCCGGCTGCTAAGGAGCTAAAGATGATCAAACAAACAGAAATTCCGGGGGGGCATAATCCAAGCAATTATAAATCAGAGCGTATTTGGGTAAGTGCTAACGATGGTGCGGCAATTCCGGTTTCCTTAGTTTATCACAAAGATACACCGGTAAATAATGGCACTGCACCCTTGCTGCAATATGGTTACGGCTCGTATGGAATTTCTATGGATGCTTATTTTTCGCCAAGCCGGCTAAGTTTGCTCGACAGGGGCTTTGTGTTTGCCATTGCCCACATTAGAGGCGGGCAAGAATTGGGTAGGGCTTGGTACGAAGCGGGGCGGCAAAAACACAAACGCAATACTTTTACCGATTTTATTGCCTGCTCAAAACATTTAATAACGCATGGCTACGCACATCCGGAAAAACTTTTTGCCATGGGCGGCAGCGCAGGTGGTTTGCTAATGGGCGCAATCGCAAACATGGCTCCTAATTTATACAAAGGTATTATTGCACAAGTTCCTTTTTTAGATGTGGTAACAACCATGTTTGACGATACATTGCCTTTAACAACCGGCGAATACGATGAATGGGGCAACCCAAATATTCCGGATGATTTTGACTATATTCTCAGCTATTCACCTTACGACAATGTTGAAGCTAAAAACTATCCGGCAATATTTGTTTTAACAGGCTACCACGACTCGCAAGTACAATATTGGGAGCCAGCAAAATGGGTAGCCAAACTCAGGGCTGCAAAAACCGACCAAAATTTAATTTTGTTGTACACCGACATGGAGGCCGGACACGGCGGCGCATCGGGGCGCTACAAACCGTTAGCTGAGATTGCCAAAATTTACACCTTTTTATTGATGCAACTTAACTATAAATAAGGGTTAAACGCGGTTAAGTTATTGTTGTTGTTTATTTAATTGGCAACTTAAATACCTGCCATTTCTTATAGATTGACAGGTTTTTTTTGTCTATTATTTTTTTGCAGCCAAATAAACTCCTAACAATATAAGCAAACAACAAGGAAGATACGCCCAGTCAATAGGCTCACCATCGCTCCAGCCCCACAAAGTTGAAGTAATGGGCATAATATAAGTTGTAGTTGAGGCAAACAAGGGTGTTGTTTCTTGGTTTAGTTTAAAATAAAATATACTGCCCAAGGCAGTGCCAAACAAAGCTAATAGCAAAAGATAAAACGCCGAAGTACTTGCGGCAGGCTCGTACATAATGCGATGTGCTACATTAGAAAATCCCAATAAATACCCCCCCGAAACAGGCACTAAACTAGCAAAAGCCATTGCAGTTAGCCTTGGGGCAGGTATATGGCTACAATAACGATTAATAGTGTTGGCACTAATTGCATAACAAACAGTGGCTAAAATGGCAAAAATTCCGTACCGGTTATCGGTGGCAGGTGTTAGCCCCTGCCCAAACGCCATTAATCCGGCAGCACCGGCAAAACCCAATAAAACCCCTATTAATTTATTTGAATAAAACAGAACACCAAAAGCCAACAAACCTACTACGTAGGTAAACAAAGGCGTTAGCGCATTAAAAATACCTGCCGCAGCACTACTTATATGTGTTTGAGCCAACGGGTACAAAAACGCCGGAATACCACTGCCCGTCAAGGCCACAACAAGAGCTAAAGCCCAATCGCGGGCGGTAATTTTGCGCACCCAGCGGCCTTGTAAAAATATAGGGCAAACAAATAAAAAAGTAAAAAACATGCGAAGGCAAGCCACCTCGTAAAACGAAAAGGCAACCAAGCCGCGTTTAATAAAAATAAACGAGCTACCCCAAATAAGAGCCAGCAAAATTAACATAGCCCAATATTTCAAGCTAATAGCTTTTTCCATACAAGTAATTGTGGCAAAAAATAAAAAACTGGATACAAAACAACTTATCGTTTATTTGCACCCAGTTAAAATACAAGGCAATTTATTTTTTTCTTAGGCAAAATAAATAGCAAAATAGGGCCAGCCTATTTGCACCTTTCTTTTGTTAGCTCAAAAGTTTTTGTGAAAAGTATTATCTGTTTTTCTGAAAAAAGTTTGTCTAAGTTTTGCAAAGAGCGGTTGGCTGCCTCTTGGCATTTTGTTTTTTCGTCGCCTTGTTTGGTATTGCACCTGCAATAGCTTTCGCCTACTTTCCTTGCCTGGCGTTCAATTTGATCATCGCTAAGCGATTGCATCATTTTGCGCCGCTGCTCCATGACTTGGGCACGATTAGCAGTGTCGAGCGGATTCTTATCTGTGCGCCTTTGCGACTCGCCCATTTTAGCATCCGGAATAGTTGCGTTAGCTGGTGCATTGCTGCTTGTATCTTTTTTGGGGTTTAACATTTCAGCAGGCCCATCAGTTTTAGAAGCATTTGGAGAGCCGCTATTACAGGCCACAAAAAACAGCCCAATTATTAGGGCAAAAAGAAGAATGAAATTTTTCATTTTTACAGTATAATGTCTATTAATTATTTTAAATTTATAAAAAGTGTTTTTTTTGCAAAAAGCAAGCAATCTGAAAAAAGGTTGGAGCTAATTAAGCAGCCAAAAAGGTAATTTTTAAAAAAAATATAGCTCAAATTGACTGTAGTTTGTTAATTTTGTGCAAAATTAGCAATTTTATCTCATTCTAACTATTATATGAAACACAGTTTACAAACTCAAACAACATATACCTGGTTGTTATTAGTTGGCGTTTTAGTAATAACTATTATAGCCCGACTGTATCCTCATCCGTACAATTTTGCACCGGTTGGCGCTTTGGCCTTGTTTGCGGGTGCTATGTTTCAAAACCGGATATTGGCCTACCTTGCACCCGTTCTTTGTATGTTTGCCACCGACAGCATTTTACACCTACAATATTTAACACATTTTAGCAACTGGCCTGGCTACCACCCACTTATGTTTACGGTTTATGCCGCCATAGCTGTTTCGGTGTTCATTGGCAGTTATTTACCCAATATTCGCTGGCAAAATGTATTAGGTGGCGCCTTGTGTTGCGCATTAGCCTTTTTTATTATAACAAATTTTGCGCATTGGTTGGTTTATGGCAACTACGGTTGGCAAGGCCTAATTAAATCTTATACCGATGCTGTTCCTTTTTTCCGGATGAGCATTTTAGGCGACCTTGTTTATTCCGGATTATTTTTTGGCTCGTATGCACTTATCCGGCAATATCGCCCAAAATTAGCAGGCATTCATTAAAATTAGGGTATATTTGCTAAAAAAGAATGGTCATTATTAATAAATTCCTTTTCCGGAAGTATTTGCCCGCGTGCGTTATACTTTCCGGAGTGTTAATAGTATTTATTGATGCCGGATGTGGGCAAAGTTCAAACAAGTCAGCAAAAGACACCAACCAAATTAACGCCGGCAATCCAGTTTTAGCAATAAACAATTTAGCGCTTTTTTTCCTTGATAGCAGTGAAGCAGGCGTATTATTTAGCCTTGCCGAGTTAGATACTCAAAACAAGCTAAAACTAATTTCCGGAAGAAATGGCCAAAACAACCAAGTCGATTCAGTAACCGTTACGCTTAACCAAGACCAATTATTAGATTTGCATCGGTATTTATCGGGCAATAATTTATACGGCCCTTACGAGTTAAACTACCCCTTGCCAAAAAACAACAAACAAACCCAACGAATAGCGCTCGAAATTTTATTCGACAACGACAACCCCAATTCCGAAAACAAGGTGCGCGTTGCCGTTAGTGGCAGTTCTAAGCACACTACCTCCAACAAAGTTTATCAGCGTTTGATAGGCTTGCAAAATTGGGTTCAAGTAGCCGTTAAATCGCCGTCTTTAGTTAATTAGGGTAATGTTCACCAAGTCTCCGGCATCAAATTGATTTTTTGCGGCGGGCAGTATAACCAAACAATTTGCTGTTACAAACGGCTTTAGTTTATACGACTCCTGGTCGTCGAGCAATGTTACGCCATTTTCTTTTAGCTGACCTTTAAAAAAACAGGTGAGTGAGCCTTTTTTGTAAAAATTGTGTAACAAGGGAACACTTATTGTTTGACCAAATGCTTGTTTGCTGCCCATTAATGTTTGCAAAGCGGGCAAAACATATTGGTAAAAACAGGTTAGCACCGAGGCCGGATTTCCGGGCAATCCAAACACTAATTTATTGCCAAAAACACCGAACAATATAGGTTTTCCGGGTTTTTGCGCAATCTTATGAAAAACAATGGTTACACCAATAGCTTGCAGTGCTTGAGGAACATAGTCGTAATTACCCGCCGACACCCCCCCTGTAACAAGCATTACGTCAGTTTTAGCCAAAGTTTGGGCAAATAATTGTTTTAATGCATCCAAATCATCGGGAGCGGTGTTTGCTTCGGCGGCCTCAAAATGATGCTGTTTAAGTGCAGCTTGCAAGGTAATACTATTGCTTTCAAAAACTTGCCCGTATTGCAATGTCGCTTGTTTGTTGGCCTGTACTAATTCTTGCCCTGTTACAACTATACCTATAACGGGTTTAGCATGAACAACCACCTCATTAACCCCCAAGGAAGCCAAAAAGCCAATAGTGCCGGCATTTAAAGCTGTATGAACAGGAGCGGCAATGGCACCCGCTTCAATTTGAGAGCCTTTTTTCCGGATATTTATTCCATGCTGGTATTTTTCGGGTTTTATTGTTATGGAATTATCATTTTCCAATACATCTTCTCGTATAATAACTGTATCGGCATTTTGAGGCACAGGTGCGCCGGTAAATATCCGGATGGTTTTGCCTTTTTCGAGGGTTTGTGGCTGGGTAAGGCCGGCGGGTGCTTCGTCTTGCAGTGGTACAGGTTGGTCAATGGCGGTATGGCTGTAGGCCAAAGCAAAGCCATCCATTGCCGACTGGTCAAAAGGGGGCGAGTTGGTGGGCGACAGCACCGGCTCGGCCAAATAACAGCCAAAGGCATTTGCAAGAGTTGTGGTAATTTTGGGTAAGGGCAGGCAATACTGGGTTATTAGCGAGGCGGCTTCTACAACAGATATCATTTTAGTTTGCAGTTACAAATTTTAATTATCAATTATTATTAATAACAAGCATCAAGGCTTTTGGTGCCGTTACCCGCCGAAATCTGGCGTACAAATGCCTGCTTAAATCCTTTGTTTTTTACTTGCTTTGCGGCTTTATCGGCCTCGGTTTTATTGGCAAAAGGGCCTAATAATATTTTATTTAATTGATCGTTTTCGCACCAGGTAGCGTAAACCGAGCCAATATTTTTTAAGCCAACATAATTATTTAATGCTAATTGTTTTTTTGCCTCAACCTGCACCATATAGGTTAATCCGGCAATAACCGGCGCACAGTCGTTTTTTACCACCAACCAGTTAGCGGCGCGCTGTTTTTCGCTTTCGGGCATAATAAACGCATCTTTCAAGCCTTGTTTTTTTACTTTGTAAAGTGCTTCATTTGCTTTTTGCCGGTCAGTAAACTTACCCAAAAATACCAAAGTACTGCCATCGGTATTTTTTTGGGTAGTAATTTTTCCAATATCAGCAAAAGCAGTAAACTTCTCTAAGGGTGGATTGGTAAATGACCCTAATTTTATATAATAATTACCTGCCCTCGAAACAGTATTTTTTTGCGACATTGTTGCTGGCGATAATCCGGACTTTTCAATGGCAAACGCCTTGGGAAAGCCCAATTTCCGGATTTTTTTAGCTGCTGCCTCTGCCTCCTCCTTTGTTTGATAGTCGCCAATAAGCAGCCGGCGCTGGCCAGCATCGGTAAAATCTTCTTGTAGTTCGCCAAATTTGGCTAATTTTTGCTGCAAATTGGCTTTTCCCTGCACTGCACCGTCTAAAACGCTTAACTGTATTAAAAAATCGCCATCGCCTTTGCGCGGTGGTGTATCATCGGTGGCAGGGGTATAAGGTTGCGTATCGGTAGTATTAGTATTGGAAGGCGTATTCTCGGTGGTGGGTGGTGGCGTATGGCTATCGGTTGGATTAGTATTTTCAGTTGGCAAATGCTGCGTAGGCTGTGTATTTGTTTGGGTGGTAGGGTCTGTAGCAGGTGGAGCCTCTACGGGTGGATTAGCAGGCGTTTCTGTGGGCGGTTTAGGCTGTTTTTTTAATATTCCAGTTAAAAAATCCGGATTGCGGTTAAGCAGTAACACCAAAATAAAAGCAATAACACCAACAACTACGGTGGCTACCAATCCTTTAAATACTTCAATCATAACAAACTATCTATATTTATAATTGAGCTAACAAGAAAATATTTCAATACAAATAACTGTTGTTTTGGCCTTCTTTAATTTATTATATCGAAGCCTGTATAGGAGCGCAAAACTTCGGGTATAATTATTCCGTTTGGCGTTTGATTATTTTCGAGCAAGGTAGCTACTATACGTGCCAGGGCAAGGGCGCTGCCGTTTAAAGTGTGCACCAATATATTTTTTCCGGATTTGGCATCTTTAAAGCGGGTTTGCATCCGGTTGCTCTGAAAAGTTTCGAAGTTTGACACCGAACTAACCTCGAGCCAACGTTGCTGGGCTGCCGAGTAAGTTTCAAAATCGTAAGTGAGTGCCGAAGCAAACGACATATCGCCGCTGCATAATTGCAGTATCCGGTAGGGTAATTGCAGTTTTTGCAGTAAACCCTCTACGTGTTGCACCATTTCGTTTAATATTTCGTAGGATTTTTCGGGATGTGCTATTTGTACTATTTCAATTTTATCGAATTGGTGTACGCGGTTTAAGCCTCGCACGTGCGCGCCATACGAGCCGGCCTCCCGCCTGAAACAGGGCGTATAACCGACCATTTTAATAGGCAAATCGGCTTGTTTTACAACTTCGTTGCGATAAATATTGGTAATTGGTACTTCGGCGGTTGGTATCAGGTAGAGGTCGTCTAAGGTGGCGTGGTACATTTGCCCTTCTTTGTCGGGTAGTTGCCCCGTGCCGTAGGCGCTGTTTTGGTTTACCATCAGGGGCGGAATTACCTCGTTAAAGCCTGCGGCGATAGCTTGGTCTAAAAAAAAGGCGATAAGGGCGCGCTGTAGTTTAGCACCTTTACCCAAATACACCGGAAAACCAGCTCCGGTAAGTTTAACGCCCAATTCAAGGCTCATTAAATTGTATTTTTCGCAAAGTTCCCAGTGGGGCGTAGCTTCATTGTTGTTAAAATCGGGCACATTACCCCATTGTTTGACAATTTTGTTGTCATCTGGGGTTTTGCCTTGTGGTACCGAAGCATGAGGAAGGTTTGGCAGCAAAACCATTAACTCATTTTGTTTGGTTTCGGCTACTTGCATTTGTTCTTCTAAAAGGGCAGCTTGGATTTTTAGTTCGGCAACTTGTTTTTTTAGTTCGTCGGCCTCGCTGCGTTTGCCTGTTTTGTATAGCGCACCAATTTGGTCGGCTAAGGTTTTATTTTGATATAAAATTTCATCTACTTGTTTTTGCAGGTTGCGGCGTTGGGCATCAATTTCTATAATTTGATCGACAAAATGCAGGTCGGCAAAGTTTTTTACGGTAAGGCGTTGGCGCACAAAGTTGGGGTTTGCACGCAACAGGGCAATTTCGAGCATATAAGGTAAATAAAGAAGGCAAGTAAAATGGGGAAAACAGCGGAAAAAATATCCGGATATAATAAAACAAAATTATGCCACAAAGATACAATAAGTTGATGGCTTAGGCAAATTTTGGTTCATAAGGGTTGTCCGGCAATCTCTTTCAACAAATTATTTATTTTGGCTACCATTTTAGGATCATTTTTCTGGCAATACAAATAGTCTTCTCAATACTCGTCCACAAAAATATATTTCACAGTTCGACGAGCTCTTTCTGATAGGAGTTTTCACTTTTTAATTTTTCTATGGCAGAATCCAATCTTTTTTCATTAATTTTTGAAGATAATTCATGTTGGGTAGCATTTAATGAATTGTATTCCTCTAAAGACATATTTTTGTATTCAGGTTAGATACTTGAAATTTTTTTTCAATGAGGGCGAGTCACCGTAATACCGCAATCGTCCCTGACTTGATTTACAAGTCCCCCCTGCTCCCTCTCAATTTCAAAAAATCAATTCTCCGTGCTTTTATAAAAGCCTGAATCGGATGGGCAAAGTATAAGAAACCCGCAGATTTTGGCCTTTTTGCCCGCCTGGTTTCCATTAAGGCATGGTTTGAACCAATCTTATTGCCTCCTCTTCTAAAGAGCCCTTTGCCGGATTCTCGTTGTATTGGGTTTTATCGCCTGAGTTAATTTCTATTTTAGGGTAGTCAACCCCTTTTATGGTTTGAACATTAGCTATTGAACCATCTTCCTCTACTGTAAATTTTAATATTACTGTTCCTTCAACGCCATTTTCTTTGGCTATGGCGGGGTAACGCATGTTTTTCGTTATCCACCTAAGCATGGCAAGCCTACCGCCATTTAAAAATTCGGGCTTTTGCAGCACTTCATTTTCTTCCCATACTTTTTGGGGGTTAGTTGCCTCCTTAGTTTCTGCGGAATTTGCAGCAGCTTTTTCCTCCTTATCTATTGGTGAAGCTTGGACGGTTTTATTGGTGTTGGCGTTTGATGCAGGGGGAAGGTTGGTAAATTCCTGATTTTTTGTAACTTGCATTTTTCGCCCTCCACAACAGTTGTATCAACAGATACTTTAGGGGGTGACTTGTCTGCATTCATATCATATTTGCCAATTACTGCGGCTATTATGGTTGCAAAAGCGCCTATGGCTGCTACAATCACTGTTGTTTTGTTGTTATTGCTTCCTTTTTCCATTGGATTTATTTTTTTGGCTAATGGCCAAAATTTACAGCGCTACTTATTTTAGAGGTAAAAGTAGGAAAACCCGACTTAATTTGTCGCTAAACCGGCAAATAGTTATTACATAAATTTTTATTTTATTTGTTTGCAAATTTATAGTATCCGGATTTTTTTAGGCCTGCGATACATCAAAGATGTTAATCTTGCCCGTTGTGTTATAGTGCAGCGACCTTAAATACTATCCGGAGAAGTTGGCAAAATAGTCGCATTAGTTTTCGGATTTACCCCCACTTTCGCATCAAATAGTAGTTTCTTTTGTTTTGTACGTCAAGTATTTTTTTTGTTGAATGCTTAGCCTTACTGAATAATAAAACTCCGCTCGCTAAAAGCAGGTAACGAGGGGGGCGCTTCGTAAAAGTAACGAATATCATCAGTGCTGTCAGTCATTCCTAAGCTATACAGAACAGGCACATAATGGTCTGGTGTTGGTGCTGCCAACATGCCAAGCTTATGGCTGTTTTCGTAGTTTATAATATTGGCAAAATTTCTTTCATCAATTTGTTTTTTTAGCCAGGCATCATATTCCATTTCCCAACCATAGGGTGTCCTATCATTCTGCCTCATTTTTTGTCCGGCAAGCCTAAGATTATGAATAAGAGAACCACTGCCTATAATTAACACGCCTTTGTTTCGTAATGATTTTAGCTGCTTTCCTAACTCGTAATGGTATTCGGGCTTTGCATAATAATCAATGCTCATCTGAAAAACCGGAATATTACCATTCGGAAACAAGTGCATAAGCATTGGCCAGGCTCCGTGGTCTAAACCCCAATCAGAGGTTTCTGTAATCGAGGGAACAATTTTTTTAACTTCATGCGCTATATCCGGCGCTCCTTTGGCCTTATAATATACTTTGTAATACTCCTCCGGAAAACCGTAATAGTCATATATCTGTTTTTGTTCTGATGAAATATTTACAAAGGTTCCTTTGGTACACCAATGTGCCGATACTACCAATGCTGCTTTTACCTCGAAGTCTTTTTGTAAGGTAGTTCCAAGTTTAAACAACTCGTTCCAAAACGGTCGCTGCTCTTTTGTCATTGGAATATCCATTGGGTTTCCATGCGAGGTAAACAATACCGGCATTCTTTTACTTTGTAAAGGAAGGGTATCGGTAAATGTTTTTAAACTACTTAATGTGCTCATGGCTGTTAATCCTAAAATTGTTTTTTGAAAAAATTCTTTTCTGTTCATAACTATATTATTTTTTTGGCCGAATACTTTGTCAAACAGTTATTGCTAACAACAGTCTGTTTAAAAGCCATAATTTTTCATCAAATTTACGTTTAAGTTATAAATAGAGGTAATTTGGGGCCTTTTTTGTCTTTAACAAATCCGGAGGAAGTATGTTTTGAAGTGGGTTGTCTAAATTTAATCCGGATAAAAAACAGGGCGTAAATTTATCCGAAAAATATCTAAAATGCAATTTTATCCGGAAGTAACAGGCTAAAACTTAGGCCTTCAAAATTCAAAGTTGATACTTGCCTAAAACGCGGTAAATGTAGCTACGGCGGGCAGTTTAGCCCAAAAACCACCTAAATAAAATTTGAGTTGTGCAACGGCTGCCATTGTTAGCGGTTCGTTGTTATCATTGTTAGTTCTGAACTTTATTCTTTAACCAAAATAGTGAACCATTCTTCTAAAAGTTTGGTGTTAATGTCAGCAGTCTTTTTCAGTTTTATGTGTCGCATTGTTTTTCCTGTTCCCTCTAACAAATTATTAGGGTCGTTCAGTTTTTCAAAACCACTATAGAACCCAAGATTGACGTGGTTTTTATTTGATTGCAGATAAGCAAAGTCTTTAGCCGTTTTAAAAATTGGTCTGCTCCATTTGAACTCTTCCGTTACATTCGACACGGTTTGATGAATTAAGTTCCGTACTATTTCCATAATTTCCTTTTGTTCATTTGGAGCATTGTGTATGTATTCTGTTACTTCTTTGTTCATTGTTTTTCTGGATTAATTTATTTATAAATTTCGTTTACCGGCTTCCATTGCGATAAACTCTGGTAAATATTCCGGCGTACAGCCTTTGGATACCATTTTGCCTTTATACAATCCTGTTTTTTCACCAATAGAGATACAACGTTTTCGATATTGCTTATCATAAACCCCAATCCATCCTGCGGTGAAATTCATTGCCTATTGTACTTCAGGATTTTCTTTTTCAATCCCTTTTTCTATTTTAGAAAGTAGGTATTCGGTGTTCTCAGGTGGGGTTTGGCCGACCCAACGCAATCTTCCTTGGTAGTACCAAAAAATGCGTCTTTGTAGTGGTAGTGGACTATTTTCCCAAGATTCCATTAAAGTTATAGTTGCTTTGACTTTGGCAAGTTGGTTTGCCATAAGCCAATCGATGAGCTGTAGTCTTTCATATTCGTTGTGTTGGCAGATGTCGTTGCATAATACATCAATTGTTTGTTGTGAAAGTTGATTTTTGTCCATTATCAATATTGCCAATTGTCGAGGTAAAAAATCATCCGAAGACCAAAGTTCCATAGCTAAAGCGTGGTCTTTTTTAATTTCTTTTGCCATTTTACGTAAGTCGCCCAGTTTGGTCGATTCGTTGATTTGCCGCAGAATGTTATCTACTTTTAAAGAAGTCTTCATTTTTATATTAATTACCTACATATTTTAAAGCTGCTTTAGCGTATTTTCCCCAATCATCCTTATAATCAAACGGGATTTGAACCCATTCTTTCATTGGTCGTTTTTTTTCAGATGGGTCAAATAAATGGGAACCGTCTAGACTTAAAGCTTCTGAATGCTTTTCACCTGCCAGCTTAAACACCATTTCGTTTTGAAAAAAACAGATAAATGCTTTTCCGTTTATTTTAAAACAAGGCTTCCCAAACATTTGACTTTGTTCGGTGCCTTTTAATTTTTGTCCGATTGCAATATATAATTCTTGTTCCTTTGTCATATTAGTGTTTGTTGGCTGTGGGTGGTTTTACAATTCTGACTAACGTTTTATATTACTGTTCAGAATCAAGTTATTACGCATCCTAAGTCCTCATTAGTCAGGGCAAATTTAGCGATTTGTTTTTTGACTCTTGCTACTAATTTTAGTTTTCTTTTTTTGTTTTTGAACTGAGTAATTTACCCTCCGCTTACTTTGTTGTTTGGAGCAAGTCGCAGCCAGCTTGTAAAATGTTTTGCAGTTTCAAACTTATGAAAGCCGTCAGGTCCAATTTCGCTGATAATGCTTAACACTGTGGCGTGACTCATTCCTCAATGTTCATTAAATCAACCCCACCAAAGTATTGAAAAGAAGCCTGATTGAGGTCAATTCCTTTGATTGCATTTTTTGTTTATTCTCTTATGCGTTTTGTCGGTTGTTTTGAGTTTCTTTTTTCAGGATATGTATTGATTTGCTGTTTGAGAAAGGCTCCAATTTGTTTATCGCATTCAGCAATTTTCTTTTGATAGAATTGGTATGATTCTAATTCTTGCTTCAACCCGAACAGGTAATCTTCACGATTGTTTCCTTTCAAGGCTTTGGATATCTCTTCTTTGGATTTTCTGCAGTTACCGTGTCGGTGTCCGGAAAGTTTTTCAGGGTCGAGATTTCCTTTGCAGATATCGGTGATGATTGCCATTCCCGTCAATCCGCAAATATCATTGACTACTACATCCAAGCGAAAGTTGAGTATTTTAAGATATTTCTGCATTTTGTGCGATGCTTCTGCAGCAAGCGTGAGCATATTTTGTCTTTGCCGGCAATAGGTGCGTAACTTTTCGGTGGTTTCATCGGGTAAAAAACTGCTTGTCAATAAACCTATACTGGGTAGTTTTTGTATCCACCGGGCATCTTTCACATCCGTTTTTTTGCCCTTGATGTTTTTAGTGAATTTGCCATTGGCAAGGGTTACATCAAAACCGTGTTTAATGAGTTCTACATAGAGGTTTTGCCAATAATTTCCTGTGCTTTCCATAGCCACAGAAGTAACATCATGCTCTTTTAGATGCACACAAATGTCGGTCAGGTCATCAGCGTACACCCCAAACTCTTTAACATCTTCTAAGTCTTGTCCCACCGCAACAAAGTGGCTGCGACTGCCAATATCAATGCCTGCACAATGCGGGTTGATAATGTCCATTGCTAATTTTTGTTTTTCCATTTTTTCTATTTTTTATAGGTTAATAAAAATGGCTCAAAGAGAATGTATCTTTGCACTGTAAATTATTCTGAACGGGGTAGCGAAAGCTCCACCACTGAATTTATCACTAAGTCCCGACTGGGAATCGGGACTTTTTACATTCCAACCAGAATGACGCACGAGCTATAACGCACCAATGCTTAGAAGGGTCTTGCAATGAGCCGCTTCAAATGTAGTGTGTATTGTCTGCCCGATGGCTCTCCCGTTAGCTCGAGAATTTATTTTCGGTCGAAAAATGGGGAATGACCGCTAACGGAAAAGGCTTTGCGTTGGGCGGTTTACAAAGAGCAAATTTACATTATATTTTTTAGTTTTATTAGAAAATTCTTCCCTTGAAATAATACTTCCGCCCGCACTTCGACAAGCTCAGTGTAACGCCTAACCGTAAAGCCGTTGTTGGCAGCGGTGTGGATGTTTTACGCGCTCCTGATGTTAAACGAGCACTATTTTTTGTATTAATTTCCCCACCAATGTTAATAGTTAAAATATAACAACCTCTCGATAGTTGCCTAACCGAAAATTGTTTTTCCTGTGTTTCAAAAAGCGGCTGCTTTATCTTGTCAGTTAAGCGATAAGCTGTCCGTTAGTTGCGCTTGTTTTTGCATGTCACATTCTCAGAGTAGCGAACATTTTTCGAGTTCTTCAAAAGCTCTTTACTGTCCGAAATGAATTTAGATTGTTCCTCTGTATTTAGTCCTGAAAGTTTGAAGCAAAAATCTGTTTCACCTTCTTTTCCCCAATTAGCAACTTCATACTCTACTTTTACTTTGTTCTTGACTTCATACTCTTTTATGAAATCCAAATACTGTTGTTTCGCCCTACCGTTTATTCCAGAACCAATGCTAAAGAATGAAACATTGAAGCGATAAATAGATTCGGTAGTTTGTTCGCTGTTAGTGGTATTGTTCTCCGTTGCTTTTTTTGTGCAATGGCATGACATCAAAACAGTAAGAGATAGTGCAAATAAGAAATTGTTCATGTTATTATTTTTAAGAAAACCAACGGGGTTTCGCCCCGTTGGTTTAGGTTGTTATTTGGTTACAAATATTTTTTTAGTTGCGCTTTTATTTCCGCTATTCACTTTCAAAAAGTATGCGCCGCTTGATAAGTCGCTAATGTCTATCGTTGAATTACCCCTACCATAACTACCAAGTTCCTTTACAGTCACCCCTAACATATCAACGATGTAGGCAGTTGCGAAAGATGATCCTTTGAGGTCAATGCTTAAAGAGAAACTAGCATTGTTAGGATTTGGGAATACCGAAATTGCGTTTGAGAAACTAATATCTTGTATGGCGCTTGGTACTTCACATCCTAAAGAGGTTAGCAATCCCGAACGCGGTCCATTTAAAACCGCGTCCATTCTGTCTGCTTGTCCAGCGGTAAACATGTGCATACAATTATCATCAACGTAATCCATGTAGTTCATATACATTTCACCATCTGAACCAGAACCGCATTGATTATTCGCTCTGTGTGGAAATGGAGGGCAACCATAATTTGCATCTTCTGCGGGTTCGGTGTCCGCAACAAAATCATCACCGCATAATGTGTCTGCCCAAATGTGTCGTAAATTTAGCCAGTGCCCTACTTCGTGTGTGCCTGTTCTACCACCGGCATTTGCTGTAAATATCCCGGCTCCCGCAGTTCCTTCAGTGCCAAACGCTTCATAACGAATAATTATTTTGTCTAAGTTTGGCTCGGTAGATAACTCGTCAGGAAATGTAGCAAAGCCCAATGTTGTTCCGTCAAGGTTCGCAACATATAAATTCAAATACTGTGTGCCTGTTGCACAACTCAAAGGTAGTGAAAAATTAATATACAAAAAAAATTTGGTGAAATATTTTTAAAAAGAATAGGAAAATTCAATAATTTGTAGTATATTTGCCTGCATTATGCAAGGACGAAAACAACTGACCCTGCAACTATTTTACCAACTAAGTTTGAACCAATTAGTTCCGGAAGATAATTTTTACCGCCGAATAAACAACCACCTCAATCTCGATTTTCTGTACCCAGCTACCAAGCAGTATTACGGCTCCGAAGGGCAGCAAAGTATAGACCCGGTGGTGTTTTTCAAAATTTTGTTGGTGGGCTACCTCAACAATATCAACAGCGACCGCGCTTTGCTTGCCTACTGCAACAACTGCCTTGATGTTCGCCTGTTTTTGGGCTACGACCTCAACGAATCGCCGCCAGCACTCGACCATTAGCCGCACACGGCAACTGTTTACGAGGAAGTATTTTTGGGTTTATTCAGAAAAATTCTGTCGCTTTGCGTAAAATCCGGAATGGTGCGCGGCAAACGCCAGGCGGTCGATAGCGCCTTCATCAAAGCCAATGCCAGCATGGATAGTTTGGTCGAAAAAGAGGTTTTAGAAGATGCCTCGGCCTTTGTGTCGGAATTAGAAGAAAACAGCGAATTTAAAGTAACTACCGAGCGCAAAAATTGGTAGAGCGGCACCACAAATGGAAAGAAGAGGCCTACAAAGATATGCCCGCCGGCAACAATAAATCCGGACGTTTAGATGAAGATGGCCATGAAATTCGGCCTAAATTTTTAAGCAATCACACGCATTATTCGCCTACCGATCCGGATGCTAAAATAAGCGTAAAGCCCGGAAAAGCCCGCCAGCTAAACTATTCGGGGCAGTTGGCCGTTGACGATGCGCACCATGTCATAACGGGAGCTTGCGCCAGCACATCGGGCAGCAAAGACAGTGCCATTTTTGGCGAAATCATGAACCAAACCATCGCAAATTTCAAAGAAAACGGCTTGGAAATGGAAGAGGTTTTGGCCGATGCGGGTTACAGCAGTGGCGAGAGTTTGCAGTATTGCGAGGCGCATCATATCAACGCATACATTCCAAATTTTGGGCAGTACAAACCCCAACGCGAGGGCTTTGTTTTCAACAAAAAACTCAACCGCTACCGATGTGAAAAAGGGCGGCAACAAGGCTATTTTGACCTTCAAAGGCACAAAACCGACAGCAAAGGCTACACCAAAAACGTTTATCGCAGCAGCGAAAGCGATTGTGGCAAATGCCCCCTCAGAGCCTTGTGTTGCGGTGCGGTAAGCAAATTCAAAAAATTAGACGACAGCATTCACAAACCCCTGTACGACAAGATGCACCGCAAACTCAACAAAGACAAAAACTACACCCGATTTTTAACCAAACGCCGAAGCTCAACCGTTGAGCGGTGCTGGGAACGCTTATCAATCATCACAACATGAAACGAGTGAATGCACGAGGAATAGCCCAAGCCAATAAACACGTTTTAATGGCGGCTTTGAGCTATAATTTGAAGAAACTGTTAAAATTTATCCGGAAAATGCCCAAAATGTACGCTCAAATGCCCCAGTACCTGCCAAATTGGGCAGCAGGTATTGGTTTCTTCAAAATTCACTTTATTGGGCTTAATTAGGTTCATTTTAAGGCATTCAAAAAAAGGAACTTCCATTTATTTGTCCCGAAATTAAGACTTGCCTAAAACGCGGCAAATGTAGCTACGGCGGGCATTTTAGCCCAAAAACCCGCTTTGTAAAGGGAGGGTTGTGCAACGGTTACCGATGTTAGTGGCAGCCTTTTTTGTCATACGATTAGCTTTTTAATTTAAGTTTCATCATTATGTCCGTCTGTTCGTCATTGCCAAGTTTGAAAATATGTTTGTCAAACTCTACAAAACCGTTTTTCTTGTAAAAGTTAATCGCTCTCGGATTTTCTTCCCAAACGCCTAACCATACAAAGTCAGAATTTCTCTGCTTGGCGACTTCAATTGCTTTGTCATACAGAAGTTGTCCAACACTTTTTCCGTGAAAGTCTTTCAAAACATAAATTCGTTCAATTTCAAGTCCTTTGTCGTCTTGAAGTTCAGTTTGAGATTGCCCAAAGTTAAGTTTCAGATAACCAATTACATTTTCGTCAAGAGTCGCAAAATAAAACTCTGCGTTATTGTCGTTAAGTTCATTAGTCAATTTATCAATAGAAAATCCTTCGCTTAAATATTTCGTCATATTTTCTTCAGTATTTCCTGTCGAAAAAGTTTCATAAAAAGTTTGTCTACCAATTTTTTGTAATTGGTCAATGTCGTCAAGTGTTATTCTGTCAATTTTTATTTCTGTCATTTTTTTATTCTGTCGTTGAGCTTTGGGAAGGTTGCCACTAACGCCCGGGCTTTGCGTTGGGCGGTTTACGAAGCACAAATTTACAATACATTTTTAAGTTTTATTAGAAAATTCTTCCCTTGAAATAACACTTCCGCCCGCCTAACCGTAAAGCCATTGTTATATAAATGTTATTTTATCTGCCTGCAAGTTTATACTTTCCAGATACTTTAGCACGACAGTCGGCACACTACTTCCGCTGGCCGAGTTAATAGTTCCGGAAAACTACTAAGTTTTCAAGCGACCTACAAAATTGCAAATTTTTACTGTGTTTTCCTATAAATTTTTCTGATAATTTTATATAACATCCGGATAGACGTTTATGCCTATCTTTTTGCCTTCGTTTTTATAAAAAAGTGGATATATTTGGATGCTCACGTCGCCAAGTTTACAATTATATTAATTAGCGGCAATATTATAGTGTCATATTGAGAGACTGTCTAAAAATTAAAAATTGGCATGCCAGTCCTAAAAATTGATAGGAAAAAAGTTATTAAAAGAGATGTGAATAAAAGACTATCAGTTTGACGTTTAAATAATAATTCATAGCTTTATGAAAATCAAACACATAAAGTAAAA
This sequence comes from Sphingobacteriales bacterium, assembly GCA_016706405.1. NCBI lineage: Bacteria > Pseudomonadati > Bacteroidota > Sphingobacteriia > Sphingobacteriales > Sphingobacteriales bacterium. The sequence goes on from JADJJT010000003.1 coordinate 185,172, forward strand.
TGAAAACCTACCCAAGCAGTCTCACCGATAGTCAATGGAGTGCAATATTAGGCATTTTAGACGACAAACGGAAACGAAAACACAGTTTAAGAGAAATTTTTAATGCGCTGTTCTATTTGCTTAAAACTGGCTGTCAATGGCGCATGCTGCCGTTCCATTTTCCGTCATGGAAGCTTGTTTACTACTATTTTACCAAGTGGAAGAAGGATGGGACGATAGAACTCATCCATGAAATACTCAGGGATAAGACTCGAAAGCAAGCAGGCAGGGCTTCATCGCCAAGTGTTGGTATAATTGATAGCCAGAGCGTAAAGACAACAAGCGTCGGAGGCTTGTGCAGAGGGATTGACGGGGGGAAAAAAGTTAAAGGCAGAAAGCGGCATATTATTGTAGATACAATGGGACTACTTTTAGCGGTTGTGGTTCATGCGGCAAATGAGCATGACAGTAAATCAGCCCCAATGGTTATAGCTGACCTCAGAGGCAGGTTTTGCAGATTGGTAAAGATAGTAGCTGATGGCGGGTATAGAGGCGAGTTAATTGAAAATACCCGCAAAACGTTTGGGTGGGTGGTTGAGGTTGTAAGTAGATCGAATACAGCCTCGAAATTCGAAGTATTGCCAAAAAAGTGGATTGTTGAAAGAACTTTTGCATGGCTCGAAAGCTATCGAAGATTGAGTAAAGACTTTGAGTTCCAAACCGAAACGAGCCAGACAATGATCCAACTTGCCATGATAAAATTGATGCTTAATAGAATTAGAAAATAAAATTTAGACAGGCTCTGAAAAAAACAAGTAATTTGCAGAATTATGTTAAATATTTATTTTACAAATATTAATTAACAATACTTATGCGTCATTTTGTTAGTTCTACCTCCCTTTGGTAAATAGTTTTCCGAACAAAATTGTGTGCTTTTAGGAGATAAAATTCAAATTTGGAACTGAAATTTACCAATTATGGTTACTTATTTCAAATTTAGCAAATACTACCTGCCCACTATCCTACCCTACTAACGGATAGACCAAAATTTGAAAATTTTATTTGTCCGGATAAAGATTTTTTGCGCTGTTATTGCTACCTTTAATCCGGATAAAAGCTAAATCTGTTAATCCGGATAAAAGCTAAATCTGTTAATCCGGATAAAAGCTAAATCTGTTAATCCGGATAAAAGCTAAATCTGTTAATCCGGATAAAAGCTAAATCTGTCACAATTTCACTCAACTCACAATGGGAAAAAATAAATTACAAATTAAAGACCTGCACGCCATCGGCTACCGAATAGGCAGCGTGGTAGGCATTGCGCTAAATATTGTTCAAACTAATTTTAGGCATCGTGCAAAAACAGAGAAATTGGCTTTGTTGAAGGCTGTCTTTGACAACCCAAACGAATACATTAACCACAACTTGTTTAGCCCAATTGCCCATGCTTTATTAGCGCCTTTAACACAAAGCAGCGACCAAGCAGCCGAAGGCAAACAAAATGAACTCTTACCTAATGCCTTGCCTTTTGATGTTTTTGGCCAAAATTTTATTGAAGAGGGTGCCATGCAGCAAATGTTTACTGCCATGAAACTGCCCATAACCGTTGCCGGCGCTTTAATGCCCGATGGACACCAAGGTTACGGCCTACCCATTGGAGGCGTATTGGCTACCAAAAATGCAGTTATTCCGTATGGCGTAGGTGTTGATATTGGTTGCCGCATGTGCTTAACGGCTTACCAAATACCGCCCGAAGTATTAAAACAAAAAACAGACGATTTTGCTAAAATATTGCTCGACAATACCATTTTTGGCGCAGGTGGGCATTTTAAAAAACCTATGGACAATGCTGTTTTTGAACGCGAAGAGTTTAAATATATTGATATTGCCCGCACCATGAAAGATACTGCAGTAGCACAAATTGGCACCTCGGGAAGCGGCAATCATTTTGTTGAATTTGGTATTTTAGAATTAACCGACCCTAACAACGAATGGCAACTTGAAGTAGGTAGTTATTTGGCGGTTTTGTCGCATTCGGGGTCACGGGGTTTGGGTGCAAAAATTGCCAACCATTTTACCAAATTGGCCATGCAACACTGCCGTTTGCCAAAAGAAGCGCAGCATTTAGCTTGGCTCGATTTAGCTTCGGGCGATGGGCACGAATATTGGGCGGCCATGAATTTAGCAGGCGATTATGCCTCGGCTTGCCACCACCAAATCCATTTCCGGATTCAAAAAGCATTGGGCGAAAACCCAGCCTTACTAATTGAAAATCACCACAATTTTGCTTGGAAAGAACAATTGCCCGATGGTACGCCCGTTATAGTGCATCGCAAAGGTGCTACACCCGCCGGAAAAGGTGTGTTGGGCATAATTCCGGGCAGTATGACAGCACCCGGCTATATAGTGCGCGGCAAAGGTTTGGCAAACAGTATCAATTCGGCATCGCATGGGGCGGGGCGGCAAATGTCGCGCAATGTGGCCAAAAAAAGCATATTGCCTGCCGATTTTGATACTCACCTAAAACAACATGGCGTTACCCTAATTGGCGGCAATATAGACGAAGCGCCCATGGCCTACAAAGATATTAATATGGTAATGGCGGCACAAAAAGCCTTGGTGGATGTGATAGGAAAATTTATACCGCGCATTGTTAGGATGGCATAGTTGCCTTATGTGCTAAAAACAAAAAATCCGGATAAGTTAAAATTTATCCGGATTTTTTTAGCCTGTCTCAAGCAACTAATATATTTATATATTTAGCTTATTGTTGTGCGCCATCCATTGGGGCAACCTTAATCAACTCAATATCAAAAACTAAAACAGAATTGGCAGGTATTTTATCGCCCATAGAACGTTTGCCGTAAGCTAATTCAGAAGGAATTACTAATTTACCTTTTCCACCGGCTTTAAACATCGGAATACCATCTTGCCAACCTTTCACCACACTACCCAAAGGAAAGGTAATAGACTGGCCACGGCCATACGAAGAGTCAAACTCGGTGCCATCTAATAAAGTGCCGCGGTAATTTACCTCAACTTTGTCTTTTAAGGTTGGGTTGGGGCCAGTTCCTTCTTTTTCAACTATATAATATACCCCCGATGGTGTAGTTTTAGCATTAAGGTTGTTTTTTTTAAGATATTCGGCAATTAAGCCATTGTCGACATCGGTTTGATTGACAGCAACAGGCGTTGTTGTTGGTTGTTGGGTGTTTGTATTGGTGCTGGCAGTATTGTTTTCTTTTTTGGCTTGATTACAGGCAGTTAAAAGCAAAACGGTTACCATAAAAGATAAAAACAAAATGTTTTTCATAAATAGATTAATAATTTTTAAAATTTGATTTGTTTGAAGGCTCAAAGGTACGCAATTTTTATAAAAATTACTTATTATTGCACTTTGTTTGCCTTGTAAACTATAATTTTGTGTGCTTGAGATGAAGCATTTCAAAGCGTTATTTTTTCTACACTCAAATAATATTTTATTATGTCATTATTTAAAATTTTAAGTATTGATGGTGGCGGAATCAGAGGTATTTTGCCTGCTCAGTTATTGGCTGCCATCGAAGCTAAACTTCAACAAAAATCTGGAAACAGCCAAGCTCGCATAGCCGACTATGTTAATTTGGTAGCCGGTACAAGTACTGGGGGCATTATTACCACGCTGTTACTCACTCCAAATGAGCAAGGAAGGCCAAAATATGCAGCCACCGAAATTACCCAGTTTTATAAACAGTACGGCAGGCAAATTTTCGCCGACTCGTTTTGGCGCAAATTGTACACTTTAAACGGGTTATTTGGGCCAAATTATTCGGCTAAAGCTTTTGAAACCATCTTAAAAGATTTTTTGGGCGACAAAACTAATGCCGATATGCTTCGCCCTTTCATTGTTACAGCTTTTGAAACCGCTCGGGCAGAATCAGTATTTTTTTCGAACAGGATGAAACAAAAGGCAACCACAGTACAGCGCGAACGCGCCATTGAACCCTTTTGGAAATTTTATATGCGCGATATTGTTCGCTCAACAGCTGCCGCACCTACTTATTTACCGCCTGCCTGCATTTCTCCTATCGAAAATCCGTCGTATAAATATAGCCTAATTGATGGCGGCGTTTTTGCCAATAATCCGGCCATGTGTGCTGTTATTGAAGCCATGAAGACCCCTTTTGCCGCCAACGACAATGCACAAGCTCCAAAACCCAACCAATTAGTGTTAATATCTTTAGGTACAAGCAGCAGCCCCGTTGGCCACGATTACTCGAAAGTTAAAGATTGGGGTAAAATTAAATGGATTAAACCTGTGCTTAATTCTATGATGGTTGGCAGTGCCGATACGGTCGATTACCAATGCCGCAAACTTTTTGAAGCACATGGCTTAAAAGAAAATTATATTAGAATTGACCCGCCACGGGGCAACGCTTCTGCTGATTTAGATGATGCATCAGATAAAAATATTCAGGCTTTAATAGCTGCGGGTAGTGCAGTTGTAAGCACAAGCAAACAAAAAATTGATGAAATTGTTAATTTGCTTTTAACTCCCTGATGCGATATTTATTTATACATTTTTTTATTTGCTGCTTGTTCTGTTTGGTTTTAAAGCCATTACATGCAACAGCCAACAATGAAATTTGGCAAGTTTGCCCGCCCTCGTGGTGGGTAGGTATGGCTAATCTGGAATTACAGGTATTAATTTACGGGAAAGAAATATCCAAGGCAAGACCTAATTTAAAAAACTATCCGGATGCCGATTTGACAAGTACCATGCAACTCGAAAATCCGGATTATTTGGTGCTTAATCTCCGGATTAAACCGAATGCCAAACCCGGAAATCTCCTTATTTCCCTACAGTTTCCCGATAAATCAATACGAAATATTAGCTTCCCCATTGAAGCGCGCGGCGAGCAACCCCAAGCAATTACGCCCGCCGATGTAATGTATTTACTAATGCCCGACCGCTTTGCCAATGGCAACCCAGCTAACGACATTGTAAAAGGCACGAGCCAATCTGCCATTTTTCGCGACTCGATTTTTGCGCGACATGGCGGCGATTTACAAGGCGTGCTAAACAAGCTCGAATACTTGCAAGATTTAGGCGTTTCGGCACTTTGGATGAACCCATTTTTAGAAAACGACCAGCCTTTTCAATCTTATCATGGCTATGCAATTACCAATCATTACGCCACCGACCCGCGCTTGGGCAACAACCAATTAGCGTTGGATTTAGCGAACGAAGCTCAAAAAAAAGACATTAAATTGGTGCTCGACCTCATATTTAACCATATTGGTAGCAACCATTTTTTATATAAAAGTCCACCCCAGCGCGATTTTTTTCATTGGCATCCTAATTTTGCTCGCACTAATTACAGGGCGCATACCCTTTTTGACCCTTATGCTGCAAAACAAGATGCTGCCTTGTTTTTAAACGGCTGGTTCGACCACCACATGCCCGACCTCAACCAAGACAACCCCATTTTAGCCAATTACTTAATCCAAAATACAATTTGGTGGATAGAGTTTTTACATGCCGATGGACTTAGGTTAGACACCTACGCCTATTCATCGCCAACATTTTTGCAAAAATGGGGAGATGCTGTTTTCAAGCATTATCCGGATTTACACGTTTTTGGCGAAACATGGGTTCAAGGCGAGGGGGTTCAGGCTTATTTTGCCCAAAATATATTGCAAACTTCGTTTAAATCGCGCATTAAATACCTCACCGATTTTCAGTTTTACCAAGCCCTAAACCATGCACTTACTACCCCATTTAATTGGGACGATGGCGTTTGCCGCTTGTACCATACCATGGCAAAGGATTATCTGTACCTTGACCCCAGTTTGCATGTAATTTTTGCCGACAACCACGATGTAAGTCGCTTTTTATCGGTTGTGAACGAAGATTTTGACAAGTTTAAAATGGGGATGGGCCTATTGTTTACCATGCGCGGCGTACCTTGCTTATATTATGGAACCGAAATTTTAATGAAGAACCTCGCTAATCCGGATGGATTGGTGCGCAGCGATTTTCCTGGAGGATGGCAAGACGACCCTGTAAACAAATTTACAGCCGAAGGCAGAACTTCTAAAGAAAATGAAGCTTTTAATTATATCCGGAGTTTGGCGCGTTGGCATAGCCAAAACGAATATTTAAAATCCGGAAACTTAAAAATGACCCAATTCATTCCCGTTGAAGGCGTTTATGTGTATGGTCGTTACAACAGCGAATACGCATTTTTAACCTTTGTAAATAGCAACGACAAGCCCTACCCTACTGCTTTTAGCCGCTACGAAGAATGTTTAGGCAATTTAAAATCCGGAAGAAACATAATTACCAATGAAACAGTTCTGAAAACCGCGCCTTTAGTATTGCCGCCGCTATCAACAACTATAATTGAGTTTAAAAATTAAGAAATTTAAGCCCGCACATTTAATTTTTATTTTATACATGTTTGCTCGTCCAAGTTGAAAAAAAATTTAGAGGTAATATTTTGCAGTTTCAACAAAAGCCTGTATCTTTGCATCCGATTTTACAGAGACCTGTGGTGTAATGGTAACACAGCAGATTTTGGTTCTGTTATTCTTGGTTCGAGTCCAGGCAGGTCTACTGGTTTCATAGGTGCCTTTGTCGGTTTAATCTGGCAAAGGCTTTTTTTATTTCGTTTAAATAGCAACAAAGCATTATGGCAGCACTACAAGCACAATTAATATTTGGCCGTCATCCAATTATTGAAGCACTTCAAAATGGGCAAACGTTTGACCGTATCTATGTGCAGCAAGGCATACATCCGGCATTTATTAAACAATTGCGCGGTTTAGCCGAGGTTGCCGATGTAGATGTGCAAACAGTTCCGGTAGAAAAATTAAACAGACTCACGCGGCAAAATCACCAGGGGGTTGCCGGATTTACGGCCTTGATTACCTACCATGAAGTAGGTAATATTGTACAACAGGCTTACGAATTAGGGCAAACGCCTTTGTTGGTAATTTGCGATGGCATTACCGATGTAGGCAATTTTGGTGCCATAGCGCGCACAGCCGCCGGCGCCGGGGTACATGGTTTGGTTATTACACGAAAAGGGTCGGCACCGGTAAATGCCGATGCCATAAAAGCCTCGGCAGGTGCCTTAAATAAATTGCCCGTTTGCAGGGTTCGTTTTATTGACAAAACCATACCTTTTTTGCAAGAAATGGGCTTGCAGGTAATTGCCGCCGATGGCAAAGCTAAAACTCTATTACAACAAATTGATTTTAAACAGCCAACCGCTATTATTATGGGCGCCGAAGATGAGGGCGTTAGCCCGGCGCATTTGGCTTTATGCGACAAGGTGTTTAAAATACCCATGCCGGGCAATTTTGATTCGTTTAATGTTTCGGTGGCTACTGGCATGGTCTTGTATGAAGCTATTAGGCAGAAATAGAAAAATTGGGAATAATTTTTTAATATATTTTGTTACCAAAATATAGATAACCGTCTTTATTTTACAATTTGATATTTTTTTAACATCCACCAGTAACTATGAACAGATTACCTATTTTAAAAATGGCAATAATACTGCTTGTTTGCAGTTTTGCTACTACCCAAATTTATGCCCAAAGCAAAGGCAAAACTATTACCAAAACCACCGAAACCAAAACCGAAACCAAAGCAAACAGCAGCGACTGGAAAAAAGGCGGCACCGGCAGGTTAAGTTTTAGCCATTACAATTATACGCAATGGGCGGCTGGCTTGGGCAATGCCAGCAATATTGAAGCAAATTTAGGCTTATTTGCCGACATGGTCAAAGGCAAAACCTCGTGGAATAATGCAGGCGAATTTAAATTGGGTTTTGTCAATACCGAGAACTATAATAAATTTGTTAAAGCCGCCGACCTGCTAAAACTCGCTTCGACTTTTAACTACAAAATTACCCCCAAATTAGATTGGACAACTCCTTTGATTTTTGAAAGCCAATTTGCCAAAACTATAATGTTCAGCAAATTTCCGGATGCACAGGGCAGCCCTGTCGATTCGGTTGTTGTGGCTAAATTTGCAGCCCCGGCAACCATTACCCTATCTACGGGTGTTACTTGGCGGCCAATTGAAGCCGCAAAACGCAACGCACTTGATTTTAATTTGTTTTTTTCGCCGGTTACTTTTAAAGGCATTTTAGTGAACGACGATGCTATTGGTTTACTAAAATCGGCCAGCGACCCCAACGTAAATATTTATGGCAATTTAATATCGGGCAATGAGTTTCAAAAATTGCGCCCCGAAGCTGGTGCGCTTGCCCGTGCAGGTTTTACCTACAAAGGCGTTAAAAATTTAGTAATTACTTCCAATTTAGAAGCATTTTACAATATTTTATCGAACAAATTTAAAGATATTAAACGCAAACAATCATTTGAAGATATTGATGTAAAATGGGGTAACAAAGTTGATTTAAATGTTCCGGTAACCTTGGCAGGTAAAACTTTTAATTTTAATGCTACTTATGAAATGGGGCTGGTACACGACAACGATATTGAAGTTTACTCGTACAACAGCGACAAGCACGCCCGCGAAATTAAAGACACTAATATTCAGTTTATGAATTTTATAGGCATGGGTCTAACCTATCAATTCGGGTATAAAAAATAAATAATTTACAAGTAATGCCAAGCCGCTTGCCGAAAGTTTTTAGCAAGCGGCTTTTGTTTTTGTATTTTTTTACTAAAAAATAAACAATTAGCGTGTAACTTTGCCGAATCTTGAAAAGATATTCTATGAATTAGAATTGCAATTATATAAACAAACTAACACATTATTAATAACCAAAAGGAAAGCCCATGAAAAGTCAATTCTTATTTACCTTGTATGCCTTTTTGACCCTTAGTTGTGCCGTGATATTGCTTAATGCTTGTAACACAAAAAACAATCCGGATAAAAATAAGCCTGCAGGCGATACCCTCAAGACAAACGTTGATACAGCCAAACAACAAAGTTTGCTAGCTGCCGATTCAACGGCAAAAATCACCCCAACAACCGACACCTCCTCCCTGCAACAAAAACCAAGCAGTACCGACACTGCAACTACTAAAAACCAACCAACGAAAAGCGAAAACACGCAACAATCGGGAAACAAAAAAACGGCATCGGCACAAGGCAGCGCAAACAATGCGGATAAAATTAGAGCCAATCCACAAGTATTGACGGGCATGGAAGAAGAAATCAAAAAAAGAAATAAAGATGTATTGCTGCAAGTTGAAACAGCCGACATGCCCGATGATATAAAGGCGGGGGCCGGATGTAAAGCATCCTTGAAAATTATTGAACCCGATGGCTGCACCAAATATACCCATACCGAAGTAAAAAAAATAAGCGACAAACATTTTGCCCTCTACGTACATGGCAGCAAACCTAAAGGCGACATACAATGTATTCAAATGATTAAAGAAAAGGAGGTTACGGTAAAAATTCCGGCAACAAAAAAAGGCGCATATAAAATTGATATTTACTCGCAAAAAGATTTAATGAAAACGTTTCAGTTAGTAGTTAAATAAATCGCACACCATACATCTTAAATATTTTTACAATAACATTGTTCATGGGAAAAATATTTTTAAATTTTGGTTTAATTTTAATTGTGACTGTTGCCCTCGCCGCCTTAACTAACTGCGATGGTTTATTAAGCAGCCATTACACCGTTCATATTGTACTTGACCGCGCCAATGGCCTTGAAGAAAACAGCGAAGTAAAAGCAAACGATTTGCTGGTAGGCAGAGTGGCAGGTATCAAGTTGCATCCTAAAGGAGTTGTAGTCGAAGCTAATATTAAAAACGAGGCGCAACTTACAAAAGGAACTACTGCGCAAGTTATAACCGCCGACTTGTTGGGCTCGAGACCATACCTGAGTTTAGAAACCAACCCCAACAGCAATGAGTTTTTGGCAAACAACGATACTATTTATGCACTTAATTCCTCCGGATTTTTGATAAATACGGTAGCTAAAGAAATTCTCGAAAAGATAAAAACAGAAGGCAAAGCCACTTTAGACAGCTTAAGGAAAATGAATCCGATGATAGATACGCTGTTTAATAAAAAAACGTGGCAATCATTTTTAGATAGTTTGTCGAATATTAAAAATATAGACCCCGCCCTCGATTCATTGCGAAATGCTTTAAATAATGCCGGCGATGCTATCCGGAAAGAAATGGATAAAATTGGAAACTAAATTGTATCTTTGCCTTGCGTAATATTTTTCTTCTAAACCTTAGCAAACCCCGCCCATTTTTTATGAAATTATATCTTATTTTTGTTTTTGCAATTATATTATTAACAGCCAATGTTTTTGCGTTAACAGCCCAAGAAGGAAATGCAACCTATTACCATGGCCCTGAGTTTCATGGAAAAAAAACCGCATCGGGCGAGTATTACGACCAATACGCGGCAACCGCCGCCCATAAAACTTTTCCGTATGGCACCGTTGTGCGCGTTACCCGAAAAGATAACGGCAAATCGGTATTAGCACGCATTAACGACCGGTGTGCAGGAACAAATAACACCGTTATTGATTTGTCGAGGCGTTTGGCTACCGAATTGGGCATTTTAATAGATGGCTCTGTACCCGTAAAAGTTGAAAAAGCTACAGAAACAGAAAAATCAAAATTTTTAACTAAAAATCCAAAAGCTAATTTAGTGCCGCCGGCAGCCTTATCTCCCGGAGTTGACGGCTTTACCAGAGCAAAAATATTGACGGCAATTAATTTACGAGGCGATTATTACATACAAATTGGAAACTTTAATGCCAGCCACACCCCACAACGTGCAGCCGATTTAATGGCTGATTTAGGTTATATCAACATTGCCTTATACGACACCAAAATTAATAATGTCCCCACCCGAAAAGTTTTAGTAGGTCCTTATTCAACCGAAGCCGATGCTTTGGTTGTTAGGCGTGCCATTGAAAAAAACACCAATATTGATTGTTTTATCGTAAACTCGCACAAATTAAATATTGCCAATGAAACCAACCCCTCGTCACATTGATTAATCATATAATTACAACCTTAATTGCCAAATTTCTGTTTTCAAAATGTCATCTACACAAATAGCTAACCTTGAAGCACAAATAGCACAAGCACCTACCGAAGCCGAAAAAATTAATTTATGGCAACAGGTGGCACAAATTCAATCCGAAATTTTTAATTATGAAGCAAGCATTGAAGCCCTGATAACCGCAATTGAATTGGCCAAAACACATAACCCGCCACAAGTGCCGGCGCTTAAAAGCGAGTTGGCTGTGGCTTTGGGCAGGGTGGGTCAGCCGCAGCAAGGCTACGATTTGGCTATTTCAGTCTTAGAAGAAATAAAAGATGGCGATGACTACCATCTTAAAGCCGCTACATTGCGCCGGATAGGAATTTTATGTTATGAAGCCGAGCAGGCCCCACAAGCGGTTGACTTTTTAAAGCAAGCAATAAATGTAATAGAAACCCATTTATATACCGATTTGCAAGCCCCAGCACCCTTGTTGTACGGCAGTGCGCAGGCATCTTTGGGCGAAGTTTTGCTAACTATGCGCCAGGATAGCGATGCACTTACCCATTTAAAAAAGGCAATTCCCGTTTTTGAAGAACACAACGAACCCATGCGATTAGGTTTGGTTTATAAAAACCTGACCGAACTAATGAATAGAAATGGCAAATTAGACCAAGCCTTGCAATGCGCGCAACATGCCGGAGAGGCTTTCATCGGAGCTGATATGCCCGAATTGGCCGCGCAGCAATTTAGAACTATTGGCCGCTTGTACGAACAAAAAAGCCAAAACGAAAAAGCCATAACCGCCTTTGAACAAGCGTATGAAATTGCCCAAATTAACGACCTTTCTTTTGAAATGGCCGATAGTTTGTACCAAATTGGTTATGTGTATGCACTAATGCGCCGATGGCCTACCGCGCTCGATTATTACGAAAAAGCCTTGCCATTGGCTCAAACCGCCAACGACGACCTGTTAGTTGATACCATTACCGACAGTATTGCTGTAGCCCAAAAAAAAGTACTTGGGCATACCACCCGACCAAGCGACGATTTGCATTTACCCAAAACCGATGATAATACAGATGGTCTTTTTGGCAAATTTAAATCGTGGTTCAAAAAATAAGAAAATTGAGGAAAAGCTAAAATTAGTTTGATTTACGAAAACATGTAAGTCAATATTTATTGCCTTATCCGGATGAATTTTATTTTTTCCGGACGAGGACTGTTTTCAAATCACAACTAAAAAAATTAAGGTAAAAAAAATGAGCAACCTGCTGCCAAATTGCTCATTTTTAGAGGGTAACAAATTATTTTCCGGACAAAAATAGTCTGTATTGGTAAAATATTTTGTTCTGTCAATAGGTAATTATCTTACTGACCGTGGGTCGTCTTTATCTGTGCTTCCGGAATAAGATTTTTTTGTGTTAAATTGGTTCTGCGCGTTGTGAGCAATCGCAATTTCAGATTCTTTTACACTTTCGACTACTATTGTCGAGGCCATAATATCGTGCAGGGCTTGGTTGCGCTCGGTAAAAAAGGCCATAAAATAACCTATAAACAACGTTATAGTCGAAACCCATTTGCCGGCATTGCGGCCAACTGAGTGCATAAAGCCAAGTTTACGCCCCTTTGTATCGACAACTTTTAAATTCATCACCATTTTTCCGAATGTAGCCTGGTAAGATGAACTTTCCATAACAGCAAAGTATAACACCATAATTAGCCACGAAAAGCTACCTGCTTTGGTATAAAATACACCGGTTAAAATAGATACAATCACCCAGTCAATTATACAAGCTAAAATGCGTTTTCCCATATTTGCATACTGTATTTGCGTCATTACTGGACCAGATTTGCTGCCAGTATGCTGCTTTTTAGTATAGGCACTTTCTTTAGATGGGGCTTCATTTACGGTGTTATCGAAGGTGTGTTTAAAAGATGGTTTGCGGTAATTCCAATAGAAAGTAAAAATTCCACGTGCAAAAAAGTTTTCAAGCGTGTCGGTTGGAGCTACGGGTTGGTGTTGTTTGGTATCGGGGTCTATAAAGGTTAAAGCCCAGTTGCCCATGAACAGCTTAGTATTAATTTTTTTAGCCGAATTAAGCAAGTCTTCAAACTCGGCAAACGAGTGCGTAATTATATGTGCTTCTTGTTTGGCGTACAAGTCAATCAGAACAACGGGTTCCATTTGCTTTTCGTTCATTGTGTTACTTTGGGTAATATTTATAGGTTGTTAAGAAATATTGGCGATAATCTTTCGCAAAATTAAATGGTAAATGCAAAATGTTGTTGTAAAGTTTCATTTTAAAAAAAATTTTTTCATTTTGCCTTGCGTTTATACGAAGTATAAAATGTTTTGTGCAGTTTGAGCTAAACACAATAAAAAATTTAATATCCGGATAAAATACGATTATTGTTTCATACATGTGCTTTGTTAATTAATAATTTAATGAAAATGTAACAGCAAACCGCCAGTCTTTTACGGTGTTATAGGTGTATTCGAGGCTAAGCACATTGTCGTAAAACGAAAAAACATCTAAACCCAAGCCGCTTCCGTGTAGCCATTTATTGGCAAGCGAATTATTGTTTAATTGGGCAAAGGGGTCGCGTACATAAGCAGTTTCGGTGTAAATTTTAAGTAGCAGCGACACCGGAATTGTGCGCAATTGCCTCAACTTAATAAGGTTGTTTTTTATTTTAAGGTCAAACAGTTTTAATCGCAACGAAGTTCGCCCTAATAAAAAATGCTGCCCGTTAATTACATATTGCTCATGCCCGCGCACATAGTCGGCACCATAGCCTAATCCATTCTGCAAAATAAATGGCTGAACCTCTGGAAAAGATAATTTAGCACGCAAATTTACAGCGCCATACCATTTTTTGCCAAAAGGTTTGTAATAACTGCCGTTGATATTAAGTGCAATTAAATTTAGTTCGTTGGGCAGCAGGCCAATTCCATCTTTGCCAATATGCAGCCTAAAATAATAACCATCTAAAGGGTATGCCCAAATATCGCGGTGGTCGCTTGTAAAAGCGTAAAACAACGATATATATTGTTGTTTGTTTAGTGCATTGCCCAAAAAATTGCTGTTAATTGCTTTCAACGAATCTTCAACCGTATGATGATAGTAGCTAATATTAAAGGTGTTTGACTCGTGTATTGATTTTCGTTGCCGCAATTCAATACTACCTCTAAACCTGTTCCATATATAATAATTGTCGTGCCGGTAAAAAATCAGGGCATTATTGGCAGCGTTAACAGCCGTTTCGGTGCGGGCGTGGTAGGCAACCGAGGGTACAATAGTTAAGGTTTGTGCTTTGTCAATAGCGGCAATCCGGTAACCCAACTCAAAAATTTTAGTAAACCCAAATTGGGCAGTAGCGGCTAATCTTTCGCGTCTTCCCCTAAAATTATAATCTATAAATTTAATGCCATATTCGGTGCGGCGCAAATCGCGGGGTTTGCCGGTTTCGCCCTTCCACCACACATTAAAATTGCGGTCGGTTAGCTGAAAAATAGGCATGGGGTAAATGTACCATCGCTCTTCAACATCAATTATTAGCTGAATATTATAGCCTTGCCAGCCCGAAATTTTAATGCTTACGTCGTTAAATAATCCGGTATTAAATATTTGATTGCGGTTTTCCTTGATTCTTTCTTCAAAATTGCTTCGTTTTAAGGTATCGCCGGTTTTAAAATCGAGTTCCCGTACAATTATGGGGTACCGGGTCCGTTTGTTGCCCGAAACATCTATTTGAGTAATAATAAAATAAGTTAACGTATCGTTTTCAGTGGCTGAAATGGTATTAGTGGCAATTTTTTTTTCCGGATATTGGGGCGAATTGGCAAACGTATCAATAGTATCCGGATAATTTATTGTTTGAAGTGTTTGCGCCTCTACCCAAACAAAACCCCCGAAAAAAATAAGCAAACTGCTTGCAACTATTGCCTCTACGTGCCCGTACCATATTTTTAAAAGAAAAAAAATTATTCGCATTGGATAAGTTGATGATGCCACCCAATTTTACTCCTTACTTTGCTTTATATCCAAAGGACGGAAAACCCAAGTGTAAAGATGTACCCTAAAAAAGTAAACTCACCTAAATTAGGGCCAAAAATTGTCAAATTTAATTAAGTTGCAAAATTACACAAAAAAGGGCAGCCCTTGTGCGGACTGCCCTCAAACCCCATTTATGAACGCTATATCTTTTGCTTTGGTTGTATGATGATGGATTTAGATTGTATTTTAAAAAGAGGGCAGTTTTTAAACCGCCCTCAAACCCCATTTATAAACGCTATCTCTTATGTGCAGTGTGTAGTAGTATGGTTGTGATAAATTAATGTGCTTTAGCGTTGTTTATGGTAAGACGTTAATAAGCTCGATTGGTTTAATTTATTTTTCTTCGCTGTTTTTATTTTTAACGCTAAAAAGTAAGCGTTCGTTTTACTAAGGTTTAACCTGCTTACAGTTATGATAGATGCTTAAATCCATTAAGCGTTTAATTTTGGGTTAAAAAATAACATGTTTTAACACCTCATTTGCTTGATTTTTTTGAGAGCCAAGACAAGTATAAAAGCGCAACTTAAACTGAAGTTTAAATTTGTGCTTTTGATTAAAATAGTGAATTACTACCCTTTTAATCTTCAAAACTACTTAGGTTACAGTTTTGAAATGCCAATGACAGAATTAACCAACCCTTGTTGAAGCCGAATATAATATTGGCCAGCCGGCAAGTTGTGCGAATCAAAAATTACTTGGTGTTTACCGCTCGCTATCGATTTTTTAATTAAGGTGGCAACTACCTGCCCTGTTGTATTAATTACCTGCAACAACATTTGCCCCCCTCCCGATATGTACTCGATGGTAGTTTGGCGTGAAAATGGATTGGGAGAGGCCGAAATCAAGGCTACTGCCCCTCCGGATGTTGTTTGAGGTAACTGCTCCTCAATATTGGTGCTAACACAATCGCTTTGGGCAATAAAGGGCAATAGCGTATAATTGTCAAGCATAATATTGGTTGCTTCGGCTTCGGGAATACAAAACCAATGGCGCAAAATGGTAGCATACACCTGTCTAAAATCGTATTGCAACGGCAAATTGTCGTCTTCGTTTGGATTAAGCGGCAACTGAGGGTTGGTGCCCATAATGCCGGGCAGCACATTTTGGCCAAAAATAAACATGGGAGCGGCTGCGCCGTGGTCAGTTCCAAGGCTATCGTTGCCAATTATGCGCCTACCAAATTCCGAGAAGGTCATAGTTAAAACACGTTCAGCTACACCCAAGCCCGATAAATCTTTAATAAAGGCATTGGCAGCACTGCTTAAAATTTGCAATAGTTGGGCGTGTTCGCCAAGTGTGTGGTCGTCAAATTCAACTTGACTGTCGTGGGTGTCAAAGCCGTCAAGATGCACCAAATAAAGCCGGGTTTTAAGGCCGCCGGCAATTAGTCGTGCAACAATGGCTAATTGGGCAGCCAAATTGGTTTGAGGGTAGGTTTGCGTATTGGTGTTGGCGTTGTATGCCTTAGTTACCACCGCATTATACAATTTCGATTGCCTCGATATGTCGCGAACATATTGCAGCTGATGGCCTGCGGGCGTATCGGGGGTTGGTTGGCTTAGGCCGTCAGCTAATTCGTAAAAATATTCGGGGTCCGAAATAGCATAACTCATGCTGGTAATTGGCCCTTGGAAAGCAAGCGAAGTGGCATAGCCAATTTCAATGGATAAAGGGTCGGGCATTTCTTCGTTCGGGTAATAAGTCGGAAAATCGGGATATTCGTTGCTTAAATAGCGGCCTAACCATCCGGTTGGCAGAGTTTGGTCGGCATTAGCACCTGTCATCCAAATATCTGTTGACCTGAAATGTGAATAAGACTGGTCGGGGTAGCCAACAGATTGTATAATGCGCACTTTGCCGTCGTTGTATAGTTTTTGTACGCCGGATAAAGCCGGATGAAGCGCCAGTTTGTCTTCACCGCTCAAACTTAATAATTTACTGTCGGGTAAAATAACCTGCGGCCTTGCTTTGTTTAGTATGCTAAGCTGGTCAAGCGGTACAACGGTATTTAATCCATCGTTACCACCACCCAATTGAATCATAACCAATACTTTGTCGGTATCGGTGCCCTGTAGCAGGGCATTGCCAAACGGCGAGGTAGTTAATGCTTTTAGGCCAAATCCGTTAAATACATTGGCTAATACAACGCCTGCCGATGCCGATGCTGTGTTTTTTAAAAAGTTACGACGGTTCATAATATTTTTTGTAAAAAAGTGATATTAAGAAGGAAGAATAGACTTGAAGAAAGAATGAAAATGCCCGGAAATCTTACTATTTACTTCCGGATTTTTTTACGGTAAAAATAACTTTTCCTTTGGTACATGCGCCGTTATAATCGCAAATCTCGTAGGTCATTTCGTCTTTTCCCGTAAAGCCTTTATTTGGGGTGTAGGTAATTTCGGTGTTCGAATATTTTGCTTTGCCATTTTTAGGTGTGGTAACGCTCATAATACGCGGTTTCAGGCATTTTTCGGGGTCATAATCGTTTTCTAAAACTTTAACTTCGGTTTTGCGCATCCCAATAATAGTAATTTCGTCGGTAACGGCTACGGGAGCTTTGTTTTCGCCATCTTCGGGCAGCACGTAAATATACAGGTTTTTACTTACAACATGATGATACCCGCAAACAGGCCCTTTATTTTCATAAACTGAAAAATCTAAGCGGTCGGCCCCCATAAATCCGTCAGCAGGTTGGTAAGTAATGACACTGCTGTCGGCACTCATAGTAATTTTGCCCTGCATTGGAAATTTTCTGTTGGGTGTGGCGCGGATGATATGCTTTTCAAAACTGGCCGTGTGGCTTTGCCCTTTCCGGATGAAAACCTCTTCGGCTTGCGGAAACCCTCCGGCAACGGGTGGGCATTTTACTACCAAAATTGTTGCTTGCGAGCAATCTTTTTTAGGGTCGCAAATTTCGTAAACAAATTCGTCGCCGCGTTCGTCTTGGGCGGCGTAGGTATAGGCAATTTTATCAACACCTTTTTCTTGAATTACTTTTGCTTTTCCGTTTTTTGGTTCGGCAACAATTTTTATGCGGTGTACTTCGGGCGAGTAACCCATTTTGTCGTTTGTTAACAAATTAAAAACTGTTTCGCGTTCAGAACGCACTACAAAAGTATCGGCAATAGCTGTTAGTTTAATAGTGGCAAGTTCGTTATTGGTGGCACCGGCAGGGGTAATTTGTGCCTGCACTTTGTTTAACTGAAAAAAAACAAGTAAAAATAATAAAATGATGTTAAAACCGTTTATTATGTAATTGTACATTTATCCTTTGGTATTTAAGCTGTAAATAAATAAAATTTTATCCGGAAGTAATTTATTTGAAGTTGTTAGTTCTTAAACGCAATAAACTTTGCAAAAGTATTTAATTTGCCTCAAAAAAATAATGTTTTGTTATTTATTCGCTGTTAGAATAATAAATTTACCTTTATATTTGTTCTATTACAGCTATTAAATTGCATTTTCGGTAGGTGGGTGTATATTTTTTTCGGTTTAGGTTTAATTTAAGAATGCAAAGCAAGTGTTACCTTTGCATTGTAGTGCAGTAACAAATTTTATAATAAATATATTGATTATCAATTAAATAAAATGAAATACATTTCTTTTCTCCCAGTTTGGGCATTAGTAATTTGTCCTCTTTTTTTCTCTTTGGCAGCAAACGCACAAGCCAGCGGCAACGCAGCACAAAACAAAACAAAAACCCCCGCCGAAAATGGCTGGTCTGCCGAAAGTATTAAAATGGCTGCCAAATTTTGCGAGGCCGGGGCAAAAGAGAAAATGGGCGAATCGGTAATTGCACTGTTGCCGGTAAAAATTGACGAATATTGTAGCTGCGTGATGACCAAAATTGCCCAAGACTATGCCATTACTGAAGTTATGCAAAAGGGCGTGGATTTTTATACTTCCCCCCAAGCCTTAACTTATTATTATGCTTGTTACACCGACCTACAAGGACTAACACAGCAACAACAAATGGAGTTAAAAGCAAAATACGGCCCCGAAGAAAATGGCTGGAACTTTATTGCTATGCAAAATATGGTTCAAACCTGTATCACTGCATCAAACGCCGATACCTCTGTAAATGCATTAAAAAACATAGTAAATATTGATGAATATTGTTTGTGTACGCTACATAAAATAAAACAAAAATATACGCCCGAGCAAGCCGACCAGGTAATGACGACCGACCCTAATTTACAACAAATTATTTTGGGCTGCGTTACCGATCTAATGCACAAAAATGATACCCCCAAACAAATATCGGGAATTGATCCTAAAAATAATACTCAAACACTTCCGGATGAAAAAGCAAATATCCACGAGCGCATCATTGAAATTCCTATCAACAAAGAGCCTTGGCCTGAAGGCTCGCGCGAGATGTTTGTAAAATCGTGCATTGAAGGAGCAGAGGGCGAACCGGGCAGTGAATTTTTAAATGCCCCCGGATTTTGCCAATGTGTAGTCGAAAAATTTGAAATAATGTTTTCAGTTACCGATATGGCACTACAAGGCGATAAAATTACGGAGCATCCGGCGGTACAGGCAGTTATGGAAGAGTGTGCTTCAAAAAATATGAAAGGTAAGTAAGTATCCGTAAACATACAACAAATTATCATTTTAATATGAAAACAAAATTAACAAACCTCATTGTTTTTATCTTCTGTTGCTTGGCCTTTTCTTATGTATCGCAAGCACAAACAAATTTTCTATCGCAGGAGGCAATTAAAAATAACTGGACTATGGAGGTATTAGAAATTGCAAAACAGCAATGCTACGCTGAGGTTGAAGATAAATTGCGGACTGTAAATTTTACCGCCAACGAAATTTGCGATTGCATGGTAGCCAATTTAGCCGAAAAATACGATGTAGAGGAATTTTTGACTTGGAGCCAAAAGAGAAAAGCTATGCGAAAAGATGTCGAGCTAATGCTTTTATCATGCCTAACCAAATTACACGGATTAACAAGTGAGGAGGCAGATGAAATACTTGTAACTAAAAGCAGTGGAAATTGGAGACCAATAAATAGTTATAAGGTATTTTTGTCGTGCGCAAATTCTTTTAATTGTGTCGCTATAGCAGATTCAAACCGAACGCTTTCGCCAAATGCCTATTGTATTTGTGCCTTAGACAAGATTAAAGAAAACTTAACTTATAGTGAATACGTAAGTTGCGATTATACAAAGTACGTTGCATATAAAAATATTTTAAATAATTGTATTTACGAGACCATTAGCCAAGCTTTGCCCGATACGAATAGATTAAATTATACTATTGAGCAGCCAATAAACAAGGATCCCTGGCCCGAAGGCACTAAGCAAGGTTTTATTAAGTGGTGCCTAAAAAGCACGCAAACAGAACCGGGAGCAGACGCATTAAAAATTCCGGAATTTTGCCCCTGCCTTGCCTCCAAAATTGAAACTATGTTTCCGGCGCTCGATATTGGGTCAAAATTAGTAGAAATTGTGCAGCATCCGGCTTATCAAGAGGTGGTTAGGCAATGTGCATCGGCCAATTTAAAAAATTAGCCAAACAAAAAAGTTGCCTTTTCTATCAACCCTATTAAACAGGTTCATCTTGCCGGTACAAAACGGTTAAAACCGTTTGTCCTACTGCTTTTAAGGTTGGCTTGCTTATAATACCCATGTCGTCGTTGTGGGTATGCCAAAAGTCGCCAAAACCGTGTTTAAAACCTTCGGGGTCGTATTGTATTATATCTATGGTTGGTATTTGCAATATTTTATTTACCGCCACATGGTCGTCTGTAATTGGATAGGTATTTCTGTTTTCAAAATAATGGTTGTAGCCTATTTCGGCTGCCGTGTTCCAAACTTTGTTAACAATATGTGCTGCATATTGCATGGAGTTACCTTCGCGCAAAAATACGGCATCGCCTGCGCCAACCATGTCAAATAAAATGCCATATTGTGCTTTGTATCCGGGAATATGTGGGTTGGAGCTCCAATATGTCGCGCCTAAGCAGTACGAATTTTCAATATCGCTTTTGCCTTGGTCTTCCACGTCAAATAAAACAAAATCAACGCCTATTGTTTTAAGGGGCTTTGCCTTAAGCTGTCGGGCAATTTCGAGCAAAACGCCAACTCCGCTACCGCCGTCATTTGCGCCCAGTATAGGCTCGTTTTGGCGTTTGGTATCTTGGTCGGCTTCGCGGCGGGTATCCCAGTGGGCGCAAAGCAAAATGCGTTGGCTTAGGTTTGGGTTTGTACTAGCAATAATATTGCGCATTGGAAACGACTCGTTAGTAGCCGATTTTACGGTAGCTTTTTGGGTAAGGACGGTATCGGTAAAAATTGCAAATTGTTGGGTTAGCCAATCTCCACATGCTTTATGGCCTTTGCTGCCGGGCACGCGCGGGCCAAAACTCACTTGTTTGTTAATATATTCAAAGGTCGAGTCGGCATTAAAAGATGGAACCTGTACGGCAGATTTAGCTGGGGCGTGGCTGTTATTGTTAGCTTGGTTTGCAGTGCCGGATTTTTTTCCTTCGTTTGGCTGGCAGCCCAAAATGGCTAAAATTGCCCCTGCAATAAGGCTCAAAAACAAAGAAGGGGTAAAAAATTTGATGCGAAAATGGTGCATATTATTAATTATTGGGGCAAAAATAACTAAAAAAATAGTATTGCCCGTTGTGGACTTCGATGACTGCAATTAAAATTCCGGATATTAAGCTGTTGTCAGTTCAAACAAGGTAATTTCAGGCAAAATACCAACGCGGCCGGGGTAGCCTAAATATCCAAATCCGGGATTTACATACAGATATTGTTTGCCTTCGTTGTAAAGCCCTAACCATTCGGAATACATCCATTTGGCGGGGCTCCATTTTAACCATGGTTTATCAACGCCAAACTGAAAGCCATGCGTATGCCCCGAAAATGTAGCCTGAATATCTGGGAATTGCGGCAATACCTGTGCCCGCCAATGCGAAGGGTCGTGCGACAGGAGTAGTTTAATCGCAGCATCTTCACATCCGGAATAGGCTTTTGCCAAATCGCCGTATTTAGAAAAACGCGCTTTATTGCTCCAGTTTTCAACTCCAATTACCGCTAAATTTTCATCCTCAATTTGTATTATCTTATGCTCGTTTAACAATAATTGCCAGCCCATACGTTGCTGCATTTTTTTAAGTTGCTCAAAGTTTTGGGCGCGCTCTTCGCGGGTAAAGGGCATGTAGTCGGCATAATCGTGGTTGCCAGTGATTGAAAAAACGCCATATTTTGATTGAATTTGCCCAAAAATTGACAAATAGGGTTCAATTTCGTTGGCGGTCATGTTTACTAAATCGCCGGTAAAAAATACCAAATCCGGATTTAAACTGTTCAGTAAATTTATACCTTTTTGAACAGGTTTGGCATCTACAAACGACCCCGAGTGAATATCGGAGATTTGGGCAATAGTTAAGCCTTGCAAGGCGGCAGGCAAATTGGCAATAGGCAGTAATACCCGTTTTATTTGGTAGTTGTGCGCATTGCGGATAATACCCCACATTAAAGTAAGAAGCGGAATACTGCCTAAGCCTAAGCCTAATAAACTTAAAAATTTTGAACGGGTAATCGTATTGCTTTTTCCGGATATTTCGGTGGCACTGTCAGGTATTGCGGCGGTTGGATTTATTTTGTGCCATAAAAATTGCATGAAGCGCGAAATATCATCAAGCAACAAAAATACAACAACTATCAATTTGCTAACTAATAAAATAACAATTGCCGAAAACAAATAAGTGCGGAAAATAGTTGGCCAAGTGCGGGCATCGGTTAAGGCAGCTGCCAAAATACCTATGTAAACAAGGGCAGTTACCACCCAATAGAGCCAACCAACCCATTTTGCCGCCTGAAGCGTTTTAAAGGCTTGCCAAACATAGGTATCAATAGCGGCTAATATGGCAATAAATATAAAACTCCTGATAAAAAAAGTCATAACGCACTATATAATGCAAAAAAGGTCAAAAAAGTTGTGTTTTTTGACCTTTTAAACGATTTAGCTATGTATTTTTACTTCTGGGGCGGTGTTGGGGTGGTATTGTTTCCGGTTGAGTTGCCTTGGTTTACATTTGCCTCAGTTGGTTGTTGCTCTTTATTTTTTTCTTCGAACATTTTTACAATATCTTCTGGAGATTTGCCCATATTGTCAATGGCAAATTGCGCATCGTCTGCCATTTCGTGTTTGGGATATTTGTTGATAAACTCTTGATACAGTACTTTTGCAGCATCGGCATTTTTTAGTTTTTCATCGGTGGTAAATGCCATCATAAATAAACTTTGTGGCGCTTTTTCATAGTCCGGATATTGCTCGTATATGCGTTTAAATGTTTCGATACTTTTTTCGTTGTCTTGCAACATGCCGTACAATTCGCCTGCTTTAAAAAGATAATTAGGGGTTGCGGCATCTTTGGGGTTTGCATCGGCATAGTTTGTATAGGCTTTTATAGCCGCTTGTGCTTTAGTAGCCGAAATTCCAGACGAGCCACTCATTTTAAGTGAGTCCTCAGCCGATTTAATGGCACTTGCTAACGATGCAGATCCAGATCCGCTATTACAGCTTGAAACTAACATTATCCATCCGATAGTGGTTAAAAAGCTGGCCAATATTACAATTTTTTTCATTTTTATTTGTATTTGACTTTAAGTTTATTTATTGATGATGGTTTAAAACCAAGCACAAAGTTAAGCTATTTTATTGATTTTATTTGCCTCACCCAGAAAATGGAATAAGAACCGTCAAAATTAAAAGTATAAAGGTGTACCTTTGTAAGGTGGAATTAAAAGCAGTATATAAAGATATTTGGAAACTTGGCTACCCCATTATGGTGGGCAGTTTGGCTCAAAACTTAATTGGAGCTACTGATATGATTATTTTAGGCTGGGTGGGCGAAACTGAATTTGCCGCATCGGGCTTAATTTCAACTTTTTACCTTATTTTGGTTATGATTGGTTTTGCCATCTCAAGGGGTGGGCAAATATTAATTTCGAGGCGTATTGGCGCGGGCAATTACCACCAAGCCGGATTTTGGGTGCGGCATTTAATGTACCTCGAGCTTGGAATGGCGCTTGTGCTGTTTCTTACAATTTTTTTCTTTTCGAGGCAAATATTGGCGCTATTTATAACCAATAAAGATATTTACGAAGCTAGTTTATTGTATTTAGATTATCGCATTTTTGGTTTGTTTTTTAGCTGTCTTAGTTTTGTGTACATGGCTTTATATACCAGTATAGGCCGAACCGGAATTATAGCGGTTATAACTATTGCTTTGTTTATTATTAATGCAGGGTTAAATTATTTGCTTGTTTTTGGTGTTGGACCATTTCCGGAAATGGGCATTGCCGGGTCGGGTCTCGCTTCAACCATTGCCGAGGTGGTTTGTACTGGATTGGCTTTTATATGGATTTGCTACGACAGATACCTCAAACCACTACAATTATTTAATTTTGAGGCAGTTAATTTCGTGTCGTTAAAACGGTTATTTAACTTATCCTTCCCTATTATAGTGCAATATATTATGGGTTTGGGGGGCTGGTTTTTGCTGTTTAGCATCATCGAAAGTTTGGGCAAGCGTGCACTTTCTGTTTCAACAGTGGTAAAAATGGTTTATACTTTTTACAGTATTCCCGCATGGGGTATGGCTTCGGCGGCTAACGCATTAGTAAGCAATATAATTGGACAACAAAAACACAGCCGCGTATTTATAGCTATTTACCGAACCATCATTGTAAGCGTTGTTATTACCATTGTTTTATGCCTAAGCTTAGTTTTGTTTCCGGCATATATTGCCCACATTTTTACCCAAGATACCGCTATTGCGCAGGCCGCCATTCCGCTTTTTTATCCCTTAATTTTTATTTTATTAGCCTCGGCAGTATCGGCTGTAATATTTAACGGATTAATGGGTACGGGTGCAGTCATTTACTCGTTGTTAATAGAAATGTTTAGCATAATTGTTTATTTGGGCTATGCGGTCGCTTTGGTAAAGTGGGTAACCGAGGTGCAACTTTGGTATGTTTGGATGGCCGAGTTTATTTACTGGACGCTGCTGGCAATTTTGGCATGGGCCTTTTTAAAGCGCAGTAATTGGGAAGATTTTCATATATAATACATTTTGCCCAACCTAACTGCAAATTAGGGCATCAAACTTTTAGCTTCGCAAAAAAATAATTCCGGATTAAGCAATATAATGGTGCTTCTTATAAGTCGTAAATAAAAGAATACTTATCGCGTGCGTAATCCATAAAATATTTAAAATTTAGTTTTTCGCCGGTAACCCTTTGGCAAAGAGATGGCGCGGGGTAGGTGCCGCCATGTTGGTGTATATTGGTACGCAGCCATTGTAACAGCGCTTGCAAATTACCCGCTTCAATATTGGCGGTTAAATTTGGAATGGCTTTTTGAGCATGGGCGTAAAACTGGGCAGCGTAAAAACTACCTATCGAATAGGTTGGAAAATAGCCAAAACTGCCATGCGACCAATGCACATCTTGCAAGCAGCCCTTTTGATTGTTCGGAACTTCAATATTTAAATAGGCTTTGTACTTGTCGTTCCATGCGGCGGGCAGGTCGGCTACTTTTAAATTGCCGGTAAGCAGTGCCAATTCCAATTCAAAACGTATCATAATATGAAAATGATAAGTTAGCTCATCGGCGCTTGTGCGAATAAAACTGGGTTCAACCTTATTAATACCTTTATAAAAATCAATTAAACTTGTTTTTGCTAATTGAGTTTTAAAAATTTGTTGCAAACTGCCATAATTAGCTTTCCAGTAGGGTAATGAACGGCCTACCATATTCTCCCAAAGCCTTGATTGCGACTCGTGGATACCCAATGAAGCAGCACTTCCCGAGGTTAAACCAAACTCAGCTCCGGGCAAACCTTGTTCGTACAGGGCATGCCCTCCCTCGTGAATACAACTCCAAATCATGTCGTCTAAACTATTTTCGTCAATGCGGGTAGTAACGCGCACATCGTTACTGCCAAAACTGGTGGTAAAAGGGTGCGAAGACACATCTTGCCGACCTGCCGAAAAGTCGTAACCCATTTGTTTAAGCAGGTCAATACCAAAATCCCATTGTTGTTTTTGAGGGTAATTTTGGCGCAAAAAACGGTCGTCAACAGGTGGTTTATTGGCAATTTCGGCAACAAAATCTACTAATTGCTGCCTTACATCATCAAACAAAGTGATAACGTCAGCGGTGGTAGTTTCTGGCTCATATTGGTCAATTAAAGCATCGTAGGGATGATTTTTATAACCCAAAATTTCGCAAGCCTCGCGTTTTAAGGCTACCATTTCGGCCAACGGTTGTTGGTATTTTTCAAAATCGTTGTGTTGTTTGGCATATTGCCACGCCTGAAAGCATTGCGATGTTATTCGGGAACTGCGCATAACAAACTCGCGCGAAAATTTTTTGGCCCGGTCAAGAGCTTTGGCAACCTCGCTTACATTGCGCTGCTGTGCAAAAGTTAAATCCGGAATAATAGTTTGCAGCGAGTCAACCAAATCCTGAGTTTCGTCACTTGTAAATTGGTCGTGGGCAATACCCGACAAAGTTGCCAATTGCTGCGACCGCATTGCTGCACCTTTTTCGGGCATATAAGTTTCTTGATCCCATGATAATACAGACATGGCCGAGCTTAAATAGCCCATTTCCTGCATTTTTTTGCAAAAATGTACATACAACTGATTTTCCATGATATACTTTTGTGGATTTATTTAATAGGCTGCAAAGGTAATGAATTTTAAAGGCAAATAGCCGAAGTTTTGCCAATTCAGAGCGCTACGGCACATAATTTACCTCCGGATGCAAAACAAGACCAAACTTTTGTTCAACTGCCGCCTGTATTTTTTTGGCCAGCGCAACAATAGAACGCCCTCGGGCACCACCGTAATTTACCAAAACAAGGGCATGATGCTGGTGCACTCCTACATTTCCTTTCCGGAAACCTTTAAAACCGCATTGTTCAATTAACCACGGCGGGTATTTTGCTATAGCCCGGCAATTGACTCTCATAAACAGGCATTTCCGGAAAAGTGTTTTTTAATTGTTGGGCTTTTGCTGTTTGAATTTCAGGATTTTTAAAAAAACTGCCAGCATTGCCAATTTCGGCGGGGTTAGGCAGTTTGCTGCGCCTAATTTGGCACACCGCTTCGCTGATGGTTTTTAAACTTAGGGGTTGATTACCTATTGCCGCCCGAATTGCGCCGTATTCTACTTTAAATTCCGGATATTTTTGTAGGCGCAAAGCTATTTTTGTAATACAATACTGCCCTTTTAACTCGCGTTTAAATATGCTGTCGCGGTAGCCAAAAAGGCAGTCTTTGTTAGTAAAACGCCTTATTTCGGCAGTATTTAAGTGCATGGCTTCGAGCCAAACCAATACGTCTTTCAACTCTGCCCCATAAGCGCCAATATTTTGAATGGGTGCTGCGCCAACAGATCCGGGTATTAATGAAAGGTTTTCGATTCCGCCCCAGCCCCGCTCAATAGCAAATAAAACCAAGTTATGCCAAACTACACCGGCCTCGGCTACTAAAATCACCTCATCAATTGTTTCGGCTTCGATGTAAATTTGGGGCATTTGCTGGTATAATACCAAAGCCTTCAAATTGCCTTGCAACAAAATATTGCTGCCGCCGCCTAAAACAAAGCGGGGTAAATTTTGCCATTTTGTAGGACTAATAAGTTCTTGTAAAGTTGTTATAGTATCAACAATTGCAAAATGCGAAGCATTTGCCTTTAATCCAAAAGTATTATAAGGTTGTAAATTTACATGGCGTAAAACCAGGGGCATAGGTTTATCTAAAACTCAAAGTAAGTAAACTAATAGAAAACAAATTTTAAACCCTAGATTTATAGTAATCCGGGCTACACAACAAAGGTAAAATAAAGCA
Source organism: Sphingobacteriales bacterium (assembly GCA_016706405.1). Lineage (NCBI taxonomy): Bacteria > Pseudomonadati > Bacteroidota > Sphingobacteriia > Sphingobacteriales > Sphingobacteriales bacterium. Next base: position 213,095 of record JADJJT010000003.1, read on the forward strand.
ACGAAACACTGCCCACCCGATACAATTTTGTTTTACCTGTTTGACCAAAACAAGCAAAACTTGCATTTTTGAACCGTTTTTTGTCGTATCTTTGCGCAACAACCCTGCCAGTTTTATCCTCTGGCAGGGTTTTATTTCGTTTAAAGTTAGCACCTTAGCCATCATTTAAAACTACTATTATGAAAGATTACAATCCGCAGACTATTGAAGTACATTGGCGGCAATATTGGGAAAAAAACGATATTTACCAAACTAAAAACGAATCTAACAAACCCAAATATTATATCCTTGACATGTTTCCGTACCCTTCGGGGGCTGGTTTGCATGTAGGCCACCCCTTGGGGTATATTGCCAGTGATATTGTAGCTCGTTTTAAACGCATGAAAGGGTTCAATGTGCTTCATCCAATGGGGTTTGATGCTTTTGGCTTGCCCGCCGAGCAATACGCCTTAGAAAGCGGGCAACACCCCCAAATAACCCAACAAAAAAGTATAGCTATTTTTAAAAGTCAATTACAAAACTTAGGACTAAGTTACGATTGGGACCGGAAGCTCAGCACTTGCGACTCAAACTTTTATAAATGGACGCAGTGGATATTTATTCAGTTATTCAACAGTTGGTATAACAGCAGCACAAATAAAGCCGAATCAATAGACAATTTAATCGAAATATTTAATACTACTGGCTCAACAGCGGTGCAAGCATTACACGACAAGCACGAGGCGTTTACTGCCAGCGATTGGCAAAATTACAACAAAACACAACAACAAAATATACTTATGCAGTACCGGTTAGCTTACCGCTCGTTTACCACGGTAAACTGGTGCGAGGCATTGGGCTGTGTACTGGCTAACGACGAAGTGATTAATGGTGTTTCAGAGCGGGGCGGACATCCGGTAACAAAAAAGCTAATGCAGCAATGGAATATCCGGATAGAGGCTTATGCCCAACGTTTGTTAGACGATTTAGAAGACCTCGACTGGCCTGTCTCCATGAAAACCATCCAACGCAACTGGATTGGCCGCTCAGAAGGGGCAAGTATTTGGTTTGAACTGGCCGAGCCATTACAGGGCGGTTTTGAAATTTTTACCACCCGCCCCGATACTATTTTTGGACTTAGTTTTATGGTTTTAGCGCCCGAACATCCGCTTGTAGCAACCATTACCACCCCCGAACAAACCAGCAAAATTAAAGCCTACCAAGCCTGGACGGATAACCGAAATGATATTGAACGCCAAAGCGAAAAGCAAGTGTCGGGGGTGTTTACGGGCGCGTATGCTTTGCACCCATTTACCGGACAAAAAATACCCATTTGGATTAGCGAATATGTGCTAATGGGTTACGGCACCGGCGCCATTATGGCAGTGCCAAGCGACGACGACCGGGACGAGGCTTTTGCCCTTCAATTTAATTTGCCCATTTTGCCAATTATCGACAAAACAGCCTACCCCTACGCAACAAAATCCGATAAAGTTGGCACACTTATCAACTCAGGTTTTATTACCGGATTAGAAGTTAAAGATGCAATTGAAGCTGTTATTCATCGTCTTGAAACACAAAAAATTGGCTCGCGAATGGTAAATTTTAAACTGCGCGACTGGGGATTTGGCCGCCAGCGTTACTGGGGCGAACCCATACCAATAGTTTACGACGAGGAAGGAAACCCACAACCACTACCCTATGAGGATTTGCCTTTGTTATTGCCAAATACTAACGATTTTGAGCCTTCGGGCACTGGCGAATCGCCATTGGCCAAGCTAACAAACTGGGTTAATACGCCACAAGGTCGCCGCGAAACCGATACCATGCCGGGCAGCGCAGGCTCGAGCTGGTACTTTTTGCGCTATATGGACGTGCACAACCAACATGCCTTAGCATCGCCCGAAGCTATAAACTATTGGCAAAATGTTGATTTTTATGTGGGTGGCGCCGAACATGGCACCGGCCATTTAATATATGCGCGTATGTGGCATAAATTTTTGTATGATTTGGGTATTGTGCCCACCATTGAACCCTTTCAGAAATTAGTGAACCAAGGTATGATACAAGGCGTTTCGGCATTAGTTTTCCGGATTAACAATACCAACCAGTACGTTTCTTCCGGATTAGCTTCGCAATACCAAACCACCGCGCTGCGCGTTCCGGTACAATTTGTAAACGACAATAACGAATTAAATATCGCACAACTACGCGCATGGCGCAGCGAATTTGCCGAGGCCGAATTTATACTTGAAAACAACGAATATATTTGCGGAACTGCCAACGAAAAAATGAGCAAACGCTACCATAATGTGGTAAACCCCGACGATATGGTGCGACTATACGGCGCCGATTGTTTTAGAATGTACGAAATGTTTTTAGGACCAATTGAAGACAGCAAACCATGGAACACCAAAAACATTGTTGGGGTATCGAGGTTTTTGCGCAAATTATGGAGTTTGTTTAATTGTGACGAAGCTGGAAATCCTCAGTTAAGCACCGCTCCGCCCAGTACCGAGTCGCTAAAGGCTATACATCGCTGCCTCGAAAGGGTGCACAATGATATAGAGCGGTTTAACTTAAATACCTGTGTAAGCCATTATATGATTTGTGTAAATAAATTAGCAGACGAAAAATGCAGCCATCCGGAAGTATTGCGTTTGCTTACTTTGTCAATAGCTCCGTTTGCCCCCCACCTTGCCGAAGAGCTTTGGTCGAAATTAGGCCATGAGCAAGCAGGCAACAGTGTGCATTTGCAAAACTTCCCCAATTTTGACCCCGCCTTCACCCGCGATGATACCAAGCAGTTTCCAATACAAATAAACGGCAAAATACGCGCTACCCTTGAGTTGCCACTTGGTTTAGACGAGGCTGCCATGAAAACCGCCGTAACCACCCACCCCGATTTACAAAGTTTACTAAGTAATGTTAGCATTAAAAAGTTCATATATGTTCCGGGGCGAATTGTAAATTTGTTGGTGGGGTAGTACTATTACAGCTTGTATTTAGAATTGGCTTGGAAGGAGTGAAGGAATGAATCCGTCTAACCAATGCAGAAGGGATTTTATGTTTGTAGAAAGCCCAATAAAAACCGTTTTCTCAACCTTTGAACCCTTTGGGTTCTTAAAGGTAAAATCCGGAATAAAGTATTAACTACAAACAATATCACAATGTGGTCTCCATTAACCTTTATCGAACCACGCCAATTTTATCACTAAAAGTACAAATTCCTTTTTTATACACTTTTAGCAGATACACGCCCGTCGGCAAATTGTTTTTAGGGATATTGGCATGTTTGTAAAACTGTTGCTTCCAAACAGCATCGCCGTTAATATTAAATAAAATACCTTCTAAAATACTTGGTTCGCGCTCGGTATTAATTACAATATTTTGAGGCAGGTTTTTGACACTAATAAACAACTGGGCAGCAGCAGTTGCGGTGCTGTTTATTTCGGCGTTTGGCAGCAGCCACTCTACGGCGCTGGCAACGTATTTAGCCCAAAATTGTTCGTTATGATTGCCTTCTGGGTCGGTGGTGTTTTGCAAATTGGCCTCGGCAACGCCCGCCTTTTTTAAGGTATCAATCATTTTGGTAACCGCTTTTACTACCGAGCCATTGTCTTCTTTACCACCTGCCAAAAAATAGGTTTTTTGTTGGCCGGTATTGCCTCCTTTTTCGGCTGCATAAGTATAAACTTTATTGCTAAACCACAACGATGGCGAGAACACACCGGCGCGCCCAAACACATCCGGATAGGTTAACGCGCCATACAAACTAATTAACCCTCCCATTGAACTGCCCATTATGGCCGTAAAATTAGCTTCGGTGCGTGTTCGGAATTGGGCGTCAACATGGGGTTTTAAGGTGTTTACAATAAAATTTATATACTCATCGCCCTCGCCACCACCATATTGCGTATTAATCCAAGGCGAATATTCGTCAATGCGTTTTGCCTCTCCATTGTCAATACCCACTACAATGCAACCATAATAGCCTTTGTTTTCGAGGTTGGTAAGTGTTTCATCCACTTTCCATTCTCCGGCATAACTATAAAATTTATCGAACAGGTTTTGGCCATCTTGCATATAAATAACCGGATAATATTTAGTGCTTGTAGCATAATCTTGCGGCAAGTACAGCCATATTCGCCTATACCTTTTAAGTTCGGGCATATAAAATAAACTGTCTAAAATTTGAACTTGGGCGTTTGCCGAATGTGAATTTTGGCTGCCCGCCAAATCAGTCCACGAGGCAATGGTGTTTGTAATTATTTGAGGCGAGCCATTGTACGAAAAACTGCGGTTAGGCAAAAACTCGCCTAATTCGTTGCCTTCTACTTTTTTCCAGTCGCCGCGTGTAAATTTATACTGGTAGTCGCCATTTTCGGGCAAATTTAGGGTGATGGTATAAGTTTTATCCGGATTTTGTGTTAATGGTGTGCTGGCAGGGTCCCAGCCATTAAAGCTGCCGGCAATATAAATTATATCGGTTGCAGGTGTGTTTGCGGGTATTTTATCGACAACTAAATTAACTTGCGCCTTAGCCGTAGCAAGCGAAAACAAAATGGAAGACAGGAAGAAAAAAGATAATTTACGCATATTTTATTTAATACAAATGTGGTCAATAAGTTCGCGGGCAATGATATTGTGCAATTTTAAATGGGCTGCATCGCCGGCTTTGCCATGAAAAAAAACGCCCAAACATATTGCCTCGTTGGGCAAATAGCCTTGCGCTAAAAACGAAGCAATCATACCGGTTAATACATCCCCGCTTCCGGCGGTTGCCATGTAGGGGTTTCCGGTACTGTTAAAAACAAGTTTTTCATCCGGAAAAGCGATGCAAGTATGCGCCCCCTTCAAGGCGATATATATTTTATGTTTCGAGGCGATTTTTTGTAGTTCAGCCAATCGGTCAAAGTCGTTGTCGGGGGTATGCGGCAGCAAGCGGTGAAACTCGCCCCAGTGAGGTGTAAGCAAACTGTTGGGCGGCACCAAATTAATAAGGTTATGTTTGGCTATTAGGTTAATGGCATCGGCATCAATTAACAGGGGTTTGTTATTTTCTGTAGCCCATTGCAGTAATTGTTGTAGTAAATTTGCCGTTTGTGGGTTTTGGCCTAATCCGGGACCTATGGCAATTACATTAAAATTTTGTAAAAATTCGGCATTGGGAAGATTGGCAAGGTGCGTATGGCAATCGTCGGTTTTTACCATACATTCAGGGATGGCTGTTTGTAAGGCCGTGTAGCCTATTGCCGGAATATAGGCTGTTACCAAACCTGCGCCTGTTTTTAAACAAGCTTTTGATGCCAATATTGCTGCTCCCATTAAACCGTTTGAGCCGGCAATAATTAGTACGCGCCCGTTATTGCCTTTGTGGGCAAATTTATTGCGAGGTTGCAGCGTTTTGGCGATATAATTTTGGGTAAGGTAGAAATAATTTGCAGTTACATTTTGTAAAAATAAGGGGTGCAAACCAATATCTACAACCTGCCATTGGCCAACAAACCTGTGGTTTTGAGGCAACAAAAAAGCTAATTTTACCGTTTGAAAACTGATGGTATAGGTGGCTTTTACTATAAAAGCGTTGTCGGGGGTGTGTTGATTGGCAAACAAGCCCGAAGGCAGGTCAATGGCTACGGTAATGGCATTGCTGTTATTGATATGCGTTATTAGATTGGCATAAAATCCGGATAAAATAGGGCGGTTTAAGCCCGTGCCAAATAAGGCATCAATAATAATTTCATCCGGATTAAATTCCGGAAAAGAGGCTGTTGCATCATTGGCATCTGAATTAAATTTTTCAAAAAAAATGGGATTGTGGTTGTCCGTATTTTGACTTGTAATTTTGTCGTAATAAAAGGAAAAATCGTTCGGGTGGCTGTTTGCCAAAAAAAATACTGACGCGGACTTTAAATCCGGTAAGTTTTAATAAATAGGCCACACACAAACCATCTCCTCCGTTATTTCCGGTAGTGGCTAATATATGAACAGGTTTGTCGTTGGTGTTATTGACGCATGGGAGTTGTAAGAATAGGTTAAAAAAAGCCGTTGCAGCCCTCTCCATCAACAAGTAACTTGCAATGGGTTCGTTGGCAATGGTATAGGCATCGGCCTGTTGTAGTTGGGTAGTTGTTAGTATTTTTTGCAACGAACAGAGTTTTTTTAAATTAGATGCACCTTATTTAGGCAGCAAATCATTAGTTAGGATTAATAATTTTTAGACTATCGGCTTTTATTTTTTTGTTTTTAAGCATTTCGAGTTGTTGCGCCTTACTATAAGGGTTGGCTTCGTGTCCATCATTATCATCTCCTTCATTTAGACTGTTATTGGTTTCAGCGTTTTTGGGCGGAAAACCAAAATTTATTGCCGAGCCACCGTATTTTGCCGGATCGCTGTATTTATTTTTTACTGCCTCGCTGACTTTTACTTTTGCGCAGTCCTCGCAATTGGGGTCAATTTGGGGTGCGGTAGTTGCCGTATTCGAGCCGTCTGGTTGAGGCGAGTTAATTTTTACGTTGGTATAGGCATCGCGAGTTTTCGAAAAAACGACTTTATTGGCATGTACCGCTACAATTTTATACCCCATACGTGTTAGGTCGTGAAAAATTTCGTCGTAATTAAGCATATTGGGCTCAGCTGTTACCCGAACAAGTTTGTCTAACACATCTATTTTACAGTCAAGAACTCCAACCAACGAGCGCAAATAGGCTTCAATTTTTGTAGCATCGGCGGCGGTAAACAGTTGCAAGCGAACATTATGTTCATATTTTCGAATTAAAAAACGGACATGTTCTTTTTCCTCTTCAGTAATAACTGCTTTTGAGGTTTCGTTGGCAGCGTTAGTTTGGGCATATAATATTGGAGTAGGTATGAATCCGAACAGGGCTAAAATAAAAAGATAGGTTTTCATAATTAATTTGGTGTGTTTATTGTTATTCGATGGGCTTTGCAAGTATGGTTAGCAATTCGGGCAGCACAATTGTTTTGATGCTGTCTAAAGGTATTGTCAGCCAAACGCCATCATTAGCCACCGACTGTCCTATGTCCACGGCTTCGTAATGAATGCGCAAAGATGACTGCGCAAGAGTAAAATTACTAAAATTATAGGAATTAGGGGTAGTACTTGCCGCTATTTTTCTTTCATTTATTTTTGTTTCGTCTAAGGCAGTATTTTCGGCAATTTGTTGTTGACAATAATAGCTTAATTTTTGCAAAGAAGAATCATTGACATATATCAAATCGCTTAGTGCTAATTTTTTTCCGGAGATCCAATCAAAAACGAATCCTTTTTGTTCCATCCGGACTTTGGGTAATGCTGGGTCTTCATATTCGGCAATTAACCGAAACCCAAAATATTTATCAGCTAAAACTTCAACATCGTAGCGAAGTGTAATTTTGCTAACTTTATTTTTATAAATATTTGGCGATACTTTAGCGGCTGTATTTACATCGTCAAAAAACTGATTTACAATACTATCGGCAATTTCTTGTATTGCAATATTGTATAAATTTGTATTTGTTGTTACGCGCAGACGCGGATATTCGGCTCGTGCTTCAATTTTTGGATCTGTATTTGAGCGGTTTATAATGGCGGTTTGTACTTCGGGCTTTTTAATAATGGTTTGTTGTACCGAAGCAGAACAAGCTGCAAAACGAAGCAAAAAGCCAACACTAACTATAACAAAACAAAGATTATTAAACATTTATTAGTGCTTTTAACTACTTTGGGGCAAAATTATGTATGCTTGTAATAAGGCACAAAAAGTTTGCCTATTTTGGCATTTTAGTACAATTTGAACCTAAATTATAAGTTGTCCACAAAAATAGTATTTTCGGCCATCATTTTCGCTATTTTGCCGTACTTAAATTGCCAACTGCCCTAATTGCCTGGGCGCGGTCGCTGGCGGGGCTTATACCAAAACTAATAATTGCCTCAACAATTTTCGCCTCGTTTATTTGTTTTATTTTTTCAACACTGTCTAATTTATCGGCGGCGGCAACTTTTTTTATGGCATCTATAAATATTTTTGCAGCCGAAACAATCCATCTGTTGACGGTAATATCACAAAGCACTGTTAAGCCCAACTCCGACCGTATAATTTGTGTAATGGGTACATTAGCAAAGCTAACTAAATACTCATGTATTCGTCCGGCGCTTAAAAGACTATTAAACTCGGAAGTATTTTTAAAAGAAAACGAGTTAGCACCAACATGTACTGCCGTTACCGTCTTTTTGTCGGCTGCCAAAGCTTTTACTACCGGAACATCAAATTTTAATTTTATGCTTAGTGCCGGTATTATATAATTATTTTTTGCAACTTTTAATTGGGTCAATTGCATTTTAGGGTCGTAGGCCGCTTTAATAAAAACGCCTGTTAATTGTTTATTATCGCGCAGTAAAACCTCCGATTCGGGGTCGCGCAGTAAGCGGTGGCTTTCGGCATCGTAAACGCAAATGCGCGATTCGTCAATACCGAATTCGTTTATATTGTATTCGCAATCTATACCATATTGTTGGAAGCACTGCTGAAAAGCATCCGGATAAAAATATTTAAACGCCGCCATTAAAAGGGGCAAGCCGCGCCCGCCTCCGGCAAATTGAATAAATCCGTACGAAAAAACTGCTTTATCATAAGAATTAATTGCATCAAAATTACCTTCGTTTGCCGAAATAGCTTTGAGCACTTTTATTTCAAAGGGAGTTATACCAAACTGAGCAGCCTCTGAAGACGCGCTCGACATGCTAACTGTTGCTTCGCCTTCATACGAAATTCCGGATAAATATTGAGTTGCCGAACTTCGAACATAGTTATTAAAGGCAATTTTTTTTGACGTGCCGTTAGGTGTTACAAAACTGAGTGCATACTTGGCAAAATCGCGCAATACCTGAAAACTTAGGTCGTTTGGCGCAATAATACCGTTACTATAAACATTATTTTTAACAATATTTGTAAATGCCAACCATTTTTTTACATATTTTGCCTGAAACTCGTTGATGGCATTAATAGTTTTAGGTAGCTGGGCAGCAGAAACTACAGTTTCTATGGGTGTTTCGCCATGCCATTCGCTTAAAAACTGCCAATGTACGAGGGCTTTTTGAATTTTAACCACATCGGCTGAACGGTTGCCAGTTGCCGAGTTGCCGACAGGGGCGGTAATTCCTGCCTCTAAAAATTGGGCAGCATTGGTTGTTGTAAGTCCTATGGTGTTGCGGGCTGTTAAAATGGCAGCCCTATCGTTGGCAGCCGGGAAGAGAATGGCCGTTTGCAAAAGCATTAATAATTGACTTTGGGGCTCAACAAGGGGGTCGGGCAGGTGTTCGCTGAGTTTGCAAAATTGTTTTATGGCGGCAATAGTGTGCTGTAATCGCTGCGCTGAGATTATGGCTTGCCCTGTTTCGGTGGGGGTTTCAAGGTCAAGATGGGCAGTGCTTAAAAAGGCGGCGGCGTTTAAACTTTGTTGTACGCGGCGCACGTCATCGGCATAGTTATCGCCATCTAAGCCCACCGAGCCTTTAAGCTGGTAGGCAAATTTGAAGGAAAAATTGCCTATTGGAGTGGTTGTGGTATCGGGGGGTGAGTTTGTATTATTGCCAGTATTGTTAGAATTTGAATTGCCGCCACTGTTGTTGTTTGTATTATTTCCGGAGGTTCCGGAAGATGACGAACCACTGCTGCTGCCGGTTCCGGATATTGGCACCTTAAGTTGTTGGCCAATTGTCAAGGCATTACTTGTTAAATTATTTAAACTCCGCAAAACATCGACAGTAATATTAAAAAGTTGGGCAATTTTGAATAGGGTGTCGCCTTGTTTTACCGTATAAATAGTAGTTTTGGGTGCATCGGCACCGCCGCCAGTGTTGTTGTTGCCGCCTTGGTTTCCTGAGGAATTGTTCCCACCTCCGGGCAGTTTTAATTGCTGGCCAACCGAAAGGGTGTTGGTTAATAAATTATTTAACGATTTTATAGTTTCTACACTAGTTTTATGTTCGGTGGCGATTTTATACAAGGTGTCGCCAGGTTTTACAATATAAATGGTGTAGTTAGACGGGTTTCCGCCGTTAGAGTTGCTTCCGGGTATTTTAAGTATTTGCCCCAACGCAAGGGCATCGGTTAGTAAATTATTAGCTTTTTTAAGTGCGTCAATGGTGCAGCTAAATTTTATGGCAATTTTATACAAGGTATCGCCTGCCTGAACGGTATAAGTCATATTTATTAACTATTTTAAACGAACTTAAGGGCAAATATAAGGCTTTCCTTGTTATATCAATGTTTAATTTTTAAATTTGATTTTAGATTAAAAACCGAATAATTTCCGGAAAAAATCCGGAAACACAGCTTCAGTATCCAATTAATTATTTAGTCAGTTTTAAATTTGTAACCAATGCCATATACTGTTTTAATATAATCGGCAGAACCCTTTTGAATTAATTTTCGGCGCAAATTTTTAATATGCGTGTATAACGAGTCAAAAAGTTCATCGTTTAAAATTCCGTCCCAAACATGTTCGGCCAAAGCGTTTTTGCTAATAACCCGGTTTTTATTGGCAATTAGGTACAACAATAGTTTGTATTCGGTAGGAGTTAAAGTTAGTATTTCGTTAAAAACCGTAACTTCGTGTCTATCTGTGTTTATGCTTATTTCACCCTCAACCACATTTTTTTGTCCTTCAAATTGTTTTCGGCGCAAAACGGCTTTAATGCGGGCATTCAACTCAGACAGGCTAAAAGGTTTCACCAAATAATCGTCTGCACCGTAATTTAGGCCGGCAACCTTATCGTCCACCGAGTCTTTTGCCGATATAATTATTACACCCGAGCGGAGTTGCATTTTTTGGGCTTCTTGCACCAAACTCATGCCGCTGCCAAAGGGCAAACCTATGTCCACTAAAATGCACTCATAGTTATTGGCAGTAATTTTTTCGAGACCTCCGGTAAAGTCAAAAGCCGAATCACAAACAAACGACTCGCGCGACAGATATGTTACCATGGCATTTTGCAGCGCGGTGTCGTCTTCTACAATTAAAATTTTCATAAACTTGTATAACAGTTATCGGTTAAGTTAAGGGTAAAAAAGTAAATTTTAATTACCTTCTCTTATCGAGTGTGTTGGTGCCAAAAAGCACATCCCAAAACGGCGAGCTAACGCCATAACCGCGGTCGGGGTCGTGAAAATGATGTACCAGATGGTGTTTGCGCAAAGCTTTAAACCAGGCATACGGTAAATTTAAATGGTGCATGGCATAATGCCCCATATCGTAGGCCAAATAACCCAATAAAAAACCAGCCATAAAAGGGTGATAATAGGTTGCATCGGGATAAATTGCAGTAAATAAATACCTGAATAAAAGATAAAAAAAACTTGCCAGCGGAATGCTTAATACGGGCGGCATTACTAACCGCCACGAGTCGTTTGGATAGTCGTGGTGAACACCATGGCAAATAAAATGCAAGCGTTTTCCCCAATTACTGGTAGGATGGTAATGAAACACAAACCTATGGATAGTATATTCAACAAACGACCAAACGAAAATACCGGCTGGAAAAAGCAATAGTATTTGTGTTAAACTGTGCTGCGCAACGATTACAGATTGATAAAGCAGCCAACCAATTACAGGCAAAAACAAAATAAGTGGCACGGTAAAATGCACCCTCGACAGCTTGTTTAACAAAGGATTGGCAAACATCGTTACACTTTCATCTTTATTAGATATATATTGTTTGTTAGACATAAAGGAATTAAATATAAAAATGCAAGTACAAAATTACAACAAATTACTTTGTTTGCCAAATTTAGGTTCAACTTCGCCACCTAAGTACAATAACGTGCTGTGTAGATGGGACTGCGCAGGTGGGGCTTGGTTAGTCTATTACAAAATTGTACCTTTGTGGCAGCAAACATGCAAACATCAACATTAACTTTTCTAAAAAGCAAGATTACACTTGTTGATAGAGGGAAAATTATTTTTATTTTTATCGAAGTATGAAACGCTATTTTAGCATATTAGCTGTAAGTTTTACTATATTGACACTTATTTTGTTATTTTCTTTATCCGGATGCCAAAATACAAGCGACAAAGAAGGTAAAATCAAGAAACCTTTTTTAAAAGAAATGGTTAAAGCCAGCAGCCTCGGCGTATCGTACAAAATACATACCCAAAAAGGTGGCCGTAAAGCCGTTTATGGCGACTATATTGTATTACACATGCAAGGCGTAAATGCTCGAGACTCAATTATCAGCAACTCGTACACGGACAGCCCGATGCGCTTTAATTTTAACCACAATTTGTTTCAAGGAACACTCAACGAGGGGTTAAGCCAAATGAGTATTGGCGATAGTGCCAGCTTCACTATTCCCGTTGATACCCTTTTTGGCGAAAAATTGCCCGCCTATGTTCAAAAAGGCGAAAAATTTACCTACCATATTACTTTGATTGATGCCTTTTCGAAGGCCGATTTGAACGAACAAAAAAACAAACTTGTAAGTGAACAACGGATAAAGGATGAAGAACGAATTACAAAATTTTTAAAAGACAACAAAAGTGAAATGAAACAAACCAGTTCGGGTTTGTTTTACAAAATATACCAAGACGGCAAAGGTGAACGCATAAAGTTAGCCGACAAAGTTAGCATGACCTATAATATAACCCTGTTAACTGGCAAAAAAGTTAGCTCGCTTTTAGCTCCGGAAGATTATGTAGTGATAAAACAAATTAAAGGGCTACAAGAAGGGTTACAACTATTAAATAAAGGTGCTAAAGCCCGGCTAATTGTACCCTCGCATTTGGCTTATGGCAATACACCCAAAGGTGCAATTCCGGCCAATTCTATATTAATATACGACCTCATTATTGCCGATGTAAAGCCCACCGATTTGCAGCAAGAGACGACCAAAACGCCGAAAGGTCAAAAGAAAAACATGAACTCCATAAAAATTAGCCCTAAAAAGCCTGTCGCAACTCCGCAGCCCGCTACCCCACGCCGCAAATTAGAAGTAGGCCAAGACGCACCCCCCACCACCATCGAAGTTAAATAGCGGTAGCAACAGCTACGTTAAACAATTGCCTGTTGTAATATTTGCAAACTATGCCTACCCTCGGCAAACAACAAATCTAGAATACTTACATTGGGTAAAAAGCCAGTTTGAGGCTCAAACACCTGCGAATAAACAGGTGGCGTATAATTTGCATCGGGATGGCTTTTGCTTTCAGAGGGGTGGTAAACTGCCCTAAAATCGGCCATAAGGTGGGCGGGGTAATTTTTTTGGTAACTATCGGTAACTTGTAAAATTTTATCAACCTTTAATAATTGAACGATTTGCCGTGTTAAAGCCAAATTAAAATCAAATAAATATTGATAAGGTTTATGATAAAACGGATAGAGTGCATCTTCGTAATACTCAAAAAAAGGAGAAGAACGATAAGCAGCAATTAAACTTTGCCAATGCAATCGCTGCCAGTTGTACGCATTTGATATTTTTACTTCGTGCATAGCCATCCGGATATTTTTGCCTCCTTCAATCGGAATGCTTAAAGTTAAAACTCCGTTAGGTGTGGCAATGTAGGCCCGGTTTCGGAAAGACGATTTTACAAAATGCTCGTACTTTTCAATAAAAATGCTTGGGTGTGTTATTAAACGTGCATAATAACCAATACTACCCATATACTGTGCGTCTAACAAAATTGGCAAATTATTCATAACGCTGGCAAAAGTACTACATACACCCTAAATTTGGCGTGTTTACCAGCAAATAAGTTATATATTTGCCCCTGTATGATAGGTTTTATAACGGCAATTTTAATTAAACTTACCTGCCCTTTAACTAAAAAACGTTACTTTAAGAGGCTTATTTTGCCCTTTAATATTTCCGGAAAAAATTGGAAGTACATCTTTTGTATTAGCCTCTTGTGCTTACTATTTAATATTGGCAAGGCACAACAGTCATCATGGGCAATGCCGGATTTCAATAACAGTATTGAACCTAATTTACATATAGGCCGCATTATAAAACATACTTGGAAATTTAAGCCTAATATTACCGAAAATTCGACCGTTTACGCGCTAAGTTTTGCCCATCGCACATCGCCGGCAAAAGGCCGCCTTTGGCATGCCCTTTGGGGGTATCCGGAGTGGAGCGTTACGGCAGCATATACAAAGTACGGCAATGGCAATATATTTGGGACTGCGGTAGGTTTGCTTCCTGCCTTACATTTTTCAATTATAAAAAATAAACATTTGAATTGGCAATTCAGGTTTGGGGCAGGTCTTAACTATATAACTAAAAAATTTGACATAGCTAATAATCCAACAAATAATGTTATTGGCAGCCATATTAATAATTATACTTTAATTGGTACTTCGCTTGAGTGGCGTTTAGGGCAAAAATGGTCAGTTTTGGGGCATTTTAGTTTTTCCCACAGTTCAAATGGGCGCACTTCGTCTCCTAACTTGGGTATTAATTTACCCTCAGCAGGTTTGGGCTTGCGTTTTTACCTATGGCAACCCACGCAAAGCACAAGCACTCCAATTGATGTTACAGACTCGATTAAACAGGCCTACAAGATACCGTTCCTTAAACGCCCCTTGCGAAGATGGCAGTTAGGCGTGCGATTTGGGCATGGTTTTACATCGGGGGCGGTGCCGGGTGGCCCCAAATTTAGTGTTTGGATGTTTGCCCCCTACCTGCAAAAACGTTTAACAGCCAAAGGGCAAATTATGGTGGGTGTTGAAAGTAGTTACTATACCGGAATTTACCATTATGCGGTTTTTCAAGCGGCATGGCCAGCCCCGCAATGGAAATCGGCTGTTAAAGTAGCCCCATACGCCGCCTACGAGTTAATATTTGGCAACATGGGTATCGTCGCCGTAACAGGTTTTTACGTTTACGATGTATTTTTTAAACGCGAAACTTTATTCAACAAACTTGGTTTACAATACCATGCAAAAAACAGACTGCCCAAAACACACCAACCGCGTCAGAAAAATAATTTGTACGGCGGCATTTATTTAAAAACTCACTATGGCAATGCCGAAATGGTCGAGATTGCCATTGGTTGTGCTTTTTAGTATGCAGTTAAGCATAATTAGCTAATGCAAAATAATAAAGGCAAGATTAATTTGTGTAAATAATTGATTATTAGTTGTTTGTATGATTTTTGCTCGTTAATCACTTAAAGTATTTATTCAAGCAATAATATTCCGGATAATAAAAAGTTTCACTTCAAAGAAATCATACTTCAAACAATCATTATGTGATCAAAAGCAAAAACTACCCTAAGATATGTCAATATACTTATTACCTTTGTAGTTAAAATACACGTATCTTAAAAATGGATTTATCGCACATTATTAATCAGTTAGGCGAAGAACGTGAACAGTATTTACACGCAGTATCGCCTCCAATTTTTCAAAGCAGCAATTTTGCCTACCCCAATATAGCTCAACTTCGCTTAGCACTAAAAGATGAGTTAAACACACCCTTTTACACACGTGGCTGCAACCCTACCGTGGCTATTTTGCGCAAAAAAATTGCTGCCTTAGAACAAGCCGAAGATGCCCTGATAACCGGCAGCGGCAGCGCTGCTATTGCTATGGCAGTTATTTCGCAACTCAAAGCAAACGACCACGTAATTTGTGTTGCCAAACCTTATAGCTGGACGTTTAATTTGCTAAACAATTTGTTGCCACGCTTTGGCGTTACAACCACATTTATTGACGGAGAAACAATTTCTAATTACAAAAACGCCCTGCAAAGCAATACCAAACTTGTTTTTTTAGAAAGTCCAAACTCTATGACTTTTGAATTGCAAGATTTGAGTGAAGTAGCTTCGTTTGCCAAAAAACACCAGCTTACCACTATTATTGGCAACAGCTACGCCTCGCCAATTTTCCAAAATCCAATTAGTTTCGGAATTGACATGGTAGTACATTCGGCCAGCAAATATATTGGCGGACACAGCGACGTGGTGGCAGGTGTAATTTGCGGCAAAGCCCAAACCATTCGCAAAATTTTTGAAAACGAATTTATGACGCTTGGGAGTATCATTTCGCCCAATGACGCATGGCTACTGCTGCGGGGCTTGCGCACCTTGCCCATCCGGATGGAGCGGGTAGAAAATACCACACAACAAGTAGTCGCTTTTTTAGCACAACATCCGCTTGTAGAAAGTATAAATTACCCGTTTTACCAGCAATCGGCACAATATAAATTGGCAAAACAGCAAATGCGGGGCGCAGGTGGACTTTTATCATTTACCATAAAAGCCGATTCGCTGGCACAAATGGAAACTTTTTGCAATAATTTACAATATTTTCTGCTGGCGTGTTCGTGGGGAGGCTACGAGTCGCTGGCTTTTCCGATATGCTGCCTTTACGAAAGCGAAAATTATGGCCGCACTAATTTACCTTATAATTTTGTGCGCCTATACATTGGCCTCGAAGACCCCGAACCCCTTATTGAAGACCTTTCGAATGCCCTAAATGCAGTTGAGAAAATGAAAAGTAAGACAAGAATTTAATTTAACAACGAAAAATCATACTTGATGAAATAGGGTGGAAAAACCAACTTATTTAAAGTATCCGGAAAAATAAATACCCAAGTAAACATCTCCCGTGTTTAAAGTATAATAAAGGCAAATTATATAATTTATTTCGTGTCAGGCATTTACATCCATATACCGTTTTGCAAACAAGCATGTCATTACTGCGATTTTCATTTTAGCACCTCGTTAAAATACAAAGCGCAAATGGTAGCTGCCTTATGCCGCGAAATTGCCTTGCGCCAAACCTATCTGCCGGAAAATAACAATTCTATTCAAAGCATTTACTTTGGCGGAGGCACCCCTTCCTTATTAAGCGAAATTGAGTTGACTCAAATTTTTAAGACCCTCGAAACACATTTTAACTTTGCAAATAACACCGAAATTACCCTTGAAGCTAATCCGGATGATTTGGATAAAAATTATATCCGGATGCTGCGGCAATTACCCATCAATCGGCTAAGTATTGGCATTCAATCTTTTCATGAAGCCGATTTGCTGTTTATGAACCGCGCCCACAACGCCCAACAAGCCCTTGATGGCGTACGCCGTGCGCAAGATGCCGACATCACCAATCTTAGTATCGATCTTATTTATGGCACTCCTACCCTCAACCAAACCTTGTGGCAGCAAAATTTAAATCAAACCATAGCATTGCAAGTGCCTCATGTCTCGGCCTATTGCCTTACCGTTGAGCCACGCACTGCATTGTACCATTTTATCCAAAAAGGCAAAGTAAATCCACCAAACGACGAGCAAGCCGCCAAACAATTTGTGATGCTAAGCCAAACGCTTACACAAAACGGATTTACACACTACGAAATATCTAATTTAGCGCTTCCGGGCTTCGAAGCGAAACACAACAGCAGTTATTGGCAGGGCAAACCCTATTTAGGCATAGGCCCCTCGGCGCACTCGTTTAACGGCCTTACCCGACAGTGGAATATAGCCCATAACCCACAATACATTAAAACTATTGAGTTGGGGCAATTACCCGTAGCCGAAGTTGAAGAACTAACCACTAACCAACGCTTCAACGAATATCTTATGACATCTTTGCGCACCTTAAATGGCTGTAATTTGAATACGATAACCCAACAGTTTGGGCAAACTTATTCCAATTACCTCGTTAAGGCAGCACACAACTACGTTGAAACCGGACAAATGGTTAAGCCCCAGCCACATGTATTGGCTTTGGCAGCCCATGCCCGTTTTGTTTCAGATGGTATTATAAGCCAACTTTTTATTATTGACAAAGACGAAAATAAATAATAACAATACACTATCTACACCTCACAAAGTAAATAATGAAACTTATAATTTTGATTTTAAGAAATAATATTTAAATTTGCCAATTCATCAGCCACCAGCCAAAAGCCACCAACCTATTAGTCACTCACATCACTTTATAACACATGGCCTGCAAATTAAAATTAATTTTTGTTTTCGTAATTTATATACTTAACAGTAGTTTTTACCAAAACACAGTTGCCCAAACAGTCAAGCTCCCCAAAATTCCGGGCGAAATATTGGTTCAGCTATCAAACAACTTTACCCCCAGCCAAATAGCTGCTGAATTTTCTGCTTATAATCTTTGCCTAAAACAAGCAATTGTACCATCGCTTAATATTTGGTTATTTACGCATCAGGCTGCCAATCAAAACAACTTGTACCAAGCTATGCTTCGGCATCGGGGAGTGAGGCAAGTACAATACAACCACTTATTAAAGAGCAGGCAAACAACACCCAACGACCCCAATTTTTTGTATCAATGGCAATACGTTAATGACGGCAACAGCGGCGGAGTTGCCGATGCCGATATAGATGCCGACCAAGCTTGGGATATTACTACCGGAGGCTTTACACCTTTAAATGATGAAATTGTTGTAGCCATTTTAGACGATGGAGTGGATGATACACATCCGGATATAACGCCCAATTTATGGGTAAATCTCAACGAAACAGCCAATAACAGCATAGACGACGATGGCAATGGCTATATTGACGATGTGCGAGGTTGGTACAATGCCAAAAATAATGACCAAATTGACGGTGGATTTTTTGGCGGTTCGCATGGCACGCCTGTTTGTGGTATTGTTGGGGCAAAAGGCAATAATAACGAAGGTGTTTGCGGCGTAAACTGGAACGTAAAATTAATGGTGGTTGTTATGGACGAACTGACTGAGGCCGAAGCCTTGGCCGGGTATGGCTATGTATTAGCAAACCGGAAATTGTACAACGAAACCAGCGGTAAAAAAGGTGCCTTTGTGGTAGCCTCGAACGCATCTTGGGGAATAGACTATGGCAAACCCGCAGACGCGCCCTTGTGGTGCACAATGTACGATGCCCTTGGCGAGCAAGGTGTTTTAAACGTAGGTGCTACCGCCAATTTAAACATAAACGTTGATGTAGAGGGCGACCTGCCAACTACTTGCCCCAGCGACTATTTAATTGCCGTAACCAATGTAAACAACAAAGACATAAAAATAAATGCCGCCGGCTACGGAAGCACCCATATTGACCTTGGCGCATTTGGCGAAGATGTTTACACTACTGCCGATGGCGGCAAATATGCACCTTTTGGCGGAACGTCGGGGGCTGCCCCACACGTAACCGGCACCATAGCATTATTGTATGCCGCAGCCTGCCCCGGATTTACCGCTTTGGCAAAATCAAAACCCAATGAGGCCGCCTTAGCAGTACGCACCTATATTTTACAAAGCACCGACCCAAACACCTCGCTAACGGGCATTACCGCTACCAATGGCCGACTTAACACCTTTAACGCTTTACAATTAACCCTTGCCGACCCCTTGTGTAATGATACAATATGTATTGCACCCTATAATTTACAGGCAAACGATATCACTGCTACGCAGGCCACCTTAAATTGGCAGTTGTTTATTGCCGCCCCAACCTACAATTTGCGTTACAAAGCCATTGAAACTGCCGACTGGCAAACTGCCACCACCACAGCCAACAGCTACTTTATAAGTAATTTATTGGCCTGCACAACCTACGAATTTCAGGTGCAAGCTATTTGTGAAGACGATATTGAAAGCCCATATAGTGCTTCGGGGGTGTTTACCACCGCCGACTGTTGCCAAGCACCGCCCGCCCTGCTTGCATCGCAAATAAACAAAACAACAGCAACAGTAAATTGGCAAAGCCAAGCTTTGGTTACACAATACGAACTTAGCTATACCCCCGTATGGCCGCTAAATTGGCAAACACTAACTACAACCGATACTTTTTTAACAGTTCCAAATTTAGACAGTTGCCTGCAATACCATTTTAAATTGGTAAGTATTTGCTCACAAGCAGCATCGGCATCGATAAACACTGTTATACAAACCAAGGGCTGCGGAACCTGTTTAGATGCCAACTATTGCACTGCCAAAGGCAATATTGAAGCCAAAGAAGAATATATTAAAACAGTGCAAATTGGCAATTATACCCACGAATCGGGGCAAGACGGCGGTTATATGCTTATTGATAGTACTGACCTTACCCTGCAAACGACCGAAGTTTACGAACTGCAGCTTACGCCCGGATTTAACAGTTTCAATTTTAACGAATATTGGCGAATATGGATAGATTATGACCAAGATGGCCTATTCAACCCGGTTGCCGAATTGGCCTACGACTCAGAAAAGGCCTGGAATAAAGCAATTAAAGGAAGTTTAGTTATCCCCAACACAGCTGCTCCGGGGTTTACCCGAATGCGTGTAGCCATGCGTTTTAAAGAAGCACCGTCCGAGTGTGGGCAGTTTTCGTTTGGCGAAGTGCAGGATTATTGTATAATTATAACACCCAACACCGGAGTTCCACAGTTGCCACCAAACAACATACTTATAGCACAAAACCCCTTTGCAAATTCAATATTTATAAGCATAGTAGCCAATAAACCTACAAACTTGCAGTTGATACTGACAAACATTACAGGACAAAAAGTAGTGAGTAAAGATTTTATTTTAACATCCGGAATTAATAGCCTAAGCCTTGAAACGAGCGGCGTACCTGCCGGCATGTATTTTTTATCCGGATATTTTGCTGGGCAGCCGCATAGCGCTTTCCATCAAAAATTAGTGAAATAAAAGAGGGAAATTATTTTGAATTTTCCGGCTCAAAATCTAACGCAGCCGAGTTAATGCAGTAGCGCAAGCCAGTTGGCTTAGGGCCATCGTCAAAAACATGGCCAAGATGGGCTTCGCAACGGTTGCAAACGACTTCAGAACGTTCCATTCCCAGTGATTTGTCGAGGTGTTGGCCAACGTTTTGTTGGTTGACGGGCTGGTAATAACTTGGCCAGCCAGTACCACTATCAAACTTTGCGCCGCTTGAAAACAAAGGCAACCCGCACGACACACAAGTATAAATACCTTTTTCGTGGTGGTTGTTATATTTGCCCGTAAAGGCGCTTTCAGTTCCTTTTTGACGGGTAACGTAATATTGCATTTCGGTAAGTTGGGCTTTCCATTCGCTATCGGTTTTAATAATTTTAGCAAATGGCAGGTTTTGTTCTGTACTCTTTTTTTGCTGGTTAGCATTGGCGCCAACACCGCCATTTTGTGAAGATGGATTTTGACTGTTTATACTGCACGAACTGTTTAATAATAAGGCTAAAATAACAAATACGCTAAGTAGGAAAGAAGAAAATGACATGATACTATGAATGTGAATTGGGTGAAGAATTTGAAACAAATTTTAGCACAATTTTAATTAAATTTCTTCATCCCGATAAAAATTATCCGGATGAATTGGAGCAAAGCGATTAGGCTTGCTCTGACAGAAAACAGTTATTTTTCAGTTAAAGTTTAAACGAATATATGTTTTTCCAGAACGAACTAAATGCTGAAAAAGTTTATTACCATCCGGATTTTAAATCATAACGGTCGTTGATCTCCGGATAGAAATTCACTTCCGCTTAACGTAACGCAGAGATACATTTTTAAATTGTCAATTAGTAAAAAAGCAGTAAGGCGTCAAACATGGCATTTGCAATTTCGTTTTGCCCTTCTTCTGAACCTAAATAAAGCTCTTCGGTAGCATTGCTCAAATAACCAATTTCTACCAATACACTTGGAATACCTGTTTTGTACAAGACCCAAAAATTGCCTTGTTTTACGCCGCGGCAAGGCAAATTGGGCAAAACACACAATTTATTGGAAATAAGGCTTGCCAAGTTGGTGTTTTGATCCATATTGTCGGCTTTAAAAATTTCGCCTAAAATTGCCCGAGTTGCAGGGTCTAAGGGTTCGGCTGGATCAAAACTATATTTATTTTGGTAATTTTCTTCCAATTTTATTACCTCGTTTTCAATTTGCTCGGTAAATGAGGTGGCCCCAATATTTTCTGACATTATATAAACCTCAGACCCCCGAACACTTTTTGATTTTGGGTGTGAATTACAATGGATTGAAATAAATATATCGGCGCCATATTTATTAGCCATTAACGAGCGTTGCCATAACGGTACAAATATATCAATATCGCGCGTATAAATGACCTCGACCTGCGGGAAATTTTGCCTGATAACTTCACCGAGTTTTAAAGCAACTTGCAGATTAATATCTTTTTCAGCAAACAATTTGCCCTTACAACCCGGATCCTTACCTCCATGTCCGGGGTCAATAATAATTTTTTTAAGGGCGCGGGGTGTTTGAATACATAAATCGGTATTGCTTTTATTAACCAAATTGCTTTCAACTACAGTGTTTGAGGATGGAGTAGCTGATTTGGCTACGGCAAAAGGCAATGGGTTTGGGCAAAAGAGTGCCAATAAAATGGTAAAAATGATTGCTGAAAAAACCTTAAAAATTTTTGGGGTAAAATATTGTGCCCGCATAAACGTTGTTATAAGCTATGTATTTATTACTTTTGTGGTAAATAGCAAAATTGCCAAGCCTTATCTTATTTTCATGTTGAGCGATAAAAGCGACAAAATTAGTATTAAATTTTTGCAGCTAATAATTTTTTTTTGTAGCTTATACGTTTCCCATCTTATTTTCAGGTCTGATTTAAGTGCGCAAAACTCATTGCCAGCAACTATAATATCCGGAAAAACTGATACGATAAAACGCGACTCGTTAGCTGTTGCTCCCTTAGATAGCATTGACCTGAAAGGGCTTAAAACAGCTACCGATAATTTTGATGCACCCGTAAATTACAAAGCACGAGACAGCATTGTTTACGACCTTACCAACGAAAAAGCTTTTATTTACGGGCAAGGCGAGGTTACGCAAAAAGATGTGAACCTTAAAGCCGGTTTCATTGACTTAAATAATAAAACCAAGCTGGTTGCTGCCATAGGGCGTGCCGACTCATCCGGAAGTATTATAGAGAAACCTATTTTTTCGCAAGGCGAGCAAGTTTTTAACGCCACCGAGCTATCGTACAATTTTAAAACAAAAAAAGGGCGAATTAATGACGTAGTAACACAACAAGGCGATGGCTTTTTACATGGCGAGCAGGTTAAAAAAAGTCCGGATAACGAATTTTACGCTTACCACAATTATTATACAACTTGTAATTTAGAAGAGCCACATTTTCACATTGCATTAAAAAAAGTAAAAGTTGTACCCAACGAGTTAATTGTTTCGGGCCCGGCGCAACTTACCATCCAAAACGTGCCTACGCCGTTGGTGCTTCCATTTGGAATTTTCCCAATTCAAAAAGGGCAAAGATCCGGAATTGTACTACCAAGCTGGGGTTTTTCGCCAACACAGGGCTATTATTTCAGAAACGGCGGCATTTATTTGGGCTTTGGCCGTTTAGCCGATTTTGAACTTACCAGCGATATTTATACCCGCGGCACCTGGCGATTAAATTTATTGAGCCGCTATGTGCGCCGGTATCGTTTTAATGGCAATTTTAATATTGGCTATGGCATGGCAAAAAATGGCGACCCCATAACCCCCGATTTTACCAAGTCGAAAAATTTTGAAGTGAGTTGGCAGCACAACCAAGACCAAAAGGCACATCCTTACAGGCGTTTTTCGGCCAATGTGCGTTTTTTAAGCAATAATTACACCCGCACCTACGAAGTATCAAACCAAGATGTGCTAACCAATACCTACAATTCGTCAATAAGTTTTAATTATACTTTTCCGCATAGCCCGTTTAGTTTTACCGCCCAAGCCAACCACGACCAAAACACAAACACCCGCATTGCCACGCTTACATTGCCGCGCCTTACGCTTAATATGCGAAGCATTAACCCCTTTAAACGCAAAATACAAGTAGGCAAACAACGGTGGTACGAAAAAATTGCCCTTAATTACAACAACAACGCCTTGGCCAAAATTGTAGCCGCCGATAGTTTGCTGCTTACCAAACAGGCGCTCGAATATTTAGAGGCGGGCATGGCGCACCAAGCAAGTTTGCGCACCGATTTTAAGTTGTTTAAATATTTTAATTTAGCACCAAGCTTTAATTATACCGAAAACTGGTATCCGCAATCGACCCGCAAAGTATTTATTGCCGACACCACCTACGAAACTATAACTACTACAACCGGCGAAACAAAAACAGATACAATTTTGCCGCATTTAAAAACCATTAAAGACAAAGGTTTTGCTTCAACGCGCTATTTTAGTGCTTCGACTTCACTTTCGACTCGTATTTATGGCAGTTTTTTGTTTAAACGTGGGCGCATTGCTGGCATTAGACACGAGGTAAACCCTTCGGTTGGTTTTTCGTATAGCCCTAATTTTGCCGACCCGTTTTGGGGCTATTATCAACAAATTGAAGATGAAAACGGCCAATATATTTCCGGACAAAATGAAGAAGTTTACAAATATTTAAATTTAGATACAAACTACCGCTACTCCATTTTTGAAGGTATGCCATTTGGTGGCCCTGGCTCCGGAAAATCCGGAACAATTAGCTTTTCAATTGGCAATAATTTACAAATGAAAATGCGCCCCAAAATAGATACCACCGAAATCAAAAAGAAAATTAACCTGATAGACCAATTTTCAGTTGCATCAGGTTATAATTTGGCCGCCGACAGCTTAAACTGGCAAATGATAAATTTAAGTGCCCGGACAAATTTGTTTAACGGCGCTGTAAGTATTATTTGGAGTGCAAGTTACGACCCTTATATTATTAACAGCAATGGCAGAAGGCTAAATACTTTGGTTTGGAACGACAGTAAAAAATTAGCCCGTTTTAACGGCACAAATTTAACAATTAACACCACACTTAGACCAAAAAACAAACAAACTACCGCAAGTCAGCCACAAACACAGGCACAGGCACAGGCAAATAGCAGTGGGGCAAGGCGCGGCGAGGGCTTATTACAACCAAGTACTACGCCAAACACTACCGACAACAGAATAAATGAAGAAGAGGCAGAAGCTATTGGTTTAAATCCGGAAAATTATGTAAACTGGGAGATACCATGGAATTTATCTGCCGGATATACCTTAAATGTGCAGCCGCAAACATCGAACGGCATCACCAAAAATCAAATTACCCAAACCATTGCACTCAATGGTGATATTAATTTAACCTATAAATGGAAAATTGGATTTAGCACCGGCTACGACCTTACAAATAAAGATATTTCGCGCACATCAATAGATATTTACCGCGATTTGCATTGCTGGGAAATATTATTCACTATTGCACCATTTGGGCAATATAAACGCTACGATTTTACTTTACGGGCAAAATCGCCCACCCTGCAAGACCTCAAACTAAGCCGTAAACGCAACTGGCGCGACTTTTAACCTCGCACCCTACTTTATTTGCATGCCCCACTCCTACCCTACTTTACCGGGCTAACTTACAGGCAACAATTAAAGCCATTGTAACTGTTTAGGTTCGAAAGTTTGAGTTTGCCCGTCCAATAATGTCAATTCTAAATGCCCCGAACTGCGTACACCTGTCAATTTGGCAGTAAATTCCTGCCCGTTTGCCCTAAATTGCCCCAGTTTGTTAAAACGGTACAAGAATTGAAGGTAGTTTTGATGTAAAATATTATACTCGCCCTGATATAACAAAGAATAAAACTTAGAAGTAAAATGATTTAAAAAAGGTAGCACCTGCAATACAGGGTCAATGGTTTGTTGGCTAAGTAAGGCCAGCGAGGTAGTTCGGGTAGCAATTTCGTCCGGAAAACAGATTTGATTTATATTTAAACCAATACCAACCACCGAAGCATAAATATTATTACCCTGCCAAATATTTTCAATTAAAATTCCACCTATTTTTTTATCTTCAACAAATAAATCGTTAGGCCATTTAATACAAACCGTTTTAGCTGTAAATTGTTTTAAGCAATGTAAGCACCCCAAAGCTATGGCTTGGCTAAGTGCAAACAACTGATTAAAAGGCAAAAAATTTGGATATAAAATATATGAAGCCATTAAGTTTAACCCCAATTCGCTGTGCCAGTTTGCCCCTTGTTGCCCACGCCCCTGCCATTGATAATTAGCCGTAATGACCGTCCCCTCTTCCGGAAGATTTTTTTTACTAAACTCCTCATTTTTAATCAATAACATAGCATAATTATTAGTCGAATCAATTTTATCTAACGCAATATGGAACTTTCCGAGTTGTTTCATGCTTATAAAGTACAGTTTTGGGGCAAAATAACAAAATCCGGATGAAAAAAAGTTATATTTAGCAACAATTACCTACCTTTATTCGTTATTTTATACCACAACCAAATTATTTACTAATCTACAATTATTTTGAAGACCTTAGAAAAAACTAAAACCCGCCGGACTACTACAACAACACCCGCCGCTACTTCGCAAAACTTACAGCAAATTATAGTTAACTGCATCCTCGATAAAAAAGGCGAGCAGGTTGTAAATATGGATTTGAGCAATTTAGACGACGCCATAGCCGATAATTTTATTATTTGCACCGCCAACTCAAACACACAAGTGCGCGCCATTGCCGACGAAATTGCCGAAAAAGTAAAACTGCAGACTGGCGAGTCGTCCGTACGAACCGAAGGAACACAAACCGCCGAGTGGATTTTAATTGACTATTTTCAGGTTGTGGTGCACGTTTTTAAACGCGAAATACGCGACCTTTACCGACTTGAAGAACTTTGGGCCGATGCCGCTGTTGCCACCGAATATTTACCCGACGGCTCAACACAGCCCTTTATGATTGTACCGCAGAAATCAAAACCTGTTTTTGCATTTCATTAAATAAAGCATATTAACAAATTTTATCTTCAACACACCCGTATTTGTTTGTTTCTATTTTTTACCACCAACCATTAAACTAACAACATGCTATCTTACGTAGCTTCCTCGTATGAAATCAAATAATCAAAATCAAAATAACCCCCAAAATAACGACGAAAACAACCCAGTTCCCGAAAGTCGTGGGCCGCGTATTAATATTATAGCCATAATTGGTGTGCTTTTTGGCGTATTTATAGCGCAACAATTATTTTTCCCGCTCGAATCATCTAACACAAAAGAAATTTCGGAGCAGGAATTTTTGCGTAAAATTTTGCCCTCACACGACGTAGCTAAAATACAAATCGTAAACAAAGAGCGGGTTGAAGTATTTATAAAAGCCGACTCGCTGGCAAATCCGGAATATCAAGATGTCAGACCCGCTAACGCCACCCGATTTAACGAGAAAAACCCTCAATATTATTTTACCATCGCCTCAGCCGAAAATTTTGATGCCGACCTGCGAGACGCACAGCGCAGTTTTGACCCTAACCAGATAATTAACGCTAAAAATGTTTCGCGCACCAATTGGATGGTTGAAATACTGCAATATCTTTTGCCTATATTTATTGTAGTAGCCATCTGGATTTTTTTGATGCGCCGGATGAGTGGCGGTGTAGGCGGCGCAGGTGGTCAAATTTTTAACTTCGGAAAATCAAAAGCGACCCTTTTTGATGGCGACTCGCGGGTAAATATCACCTTTAACGATGTAGCCGGATTGGACGAAGCCAAAGAAGAAGTACTTGAAGTAGTGGACTTTTTGCGCAACCCTAAGAAATATACTGCCTTAGGAGGTAAAATACCAAAAGGTGTACTGTTGATTGGCCCTCCCGGAACCGGAAAAACCCTATTGGCAAAAGCGGTAGCCGGCGAAGCCAAGGTTCCGTTTTTTAGCATTTCCGGATCGGATTTTGTTGAAATGTTTGTAGGCGTAGGCGCATCAAGGGTGCGCGACCTTTTTAAACAAGCACGCGAAAAAGCACCTTGTATTATTTTTATTGATGAAATTGATGCCATAGGTCGCGCGCGCGGTCGCAACATGATACAAAGTAACGACGAGCGCGAAAACACCCTTAACGCTTTGTTGGTAGAAATGGACGGCTTTGGCAGCGAAAAAGGTGTAATAATAATAGCTGCAACAAACCGCCCCGATGTATTAGACTCGGCATTAATGCGGCCCGGTCGCTTTGACCGCCAAATTAGCGTGGATAAACCCGACCTCGTTGGCCGGGAAGCCATTTTTAAAGTTCACTTGTTGCCAATTATTTTGGCCGATGACGTTGATGTTAAACGTTTAGCAGCACAAACCCCCGGATTTGCCGGAGCCGAGATTGCCAACGTTTGCAACGAAGCCGCTTTAATAGCTGCACGCCGAAACAAATCTGCCGTTGAAATGCAAGATTTCCACGATGCAATTGACCGCGTAATTGGCGGCTTGGAAAAGAAAAACAAAATAATATCGCCCGAAGAAAAAGAAATTATTGCCTACCACGAAGCCGGCCACGCCATTAGCGGCTGGTTTTTAGAACATGCACAACCGCTGCTTAAAGTTAGTATTGTGCCGCGCGGCGTAGCAGCGCTTGGTTATGCCCAGTACTTACCAAAAGAACAATATTTATATACTACCGAACAGTTGATAGATGAAATGTGCATGACCTTGGGCGGTCGGGCTGCCGAAGATATTATTTTTAACCGGATTTCGACAGGGGCGCAAAACGACCTCTCGCGGGTTACAAAATTAGCGTATGCCATGGTTACCACTTTTGGCATGAACAGCAAAGTAGGAAACGTATCTTTTTACGATCCACAACAAGACTATACATTTCAAAAACCATACTCAGAAGAAACCTCGCGCGAAATTGATGAAGAAGTGCGGGGCATCATCAAACGCGCCTACGACCGCACTAAAACCCTGCTCAACGAAAAACGCCACGAGTTAGAAACCATTGCGCAACAATTACTAAAAAAGGAAATATTATTTAAAGATGATTTAGAACGATTAATTGGTCACCGCCCCTTCGAGCGCGAACCCATTTTAGCCCCTGTAAATGTTAACACGTAGGCGATAACTGTTGACTTAAGTTCATTGAACTTTAACAAAGAAATAAACAAAAAGGTTAACTAACCTATATTCAGGCACTGGCAAACGAATTATGTGTTGCCAGTGCTTTTTTGTTTAGTTCTTATATAGAGCCTTCTTTACAACGATTAACTTCTTATCCGGAAAAACCCTTTTACAAACCATAAAACAAAAAAGGCGAGCCGTAGTCTTACGCTCGCCCAAACTGAAAAAATTATGAAAAAGGCTTGATTTTACCTCAATGAAATTAACTCAAAAAACTAAGGTTGCAGTGCCAACTGGTACTGTACATTGTCTAATTGAATATACTCGACCTCCTGTGCACTATTCAGCATAATTAACAATTGCCGGTCTTTTTTGCCCTTGGTTTTACAAGTCATTATTTTTCTAACATTACCGCGCTTTGCATCAACATTATTGCCTATGCGTGTTTTTTTAACGGCTATTTTTTCTTGCTTACCTCCGGTATTTGTAAAAATCACATATTTATCTTTAAATTCAAACTGAATACCTTGCTCCATAGCAATTTTATCGCGCGAGCGGTTGCGCAGGCAATTTAAAATCCGGAATTGTGGCACCATAATTTTGTCGGTTAAATCTTCCCAGCCAACTACTTTATAGGCCGATTTTGGGGTAAAATAGGCTTGTTCTACCGCCATTACATCGGTGCGCTTTACCGGAAACAAAAAAGTATATTCGCCGTAAAACTTCGATTTAAACTCTATTTTTTTAACAAAGCGGTCGTTGGTGGTAAATATGGTAAGCCGCGAAAAAGCGCCGCTTACCTTGTCGCTTAAATGAAACTCGTACCCCTCTAAAGTTGCCGATTTGTGCACAATGCCAATGCCCCTTAGCATTTCCAACTCTTCTATTCCCTTAAAAAATACGTGATTTTGCGAAAAATGAATTTTTAAATCATTGACATCCACAATAATTTCGCCGCCTTCGCCCTCTTTGTATGATTGCGGAATAAACGTAGTTTCGTTAAACTGCAAAACATGGGTAAATTTGCGGTCGTTTTGGTAGGTATAATCGCCTACGTTTGTGCCCTCGGTTTTGCCGGCGGGCATTACCTTTGCCAAACTGTAATTATTGCTAACTAAATGGTGAGGATTTATAGCAGCAAGCGGCTGCCGATTGGCAAGATGTAGCCCTGCCAATAAAGCCAATGTATATATTGAGCTTTTCATGATCAAATTAGTTTAGATTTGCTTTAATTTTTAAGAATTAGTTTTAGCAGTGTAATGCGCTTGTTTACGCTGCTAATTTTAACTCTTGCAAACCTTATGCCAAAATGTAAAAAAGCTCAATCTTGATGAAATGTACTCAAAATTTTGAAAAAACTAATAGGCCCAAAGCTGTTGCAACTCGTCTGCAAAACGTTGGTTGGGCATATACAGGTTTTCAAGGGCTGGGGCAAACGGTATGGGCGTGTCTATGGCGGCACAACGCACAACGGGGGCATCTAAAAATTCAAAGCAATGCTGGTTAATAAGGGCGGCAATTTCGGCGCCTACATTGCCGGTTAGGTTGGCTTCGTGCAGCACAATGGCTTTTCCGGTTTTGCGCACCGAGGCAAATATGGCTTCGGTATCTAAAGGGGCTAACCAGCGAAGGTCAATCACATCGGCGCTTATATTTGGGTGGGCTGCCAAGGTTTTTAAAGCCCAATGCACCCCTAATCCATAAGTAATAATGCTAATGTCATTGCCGGTTTGTGCTACCCTTGCCTTGCCAACTTCAAAAGTAAAATAGTCATCGGCAACCCGGTTCAGACAGGCTTCGATACAAAGCTTTATGCTCAAAGTATAGCACCGGATTAGGGTCGGCCAATGCTGCCAACAACAAACCTTTGGCATCGGTTGGGGTGGCGGGATAGACAATTTTTAAGCCCGGAACCTGAAAAAACCAGCCCTCGTTGCTTTGCGAATGGTAAGGGCCTGCGCCTACAGTGCCGCCGGTAGGCATTCTAATTACTACATCGGCATTTTGCCCCCACCGGTAGTAACTTTTGGCTAAATTATTTACAATTTGATTAAAACCCGAACTCACAAAATCGGCAAATTGCATTTCAACCATGCTTTTAAAGCCTTTAATGCTTAAACCAAGGGCAATACCCAAAATGGCCGACTCGCAAAGCGTGGTGTTGCGCACCCTTTGTTTGCCGTAGCGCTGCACAAAACCATCGGTAATTTTAAACACGCCGCCATATTCGGCAATATCTTGCCCCATTAAAATTAGGTTTGGGTAGTTTTGCATGGCCATATCTAAAGCATTACTGATAGCTTCGACAAAACGGCGTTCGGTGGCGGGTTTTCCTAATAATGCTTCGTTTGTGGTATGGCTGTTTGTATCCGGATATGGGGCAGGGGCGTAAACATCGGCCAACTCGTGTTCAATGGTCGAAGAGACCTCACCCTCGGCATAGCCCGCTTCAACCTCGGAATTGACGTAATTTTTAAGTTCGCTCCGGATAGCTTCGATTAAATCCGGATGTAAAACGCCTTCGTTTAACAAAAACTGCTCAAAATTATTTACCGGATCTTTTTTTGCCCAGGTAGTCATTAATTCTTCCGGAACGTATTTGGTGCCCGATGCTTCTTCGTGGCCACGCATCCGGAAAGTAATACATTCTATCAAAGCGGGGCGTGGATTTTTCCGGCGGTCTTCGGCCAGTTCGCAAATGGTGTCGTAAACCTCTAAAATATTGTTGCCGTCAATTTTGCATCCTTCCATTCCATAGCCTACTGCCCTGTCTATTAAATTTTTGCATACATATTGCTCGTTCGAAGGGGTCGAAAGGCCGTACCCGTTGTTTTCGATAATAAAAATAACGGGCAAATTCCAAACGGCAGCCGTATTTAAGGCTTCGTGAAAATCGCCTTCGCTGGTGCCGCCTTCGCCGGTAAAAGCTACGGCTACGCGGGGCTGGTTTTGCAATTTTTCGCCCAAAGCTATACCGCCGCCTACGGCTAATTGCGGGCCTAAATGCGAAATCATGCCTACAATATGGTAGTCGTTTGTGCCAAAATGAAAAGAGCGGTCGCGGCCTTTGGTAAAGCCGCCATTTTTGCCCTGCCATTGCTTAAACAACCGCGATAACGGAATATTGCGCCCTGTAAATACACCCAAATTGCGGTGCATGGGCAGCACATATTCGTTTGGGTGCAAAGCCTGTGCTACGCCAACAGCTATGGCCTCTTGCCCAATGCCCGAAAACCATTTGCTAATGCGGTTCATGCGCAGCATATTAAGCATTTTTTCTTCGATAAGGCGGGGCAACAAAATTGCGCGATATAATTGCAATAGCAGTTCGTTGCTATGGTGTGCTTTGCGTTTAAAATTTATGGCGGTTTTTGCGATGGCTTTTTTAGTTGGCATTTTTACAAGTTTTAGCCCGCAAAGATACGGTTTTACCGCCTCATTTTTTTATTTAATGGGGCTAGATAATATAATTAACCACCTAGACGCATAGAAGTTGTTTAAGGTTGTTAAAATTTTGAATATAGTCGGTTGCAAACTCAGGGTCGCCGCTTACAATGACAATATTCTCATCGTTTTGCTGTGCCTGATACGTCCAGTTGTACGAGCCGGTAATAACAGTGTGGCTATCTATAATGCAATATTTGTTGTGCATTTTCCGGAAGTCTTCGGGCACCATGAAGACAATCTCCGCATTATTAATTTGCCGCAACTGCTCAAGGTCTATATTAAAGGCATTCTTGTTAATATCGTCTTTAATAAGAAGCAGTTCTACTTTTATGCCTGTTATCGCTTTATTACACAAAAGGTCGTACAAGTTTTGGTCGGTAAGCCATGCCATAGCGATGCGTATATGGGTGCTTGCCTGTTGAATTTCGTTGGCAATGTATTGCTGAATATTGCTAAAAAGGGCGCGAATTTGAGACATACCTAAATTTTAGGCAAAGTTAATATTTTTTAATTAAGATAAAACAAAAGTATATCTTTGCACTTGTTATGTTTTTGCAGCGAAAAACCAGAAAATCGTTGCCGCAATTATCAACGGCATCGCTACCCGACATTATTTTTATTTTGCTGTTCTTTTTTTTAGTAGCCACCAAATTGCGCAAACACCAACCTATGGTGCAGGTGCATCCGGCTACTGAACACAATTTAGAGCGTCTTGATAAAAAATCGTTGGTAAGTTATATCTATATTGGCAACCCAACAGACGAATACGCGCAAAGCCAAGGCAATACCACCAAAATACAGCTAAACGATGTGTTTGCCGATATTAGCGATATACCCGCTTTTATTGCCGGCGAACGCGACAAAATTGACGAAGAAATGCACCCGGCCATGGTTGTTTCGCTGCGCGTAGATGCCAACGTACCAATGGGGGTGGTAAATGCGGTAAAAGCCGAATTGCAAAAAGCCAATGTGCTGCGCATTAATTACTCGGCACGCGAGCCTCAAAAAACAGGCCCTCGAATGAGATAAATTGTAAACCCAAAAGTATTGTTTGTAGGTTTATTTATTTGTTTGGCAAATTTAAAGTTTTTAAATCGCCATTGGGCGTCAGTAATATATAGTTGTTAGATTTTTGTTTTTCGCGGTTTAGCACCATGTCAAGCTCGTAAATTATTTGAATTGAAGGCTCTAAACTTGCCGGATTAATTACAAAATCAAAATCGTGTTCGGGTATTGCTTGGTAGTAAATTGTTGTATTTTTAGCGGCAGTATAAACATAGTTAGGCTTTTTTACTTGTAAAGCATTGCTGCTGTATGCCTCGTAGGTTTGGTATAAATTAAACGGCAGTGTTACGCTAAAAGCATCATTTATTTGCCTTTCAATGTTTGCAAGACTTTCTCCGGTAAGTGCTTCGCAGTGTTTTATTTTGTCTTGAACCGTCAAGACTGCTTTGGATTTTAGGGTTGTTTTTACGGCATCAAGTTGGCTCGAGTAATAATCAACTTTCACCAAGTCGTAAATATTTTTATCGGCCAAAATACTTATAAACTGATTGAGTAAATCGGGATTAGTAAACTTCAAATGAATATTTTTCTTAATTTCAAATCCGGATGGAATTTCGGTATAATTTTTTTTGCTAAATAGTTTTTTCTCAACTTCAAGCTCATACATAGGCACAAACGAAATCATATCAATATAAATTTCAACAGCATCAAGGGATTTAAGGTTTGCAACGGCTTCATTCAAACGTTTATCTATTAGTTCAACAGCCTCTTCGGTGGTTTTAGCTGTTTGGGTTACGGCAAATATGGCAATATAGGCATCGGCTTTTAGGTTGGCCAAACCCCTTACCTGTAAGTGTATATTGGCATTATTAGGTTTTTGAGCATAGTTAGCATCGTAATTGTAGGAAGTGGCGTTTTGGTTTTGCTGGTAGTTTGCATTGCCCGATATTTGGCAAAAAACAGGCTGCGCAACAGCCGCAAGTAAGAAAATTAGCAATAATTGAGTGATTTTTTTCATGAGTGATATATGTTATTTTATTTCATTTTGTAGTATTTGCTATTTTTCCGGATAAAATTACGGTTAAAATCCGGATAAATACCTTTACTTTTGCATATCGAGCAAAACAAGAAGTTTTTTTTCAACTCAATTCTCTTTTTTGTATGTATCCGTTTTATTCTAACGCAAAGTCTTTTTTTCTTAGTATTGTTAGTTGTTTTTTTGTACTTACAATATCAATAACAACGGTTCAAATTTACACGCAAGCGCAGCCCTGCCAATACCTTGCTTATGATGGGTTTCAATACAATAATAATTTACCGTTACATGCATTAAGCCTCGGAACAGGCTGGGACGATACCTGGGTGGTGCAAGGCGAAAACACCAATATCCCGGGCTACCAAACAACAAACAATACTGCCCTAAACTTTGCCGACCTACAAACCGAAGGTATCTACTGTACTGGCGGAAATAGTTATTTAACTGCAGGCCGGCAATTAGACGTTACAGCCGGCGGTGCTTTTGATGCCTACCTAAATGCTAATGGCCGCATTGGTGCAGACGGCACCACCCTGTATTACAGTGTGTTGCTGCGCAAAGAAGCAAACAACAGCGAAAATATTGTTGTCATTTTACACAACGACAATATACCATGGTATGCTAACGGCCCCCGAGTAGGCGTAGGTTATTTTGGCGCTGCAAGTGATGTTGGCGGGCAGCGGCGCTGGAGTTTAAGCATTAATGGAACAGTTTACCCAAGCAGTGTACAGCTAACTGCCGGAAGTACCGCTTTTTTAGTAGTAAGTATAAATTTTGGCGCAACAAATACGGTAAATTTTTACGTCAATCCAAGCAGTATTGGCGGAAGCGCGCCTACGCCAACCCTAACCCAAACAACCAATTCGGCACTTGAGTTTAGAAGCCTTGCCCTTTATTTAGGAGACGATACTAACAACGGCAGCGTTGACGAAATACGTTTTGCCAGCACCTACCAATGTGCTACCCCCGATACCGACACGCCCGTTAATTTGCCGCCCGTTGCCGTTATAACTGCTACCCCCATCACCGGACAAGCCCCTTTAAACGTAAACCTATCGGGTGCCGACTCGTATGACGGTGACGGCAGTATAGTATCTTACCAATGGGATTTTGGCGATGGAACAGGCGGCACAACCGGAGTAACAACAAATCATACCTACCACGCATTAGGGCAAATTCCGGTAAGTTTAACCGTAACCGACAACTATGGCCTACAAAACAGCACCACCGCCTTTATAACTGTTTTAGACCAAAATAATAGTTTTCCATGCTTAAGTTCGTTTACCTTAGTGCGGCAAGCAAGTTGTAACCAAAACAATGGGCGTATTGATGTATATTCACAAATTGTAAGTAGTTTTGAGTTGCGCAATGCCTCAAATACCGTTATGACGGCTACCAACGGTAACGAGTTTCATAATTTAGCGGCAGGTATTTATACCTATACCGCCAGCAGCGCAACAGGCTGCACCGACACATTTAGCCTGTATGTACCCGTTGATAGTACAACTTGCGCGGGCTGGTCGCCAGATTTTTGCAGTATGGATATGGGGGTAGGCCTGTCGGGTATTGCCGATTGGATTACAGAGCGGCCTTTTAAAAACTTAATGAAATCGGCGCGCGAAGATTATGTGCCTTACCACGAAGGTTGCAATTGTTGGAGCAATAATGCCTTAAACGAAATGAGTTTTGATGCCAACGGCTACCCAACCTCGTTGCCCCAAAATACCAGCGCAAGCCCACAAACTTTGTTGCGCATGGTAATTTCAAGCGATGGCGGCTCGTTGCAAAACGGGCAAACCTATGTGCTGCTTTACGATGGCATAGGTACAATAAGTATTCATGGCGATGCATTTGCTACCAGCAATACCGCCGGCCGGATGGAGTTTGATGTAGTCGGCTCTGGCAATATTTGGGTGCATTTAGAGAGTTCACAATCGGGTAATTACCTTCGCAATTTCCGGATGCTGCGCCTTGCCGATGAATTTGCCGACCTAACAAATGCGCCATTTTATCAAACCTTTTTAGACCGTATTGCACCATTTCGCAGCCTGCGTTTTATGGATTGGGGTGCTACCAATAACAGCCCTTTAATAAACTGGGCAAACCGCAAACAAACTACCCACCGAACCTTTAGCGGCGACAGGGGTGTGCCTTACGAAACAATGATACAATTAGCCAATATTACCCAAAAAGATGTTTGGATTTGTGTGCCGCATTTAGCTGACGATGATTTTGTTACCCAAATGGCCACCCTTTTCCGCGACAATTTAAACCCTAATCTAAATATTTACTTAGAGTATAGCAACGAAGTTTGGAACTGGATGTTTGGGCAAGCACAGCATAACAACGACAACCGGCCGCTTAACCTCAATTATGGCCGAGCTATGGCACAAAAGGCCGACCGCGTATTTAAAATTTGGCATAATGTGTTTGGCAACCAAAAAATAAGGGTTAAACGTGTGTTAGGTTTGCAGTTAGGTTTTTCGTACTTAAACGAACAAATTTTATCGCAATTAAAACAAACCGATTGGGATTATGCTTCGCCTACCTGGTATTTTGGGCTTGATCACGGGGCATCCGGAAATCCGGTTTTAAACGCAGGCTCAACCGCAGTAAATGTGCTTACCAATGCCCGCAATGCCTGGATTAATTTCAAACCCACAATCCGGCAAGATTACCGCAATATTAAGCTCTTTGGTAAAGAAATTATTAACTACGAGGGAGGGCAACATTTTGCCGATTTTCAACAGCACCCCTACCTGCAAGCTATGTACGATGCCCAATATCATGCCAATATGTATGCCCTGTACAACGAAGTTTTAGACAGTACTCGTATTTGGGGCAGCAAAATGCCAATGGCTTTTGTGCTCTCGGGCGTGCAAGAAAGTGTTTATGGTTCGTGGGGGCATTTGCCCGATATTGATACGCCCGAGCCATTTTTAACCAACGCGCCTAAATACCAAGCCCTGCTTGATAATACACCCAACCGCCCGCGCCCTATGATTAGCGGCCCCCTAACAACCTGTGGCAACCAGTCTTATACTTACACCACACCGTTTGTTTCAGGAGCAAATTATAATTGGGTAGTAACAGGGGGCACACTCGAAACCGGGCAAGGCACCAACACCGTTACCGTAAAATGGGCAAACGGAACACTCGGCAATATTTCGGTGTACCAGTATTAATTAATTTAAGCGTTGCTTTAGGTGTTTTCTTTCCAAACATGCCCCTCATTGTCTTGTAAAATTTCCTTGCCCCAAATTGGCACTTCTTTTTTAATGCGTTCAACAATTTCGTTGCAGGCATCAATAGCATCGCGGCGATGTTTTGACGAGGTAAATACAAACAGCGATATTTCGCCGGCTAGTACCAAGCCCAAACTATGGTAAATATGCATACAAGTTAAACTATATTTGGCAAAAATTGCCTCCCTAATCTCGTGCAAAATGGCTTCGGCCATTTCGGTGTAGGTGGTATATTCAATAGCGGCTACAATTTGCCCAGTGTTGTGTTGGTCGTTGCGTACCTGACCTAAAAAAATACTGTGTGCGCCAATTTCTAATTTTGTACTGTGTTTGGCTATAGAATCGGCAATAAAATTGGGCGAAATTGCACCTTCAAGAAATACTTTTTTAGGTTTTCTAAGTTTTTCCATCAAATTTATGTTAGAAATTTAAAGTGATTGAATGCCGCCGGCAATATTAAAAACAGATTTGTTGGGGTAGTTTTTCCGGATTTGTTCAGCCGCAACAGCACTTCGTTTACCCGTTTGGCAAAAGCAAAAAATTGAATCATACGGGGTCAAATCCGGATAATAATTTGAAAGCTCGGGCAATGGTATATTTAAGTACGAATATTTTGTAAGTTTGGGCTGTTCATGTTCAAAACGCACATCAATAAATATGGTTTTTCCGGATTTCATTTTCAATTCATTTACAACTGCCTCTACCCCACCCCACGATATTTCGAAGTAATTGTTGTTTTCATTGTCTCTACCGTCGTTTATACTACAAAGGAGTTGCTCGTATTTTCGTTGCTTAAATTCTGCAAAATCAGAAGGCATATTTTCTTCTGCCCGCGGGTTTGGCAGTAATTCAATTTGATAAAAATTAGGTTCTAAAAATGAATAGACCAATAATTTATTTGTTAATGGCGCGCCAATTCCGGTTATAATTTTGATGGCTTCGGCTGCCTGCAAACCACCTACAATGGCGGGTAGCACGCCCAAAACACCTCCTTCGGCACAATTTTGAAACTGGTTAGCCTTGGGTAAATCCGGAAAAAGGTCGCGGTAATTACAGGGCCGATGAGTTGCTCCATCTTGCTTAAAGTAATTAAAAACGGAAACTTGCCCTTCGTATTGGTGGACTGCGCCATAAATTAGCGTTTTTTTCAATAAAAAGCAGGCATCATTGACTAAATATCGGGTTTCAAAATTATCTGAACCATCTAAAATTAAATCGTAATTGTGAAA
Source organism: Sphingobacteriales bacterium (assembly GCA_016706405.1). Classification (NCBI taxonomy): domain Bacteria; kingdom Pseudomonadati; phylum Bacteroidota; class Sphingobacteriia; order Sphingobacteriales; species Sphingobacteriales bacterium. Next base: position 251,849 of record JADJJT010000003.1, read on the forward strand.
CAGGGAAAGTGCATTTTGATTATCTATACCAAAACAAAGCGGCTCAAAATTTATATCCGGATGCTGTAAAGCTAATTTTTGTGCGGCTATTTGTGCTTTAGGCAAGCCTACATCGGCAAATCCGAACAAAACCTGCCGGTGCAAATTGCTAATTTCTACCACATCGGGGTCGGCAATTGCAATATGGCCAACCCCTGCCGCAGCCAAATACAGCAAGGCAGGGCAGCCCAAACCACCCGCACCAATGACCAAAATTTTAGCCTCGGCCAATTTTTGTTGGGTAGTTTGGCCGAATTTAGGCAAAATGATTTGCCTTTGGTATTTTTCAGGCAGGTGCATTAAAACAAGGGCAGCAAAAATGTTTCTAAAACCAAGGGCGGAAAGTCATGAAACTACCCCCCTGAAAACGGTGGTAGCAGGGCAATTTCGGCGTTGGGGTGCAAAACTGTATTTTGCAAAACTATTTTTTTATCGACTGCAATTTGGTAGGGCAAATCGTTTAAATTAGGATAGTTTTGTTTCAACCACGCTTGCAACTCATCGGTATTGTTTAAGGGCGGTAAGGTGCAAGCAGAGGTTTTAATAATTTCGGCAATTTTTCCAAAGGCCAGCAATTTCATACACCTGCTACAAAGAATAGATTATTTTGTTTCAAAAATTAGCAATGGGCTTCAAATGCCGCAAGCAAACTTTGTGCTATTGCTTGTGCGGATACCCCTTCAATTTGATACCGTTCTACAAAATGAACCAACTGCCCGTTTTTAAACAAGGCCATCGAGGGCGAAGAAGGTGGGTAGGGCAAGGTGTAAGCGCGGGCGCGGGCTACAGCCTCGGGTTCAACACCGGCAAAAACGGTACCTGCATGCGTAGGTTTTTTAGTGGCCTGTTGCATCGCCAATTTTGCAGCTGGCCGGGCGTTTGCTGCCGCACAGCCACAAACCGAATTAATAACTAAAAAATAAGTGCCTTCGGTATTTTTTATAGCCGCATCAACGGCTTCGGGGGTTGTTAAATTCTCAAATCCCGCATTTACCAAATCGGCACGCATGGGGGCGGTAAGTTCATCCGGATAGAAGGAGGTTCTAAGATTTATCATTTCCTTAAAAAATATTATATGACGTGAGAAATTAAATTATAGACATTTTTAGAAACAACAAAATATCACTTTTTGTTTAACAACAAGCGAAATGTTTAAGATTTATTAATTATGCTACGGTTGCACCGTTACTGCTGTCGTTGGGTGGCGCTACAAATAATAGTTTGCCGGTTGCTGGGTCGGCGGCCATTAAAATCATACCTCTACTTTCAATTCCGCGCAAAAGTCGGGGGGCTAAATTGGCCAATACCAACACTTTTTGATTAATAATTTCGTTAGGCTGGTAATGCTCGGCTATTCCCGACACAACGGTACGTTGCTCGTAGCCCAAGTCTATTTGCAATTTTAATAATTTATCGGCTTTTTGAACTTTTTCGGCGGCTAAAATAGTGCCAACCCGGATATCCATTTTGGCAAACTCGTCGTAACTGATTGTTTCTTTTTGAGGCAGATACACAATATCAGGTTTACTTTCCGGAGTTTTATCCGGATTTTGTTGTTTGGCAGCTTGCAATTTTTCGAGTTGTTGGTTTATTTGTTCTTCGGTAATTTTTTGAAACAACAAACCTACCGGCTCAACATGTTGCCCAGTTTCAATGGTGTAGTTTCCTTTAATAATATTTTGAATATCGGCGGGTGTTAATTGCAAAAACTGCCGCAATTTAATAGCAGTAAAAGGCAAATATGGCTGACAATAGGCGGCTAAATAAGCAGTAATACGAAGGCAGAGACGCAAAATTGCGGCTGTTTTATCCGGATTTGTTTTGATTAATTTCCATGGTTCGGTATCGCTAATGAGTTTATTGCCCAAACGCGCTACATTCATTAATTCTGTCAATCCATTTCTAAATTCAAAATTATGAATAGCGGCATCGTATTCGTAAGGGAAAGCTTGTAGTGTATCAAAAACATTGGCAAATTCAATATTTGTCGCTTCAAGGATATGGGCAGGCACGGCAGGCACAGATCCGGCATAATTTTTTTGCATTAAAACGCTCACCCTGTTCACAAAATTGCCAAAAACGGCCAACAATTCGTTGTTATTCCTCGCCTGAAAATCGCGCCAGCTAAAATCGCTGTCTTTATTTTCGGGCATATTAGCGGCAAGTACATAGCGCAGCGCATCCTGATGTTCGGGAAAATCGGCTAAATACTCGTGTACCCAAACGGCATGATTTCTTGAGGTAGAGAATTTTTGGCCTTCGAGGTTTAAAAATTGATTAGCGGGCACATTAGTGGGCAAAACATAGTTTCCGTGCGCTTTTAAAATCATTGGAAAGTTAATACAATGAAAAACAATATTATCTTTTCCAATAAAATGTATTAATTTAGTATCCGGATTTTGCCAATATTCGCGCCATAATTCCGGATTTCCTTTGTCGATAGCCCATTGTTTTGTAGCCGAAATATATCCAATTGGGGCATCTAACCAAACATACAGCACTTTCCCTTGGGCATCGGGTAGTGGAACAGGCACGCCCCAGTCGAGGTCGCGCGTCATGGCGCGGGGCTGCAACCCTTCGTTAAACCAAGCATTACACTGGCCAATAACATGGTTTTTCCAAGGTTCATTTTCTTGGGTATTTTGTAGCCAGTTTTTAATATCGGCTTGCAGTTCGTCCATACGCAAATACCAGTGTTTGGTTGTTTTAAGCACGGGGGGCTGTTTGCTTAAAATTGATATGGGATTAATTAAATCGGTTGGGCTAAGTGCCGAGCCACAATTTTCGCATTGGTCGCCATAGGCGCGGTCGCTGCCACATTTGGGGCAAGTACCTTGAATGTAGCGGTCGGCTAAAAATTGGTTAAACTGTTCGTCGTAATATTGTTCGGAGGTAATTTCGGTAAAAACTCCTTTTTCGTACAGTATTTTAAAAAAATCGGATGCTGTTTGGTGGTGTAGTGCCGATGAAGTTCGGTGGTAAATGTCAAATTCAATACCCAAGTTGGCAAATCCGTTTTTGAGTACTTCGTGGTATTTATTTACAATCTCTTGGGGTGTTTTGCCCTCGCGTTTTGCCTGTATGGTTATCGCCGCACCGTTTTCGTCTGAGCCGCAAACAAACAGCACATCCTCGCCCATTAGCCGCAAATAACGCACATAAATATCGGCGGGCAAGTAAGCGCCTGCAATATGGCCAAGGTGCGCAGGGCCGTTGGCATAAGGCAGGGCTGCGGTAACTAAGTAGCGGTTTGGCGTATTGGACATGTTAGTAATTAAAAAAAGTAAGAGGTGCGGGGCTTGAGTTGCTGTTTATAATTCAAATTTAATACCTTGCGCTAAAGGTAATTGCGAACTGTAGTTAATAGTATTGGTTTGTCGGCGCATATATGCTTTCCATGCATCTGAGCCACTTTCGCGGCCACCACCGGTTTCTTTTTCGCCACCGAAAGCGCCACCTATTTCGGCTCCTGATGTGCCAATATTTACGTTGGCTATACCACAATCAGATCCTTTATGCGACAAAAACTGTTCGGCTTCCATCAAGTTGTTGGTCATAATTGCCGATGATAGCCCTTGTGGCACCTCATTTTGCAGTTGAATTGCTTCTTCAATAGTATTATCATATTTAAGCAAATACAAAATGGGGGCAAAAGTTTCGTGTCGAACTATATCTGTTTGACTATCCATTTCAATGATACAAGGCTTCACATAACAGCCACTTTCGTAGCCGGCACCGCTTAACACACCGCCCTCAACCAATAAACGTCCGCCTTGTTGTTTGGCTGCTTCAATAGCGGCAAGGTAATTTTTTACAGCATCGAGGTCAATCAAGGGGCCAACATGGTTGTTTGCATCTAAAGGGTTACCTATTCGCAATTGGTTGTAGGCTTTTATCAATGCTGTTTTAACTTTTTCGTAAACACTGCCGTGAATAATTAACCGGCGGGTGGTGGTACAACGCTGGCCACAGGTACCTACTGCGCCAAACACCGCGCCAACCAATAATTGCATATTGGCCGATTCAGATATAATAATGGCATTATTGCCGCCCAACTCCAACAAACTCCGGCCTAAACGCCCTGCTACAGTTTGGCCAACTAATTTGCCCATCCGAGTAGATCCGGTAGCCGAAATTAACGGCACACGTTCATCACTTGTTAGCCATTGACCAACCTCATAATTACCCATTATTAAACACGAAACTCCATCGGGAACATCGTTGTTTGCAAATACCTGTGCTGCTAATTTTTGGCAGGCGATAGCAGTTAAGGGCGTTTTTTCTGATGGTTTCCATACACAAACATTGCCACAAACCCATGCAATAGCTGCATTCCACGACCAAACTGCCACCGGAAAATTAAATGCCGATATAATGCCAATGATGCCCAAAGGATGCCATTGTTCGTACATGCGGTGCATGGGTCGCTCGCTGTGCATCGTTAGGCCATATAATTGCCGCGACAAACCGACTGCAAAATCACATATATCAATCATTTCTTGTACTTCGCCCAAGCCTTCTTGCAAACTTTTACCCATTTCGTAGCTAACCAAATGGCCAAGCGCATTTTTATGTTCGCGCAATAGGTTGCCATATTGCCGAACCACTTCGCCGCGGCGGGGGGCTGGCCATGTTCGCCAAGCGGCGTAAGCTTGTTGGGCAGTTTGTATTACCTGCCCGTAGTTTTGCGCAGTGCTAACCTCGGCATTGGCAATAAGCTGGCCATTAACAGGCGAGTGCGAAGCTAAATAATTGCCTGAACCAGTTAGCCATTGGCTTCCGGTTGAAGTGCCATAATTATTGGCATCTAAATTAAGTTCGTGTAAAAATTCTTGTATATTCATGACATATTTCCGTAAAATTTATCCGGATAAACAAACCCGATAAATAAAAATAACTGTGTATTTTAGACAAATAGCCTACAAAGATACGGCTAATTAGTTGGTTTCGTTTTAGAAAAAAACAACGTTGTTTATATTAACATTATCTTTTTAGCAAACCAATTTTGATCTTGAATGAGAATAACGTAATACAAGCCTCGTTTGTTGAGGTCGAAAGGTGGGATAATTTGAAGATAATTGCCTTTAAAGTTAGATAGTTCTTCGGTGTAAATGTTTTTTCCGGAGGAACTCAGTATAAATAAAAAAGCATTTCCGGAGGTTGGCGTGTTAAAAGCCAATTCTTGCCTGTTTTTTTGGTAATTCCCATACCAATCGAAACTTGAGAATGATTCTAAATTAAGCCCACTAACATTGACAAATCTTTTGCTGAGAAGTTGTTTGTCAAAATAATCTAAATCGGTCAGCGACACATCGAGCGTTGTGTGCATGGGGGCAATAAATGCTTGCTCCTGCGTTGAAGTTACTGTTGTACTTGATGTTTCTGTTTGGTTTATGCTTTTTGTTGCTGGCGAGGCGGTAGTTGTAAGGGCTTGTGTTTCGGTGGGTTGTGGCAGGATATTGTTTAAAGTAATGGCCTCGATGGTAATTTGGCGGCCTGTTTGGTATCCTTTTGCGTTTAAAATATCGGTTTCGTTATAACCGAGTTTCTCTAAGAAGTTTGGTATTAGTGCAGAAGATAGAAGTACGGTATCGATGCGTTTTTCGGTATTTTGATATTTTTCTGTAACAATTAACCGCACGGCCATATCATTTGGATTATTTTGGGCTTGTAAAAATAAAAATCCGGAAAAAAAACTTGCCAGCAGAAATGTAAAAGTGTAATTTTTAAGCATTAGATAGATAAATAAACGATTTTTTACTCGTTTGCAAAATTAGTCAAGTTTTTGGATTTAATAAAATCAAAATTAGTAAGGTTGCCGCTTACTGCCCGATAAAACAGTTTTGGTAAATTATACGCAGTGAAAACAATTGGCTAATTAGATAAAATTGTTGTATCCGGAAAAAATGAAATTGGCAAACTAATTTTTACTTTTTATTTTTTTCTTCGTTTGCGCGTTTTTGAGCTTCTTGCGCTTGCTCTAACATTTCGGCCCAGCGTTGTTGAAACTTACTTTGTTTAATGGGTTTGGCTTTGTTTTCCTGCATTTGTGCATGAAGTGCTTTTTCGTCAATAAAAAAGCGTTTAATAGCGGCTTGTTGGCCAAAAGTAATCATATTTGAAACAAAAAAGTAGAGCGACAATCCGGAAGAAACATTATTAAAAAAGAACAACATCATTATAGGAAAAACCACTTGCATTATTTTCATTTGCGTTTGCATTTCGGGCGATGACATTGAAGTTGAATTGTTCAATTTCATGTAAAAATAGTTGCTCGTTGCCGAAAGCAGGCAAAACAAACTTATGTGCGCGCCATAAAAAGGTATATTAAATGGCAGGTTAACAACTGCATCGTATGTACTAAGGTCGTTTGCCCATAAAAACGATTGCTGTCGCAGTTCAACCGAGGTTGGAAAAAACCGGTACATGGCTATCCAAATAGGCATTTGCAAAAGTTGAGGCAAACATCCGCCTAATGGATTTACGCCTGCTTTGCTGTATAATTTCATCATTTCTTGCTGAACCCGTTGTTGGTCATCCGGATGTTTAGCCCTAATTTCTTCAATTTCGGGTTTTAGCACATTCATTTTGGCAAAACTCTTATAGCTGCGGTAAGTTAAGGGCATTAACACCATTTTAACAATAAGCGTAAGCAAAATAATAATAATGCCAAAACTGCCAATAAATTTGCTCAGCAAGTTAAATATTGGTATCACCACCCATTTGTTAATCCAGCCAAAAATACCCCAGCCTAAATACAGAATGTCTTCTAACTCATTGTCAAATTTTTTAAGTACCTCGTACTTGTTTGGCCCAATATACCACTGCATAGGCAAGTTATACGAAGCTGATGGCTGATAACTAAAGGCCAAATTGGCATTGGCAATGGCTACATTTCGGCTGCTGTCGTTGTCTGGCAGGTATTTAAGGTCTAAATTGCCGTTATCGAAGCCATTTGCTGGCATAATGGTAGTATTAAAAAACTGTTGGGTAAAAGAAACCCAAGCTAATTTTTCGTTTGTGCTTACCGAGCCATCTTTGCCCGCCGACACGTAAGTAACATCGTCATTGGCAGGTTTGTAGTTTATTATAGTATGCGTTTTTTCTTGAACGGGCTCTTTTTCTAAATGCCGCAATGCCTGCCCCCACATAAGCCGAATGGGGGTATTGGTGGGCATAGAATTTTCAAAACCGGTTAAAGCAAAATTATAGTTTACCAAATAAGGGTTTTGAGTATCTAAAGTGTACGACTGCTCAATAAAACGCTGCTTTGTGGAGTCAGAATATAGCCTGAATACTAATTTTTGATTCGTTTTTTCGGCTACTTCAAAAATATACTGTTGGGTGCGCACTAATCCGGATCCGGAACTAAACTCGTAATTAAAAACACTCTGTTGGGCGTCATTTAAAACAAGCGGCTGATTATCGAAGGTAGCAAATTTTTTCAACTGGCTCGACAACAAACGTCCGCCCTGGGTCGAAAAATCTAATTTAATCGCTTCATTTTCTAATGTTATATTGGTGGCAGTTTTTCCTTCTGAGCTGGGGAAAACGCCATTCGCCGCTGCTGGCTGGTTTAATTGCACGGCTAAACTTGCAGGTGAACTGTTTGTATTTGCCCCTGTTTGTGCTGTACCTAAGGTAGCCACAGATGTATCGGCTGTAGTTGTAGCTGTTTCAGCGGTGGCCTTTGGTTTGGGTTTTTCAACTAATAGACTATAAGCAAAAAATAAAGCGGCTATTAGCACCAAAGCTAATATAGTGTTTTTATCTCCGGTCATTTAAGTAGTAATAATTCAACAAAAATATCGTTTTGTAAGGGCTATTATGCTTTAAAACTATAAACAAGCCGCAAAATTAAGAAATCTACTCGTACCTTTGCACTTATGAAACGAATTTACTTGGTTTATATCCTTATTGGATGGTTAATTTGCAGTTTCTTAGTCTCTAAGTGCCGGAATTCGGGCAATAAGCAGCCTAAAACCAGTAAAACCGAACAAACATCAAATAATAAGGAGAACCAACCAAACAATGGCACCAACAACCAAAACAGGGGTAGCGATAACGAAACACCGCCAGCAGCGCCGCCAAACGCAAAACCCGGTACAGACGAATATATTTTATACAGTTTACGAACCAATAAGCTAATTTATACCGACCATGCACGTTGCCGTATGGATTGCCGACATATTACGGAAAAAGAAGTTAAAGAAATACTCGGTATTGGTAAAATTAACCACACAAAAAGTCACCCTGATGATTTACCCTGCCCCAGCTATGCCATTGAAGGCAAAACCAGCAGCAACAAAGAAGTTCGCTTTGTTTTTGCCCTTTGCGAAGAAACTACAAAAGTGGTAACGGTCATTCAATTAAAAAAAGAGTTTAAATGCAACTGCGATTAATAATTGGAGACAGTTTTGAAGTAAAAAAATTTGATGTCTTCTTTTGGTTTTAAACGCAATAAAAAAACAATCATATAACTAACAACACGATAAAAAAATGAAAAAAGTAGTAAACAATGCCCAGCAAGCTATTGAAGGAATTGCCAACGGCATGACTATAGCCTTAGGCGGATTTGGACTTTGCGGGATACCCGAAAATAGCATTGCCGCCTTAGTTGAGTTAGGGGTTAAAGACCTCACATGCATATCAAACAACGCAGGTGTTGACGATTTTGGCTTGGGTTTATTGCTGCATCGCAGGCAAATTCGCAAAATGATATCGAGTTATGTGGGCGAAAATGCCGAGTTTGAAAGGCAGGTTTTATCGGGCGAGTTAGAAGTAGAGTTAAATCCACAAGGCACACTTGCCGAACGCATTAGGGCCGGAGGTGCTGGAATTCCCGCATTTTACACTCCCACCGGATATGGCACCGAAGTAGCAATAGGCAAAGAAACCCGCTTGTTTGACGACCGGATGTTTGTGCTGGAAAAAGCACTAATTGCCGATTTTGCCATAGTAAAAGCATGGCGCGGCGACACCTCGGGCAATTTAATTTTTAGAGCAACTGCCCGTAATTTTAACCCCTTAATTGCAACCTGTGGCAAAATTACCATCGCCGAGGTTGAAGAATTAGTGCCAACAGGAGAACTTGACCCTAATCAAATTCATACACCCGGCATTTTTGTACAACGAATTTTTCAAGGGGTGAACTACCAAAAGCGAATAGAGCAAAGAACCATCCGGAAGTAATATATTTATAAGTTAAAGCCCAATCAAAATTTTTTCTTCTTTAGCTTAATTTCTTTTTCTCGCGTACATTCAATTAATTGGATTTAGCTTATGCCTGCAACTCTACATTTACAAACTTTAAACGCTTAAAAAAATGCAAACATTTTTTTTAAAATTAGTTTGTTGTTTCAGCATTTATTGTTTGTTTTTAAGCCACCACTTGGCTTTCGGTCAAAATGCAATGATATTAAACGGAACGATAAAAAATTTTGACTACGAAAGCGCATTGGGGCAAAAAACAATCAGTATTTTTATTGACAATTTGCTTGCCGATAGCGAAGGGGCCTATATAACCCCCAATAACAACGGGCAATTTGCCATAGAAGTTAGTTTACCCAAACCCGGCCCTTTTATTTTGCGGTTTGCAAATATGCAGTTTGTGCTGCTGCTACAGCCTGGGAAAAATTTATACCTCGAATTTGACGCCAACAACCCACTGCAAAGTTTGAGTTTTGGGGGTGAATTAGCCAACGACCACTGGTTTTTAAAAGCATACACCCAAACGTTTAATAAAGAAGTTTTAGATGCCCAAACCAAAGCATTGATAGACGAAAAAATGAGTTGGCCAGTGTATAACAGTTTTTGCGAACGGCAAATATTTAAAGAATATGAATTTGTAGAAAATTTTAAAACAAATAACCACCTTTCGGAAGCTATGATGGCCTATATTGATTATGAAATTAAATATCAGTGGGCGTTCCGGAAAATGCAATACTTTTTTTCCTCAGCTAACGCCCTAAGCGATGGTTATATCGAATTATTTAGTCAATACCAAAACCTTAACGATACCGAGGCGTTAGTATCAAGTAAGTATAAGTATTTTTTATATCAAAACCTTTATCAAACACTTTTGCGCACCAACCCCGATGCCATTGAAAGAAGCCGCAACGGTTTAACATATTGGCAAATTGAAGGCTATGATTTAGCCAAAAAGATATACAAAGGAAAATGCCTTGAATATATTGCGGCACGGCTAATTATTGATTTATTGAAAGAGGGGTCTCCCGAAGCAGTCAGTATTTTTGACGACTATAAAGATTATGCCACCGATGTGCTTATTTTAAATTTACTTGAAGACCGCTACAAACGTTATGCACAGCGCGAGTGCCAAATTCCACCCAACACCAATTTGAATATAATTGCCGAATCAGACAATACTACATTTACCGACATACTAAACAAATACCGCGGGAAAGTAATATACGCTACTTTTTGGTCAACATGGTGCCATGTTTGCCGCGAACATCTTGAATACGCCCGTAAATTACAGTCGCGTTTTGATTCAACTCAAGTCGTATTTGTTTATTTCTCGCGCGATAACGTAGCTGCCAACTGGCAAAAAGAAATTAGTTGCAACAAAATTGCGGGTGAACACTATCTCATAAACACACAATTAATGAATGCCGCATATATGGATTGGAATTTTGTAACGCAGCCAAAATATTTGTTGTTTGATGCAAATGGCCAATTAGTAAGTATTGACGCACCCAGCCCCGAAGATGCCCAATTAGAAAAATTAATAAGAAGCTTTTTACCTTAGTTTTTTGAAGCAATATTTATTTTTTTTTAATCTATAAATTAACCATACAATTTATTGCTATATTTGTTTCTCTCTATTGTTTGTAGCGCCTTGTTAATTGCCCTTTTTAAGTTTTTTGAGCGCTACAATATAAAGTTGATACCCGTCATAACAGTAAACTTTGTTACTTGTTTAATATGTGGATGGTTAGTAATGTCAAACAAGATGGCCACAGACGGAGGATACATTTGGCAACGTCCTTGGTTCTCTTCAGTTTTGGCTTTGGGCATCCTTTTTATTTCCGGAATTAGATTGGTTGGAATTTGTACCCAGCAAAACGGGGTTGCCACTGCCGCAATTGCCCAAAAAGCATCGCTAATTATGCCAGTTACAGCGGGTTTATTATGGTTTAACGACAATTTTACCTGGTTAAAATTATTTGGAATTATTTTGGCTATTGTGGCTATTGTTTTAACCTCCTTACCCCCGCCACAAAAAAATATAAATTCGTCTTCCCCCAGCCAAGGCAAAACAAATATTACGTTTAACTGGAAACTACCCTTGTTAGTATTAGTTGTTTCGGGCACTAGCGAGGTTATTTTTAAATATACACAAGCTAACTATTTGCAGCCAAACGAAAACGCAATTTTTACAACTTGCATTTTTGCCGTAGCTGCCATTATTGGCGTGGTATGGTTCTTTTACTTGAAGGTAAAAAAGCAAATTTCGCTTGCCTGGGCTGATGTGGCTGGTGGAATTTTGTTGGGAGTGCCTAATTACTTTTCGGTATATTTCTTTGTTCGGGCGTTACAAACAACCGGATTTGAGGCATCAGTATTTTTTCCTGTTTTAAATATTGGGGTAGTGTTAACCGCTGCTGCTATTGCCGCCCTGGTGTTTAAAGAGCATTTTTATAGGCAAAAAATAGCCGGATTAATTTTGGCTGTTATGGCTATTGCTTTGCTCCTTTTGGGTCGGTAAACATTTAGAGACTGTCTAAAAATTAAAAATTGGCATGCCAGTCCTAAAAATTGATAGGAAAAAAGTTATTAAAAGAGATGTGAATAAAAGACTATCAGTTTGACGTTTAAATAATAATTCATAGCTTTATGAAAATCAAACACATAAAGTAAAATGAAAACCTACCCAAGCAGTCTCACCGATAGTCAATGGAGTGCAATATTAGGCATTTTAGACGACAAACGGAAACGAAAACACAGTTTAAGAGAAATTTTTAATGCGCTGTTCTATTTGCTTAAAACTGGCTGTCAATGGCGCATGCTGCCGTTCCATTTTCCGTCATGGAAGCTTGTTTACTACTATTTTACCAAGTGGAAGAAGGATGGGACGATAGAACTCATCCATGAAATACTCAGGGATAAGACTCGAAAGCAAGCAGGCAGGGCTTCATCGCCAAGTGTTGGTATAATTGATAGCCAGAGCGTAAAGACAACAAGCGTCGGAGGCTTGTGCAGAGGGATTGACGGGGGTAAAAAAGTTAAAGGCAGAAAGCGGCATATTATTGTAGATACAATGGGACTACTTTTAGCGGTTGTGGTTCATGCGGCAAATGAGCATGACAGTAAATCAGCCCCAATGGTTATAGCTGACCTCAGAGGCAGGTTTTGCAGATTGGTAAAGATAGTAGCTGATGGCGGGTATAGAGGCGAGTTAATTGAAAATACCCGCAAAACGTTTGGGTGGGTGGTTGAGGTTGTAAGTAGATCGAATACAGCCTCGAAATTCGAAGTATTGCCAAAAAAGATGGATTGTTGAAAGAACTTTTGCATTGCTCGAAAGCTATCGAAGATTGAGTAAAGACTTTGAGTTCCAAACCGAAACGAGCCAGACAATGATCCAACTTGCCATGATAAAATTGATGCTTAATAGAATTAGAAAATAAAATTTAGACAGGCTCTTAACAAATAGACCCTAATTAAAAAAACGCCAAAAGTCTAAACTTTCGGCGTTTTAATCAAAAAAAATCACTAAATCCTTGTTACACAATATACGCTTATGAGGACATAAATATTGTGCCAGTTCTAATTTTTTTATTGCAAAACTATTTTTTTATGTAAACATTTATCGTTCAACCGCACTTGCAAAACATAAACACCCGAGGGTTGATTGCTCACATCAACTAAATGCTTGTAAGCACCCGAAAAGTCATTAATTTGTTCGTTGTAAGCTGTATTTCCGGCTAAATCATAAATACGAACATCTAATTTGCCGCGTTCCGAAGCCTCAAAGCTCAATTCGAATTTGCCATCGCTGGGGTTTGGCGAGAACAATAGATTTGTTATTTCCGGAAGATCCGTTTTGGGCAATGTAAAACCTTTTTCACTCATGTTTGCTTCATCTTCTTTTGTTAAATCGGCCACTCTAACATCTTTCCGGAGGATGATAATAGTATTGCGCTTGGTTTTGTTTCCTAACTCATTGTTACCATCATAGCCGTCAATATTAATATCAATATCTAAGTTTTTGAGTTCATTTTTTAGGTTTTCCATTTCTTGTTTTAGCTCGGGCGACATATTTTCAAAGTTTTTACCCCACTGTTCAGCCCACTTATCTAATTCCATATTATTAAAATTATCAAAGTTGAAGTCAAATTTTTCAGGCATATTCCAGCCAATTTCTCCTTTAAGCACAGCTTTGGCAGTTAAGGTTTGCCCGTTGCGTTGGTAGCTTATGGTAATTTCATCGCCAGGTTTATGGGTAGCCAAATTTGCTACTAAATCATCGTAATTATTAAGGGTTTGGCCGTCAATTGATTTGATGATATCGCCAACCTGTAGGCCGGCAATTTGTGCTGCCCCCTCCTCAACAAGACGGTCAACAACAATTGGTGAAGCCGTTATCTTGGTGTTGTTTTGGTCATCAGACTCAATATTTACCTCATTTTTTATATACACCCCTAATCGAGCTTTATTATTATTTTTTTTACCGTTGTTCTCCCAATTTAAGGGCATATCGTTGGGCGAGTAAAACTGCCAATTTTCAGGTGCGGCAGGTGTTTCAATACTAATTTTTGGCGCCAACTCGGCTGCGCTAACCAAAGTAATATCAACAGTTTTTGACTCGGTGTTGCGTGTAAAACTCACTTTTACCACATCACCTGGTTTATGGGTAGCTATAATTGTTAATAGGTCGTTGTAGGTTTTGGTAGGTTTGCCATCAATGGCAGTAATTATATCGCCCACTTCAAGTCCGGCTGCTTTTGCACCGCCTTTATCGTTTAGGGCGGTAATTTGTGGGCCGGCTTCGGCAGTATTCAGGCTAATGCCCATCCGCGCTGAGTTAGGGTCAACAGGCTCGGGCGCATTGAAAGAATTAATATTGGTTTGTTTTTTATCGCAGCAGGAATTGCTTGTAAATTCGTTTCCGGAAGCTTTTAAAACAATATCAACCGTTTTTTTATTGCCGTCGCGTTTAAATTGCACCTTAACATTGTCTCCGGGTTTATGGGCTTTAACAATAGTTTTTACCTCATCGGCAGTGCGCACTTTATCGCCTGCAATTTTTAGCAAAACATCGCCTGCACGTAGTCCGGCGGCATCAGCGGGTGTGTTGCGCCGTACATCACTAATGCGTACACCTTTTACGTCGCTATTGGTGTTTTCATCGAGTACCACTCCCAAGCGTGCTTCTTTTTGAGCCTCATCATTGCCGTTATGATTGCATCCGGGATTAAAATCGCCCGCGCATTTGCCGCCATCTTTCCAAAATTGGCCATCGGGTTTATTAAACATAAATATTTCTTCGTTAGGCATGTGTCCGGGAAAATTGGGTGGCATTGGTAGTGCATTGTCGGGGGTTTCGGTAATAATCATGACCCTCTTTTCAACGCTATTGCCATTTTGGGGGCTGTCTTCGGCATCGTCAAAACCATATTGTTTCATTACGGCATCCATATCTATTGCGCCATTTGGAGGCAAGTCAATGGTTTCTTCAACTTCGGTAATTTTACCGTCAATATTTTTGTATATTTTAATTTTTGCCTGCCCCTTCCCTACATTTACGGGGGGGGGCGGTGGAGTTGGTAAATTTTGAGCATTAGCTTCATAAGTTAAACAACTGGCAAAAATGGCCAAAATTAAGAAACGAGTTTGCATATTTTTTATTTAGTTTTGGTTAAGTAATTGGCATTATTAAAACCAATGCAAAGGTATAGCAGGTTTTAATTGTTAGTTGTTAAAACAGCGTTAAACTGCGTTAAATGAAGTTAAAGATGAGTAGTTTTAAAATCAAATGTGGAACTTTGCTGTTAAAATCAAATGTTAATTTAACAATTTGACAGCCTTTAACAATCGGAACAAAAATTACTGCAAAAACGATATCTTCCAATTAAATAAAAATACCAGTGCAGCCAACTACATCAAAGAATTCATGAGTAAAAATCAAATATATGTTGTAATTTTTTTAATAAGCACAGCTATGCTGGGGCTAATTGTATTGCAGTTTTGGTGGATTAAAGAAGCCATTGCCGTGAAAGAAGACCAGTTTAACTTATCGGTACGGAAAGCCCTAAGTGACGTTGCTTATGCCATTCAAAAGTATGAAACCGCACAAACAATCAGTCAATTTCCGGAGGGCAAAGCCAGGCCTGTATTACATTATCAAATTCAAATTGCCCCCGAAGCCTTTGATGCAACCAAAAAAATTGGGATTAAGCCCGATACGCTTAACTATAAAAGTTCAAACGGCCTAAGCATTGCCGAAGTAGTAAACAACAGCCCAGCGCATATTGCTGGCTTACGCCCCGGCGACATAATTATTGGCATTAATGGCGTTAAAGTTAACAACGCAATTATTTTTGCCACTTATTTAAACGAAAATGCAGGTAAAACACCTTTAATAATAGATTTTTTACGCCCCTTTGGAAATGGAACTCCCGACCTAAATTTAATATCCGGAGGATTAGATAGCCAACAAAAACCATCTACCCACCAGCATCAGCAAATAACCACGCTAGGCAGTGGCTTTGTACAATCGAAAGTAATACCCAAGCAGCCCGGCAACAATAAGCAACCCATCGAAGAGCAACTAAATACCATGCTGGTTGACAGCGTAAAAGGCCATGATCTTCTTAGACCTACAGACAATAACAAGCAAATATTAGTTGAAATGCTTCATGTTGAAATGTACGCCGAAGAAAAAAACCGCACAACCCCTTTGCAAAAACGCATTGACCCCGAGATTTTAGAACTTTACCTAAAAAACTACATGGAAGATGCAGGTATCAACACGGCATACGAGTATTGTGTGTTAAACCCAAACGAAGTTGTAGAGTATGGTAATTGCGAACCATCGGAAAAACTGCTGAACAGCAAATTCAGAACTGCGCTTTACCGCGATATGACCGCTAACAAAGCAGGCGAATTATTAGTTGATTTTCCGGATTCAAAAAAAGAAATATTTGGTGCATCTTTTAAAATGTTAGGCTCGTCCTTAACATTCAATTTGGTTATTATATTAATGTTTGCTTATGTAATTCAAACAATTATCCGGCAAAAAAAATTGTCTGACATGAAAACCGATTTCATTAACAACATGACCCACGAGCTAAAAACGCCAATTGCCACCATTCAAATTGCCTGCGAAATGCTAACAGACAACCAAGTTAAAAAAGATAATCAAACCGTAAACCGCTTTGCACATATTATTAAAGACGAAAATACCCGCCTGCAAAACCACGTTGAACAAGTACTGCAATACGCAAAATTAGAAAAAGGAAATTTTAAACTGAAATTAGAAGAAATTGAACTGCACGACCTTATTGAAGAGGTTGCCCATACCGCCCTATTGCGCATTGACAGTGCAAAAGGCGAACTTGATTACCAACTTAACGCCAAACAAAGCAAAATAACAGGCGATAAATTACATTTAACCAATGTTTTTCATAATTTATTAGACAATGCTATTAAATATTGTAAAGACCGCCCCATAATAAATATAAACACCGAAAGTAACACCGATTATTTAATAATTCATATTAAAGACGAAGGAATAGGCATGAGCAAAGAAGCGGCAAACCGTATATTTGATAAATTTTACCGTGTTCCTACCGGAAACATCCACAACGTAAAAGGTTTTGGGCTTGGGCTGAGCTATGTTAAACTAATTGTTGAAGCACATGGTGGCAAAGTTAATGCCGTCAGCAAATTGGGTAAAGGTACCACCATGACAGTTTATTTGCCCCTAACTAACAGTCCGCTAACACCAACTAACGCCTAAACTTTTGACCTTAAATAAAAATAATATTTCCGGATATTTTTATAAAAATTTAATTTCCGGAAACAACAAACAAGATTATTATATAATATTTAATTAAACAACATTTATA
Source organism: Sphingobacteriales bacterium (assembly GCA_016706405.1). Classification (NCBI taxonomy): domain Bacteria; kingdom Pseudomonadati; phylum Bacteroidota; class Sphingobacteriia; order Sphingobacteriales; species Sphingobacteriales bacterium. Next base: position 268,984 of record JADJJT010000003.1, read on the forward strand.
AACAATGAAAACTACCAGTATTTTGTTAGTCGAAGACGACCTAAACCTTGGCGATATTTTAAAAGAATACCTTAGTGTTAAAGGCTTCGACACCACACTTTGCCGCAACGGGCAAGAAGGTTATGACACATACAAATCAAAAAAGTTTGATCTTTGTATTTTAGACGTGATGATGCCCGTCATGGACGGTTTTACTCTGGCACATAAAATTCGCACAGAAGATGAAGACACCCCCATCGTGTTTTTAACTGCAAAAGCCCTAAAAGACGACAAAATTGAAGGCTTTAAAGTTGGCGGAGACGATTATTTAACAAAACCCTTTAGCATGGAAGAGCTGATGCTTCGCATTAATGCCATATTGCGCCGCACCAAAACCCCCACCGACCGCAACGAAGACGGCAGCCTTAGTATTGGCAAATATACGTTTAACCCCTTGCTGCAAATCCTTGAAATTGGGCAAGGCCAAAACCATCGCCTAACTACAAAAGAAGCACTTTTGCTAAAATTACTTATTGAACACAAAAACCGTGTATTAGCCCGCGACTATGCACTTAAAACAATTTGGGGCGACGACAACTATTTTAATGGCCGGAGCATGGATGTTTTTATAACCAAACTGCGAAAATACCTTAAAGACGATGCGAACGTTGAAATTATGAACGTACATGGGCAAGGCTATAAATTAATTGACATGTAACAAAAGGTATTAAATTAAATAATTGACCTATTTAATTTATCCGGAAAAATAGAGAAAAGTAAGTTATAAAATACAATTATAAATTCCGGATAATTATAATTAAAAAACCGGCAGTGTCTTGTTAAAACAAAACTTTGCCGGTTTTTCCGTTATCAAATCGCCAAAAATATTTATTACAAAAGCAATAATTGAAGCGTGTTTATTTTAAAATAGCAGGTTATCCACATTTCAAATTTGGTAATTAAAACGGGTAAATCATTTTTCGTTCGTAGCGTTTTCCGGCCACTTCTAATCGGTAAACATAAGTACCCGCGGGCAGGCCATGATTAGTACGGTTAAAATTAAATTTATAGGCACCAGGCTCTTTAACTTCGTTGACCAAGGTTACCAAAGGCTGTCCGGCTGTATTTAATATTTGAAGTCGCACATTACTTTTAGCTAAAATGGCGTATTTAATTTCAATGGCATTACCACTTGATGCCGGATTATGGCCATATAAAACCGCATAGCCATTAGTACCAACCGAAGGTGTACAAGCTGGCAATAAATTAGGCACAATGCTAAAGTTTTGCCTAAAAATATAGTCCACCCAAACAGGGTCTAAACAAAACCAGTTTTTAAGCACGGTAACATACATTGACCTAAAATCAGTTGTAAAAATAGGCTCGTCGTATTCGTTAAGGTCATCGGCATCAATGCTGGCAAAACTACCTTTTAAACCACCAATAACTTCCGGACCAAAAAACATCATAGGTGCACAAGTGGCATGGTCAGTACCTAAACTGCCATTTTCGGCACGGGTACGTCCAAACTCCGATATTGTCATCACCAAAGTATTTTGTTTGGCGGTTGGGTCTTGGTCAAGGTCAGTCATAAAAGCGCTAACAGCCGAGCCAATATTATTTAACAAAGTATCGTGCCATCCTTCCTGGTCGCTATGCGTATCGAAGCCTCCAATATGTACTAAAAATATTTTTGTACCTAAATGGCCTTTAATCATCCGGGCAATAATGGCCAATTGGTCGGCTAAGTAATTATCGTCGGGGTAAACTGCCGTATTTGACGAGCTTTCCCACGCATTTTTTATACTCTCGGCGTATCGTATGCACGAGTTTGAAAGTTGGCGCATAAACATTTGTTCTGTGCCATAAGCACAATCGGCAGTTAGCTCAAAAGTGTCAAAAACTTCGCCGTTTTCGGCAATCCGGTAAAATTCAACGGGGTCATATACGGCCAGGGCAAGGTTAGCCGCTTTCGTTTGAAACATTAAATTAGCAGTATTTCCAATTTCGAGTGCTGGTGGCACTAATGGCGGTGCATCAAAAAACGAAGGAAATTCTTGCTCGAAATAGCGGCCAAGCCATCCGGTTTCCCAAATATCATCCGAAGGGCTGCCCGCATACCATATATTATACGACTCAAAATGCGAATAGTTAGGCTCGGGGTAACCTACCGAGTGCACAACCGCCATATCGCCCGCATTCCATAGTGGCATTAAATCGCTCATGGCATTATGAAGACCAAATTGGGCATCTAAAGCCGACAATCCGGACTCGGGAATGGCAATAGTAGGCCGGATATTATAATACGTCGAATTAAAGCGTGGAATAACCATATTTAGGCCGTCATTGCCCCCTTCGAGGCGTATAATCACCAATTTGCGGTCGGTTTCGAGTGTACTAAGCATATTTAATAAACTGGTACCGCCTAAGGCTTTTAAAGGGTTGCCACCAACGGCAAACGCAGCACCTACTGATGCCAAACCCAAGGAGCTAATAAAGTTGCGCCTCGACCACATGGCATGGTCGCATGTATGCGCGTGGGCATTGTTAATGGTTTGCCCCTCTCTTTTAATAATTTGGTTTATTTTATTTTTGATATAATTTTTACTCATACGGCAAAAGTTTTTTATTGTTAACCGTCAGAAAAACAAGCAAATTAATATTAATTTACAAGGAACGGTAAAATGGAAAAGGTTTAGTTATGCAGTGGAAAAGAACAGGGAAGTGGAAAAATTGTTGTTAGGCCAAATTAAACTCGGGCATTTGAACAATATACATTAATAATTGCCTGATTTGGGTTTTAGCTGTTGCGTAGTCTAAACTCCAAGTACCATCGGTATAGTAATTTTCCGGAATTTCGCCCTTAAATACTGCAGTAGCGGCATCGTATTCAATTTGGCGGGGTAAGCCATTTGGGGTAAAAAAATCAATAAGTGCTTGCGTTATTATGGCCGGATTTTTTGAGTTATTGGTAAGGCCTTTAGCTAAGTTTATTAAATTTGTTTGCCCTTGGTCGTTTGTGTACCAAACAGTATTGCCGCCATTTTCCCAGCGTTTGCTTAGGCTGTATTGGGTAAGCCATGTGTGGTGCCCCTTCCAGCCGGCAACGTTGGGTGGCTCAAGTAATGTTTGCGAGTTGTCGGCTGCAAAATAAAATAAAGTGTTTAGTGCATCTTCCATATCATCGTAAGTAAGTTGACCACTATTTATCAAGCCCACCCACATATCAATTGGACTTTTAATTTGAGTTCCAACTGCCTTGTCGTCAAAAAAGTGTTCGCTTTTAAGCAGTTGCCGTAAAACAGGTGCAAGTTCAAAATTATTATTTTTAAAGGTGGTTACCATTTGGTTAATAATATCTTGGTTAGGGTCAACGTAAACAAAATGTTTGTACAATTTTTTGCAAATAAACTGCGCTACCTCGTCTGCTCTTTGGGTAAAAATTAGGTTATGAACATCATCGTAATCCCATGCTCCGGTTTGGCCAAAAATAGTTTTAGTGCCGCTATCCCATTCCGAGACATCAAAGCGCAAATCGTCGTTGGCGTAATATTCACAGCCGTCGTAAGTTGCGCCCGTCCAGCCCGAAATAGCGCGGGCAACATTCCAAATATCATTTTCGTCATAGCCATTATCAACGCCCATGGTAAAAAGTTCCATTAGTTCGCGGGCATAGTTTTCGTTTAAGCCACCGTCCACATTTACGTTGTTGTTTAAATACAATAACATAGCAGGACATTTGCCGATGGCAATAGTAAAATTTTTAAAATTGCCTAACGCGTGCAGTTGTAAAGTTTTGTAGTAACTAAATAAATAAGCCGAACATCTATACGACCAAAATCCGGTTACAAAATGGTTGTGCCAAAAAAGCATCATTTTTTCGCGCAATCCATTATCCAACATTCCCTGCAACCAGGTACGAACCATTTCTAACATGTGGTCATACGATTCCTGGTCGTAATCGGTATAGTCATCAACTGGCACTCTGCTCCAATCATACCAAACAGGGGGTGGTGTTGGTGGCAGAGCAATGGCAGCATCAATTAGCTCGTCAACTAATTGCGAAGGCGTTTTGTTTAAAGCGGTTTGAATTTGGCTGAGAGTAGCTCCAAAACCAGCCCGCCGATATAAATGGGCTATACGTCGGGCATCCCAAGGCATATCGGGGCTGGGTATATATGGCAATAAAGTGCCACCTATGCATTCGATCGGCATAAATAAATAAATTTTAAGTTAAGAAGTTTATAAATAGTTTTGGTAAAAAATACACTTTCAAACTTGTGTGCGCTTTATAAAAAAATATAAATTTTACTCAAACATTTAAATTAATTTTGGCCAAAAGTAAGCCCTTTTTGTAAAATTTTTAAGTTTTATAGAATATTTTTGAAAAAAAAATTTCAATTTTGCCGTTGTAATTCAACCAAGTCGTTTTTATGCCAAAAAATCATGATATTTTAGGGCAAAATCTTTCTACATTGGTTGATTTTTAAATGTGTGCGCTTTTTTATTTATTATTATTTCAATCTTGTTTTTTCGAGAAGTTTTTAAACCATCATCTATCTTCAAATGAAAATATTACTACATAATTACCGCTTTTGGTTACTGGTATTTAGCCTGACCTTAAGTTTTCTTCCGGCTACTTATTTATCAGCTCAATCCACTTTATTAACGCAAAATTTTAATGCCTGCAGTTTGCCCTCCGGCTGGTCTCATGAGTATTTAGCCGGAAGTCAGCCGTTTTTATTCGTCATTTCAAACAACCCCAATGCTGCAGGTGGCCCCAGTATTGACGGTACTTGCATGGCTATTTTTGACGACGATATATTGGGCAATGCAGTTCAGCCCTTAACAACCCGTTTAGTTTCGCCGGCTTTTGATGCGACAACCAAAGCCAATATTGTTTTTAATGTTGATGTGCATTTTAGAACTTGGGGCGATAGCTATTTCCGGATATTGGTATGGGATGGCGAAGCGTGGCAAACCATCAAAAATTATATCGGTCAAGATTATTCGGGCCCTATGTTTTCAGATTTTGTGCACGAAACATTTAACCTTTCGGCCTACCGCAATGCAGCTATGAAAATTGCTTTTGAATACAGCGATGCCAATGATTGGGCATGGTGGGCTGGGTTCGATAATGTTGTTGTAACCGGAGATGGCACCCTTAACGATATATGCGCTAACGCAACAACGGTACCTGTAGATGGCACCTGTATAACACAGTCGAATACCAATACCGTTTTTACGGACCACAAAATGCCTGCGCAAGTTCGCAAAAATCGGCTTTATGGTATAAATTTGTTGCCCCCGCCGGCGGCAACGTTACCCTTAAAACCAACGCTACTTTTAACGATGTTATATCGGTTTATTCGGGCAATTGCAACAGTTTAACTGCAATTTCATGCAAAAACGATTACACCTATGGTTTCGAGGGCGAAATGGCTTATTTAACCGGATTATCGGCAGGGCAAACCTATTTTGTGCGTGTAGGCGCATCGGTAGGAACCTGGGGTAGTCGTTACGGCGATGTCTGTTTATCAATTACGCAGGGAAATTCCCTTCCAGCAACGCCGGGCAACGATGCCTGCGCTAACGCAACAACCTTAACATCCGGAAGTAGCTGTATTGAGGGCAACAATTTGTTTGCCGTCATGGACGGGCCTGCCCCACTGCGCAATACTCGTTCGGCACATAGTATTTGGTATAAATTTACCCCCCCAGCCGGTGGCAAAGTTCAAATAACTACAAATGCCAATTTTGCCGAGGTTCTTTCGGTTTTAAATGGCACGTGTTCGGGTTTTTCTGAGGTGGCAAGCACAGAAAATGGCGAAACGCTATTAGTAACCGGCTTAAATACTAATTTAACATATTATATTCAGGTTGCCGGCATTTTTTCTTCTGTTGATGGCCAAATATGTATTGCAATAAATACACCACCACCAGCCCCCGAAAACGATTTATGCGCCAATGCAATTCTTTTAACGCTAAATGACCCATGTATAAGTGGTAGTACAAATGGGGCCAGTTACGAAACTACCGGTCTGTATAATAGCTGTACCATGTATCCGGCAAATTCAATTTGGTATAAATTTATAGCTCCGGCATCCGGAAAAGTATATTTACAAACCAACGGCGATTTTCCGCATATCATAACCTTATTTACCGGAACTTGTGGCAATTTTACTGAGTACATGTGCTTCGACAACCCCTCATCGTGCAGTATAGGTGAATTAATAAGTGTTCAGCCAAGTACTATTTATTATGTTCAAATAGTTACCAATAAAAATACACCCAGCGTTAATACCGGAGATGTTTGCGTTGCTGTAACCGATGCCACTGCCGTTCCGGTTAAAGTTAAAATTAAAGCTTACTTGCAAGGTGCCTACCAATCGGCGGGCAATATGACTACTTTATTACAAGATTATGGCTTAGTGCCCACCTCGCAACCTTATAATACAGCCCCTTGGTTTTTCATGGGCAATACTTGTACCGACTATGTTCAGGCAAACGGCGTTGACTGGGTTTTGATTGAACTTTTAGACCAAAATACGCATCAAATTGTAGCCCGCAAGGCGGCCATCTTACTTAATAATGGTACAATTGTGGACCCCAACCGCACCGATGGTATAAACTTTTACGACATAGCCGAAAATACGCCCTATTATATTGTGGTGCGGCATCGCAACCATTTGGCAGTTGTTAGCAGTGTGCCTGTATCCTTCCCCAATGCCGTACCTTATAATTTTGGCGGTGGTGCAAGCTATGTTTTAGGGGGGGCAAACCAAATTGTTATGTCAAACGATGGTGTAAGTATGCTAATTGCCGGCGATAACAACGCCGATGGCATCATTACAGTTGCCGACTTCAATATTTACGCAGCCGATGCCTCAAAAATCAACCAATACCTGCCCGCCGACATAAACCTCGACAAAAATGTTACAGTCTCAGACTTTAACACCTACCAGCCCAATGCCAGTAAAATTGGTCACCCTTGGATTCATTATTAAAAACTTAAAAAAAGTTTTTAGTTCATTTCCGGAACTTTTAGCTTGGTTTTATAGTTTACTTGATTGGGCTTAGTTAATCTGTTGAGTTTAGCAAGTCGTTTTTCATAATTTTTTTATGGCATTATTGGTCGGAGCCGGCCAATAATGCCTTTTTTTGGGCTTACCCCTACCCTACCTAATATTATCCACCACTTAAACATATTTTTATAACCAAACACCTACACTTAACTACAATGAAGCACTATTTGCTCAGAAAAATAAGTGCAACACTTCACACCTGGAAACATTATTACCTTTTGGCTGGATTATTGCTAATTGGCACTACATTTTTCCGGATGTTAGAACCCAAACTTTTACAGGTAGCTATTGACGGCATTATCCAAAATTTTCAAACGGGTAATATCGCCAATATAACTACTAACGATGTTGTTGCCCAACAAATATACCACATTTTACCAGATTTAACATACCAAAACTTAAATGCCATTTTACTTGGTTTGGCAATTTTGTTTGTGGTTATTGCACTTTTGCGCGGCCTGTTTATGTTTGGCGCAGGTGCTTTAAATGCCTTTGCCACAGAGCGCGCTACAAAACGCCTGCGCGACAATTTATTTAGCCATATTCAACTTTTACCCTTGTCTTTTATGGCTAAAAACAAAACAGGCGAAATAATTCAGCGCTGTACCGGCGATGTGGACACCATTCGCGATTTCATTAACAACCAAATAAGCGACCTCATTTTTTTTAGCAGTATATTTATTTGGGCGGTTGTAATGATGGCCTCAGTACATATTAGCTACACAGTTATTGCCATTGCGGGTATGCCGTTTATAATTTTAAATGCCTACTACTTTTTTAAACGCGAAGGTGATATATGGGAAAAACACGAGGCCGAACAAGACAAACTCACCTCAATTGTTGAAGAAAATTTAACCGGAATCAGAGTAGTAAAGGCATTCGCCCAAGAGCAAAAAGAACTCAACCGCTTTGAAACACAAAATCAGGCAAAACTGGCCATCGGCAAAAAACACGTGATGCTCCATGCCCGTTTTTGGACTATCTCGGATGGCTTTATCTGGCTACAAATGACCGTCTCGATTTTGGCAGGAGCCTGGTTTGCCTTAAAAGGCCAAATTACTATCGGCGAGTTGGCCGCTTTTTACACCTATGCCGGACAAGTTACTTTTCCTATGCGGCAATTAGCCAAAGTAGTGTCAAAAATGGGGATGGCCAGGGTAGCATTTGAACGAATAGATACAATTTTAGAGGCTGAAACCGAAAACTACGAAGGAAAAATTCCGGACAAACCAGTCATAGGCGACATTGAGTTTCAAAATGTAAGTTTTAAATATCCGGAATCCGAAACTTATGCACTGCAAAATGTCTCTTTCCGGATTTTTGCAGGTCAAACGATTGCCTTTTTAGGACCATCAGGCTCGGGCAAAACTACCATCATTAATTTACTGCTTCGTTTGTACGAACCTTCATCAGGGCAAATTCTGCTTGATGGGCAACCCATACAAACTTTAAACAAACAATGGTTGCGGCAGCAAATCGGAGCGGTTTTGCAAAAACCATTTTTATTTTCGACAACTATTACCCGCAATATTGCCCACGCACACCCTACTGCCAACGAAAAAGAGGTACTATACGCTGCAAAATCGGCAGCCATATACGAAATAAAGCATTTGTTTACCCAAGGCTTCGATACCTTAGTAGGCGAAAAAGGTGTTACCTTGTCGGGCGGGCAAAAACAACGTGTAACCCTTGCACGCACCTTGCTCGAAAACCCCGCCATACTTGTTTTAGACGATGCCACCTCGGCAGTTGATACCGAAACCGAACATTTTATTCAAGCTGCCCTAAAAAAGCATTTAGCAAAAAAAACCACCATTATAATTGCCCACCGGCTTAGCTCGGTACAACATGCTAATCAAATAATTGTGATGCAAAACGGGCAAATTACCGAGCAAGGCACACCCAACGAACTGCTAACGATTGAAGATGGATATTTTAAAAAAGTACATCAGGTTCAAACAGCTTTAGAGGCTAACCTTTTTTAAAAACTTTACCCTTTATTGCCGCCTTTCGCAATAGAAATGACCTAAAGAGACACCATAAATTACAAAAATAAATACAATGCGTATAATTGTAAAATACCTCAATACGCTATTCCCCATTTTTCTATATGAGCACTACCATCCAACCCATAAATTTACAAGACCAGCAATTTCATGGCCGAAAAGCCTTATGGCCTTTTTTAAAGCGTATTTTTGGCTATACTTTGCTGCAAAAAAACTGGCTCGTTAAATTCGTTATAGCAGTTATTGCCGTTAGCATTGGCGATGCCCTGATGCCTGTAATTTGGAAGCACTTTTTAGACGACGCCATAATTCCAGTTGTAGATGCCTACCAAAAACAACAACAATATCCGGATTTTACCCCAATTTTAATTTACACAGGCTTGTTTTTAGCCAATGGGGTTCTACAAATAACCGCAGTCTTTTATTTCATAAAATTTGCAGGTTACATGGAAGAAACAACTATGTTTACCTTGCGAAAACAAATGTTTTCCCGATTACAACAATTATCATACAGTTTTTACGACAAATCGGCTACTGGCTGGCTTTTGTCGCGTATTTCAAGCGATGCGCCACGTGTAACAGAGCTAATTTCGTGGGGATTTTTAGAAGTAATTTGGGGTCTTACCATGCTAATATTGTGTATGGCTGCCATGTTTTTTTACAACTGAAATTAGCCTTAATTATTGCCTTTAGCCTTCCTTTAGCTATTGCACTATCGGTTAGACTGCGGATGTTAATTTTAAAATATTCAAGGGCTGCCCGAAAAATTAACAGCGAACTGACTGCCGCTTATAATGAACATGTTAATGGTGTAGAAGTAAATAAAACAACCACACAAGAAGCGCGTGTAAGCAACGAATTTAAAGGCTTAAGCAACCAAATGCGGCGCAACACCTTTAGGGCATCGTTTTACTCGGCCATGTATGCACCTTTGGTAATTTTTATTGGCTCGGTGGGCACGGCTATTGTGTTGTATTGGGCAGGCTATATGGGCGCTCAAAAGCCAGCACAAATAAGCATTGGCACATTATCGGCGTTTTTTAGTTATATAACTTTTATTTCGTGGGCGGTGCTTGATATTGCCCGTTTTTACGCTCAGGCTCAAGGTAGCTTATCGGCTGGCGAGCGCATTTTTTCGCTAATAGACGAGCAGCCCGATATTGTAAACAGAACTAATGCAAGCGATTTTGGACAAATTACCGGCGATATTATTTTTGAAAATGTGCGTTTTCAATACAACCCCGAAAAAGTTATTTTGCCTAAATTTAATTTACATATACCAGCAGGGCAATCGCTGGCATTGGTGGGGCAAACCGGCGCCGGAAAAACCACCATTGCCAATTTAGTAGGCAGGTTTTACGAACCAAGCGAAGGCCGTATTTTAATTGACGGGCAAGACTATATGGATAAAACCCTTGAAAGTTTGCGTCGTCAAATGGGTATTGTTTTGCAAACTCCGCACTTATTTCCCGGAACCATCCGGACAAATATATGCTATGGTAAAATCAATGCCTCCGATACTGAAATATTACAAGCCCTTGAAATGGCTGGCGCATCGCAGTTTGCTACCCGTTTAGACGAAGAGGTGGGCGAAGATGGCGGCAACCTTTCGCAGGGCGAGGCGCAATTATTGTCATTTGCGAGGGCCTTATTGGTTAATCCGCGTATTTTAATTATGGATGAGGCCACCTCGTCAATAGACACTTTAACCGAAGCTAAAATTCAGCAAGGTATAAACGCGCTTATTCATAACCGTACTGCCATTATTATAGCCCACCGCCTTAGCACAATTAAAAATTGTGACCGCATTTTGGTACTATCGCACGGCGAAATTATTGAGGATGGCAACCACCAAACCTTAATGGATTTGCAGGGGCACTATTACCAGCTTTATACGAAGCATTTAGCACACGGTGCCATATCAAGTCAAAGTTTTATGACCAGTAATATAGATGAAAACAAGTTTTGAAATTCAGGTATAGTTTGAAATGCCAAGGTCCGGATTTTGTAAAACCGGGCTACTTGTTGTTTCCGTGTTGATGTCGCCACTCGTAAACCCATTGGGCTTGTATAATTTCGAGGTGAGTTTCGTTGCTTTCTTCGCGTTTTCCGGAAAAATTTGGTATTTGAAGTACCCAGTCTAACAAATCTGTAAACCTTATGCGGTAAATTTTCGATTCGCCAAAATCTGCACCAAAACGTTCTACTAATTTCATGGCTATGTCTTCGTGGTCGCTCCATGATATAGGCAAGTCATCCTCCCAGTTAAATTCAGTCATGTTTAATATTTTTTTTGATTATTTTAAAAATTAAGGCAGTAATTATTAATGTTCGTGGCCAATAATATCTGTTTGGTCTGGAATAGTTATTTCAATTGCTCCGCTTCCGGGCAATAATATAGATTGGCAGCCCAACCTCGATTCAAGAGTTGGGTTTCTGGCTCTATCTACATAATCTTCTTCGCGGTCGGTAATTGGTTCAAGGTTTTCATCGCCTCCGTGCACATAAATATGGCAGGTTGTACAGGCGCAAACACCACCACAATTATGGCTCAAATGAATATTGTGCAATAATAGTGCTTCTAATAAGCTATGACCAGGTTCAACGTCAAATTCAAGCGTATTATTGATACGTTTTACTGGGTATTTTTCAGCAGGGCCGTTGCCCTCGTGCCAAACAATATCGGGATTTTCTAAATGGACTTTAATATGGTACATTGTAATTATTATTATTAAAAAAGAACTGACAATTAAGCATACTTAATCAAAAAAGCGTAAAGCTAATCATTGCCAAAATATGTTTTAACAATTTTTTCGCTAATAAGTTGATATAAACTTACTTTTTCGGGGTGATATTTTTGTAAAATAGTTATTTGTCGCGCCAAAGTTTGTGTATCGTTGCGCCGGGCTGGCCCTGTTTGGTTGTTAATTGGTGCAATAGTTTGCGCTTTAACCAACAGTTCATTTACCATAGGCAACAACACCTCGAAAGGCAATTGGTGTTTTTGGCAAATTTCCCAAGCATTGGTTAGCATATAATTAGTAAAATTATTGGCAAAAACTGCAGCTATATGTAAGAATTGCCGTTGTTGCTCGTCTATAACGTGTATTTTGGAACTTAAAAACGAAGCTAAATATTGAAGCGCAGCTAATGCTTGTGTTTGGTCTGCGGTTAAAAACAAAGGTATGTTTTTCCAGTCTGGTGCAAATCCGGAAGTAAAAGTTTGCAATGGCCACATCACACCAGCGTTAGTATGGGGCAACAAAGCCTCAAGAGGCGATGCACCCGACAAGTGCAAAACCGTTAAATCTGGTCTGGGTGGTATTAATTGGGCTACAGACTGAATGGCGTTATCGCTGACAGCTAAGATGCAAACTTGAATGGTCAACGGAATTTGTGTTACGCTGGAAACTACTATTTTTGAATAATTTTGTGCCGTTGCTTTTTTTTCCGGATTACGGCAAACAATAACTTCAACCGGACATCCGGATAAATGGAATTGTTTGGCCAAGCTACTTCCAACATTACCAAAGCCAATAATGGCAATCTCTTTAAACAACATTAAATTTAATATAATTATATAAAAACTTGGAAAAGTGAAACTAATTTTCGCTAAATTTACATATAAACCGCTTAATTGTTACAAATTAGGTGTTTAACATTTTTTAAACGCCTTTTTTTTGCAAAATTACCCAAACTGCTGTACTTTTGCATCAAGTTTTTATCATAACTCAAATTGCTTTAAGCAAATTATTAACATTTTCATATTTTTTAAAACCAATGAAACACATTTTAAGTTTATTATTCGTATTAATGGTGGGTTTATTTTTAACCGCCGATGCGCAAGCTCAATGCTCTAAATCTGCTGCCAAAGGCTCGTCTTGCTGCGCTAAAAAGAAAACCGAAGCTTCGGCTGCCACTAATCCGGCTAGTTCAGAAACTCCAGCATCGGTAAGTGTAGAAAGCCGCGAAGAGTATGTTGCCGGCGTTAAAGATGCCAAAGGTGATGCTACCGCTAAAGCCGATGGCTGCAAAGACGGCGCTAAAGCTGGCAAGGCTTGCTGCGCTAAAAAAGGCGAAGCTAGTGTAGCCGGCGTTACAGATGCTAAAGGTGCTTGCAGCAAAGAAGGCAAAGCCTGCTGTGCAAAAAAGGGCGAAGCTAGTGTAGCCGGCGTTACAGACGCTAAAGGTGCTTGCAGCAAAGAAGGCAAAGCTTGCTGCGCCAAAAAAGCTGGCGATGCTAAAGCCAATGCTACTCCAGGCGAAATGCTACCTGGCACACAGAAATAAGGATAGTAATTTGATGTATATATATATCCTGTAACAAAAAAGCCATTATTGTCAAATGCAATAATGGCTTTTTTATTTTTAAAAATAATGGAAAAATTGTTTCCGAACGAACAAAAGTGGTAGTCTATGGTGTTAATTGAGTTTCTAAATAAAACTCAGGCGAGGTTTCGGCAGGTATGTAGGCCATAATTACAGCCATTGCCAAGGCTAAGAGCAATAAAAATACCATAGCAGCGACTATGCGCCGCTCGTGGTAAAGTGCAGATGTTGAGATGGATAGTAACATAGGTAAAACGAATTATGAAGTGAGAAACTAGTATTGTATTATGCCATGTACCTTAAAATTAAAATTACAATTTACTGTTATTGACTATAATGTTTGCTTGCTTAAACGTAAATATGCCCTCGCAGATTGCTTATTTCAAGTAGAAAAGTTTTTCTTGTTGTAATTTAGTGCCTTTAATACAATTTTGACCCCAAGCACCTTTTAAAGTTTAAACAATTTAATTAAATACAATGCGCCCATCTTTAGCTTTAAACCTATCCGGATGTTTCATATTGGCAGTGATTTTTCTTTGTTTAAGCCATTGTACGCCCAACAACAATCAAGCAAACAAGTTAAACGGACAAGCAGAAAAGACAAACGCTGTGCCAAACAGCTCAAATGATGCCGAAAGCGATAACCAAGTAACGGTAATATCCGGAAATACAAATAACAAAAAATCACTCTACTTAAAGCCAGCAGTACAGCCTAAAGTTGCCGACTGGGCATCGTTTTATGCCGATAAAATTGAGGCACTAAACACCAAAGACTTTAACATGTTAAGCAATTCACTTGAAACAGAGCGACTAAGTTCTAAAATGGATGCCGAATCGTTGCGTGGCTTTATTGACGAAAAACGCAGCTTTTTGGTTTTCAATGCCGACAGTAGCCTGGCACTCGACATTGGCAGTTTAAATTGGGTGGTAAGCAAAAACAAACGAGGAAAGGTAAAATTCAGCAGCGATGTAGATACCGAAATTGCCCTGCTTGACCTTAAAAGCGCTACCCGCACCCGCTTGGTATTTTTTGGCTCGGCTGCCTGGATTGATAACGGCTGGTGGGAAGATGCAAACAATGTTATTTTGTCGGGATTTATGGCCAACGACACCCTGCCCAATCAATATTCGCCCATCGTTATCCGGATGAATATTAGTACCCTCGAAAAAACAATTTTCCGCCACCCAAAATATGCATCTGTTAATAAAGATGCCTATTTTGAAAAATTCCGGCTTCAAAACGTTGTAAAAAACCTTAAATAAAAAACTACGCAAAGCAGAATATTTATATCAAAAACGCTTCAAATTAAACATATCCACTACATATTAAGCAGGCCACAATCGAAAATTTATCTAACCATATTGCCCCTACGCAATTTAATTTACTTGTTCTTGTGCGAAAATGATGTTTATTTGATCTATGCGGCATTTTTAAACAAGAACGAAATTCCTGCACAATTTTTAATCTTAGCAAAACAAAATTATCCGGAAATTATTTACTTTGTAAAACAAAGTTTATTGCTTAACGAAGTGTTTAATTTATTAAATCTGAATCCGGATTCGGGATTTTAGGCAACCAAGGGATGCAACAGGTTTTAAATGAGGAATTAGCATAAAATTGGCTGCCTTGGGCTTCGAAGAAACTATTTAGAACATCTAAAAAATAATATCCGGACATTATTTTAAATAAAACTTCAAAACCTTGTACCTTTAGAGCGCAAAATAAATCATTCAAAATAAAACATTAGACATGAATAAATTTTATACTGTTTCAATTTGCATCTTATCCCTTAGTTTCTTATTGTTAGTATCGTGTAAAAATAGTGCCCACCAACACGACTCAACGGCAGCCAAAGCACATGCCAATGCCACCGCCAACGACAATAACAACTCAAAATCTACAACACAACAGTCGGTAGATAATTCAAACACTGCTGGTCCCGTTATGGAAAATAGGCCAGTAAATGGGAGTTATACCCTTACTTTTAAAGATGGTAAAACCCGCGAAACGGGCAATATGGTTAACAATCAAAAAAATGGCTTCTTTTCGTACTACCACCCCAACGGCAAACTGCAATCAAAAGGCAATTTTATAAACGACCTTCGCGAAGGGCAATGGGAGTTTTACTATGCAAATGGCAATATGGAAGCCAAGGGTTCGTACACTCACGACAAACGAACAGGTCACTGGCAATATTTTCATCTTAACGGCAAAGTGCGGAGCGAAGGAAATTTTTCAAACGACAAAATGGACGGTGCTTGGCAAAGTTATGACGAGTGGGGCAATGCTACCAACTCATTAACTTACGAAAATGGCCGTGTAATTAACGAAACCAACCCACCACCAACACGCGGACAATAAAATTATACCTTGTTGATTTATTGCCTTTTTAAGCAACTCAACTAATTTATGACCTCGTTTTTTACCAACCCAAACGCGCAATACGTTACTGCCGGCCTTTTAATCTTGAGTATTTCCTGCGGTATTGTGGGGTGTTTTAGCTATTTGCGCAAACGATCGCTTATTGGCGATGCTATTGCACATGCAACTTTGCCCGGAATTTGCCTCGCTTTTATGGCAAGTGGCACTAAAAACCCGGTTGCATTGTGGCTTGGAGCTGTTATGGGCGGAGGTTTGGGCATTGTTTGTATTGATTATTTGACTACCCGAACCCGCATTAAACCCGATGCCGCCTTAAGTATCGTTTTAACGGTATTTTTTGGAGTAGGTATATTGTTGCTTACTTTCATACAGC
The DNA here is from genome assembly GCA_016706405.1 of Sphingobacteriales bacterium. Classification (NCBI taxonomy): domain Bacteria; kingdom Pseudomonadati; phylum Bacteroidota; class Sphingobacteriia; order Sphingobacteriales; species Sphingobacteriales bacterium. The sequence continues at coordinate 285,139 of JADJJT010000003.1, forward strand.
AAACGGGCAACGCCGCCCAAACCGGACTGACCAGCTATTTGTTTGGCAAAGCTGCCGCCCTAACTGCCCCTGATGTAAACGTTTTAGCAATTATTTGCTTAATTATTTTATCTATCATTGCTCTGTTTTATAAAGAGTTTAAACTGATTGCCTTTGACCCCGATTTTGCTGCCACAGCCGGACTGCCAGTCAAAGGATTAAGTTTTTTGTTGTCGTTAGTAACGGTTGCAGCCGTAGCCGCAGGCATACAAGCCGTGGGTGTGGTTTTAATGGCAGCTTTACTAATTGCCCCAGCCGCCGCCGCAAGGTATTATACCAACAGATTAAGCAAAATGTTGGGCTTAGCAGCATTTTTTGGCGCTGTCAGTGGGTTTGCCGGAGCTTATATCTCTTACACCGCCCCTGCCATGCCAACAGGCCCGTGGGTGGTAGTGGTATTAATGGGTATTGCTTTATTATCGGCAGTATTTGCGCCTTTAAACGGCGTATTCTTTAAATGGCAAAAACACAAAAAGCACCAACAAAAAACCAACCGCGAAAATTTGCTAAAAACCTTATTTATTTTTGGAGAAATACAAAACAACAACCACAAACAACCCGCCAGCATAAGCGATTTAGCAAAGATCAGAGCTTTTCCTCCGGATTTTTTTAAACGCGAACTAAGCCGGCTCCTCAAGCAAAATTTAGTCGAAAAATTAAATGATACCAACATTCAAACATGGCAACTTACCCCATCCGGATTAAAAGAAGCAGAGCGGGTAGTGCGCTTACACCGGCTTTGGGAATTATACCTAAGCCAGCATTTAAACCTGCCATCTGACCATATACACAACGATGCCGAAGCCATTGAACACATTATTACTCCCGAATTAGAAAAAGAACTGCTCGACTTGTTAGAATACCCCGAAAAAGACCCCCACAACAGCAAAATACCTTATTAACTACACCAACACACAGTTATTGCAATAAATTAAATGGATGCCTTTTGGATTATATTAACCGCCGCTTTAATTGCCGCCGCATGTGCCCTGCCGGGCTGCTTTTTAGTGCTGCGCAAACAAACCATGCTGGGCGATGCAATATCGCACGCTATTTTGCCGGGCATTTTTTTTGCTTATTGGTTTACAGGCTCACGTGCATCGTTACCCATGATATTCGGCGCTGCCGCCATGGGGCTTTTTTGTGTTTTAGCTATTGATTATTTACAAACACGGTTGCGTATGCAAAACGATGCAGCTATTGGACTTAGTTTTACTTTTTTGTTTGCAGTAGGGGTAATATTAATATCGGCATTTAGCGGCCAGGTTGACCTTGACCAGGAATGTGTATTGTATGGCGACATTGTTTTTGTGCCGCTTAACACATGGCAAACTGCTGCAGGGGTAAACTTAGGGCCTGTTGATACGTGGCTGGCTTTCGGTTTATTTTTATTGGTAGCAAGTTTAATTGCATTTGGCTTCAAAGGCTTACAAATTACCAGTTTCGACCCCGAATTTGCGGCTGCCAATGGTATTAATACCAAGTTTTGGAACATCGTACTGCTTACTTGCGTGTCGGTGGTTGCCGTGGTTTCTTTTCAGTCGGTAGGTGCAATTTTGGTGGTGGCCTTTATGGTAGTGCCGGCAGCTACCGCAAAACTTTGTACCAATGCGCTAAAAACCATGCTTTGGTTGTCAATGGGATTTGGATTGATGGCAAGCATCGTAGGATATGGCTTAGCAAGCCAGCTAAACGCATCGGTTGCGGGTGCAATAGTAACAATTTCCGGAATAATATTTTGTATAGTTTTGGCACTAAACCAGTTAAAAATTATTGGTCAGGTAAAAAATTAGTTTGGTCTTATTTCCGAAGCCGATAAGCCATTGGATAGCCGTTGTTGATACGATTTTGCAAGCCGTTTGCCCATCCGAGCGGCAAATTTTGGTAGGTAACTAAAAATTGTCCTTCCGGATAGTTTGTTTGCGTTAAAGTTTCGCGGCGCAAATATTGTAAAGCGTTAGGCAAAGGCAGGTCTAAACAGGGCAAATCGGGGCGCAATGTTTGCACAGACAAGGCTAAGTCGTGCGCAGGCAACAAAATGCCTTTAGACGGTGCAATTTGCCCCAGTTCTATTCCAATTTTTTTTACTCGCACCGTTGCCTGAACCGCCAAAGCGTGGTTGGCACAATCTTGAGGCAATAAATGCCAGGTTTGGGTGGGCAGATTATAAAAAATATAAGGCTCGAAGGCAGGCGCAATCCATGATAACCACTGCTGGACTTGAGCTTGAGGTGGGGCACCAAAAGTTTTGCTGTGTTTCTGATTCTTTTTTTTATTTCCGGAAGATTTTGAAGTAGCAATATAAGCTCTTGCATTTTTTTCATTTTCCGGAAAAGAAGCCTGTCTTGCCGGTGCATCCGGATTTTTATACAGTACTGCCAAATAAAAACCTTCACCTATAGTGCAATGCGGGTAAAAACGGTATCCCAAATCATTATCTCCAGCAGTAATACTCCAATTGGGGTCAATATTGGGCAATTTAAAAATGCTCCATTGTGGATGAGTAGCCAAAAATTGAGCTATTTGATGTTCGTTTTCAGTTTTATTAAAAGTGCAAGTGCTATAAATTAAATAGCCGCCCGGTTTTACCAACGGTTCAACATCGGATAACAAACTTTTTTGCCGCGCTGCACAAAACCCTACCTGCTGTAACGACCATTGCTGCATGGCCGACGGGTCTTTTCTAAAAAGTCCCTCGCCCGAACAAGGCGCATCTAAAATTACCAGATCAAAAAAATTGCCCAAGCCTGCAAACTTTGATAGCTCGGCGTTGGTAACCATAGTATTAGCCCAGCCTGCTTTACAAATATTTTCGGTTAAGACCCCCACCCTACCCTGTATTGTTTCGTTACAAACCAATAAGCCCCTATTTTGCAAAAAATTGGCTGCCAGCCACGATTTTCCGCCTGGTGCAGCGCAAGCATCTAAAATAACAGGCGTTTTAGGCCATTGTTCTTGTAATTGCAACTGTTGTAGTACAAAGCCTAAAAACATACTGGCAGCCTCTTGCGCATAATACGCGCCGGCGTGCCATAATGGGTCGTGGGCAAAGCTTGGCCGCTGCATTAAAACCCTGCCATATTTGCTGTACCAAGGCACAGCATGGTCGGGACTAAAGGCAATTTGCTGTTCGTTAGTTAAACTTTTTAACTTTACCGGATGTAATTGCACTGTGGTAGGAGCAGCATCAAGCAGCAAAGCGGTTTTAAATGCCTCGAAAGAAGCAGAACCAATTTGTTGCTCCATTTGGTTTTCGAAGACAGGCGGTAAAGAACTAAACATACTACAAAATTAGAAGCAAAAATTAAATTTAAACTTAACTTTTTAAAATAGCGAAAATTTAAGTTGAATTATCGGGTAGAATGTTTAATTTTGTCGTTTAAAGACAGGCAAATTTGAGTTTGATTTCTAAAAACATATCCGGAATAATAAAATTCTTGTCCTTCTACCATTAAGCCCGCACAAATAAATCTTGCATTTTTTGATTTTATAATTCGCAAAATCACATTATATGAAATTATTTTTACTTTCGCGTTATTTCTTAATTTCAGTATTGTTTTGGGCTTTTTGTAGCCAGCAAACAACTATTTTATTAGCCGAGTGTTTGCAATATGCCACAGGTCCTTACAATAATTTAGGTGTAGCACCTTGCGCCGAGCAATGCAGTACTCCCACCCAACCCGGATTTGCCGCTTACAGTAACGAAGCTTATGTTGTTAAAAACTGCTATCCGGGGGCCGAGTATTTTTTTGGAATTTGCGATGGTTACGATGCCGGCATTTGGGCTGCCGAACTTACCGTTGCCGAATGGGACACGCCAAACAGTCAAATTGTAAATGGAACCGTTATGGCAACAATTAAAGATTGCCAGGTAATTTTTACCATACCAACCACCTATACCAACCCTATAGACATTATTATTGTAGTTGCCGATGCCAATAACTGCGGCGGTGCCACCCTTGAAGAAGAAAATGGCTTCTTAACCTTTGGTTGTGGCCAAAATGCTGGCCAACCGGCTTGTAATTTTATACCCTGCGACCAAGCTTTTTCCGGAAATCCAAGTGGCGAAACTACAATTTGTTATGGCGATAGCACTGCTTTGCAAGTTGCCGATGTGGTAATGCCCACCCCAGATAATCCGGAAGGAAAAAGCGGTTTTTTATGGCTAATCTCAAACAGCGATATTACAAATGCACTTGACCCCCTTAGTTTAACCATTGGCGAATTGCCCGTAATTAATACGACACCCACACCCGATTATATTTTTAAATATTTAATTTTATCAAATAACGAGCCATTCGTAGGATCATTATATTTTACGCCAATGGTATTTGGAAACGCCGAGCAAAACAACCCAAACCCGCTAAAAATTTCATCCTATACACTTGATTTGGATTGTATTCATGTTGGGAAATCTATTTTAGTAAATTTTTTACCACCAAACGACCCCACATGTAGCGACTGCCCCATTTTAAATGCCGCTTTCACCGACTGTCAAGATGGTGCTTTTTCAATTACAATTGATGTAACCAGCTTGGGGAAATTTGATAGCATTACCATTAGCGACGGCATAATACCGCAAACCATCAAAACCCCCAGTAATTTAATTTTTGGGCCCTATTTGGGTGTTGCGGGAATTAATATTACGTTGAGTTTAGAAACCGGCGACCCTGAATGCTCGGGCTCGACTACAGTTTACCATGTTTGCCCTCCGCTATGTAATATCGTTGCAAATTCAGGTTTTGAAGAAGGCTCGGGCGGATGGGCAACCGAAATTACGCCACCCAAAAGCCCCGATATTACACTAATTGGCGCAAATTACCCACAAACAGGTAATAATTCGGCATGGTTAGGCGGGTTTGGCGCGGCCGGAGATTCTTCGAGTATTATTCCTCAAATTTCAAGTCTATCGCAAACGATTACCATTCCATTAAATACAAATGCCAATTTACAGTTTGCACTATGGACACCGACCTGTGGCTCGGAGCAAGACGCCTTAGTTTTAACCATTGATGACAAGGAGATATGGAGTTTTACGGGAGCCGACCCAAATTGTGGTGCCGATGATTATATGCCCTACAAAGTTGTTTTAAACGATTACGCAGACGGTCAACCGCATACGCTCACTTTTACGGCAACCGAAAATGCACTGCTTTACCCCGACCCCAATAATCCGGGTAGTTATTTAGGGCAAAGTAACTTTTTTTTAGACAATATTTTTATAGATGCTTGCCAATGCTTTGCAAATGCCGGATCTGTAGAGGCAGAAATTTCAACAGATGGTACAGAAATAGCAGGGTTTGCAACCGGGTTTTATGAAGGCGCAGGTTACACCTATGTTTATATGCTAATTGACACACAAACCGATTCGTTGGTTGCCTTTAGTTATGTTGGCTATTTTGCCGACCTGATACCCAAAACTTATATTTTAGCAGGCATGCAATATCAGGGTGAATTTGGTATGTTTGAAAATTATAATATTAAAACATTTACACAGGCGCAAAGTTTGGCCGACAACCAAAGTGTTTGTGCCGACTTAACGAGTATAGTAATTACAAATACTGCTCAAGAACTGGTATTACAAAAGACAAAAAGCATAGATAACTTGCAGATAAAAGTTAAATCTGAGCAATTATGGCTTAACTTTGATTTATATAACCAACATCCGGAAGACTTGCAACTATCGTTAATAAATGTCAATGGCAAAAATATTATGCAATGGCAAGTCCATGCCCTATCCGGATTTAACCAACAACTCTTACCTTTGCCTACAAATTTGGCCGAAGGTATTTATTTATTGCAAATTAACAGCAAAAAATCGGCCTACGGCACTTATAAATTTATTGTTTTTTAGTAACTTCTTAACGTATAAACATTTAATAACAACTTAATACAATGAAAAAAATTTACCTTTTATTTGCGCTTTTTTTAATGAGTGCAAGCGTGGGCAGCGCATTTGCCCAAACCTGCTCCGAGGCAGATCCGGGAGTGATTACCGCCAGCCAAGAATTTTATTGTAAAGGCGACACCATCAATACATCGTTCACAACCGACCCAGTTATACCGGTTCAAGGTGATTATTATGGATTTTTATACTTAGTTTCAACAGCCGACATCTCAAATAAAAAAATTGAAGATATTACTGGCCAATATTTTAGCTTTAATCTTCAAGACAAAGCTTACAGTCCCGGATATATTTTTGACCCCAACGACACGCAGGGCATTCCTGTTGGCACTTGGTATTTTACCCCCATGGTTTTGGGCAATGCCACTATGGATGGAACGCCTGGCTCATATATTTTTTTATTTGACTTAAAACTTGACCCCGACTGCTACCAATTAGGCAAATCGGTAAAAGTGCAGTTGTTAAAAGAATTTGACCCGCTTTGTGCTGGCGACTGTGCATTGGCTGATGCAAAATTGCTTGACTGCAACGAACAAGGTGAATTTTATGTTGAAGTAAACGTTGAAAGTATTGGTGGATTTGGCGCTATTGAACTTACAGACGGCGTAAACAAACAAACTGTAAATACCCCAAAAATTATTACTTTTGGCCCATACGATGGTACAGGCGGCGCTAATGTAACTATAGAATTAAACTGTGCCGATAATGCTGCATGTAACCGCACTTGGGACTTGTTTGCGCTTTGCGCTCCCAAATGCAATTTAACGGCTAACCCGGGATTAGAATTTGTAGATGGCGACGAAAATCCATTCGCCCCATGGAATCAGGTGATGGAGCCATTGCCTTATTTTGCAGACGACCAAGGCAATGTATCAGAAATGGATCCACAAGTAACATCAGTTGGCGATACCGCCTTCTTTTTTATGGTTACTGCAACCGACACCTTATATTACACCTTTATTCAAAGTCAACAAGGAACGGTACACACAGGTGGCTTGTCGGCTTGGCTTGGCGGCTGGGGAGCAAAATCGCAAACTATTGATCAAATACACAAAATTGGGCAAGTAATTGAGTTTCCGAACGGAGGCGTTGCCGAGCTTAGCTGGTGGATGTTAGTTGGTTTATGTGGCAATAAAAACGATAAATTCCAAGTTTTGTTAGATGGTACCGAAGTTTACAAAATAGATGGCGACGACCCAGAGTGCGATAATAATGCTTACCAAGAATATAAAGTTGATATTAGTAAATATGCAGATGGTGGCAAACACAAAGTTGAATTTAAAGTAACCGAAACCGAGCCAATAGCTCAACCAGGAAATCCACCAACACATAGTAACTTTTTTGTTGATAATGTTTTTGTTAACTCTTGCGCTTGCCCCGCCGAAGCTGGTAAACTAAATAACCCCATACCCGCCGGAGATCAATTGGTGTGTGTTGCCGTTGACGAGTTAGAAGCCCCCGGACAGTTTATTTACCTCTACTTACTGTCAGATGGCACCAATATTAAACTTGTTTCGGAAAATGGCTTGTTTAATACCGGAGGTTTACCCGGCGGCACCTATTACGTGCATGGTCTATCATTTAAAGGTTCAAAAAACGACTATGACGCCTTTGGTTATACCACTATAGCACAAATTACCACCAGTATTAGCAGCGAAATTATTTGTGCCGAAATACATACCGGCCCCGATGCCAAAAAAGTAAGTATTGTTGGTATTAACAATAATATGCAAACAAATGGCTTTGGTTTCAATATGGTTAGTACTTATAACAACCAAACCAATATAACCTACACCGTAAATTACCCCAACAACTTAACCCTTGTTGTTTACGATGTAAATGGCCGTTTAGTTTACAACCAAGCCATAACCAACCCAACTACTGGTCAAAACACGGAGGTAATTAACACCCAAAACTGGGCTAAAGGCATGTATGTAGCACAACTTACCAATGGAACTAGCCTTGTTTCGACCAAATTTACAATTGAATAATATTTTTAGCTCCAAAAAAATATTTTTATAAAATTGGTGTTAAAATTTGTAAAAAACCGCTCTTACCTGTAATTTTGCTTCGGTTTGAGCGGTTTTTTTTACAAAACATATCAAATCACGAAAAAAATGCCAAATACATTTAATAATCTAATTAAGATTTGAAATAACCTAATTTTGTGCCATCTACGAAATACATGTCTGCATTTATTATTTACTTTTTTTAAACCCAAACCAACAAACCCATTAATTTAATAAGCAAAACTAATTATCTCCTACTATGTTAGTTACCACTGATTTTTTGCTGGATACCAATACCGATAGTTCAGTATTGGAAATTACTACTCGCCCGGAAGGTGATTTCTTTAACGAAGATTTCATCGTAACTGCTTACGAAGACGACGACGACGATGAACCCGCCGACGACGACTACGAAGATGATTATGACGATGAAGATTTTGAAGACTTTGATGAGATGGAAGACGATGAGGACGAGGATGACGATGACGATGAAGATTACGATGAAGATTTTGAAGAGTTTGAAATAGATAAAGACAGCTATTATAACTCTAAAAAATCGCGTAACAACGAAGACGACGACGATTATTAATTGGCGACCTTATTGCCATAATAATTCATCGCTTTAGTGGTTTGATTTGGCTTTCCGTCTTTTAGCCAAGCAATAAAATATAGCCCATTGCTATAGGCGTAATATTTTATTACCATACGGCAATGGGCATTTTTTGACGATGCGCGTAAGTAACGAGGTTGTTTTTTACTTCAAAATCAGGGGGCAATAAAATTACCGCCAATACTTATTATTGTGGGTGCTTTCCATAGTAATTTTTGTTCGGTTTTTATGAAAAACCCTTGTTGAGGCATATAACCCATCTCGTTGTATTGGTTGTACAACAAATTGTTTCCTTTTGACACAATTTGAATTGCAATAGGCAAGGTGTCGTTCGGCAAATAATTAAATTGTATATTTTGAATTTCTTCGGTTGCCTTTTTTGCCTTGTAACTCACAAATAACGATTTATTTGGCTTAACAGAAGAATCAACAATATAGGCATCGCGCAAATTAGCTTTATTTAAATCTATCTCAGAAAATGCGGCTAACTCCATTCCCCAATCCGGATTTTGTAAGGTGTTAGTTTCCGATTTAGCTTCCCAGCTTACCGTTTTTTGTAGTCCGGTTTTTGCCGTATTAAGCCTGGCAATCTCATTAGTTATATATTGCTTGAAATTAAAATACTTTACCGATGCTTTTTTTTCGGCGTCAGTTCCGGATTTATCACTCTCGGTAAAAGAGCATCCGGAAAAAACAATGTTTACCATCAAAAAACAAACAATTAGCTGAACAACACTTGCTATTTTTATCATGTATAAATCAAAATTACTGTTACTAATACATCAATGAAGGACAAAAGTACCAAGTAAACAAGAATTTTTTTCTAATTTACTGCTAAAAGGCCAACAAAGCCGTAAATTTGGGGCGAAACCATCTCTAAATTATGTCGAATTATAATACAAATTTACGTTTACCAATACATATACAATTAGCTGACTTAGCCGAACTGCTAAACAAGAATTTACCTGACAATGAAATTATATACGAAGATGCCAACTTTTCGCCCCTGCCGAAAGAAATACTAAAACTATTTTATTTGCGGGCAAAAATACAACTAATCAAAACCGGAAAAATAAGTTTGTTGAGCAAACGTAATCAGGTTTTTGCCCGTGTACCAATTTTGGTAATTTTACAAGCCCTGCATGGCAACGACAACCCGTTTGGCAATTTAAAAACCCTTGAAACGCAGGCAAAACTAACCCTAACAATTCAAATTAAACCTGAAATTACAACAAACTGGTTCCTTAAAACCAACTCGAAAATAGTAGATTTTGAATGGGGGCAGCATTTAATTTTACAAGTGTTAGGCATTCCGCTTGATTTAGGCTTTTTAGTTAACCAGCGATTGGTAAAACTATTGCCCACCTTGTTACCAAAAATAGATGCCCCAATTCGAGCAATTGACCTTAGCGAATTTATTGCAGAAGCGTGGTTGCTTTGCCAACAACCAATTGAAGTTTATGAAAAACCAAGTATTTGGCTTTGCGCCCAGCCAGAGCAAATAACAATATCGCCAATTTTAGCCAACGATACTGATTTATACTGCACGGCATCTATTGTTGGCAATTTATACGCTTGGGTAGGGCAAAAAACCGATTTTATGCCGCAAGTAAATTTGCCCGAAGCTGATTTCTCGATGATTAAAAAAGAGCATAGCGAAGTATTGCTTCCCTTTACCTTAACTTACCAGGACGCCAACAAACTAACTCAAAAGAAATGGGCTAAAAAATGGTATCAAAAGCCAATTGGTGGCAATAGCTTTCCGGTAATGATAGAAAACTTGACGTTTGTTCCCGAAAAAAATCATCATATTAAAGCGATTGCAGAGATTTCGGGAACCATTAAAGGATTACTACATATAACAGCAAAACCCAGTTTAAGTGCCGACCACAATCATTTAGCCTTTAAACAAGTGGCAGTTAGTTTGGATACACAAAGCAAAGTGTGGCAAATTGCCGGAGGTTTACTGCTTCCGGGCGTATTGTCGGGCATTCTTGAAAGCAAGTTGCAATTTTCGTTAGGTAAATTTTTAGAAACCATTCGCCGCTCAATAGAAGAAACAATTTGTAAGTATAAACCAAGCTCGGCACTACAAATTCAAGCAGCTATAGACCCGATTCTAATAAAACGCATTGAAATTGACGATGAAAAAGTTTGCGTTAACTTGTTTATTGCCGGAAACATTATACTTCAAATTTTACCAGCCCAGTTTTCAAGTTTTGACTAAGCAAATATAAATAGCAAGCTAAAAATAATAATAGATTTACGCAAATCAATTTCCGGCACCAATACGCATAATCAGTGCCTCGACTTGGCTTTCCCAAAGTGCAATTTGGTCATCAGTTTCGCGTTTTTCAGCAAAATCGGTAATAATTAAAATTGTATCTTCTGTTATAGGAGATTTTTCAATTCTAAATTCTAAAAACTCATTTTCCGGATTATCTAAAAACTTAAACTTAATAAAATGATGGTCTTCATAATCAAGTACAATTGCCCGCTCTGAACTTTTGCCCCAGCCAAAAATCAACATATCGTCTCGCTCTTCAATCCATTCGGCAAACCATTCTGATAAGCCCGTAACGGTAGCCAAAAACTCGTATAATATAACGGGCGACGATTTAACAATAAAATCAACCGAAAATTTTTCCCTAGCCATACATGTTTTTATTTTATATTTATTAAATTTTTACAATCTACTCATCGTAGCTGCATGTTAAGCAAATTGTAACAAGGCGCAATTTTAGGCAAAAATTAAGTACTTCCAAGCAAAAATTAAAAAAAGTTGAAAATTTTTTTTAAATTCAGAGACTGTCTAAAAATTAAAAATTGGCATGCCAGTCCTAAAAATTGATAGGAAAAAAGTTATTAAAAGAGATGTGAATAAAAGACTATCAGTTTGACGTTTAAATAATAATTCATAGCTTTATGAAAATCAAACACATAAAGTAAAATGAAAACCTACCCAAGCAGTCTCACCGATAGTCAATGGAGTGCAATATTAGGCATTTTAGACGACAAACGGAAACGAAAACACAGTTTAAGAGAAATTTTTAATGCGCTGTTCTATTTGCTTAAAACTGGCTGTCAATGGCGCATGCTGCCGTTCCATTTTCCGTCATGGAAGCTTGTTTACTACTATTTTACCAAGTGGAAGAAGGATGGGACGATAGAACTCATCCATGAAATACTCAGGGATAAGACTCGAAAGCAAGCAGGCAGGGCTTCATCGCCAAGTGTTGGTATAATTGATAGCCAGAGCGTAAAGACAACAAGCGTCGGAGGCTTGTGCAGAGGGATTGACGGGGGTAAAAAAGTTAAAGGCAGAAAGCGGCATATTATTGTAGATACAATGGGACTACTTTTTAGCGGTTGTGGTTCATGCGGCAAATGAGCATGACAGTAAATCAGCCCCAATGGTTATAGCTGACCTCAGAGGCAGGTTTTGCAGATTGGTAAAGATAGTAGCTGATGGCGGGTATAGAGGCGAGTTAATTGAAAATACCCGCAAAACGTTTGGGTGGGTGGTTGAGGTTGTAAGTAGATCGAATACAGCCTCGAAATTCGAAGTATTGCCAAAAAGATGGATTGTTGAAAGAACTTTTGCATGGCTCGAAAGCTATCGAAGATTGAGTAAAGACTTTGAGTTCCAAACCGAAACGAGCCAGACAATGATCCAACTTGCCATGATAAAATTGATGCTTAATAGAATTAGAAAATAAAATTTAGATAGGCTCTAAATCATAAAATACTAATCCTGCCCACAAACGATGTTTTTTAATGCCACTTTAGCCCTGATTCAAATTTAGATTCTCACCAAATCAGTGATAAAAAATAAAAAAACAGTATCTTCAATTTGCCCCAAGCTTAAACAAACAGGCATTTAAATTGTTTATATTCAATTATTCAAAAACCAAAACAAAATATTCAGCCTTAATTATGTCTTTAACAATTGGCGATATCGCCCCCCATTTTGAACTTTTTGACACCAATAAGCAAAAGCAAAGCCTAACCGATTATTTAAATAAAAATTTGGTTTTGTTGTTTTTTCCTCAAGCATTTTCGGGTGTTTGCACCAATGAGATGTGTAGTTTTAGAGATTCTTTAGCCGACTATAACGATTTAAATTGTAATGTGGTAGCTATTTCTGTCGATTCTATATTTACACAGGCAAAATTTAAAGAAATAAACAGCCTTAATTTCGACTTATTAAGCGATTTTAACAAAGAAGTGGCCCCCGCCTACGGTGCTTTTTATGAAAACTGGGTTTTTGAAATGCGCGGTGTAGCTCGTAGGGCAGCCTTTGTAATTGACAAAACCGGTGCCATCCGCTATGCCGAAGTATTAGAATCGGCGGGTGATTTGCCTAATTTTGAAGCAATTAAAGAAACAGTTGCCGCCATAAACTAAACAGACCAAACAAAAGAAAATAGAAAAACAAAAGCGCAAAGGCAGTTAAATGCTTTTGTGCTTTTTTATTTAATTCTTACAGACAAGTGATGCCTGAAATTTTCTTGGCTAAGGATAAGCTAATTTATTTGTTGCTTTCCGGAAATTTTTAGTGCCCGGGACGAGATTCGAACTCGTACACCCTTACAGGCGCCACCCCCTCAAGATGGTGTGTCTACCAGTTTCACCACCCGGGCTAATTATATAGCTGTGTTAAAAATAAAACAGCGGCGCAAATTTACAATACATTTGTTTGACTTCCAAATTTACCGCTCTTAGCATGGTCGTAAAAAGCTTTTTATGATTGGTTATTAACAACGGCAACTATTACCTGTTGGGTTTTGGGTGTAATTCTGAAACGTTCGTCGGCACGCAAGCCCACTGCCCAAATGATGCGGTTGCGCGCATCGCACAAAACCCATTGCCTGTCTTTATCGGCCAACGACAATTTAAGGTCTATAAAAAAGCGGCTTAGTTTTTTCTTCTTTCGGTTTAGCCCAAACGGATAAAAATAGTCTCCGGGTTGCCAGCGGCGCAGTACTAACGGGAGGGCTACCAAATTAGCATCGAACCAAGCGCGGTTTGGCGTTGGTGCTATGGTAATATCGCTGGCAAGCTCTGTATTAAGTTGCAGCGTAAATCCGGAAGTAATAAGTTTAGAAGGCAGGGCATCAATATTGTGTTGTGATGTTTTTTGGTTTTCTGCCTTGGTTATCAACAACTGCGTCCGGTTTTTAATAATTTTATACGTTGGGCTAAGCCATGTTTTGCCCGACTCGCCGTTTAAGGCAGCCCAAACTTCGTTTGATTGTGTGGTATTGAACCCAAAATCTGATAAAACTTCAAACAATATGGTAGGAGCGCCGGGTATAGCTGTCAGTTTCCGGATTCCTATTTCAATATCGCCATGAAAATTCGTTTGCAACAGTTTTCGCTTAATAGTTGTCAGTGCCTGCCTGTAAACTAATTCCGTATCGCGCAGGTATAACGAGGTTTGGTATATATGTTTTATTGCTTGTGGGTTAAGTTGTACTAAAGTAGGCAAAACCTGGTGGCGAATAAAATTGCGTTCGTATTTATGAGCTTGGTCATTGCTGGCATCGTGTTGCCAATTTAGGTTGTTTTGTTGGGCATATTGTGTAATTTGTTGCTTGTTGAAACCTAAAATTGGCCTAATTATAATACCTTGTTGGGGCAAAATCCCATGCAAGCCGGCAATTCCGGCACCTTTTGTTAAGTTGAGCAAAACTGTTTCGGCTACATCGTTTTGGTGGTGCGCCGTTGCAATAAAATGGTAATTATGTGTTTGTTGAAGCTGAGCAAACCAATCATAGCGCAATTGCCGTGCCGCCATTTGTATGGACAAGGTATTAGCCTTAGCATAATCAAGCGTTTCAAAATGGGTTGTATAAAAAGGCAAGTTTAGCGCTTGGGCTAATTCAAGCACAAAAAGCTCATCGAAGTCGCTGTTTTGCCCCCGCAAACCAAAATTACAATGTGCAACACCTAAGGTACAAATATCATTTAATCCGGATAAAATATGTAATAACACAACCGAGTCAACACCTCCGCTAACAGCCACCAATAGCTTAATTTTTCCGGATATTGCCTGTTCAATTTTAAGTTTTTTCAAAAATTCGGCTACACTATTAATATTCATTGGCTTACGCATTAGTAGGGGTTAATTTTTCGGTACGCAGGGCGTCGCGTATTATTTTGCGCAATACCAACAAAAAAGCAGCAACAAACAAGCCAAAAGTTACCCATTGTACGATTGTTTTAAACTTATCTTGTTCAAGGACTGAAAGTGGCAGAGATGGTATATCAATAATTTGAACTACGGGCGTATTGTTAAGCAGGTTCATACTGGCTACCTCGCGATTTTTTACGGCCTCGGCATACATAACATTCAAAATTTCGGCATTACTTTTTAGACGGTCTTGCCTTATGGCTTTGGTGGCGGCAATAGACCCGGCGCGCATAGAAGTACGGTTATCATCAACCCAGTTAGCCAACGAGTACTCGGCATTAATTAAAGCGTTATAAATTGAATCAACCCGGTTGTTTAAAATATCGAAAGTGCGTTTTTGCCGCTCGGTAGCGCGTTTAATGTAAATATCGCTAACAGTTAGCACCAAATTTTGTGTGAACTCTTTGGCAAAAACTTCGTTTGTAGCAGTACATGTTATATAAATTATGCCGCTTTCGGAGGCAGTTGCCGACAATAACTCGGTTGTAATATTTTTATAAATTGCAGCAGCAACTGTGTTTTCGGTCAAATTAAACTGTTCGATGGGTTTGGCAACAAAATTGAAATTAGCCAAAGAGTCCGTCTTTTCTTTAACTCCAAACAAAGATAAATAATGATTAAACAACAGGTCTTTTTTTCCGGATATTGTTACTTCACGTTGTAAGGTTGTAAATACCATTTGTTGCGTTGAAAGCAACTCGACAATGCGTTCGGCAGTGGTTTCGCCCCCCGAAAAGCCCAACATGCCAGCTATGGGCAAAATAGAATTAAAATTACTACGGCCGGCAGGCTCGGAATTAGTCATAAATGAGGCTTTTGCCACATACAACTGAGGTTTAGTATTTTGTTTGTAAACACTATAAGTCAAAGCCAAGCCCGCAGCAATTGCCAACCAAAACCAATTTTTAAGCAAGTATTTAAAATATTCGGAAATTGTTAAAAGAGTTTGTCGCAGCGATAAAGGCTGGGGCATATCGGGTGGGGGCGAATTCATGTTTTTGGTTTGCCTAAGGGGGTTTTAGCAAATTAAATCAAATAAACGGCAAAATTACCTTGTTTACATCTAAAAACAGGTAAATTTCCTTAAATTTTAAATAAGAAATGATTTTTTTTAGCCGATGTTTGGTAAAAACAAAAAACTACCCTACATTTGCACCGCATTTGCGGAAATAGCTCAGTTGGTAGAGCGCAACCTTGCCAAGGTTGAGGTCGCGGGTTCGAGTCTCGTTTTCCGCTCTCTTAAAATTATAAGAGAAATAAAAAGAAATTACTGCCCGGGTGGTGGAATTGGTAGACACGCAGGACTTAAAATCCTGTCGCCATCAACAGCGGTGCGGGTTCAAGTCCCGCCTCGGGCACTTTTCTTTTTTTTTGTTATTTGCGGAAATAGCTCAGTTGGTAGAGCGCAACCTTGCCAAGGTTGAGGTCGCGGGTTCGAGTCTCGTTTTCCGCTCAGTTGTTTGCACTAAAACCCCAAGCTTTAAAAATAAGCTCGGGGTTTTTCTTTTTTATGTTATTGTCCTGATAATTGCCTGACTGTCTATGCTTGTAAAGAAGCAAAATATTACTCTATGGCCTCACCTTAACTCATTTGTTAAAAATTGGCTGCAAAATTTAAACCCAACGCTGGCAAGTTTAACCCCCTACCCTGCCAACTCTCATGGTCTAAATAACGCAATTATTGCTGCCACCCAACATCAACAAAACTATTGGCCACATAGGCAAACACTAAGCCAAACCCTTGTCAAACAATATTTGCAAATAAATGTAGCACAAAACGATGTAGTTTACAAGCAAATAAACCTGCTTCAACAGCCCAACACGTTTGCTATTGTTACCGCCCACCAGCCTGTTTTGTTTGGGGGGCCATTGTATTTTATTTACAAGGCGATATCGGCAATAGTATTGGCAAACGAGTTAAATACGCAGTATCAAAGTGAGGGTTTGCAGTTTCTACCTGTTTTTTGGATTGGTGGCGAAGACCACGATTTTGAAGAAATAAGCCACATCCGGTTGTTTGGCAAAAAATACCAATGGGAACATGCGCCAACACAAGGCGCAACCGGCCAAATGCCCCTTGAAACGCTAACACCCTTAGTAGCCGAAATAATTGCCGTTTTAGGCAATCAAAGCCTACATGCAGCCGAGTTGGCAAACTGGCTACAAAAAGCCTACGCCCCACCCCATAATTTAGGCCAAGCGACACAACTTTTTTTGCATTTTTTATTTGGGCAATACGGTTTAATTGTGCTTAACCCCAACGAAGCAAATTTTAAGGCAATGTTTGCCAATACAATGGCCAGCGAAGTGTTACACCAAACCAGTTACAAACAAGTCGGTAAAACCAACCAAATAATACAACAATTAGGTTATACACCACAGGCATTTGTACGCGAGGTAAACCTTTTTGAAATGGGCAAGCATTTCCGGAGTCGTATCTTATACAACGCAGGCACTAAACAATATACTTTGCCATCTGCACCCCATATTAGTTACAGCCCAACACAACTTAGTGCGTTAATTGAGCAAAACCCTCAGCAGTTTAGCCCTAATGTTATAATGCGCCCTTTATATCAACAAACAATTTTGCCTTGTATTGCCTATATTGGCGGTCCCGGCGAGGTTAGCTATTGGTTGCAATTGGCTGAAAATTTTAAAGCCTTCGATGTGTTTTATCCCGTAGTTTTGCTGCGCGATATGGCTATTTGGGCTGATAAACAGATAGGGGGAAAAGCACAAAAATTGCAATTAAATCCGGATGATTTATGGCTTAGTTATCCGGAATTAGCGCAAAAATTCCTGCGAAAATGGGCAAATACCGAACCCAATTTGCTTGAAAGTGAAATATCTAATATCAAGCAGATACTGACAAATATTAGCACAAAAGCAAATACTATAGACGGCAGCTTAGCTACCACAGTTGCCGCCGAAAGCGCCAAAATAATATCGGGGCTTGAAAAATTGCAAGAAAAATTGTTTAAAGCCGAAAAACGAAAGCACGAAATTGAACTTCAACAATTGGCCAACTTGCACCAAAAATTATATCCGGAAAACAATTTGCAAGAAAGAATAGACAATTTCATGCCTTTGTATTTACAATATGGCCGCTCGTTTTTTGACTATCTACTTGAAAATTTTAATCCAACCGAGCAAAAAGTTAAACTATTTGTAGATGTGTAACGACCTAATAATTATAGCCTTTTGGCGTTTTCTTATTTTTTAATAGGGCAAATAAAAAATTATAGACTAACTTTGCATAAATAGTAATTGCCTTAATTACAATTACACTAATACATAAAAATAACAATATTATGAAATTAAGCACTTCTTTCAACCTTAGTATTTTCTACCCCTTAGTACTAATTATCGGTCTCCTTTTTGCGCACAACTCCTTAAATGCTCAATGCCCACCTTCAAAAATGGCTAATACCCACGTGGTACAACCAAAAGAGAATTTATATCGAATAGCCAAAAAATACCACACCACTGTTGCCCAGCTTTGCGCCTTAAACAACCTAAACCCTAACGATATTTTACCTGTTTGTAAAACCATAATACTTAAAGAAAAACAAGCAACAGCCAACAACAATAAAATGCCTCAAAACACCAACACCCATATTGTAAAACCTGGTGAAAACATTTTAAGCCTTGCAACCTATTATGGGTTTACCGAAAATCATTTTCGAAGCATCAATAATTTACAAGCGCAAGCCTCTGTTTTTCCGGGTATGGAATTAATAACGCAAGACTGCGCAATATATACCGACCCTTATTTTGTTTTAACATCCACTAACTCCAACGCCAGCGATTCGCATGTGCAGCCTACAAACACAGCGCCATTGCCATCACAAACAACATCAACGCCATCATCTTTGCCTTCAAATACAAGTCCGGCACCCAGCCCTTACAACAAACAAACGCCTATTAAATTTGATGGCCGAACCGGTGCAATTACCAACGCGCTGCCCTTGCCCGCGCCATATAATGCAAGTGGCAAAAATACGAATCCAGACTATATAAATGTAAAAGACAATTTTTAGTCTTTAAATTTTTTCTCAACAATAGTTCAGCGTATTAAGCGTGGGCTGCAAAGATTTTAGTAAAATAACTGCTGTGGCCATGGTGAAAAACAGCAATTAAAATAAATTATCATGCTATCGTGGTTTGAAGAATGGTTTAACTCGCCGTATTACAAAATTTTATATAAACATAGAACAGAACAAGAGGCCGCCCTTTTTTTAAATCGGTTAATTGCCAAATATAAATGGCCAAAAACTTGCAATATGTTAGACCTTGCCTGCGGCGAGGGACGACATGCCTTGTTTTTAGCCCAACAAAACTATTGTGTTACAGGCATAGACATTGCCTCCAACAGCATTCAAAAAGCAAGGGAACAAGCAAAGCTAAATCGCCTTTCAAGCAATAGTTTAAATTTTGTAGTAGGCGACATGCGGCAGCCCTTTGGCCAACAGCAGTACCAGGTAATATTTAACTTGTTTACTTCGTTTGGTTATTTTGAGCAGCAGACAGATAATTTGACGGTTTTACACAACGCACACAAAGCCCTGTTACCAAATGGACACTTGCTAATAGATTTTATGAATACCCATAAAATTGTAGCCAATTTAGTGCCCCACGAAACAAAAATGATTGATGGAATTTACTTTGAAATTTGGCGTTATTTAGAATCCGGATATATTGTAAAAAAAATTGCGGTAAGCGAACCAAATTCCGGAAAGATTTTAAATTTTTACGAACGGGTTCAAGCCATTTATCCGGATGATTTTAAAGAACTTTTTGCCAAATCATCTTTCAAAACAGATAATTTATTTGGCAACTACAATCTTTCTGACTATGACTCTCAAACCTCCGAAAGGCAAATTTGGGTGTTAAAACCTCTCTAATAATTGTAATTTTGAAATAAAAAAACGTATGTTTGCTTTATGTTACCCCCAAATACTGAAAACAACCAAAACAACGAAAAAAAAATCCAAGTAGTTAGCGCAAAACTAATTGGCACCTACGGCCACGTGCAACAAATGCCTCCGCCAATTTTGCCCGAATACGCATTTATTGGCCGATCGAATGTGGGAAAATCATCGTTAATTAATATGCTAACTAAACGCCGAGATTTGGCTTGGGTTTCGCACACGCCCGGAAAAACCCAGGCTATTAATTTATTTGGCATTGATGATGCCTGGTATTTGGCAGATTTGCCCGGATATGGCTACGCCAAAGTCTCGAAGGTAGCGCGCAGGCAATTTAGTGCCATGATGACCAATTACCTAAAGCAACGCCAAAATTTACAATGCGTTTTTCATTTAATTGACAGCCGAATACCTCCTCAAACATCGGATTTGGATTTTTGCAACTGGATGGGCGAAAACGGGCTGCCCTTTGTAACTGTTTTTACTAAAATAGATGACCGCAAATACCAAAAGGGGTTACATGTAAACAGTTTTAAAACAGCCCTCGCTGAATCATGGAACGAACTTCCGGAAAGTTTCTTGTGCTCGGCAGTAAAAAATATAGGACAGTCTGAAATTTTACAGTTTATTTTGAAAGTAAATGCTAATTTTGTTCCTATAGCCTTAAAGGAGTAATTTTTTACACCTACTTCCTATTTTTAATTTCAATTTATACCACCATGAAGTATTTTTTTACCAAACTCGCCCTAATGGCAGCCTTAGTAATATTTATGCTTTTACAAGGTGGCCTAATAAAATTAAGTGCACAGGACACCGCAAGCTACGACCTGAAATTTGGTAACTTGCTTGTAAGTGGCAACACCCTTTGCGTTGATATTCAAATAAGAGCAGCCACAGACATACAATTTACTATTGGATCGCATACATTATCATTAAGTTACAATAAGGACAATTTGTCGAACCCAATTTATACCTCAAAAAACTTTGACAACAAAAACCTTTGTGCCATGGGCAACACTATTGCACCGTATTTTGCCCCCTTAGTTAATTACGACCAAGAAGCAGGCACTTTTAATATAGCTACAAATATAATAATACCAAAATATGGTTGCCCCAAGGTAACCCAAGATTGGTTAACTGCTGGAACGATATGTTTTGAAATGATTAGCGACATCCAACCAACAGCATTTTATTGGAATAAAGACCTTACGCTAATTACTCCGGATGGCTCTACTAATCTTAAAAATAATAGTATGAGTGATTTAGATACTATTCCAACAAGCACTTCTAAAGATACCGACAAAGACGGATTAAGCGACAACGATGAAAGCAAATACGGCACTGATGCCTCAGACCCCGACAGCGACAACGACGGCCTGCTTGATGGGCAGGAACTAATTATCGTTAAAACCGACCCACTTAACCCCGATACCGATGGCGATACCGTAGCAGACGGCCTTGAAGCACCAAGCGGACAAAAAATTGATACAGACGGCGACAGTATAATTGATGCCCTTGACAAGGACGATGACAACGACAATATACCTACCGCCAACGAAGACCCTAACAACGACAAAAATCCAACAAATGACGATACCGATGACGACAAAATACCCAATTACTTAGACAATAACGATGATAACGATCCAATTTTAACAAAAAATGAAGATACCAATAAAGATGGCAATTTTAGTAATGATGACGATGACGGCGATGGTATTCCGGATTATTTAGACCCCGACCAAGTAGGTATTTCCGGAATTAATGTAATAGGGGCAAAAGCATTCCCAAATCCGGCAAATGAGTTTCTAAACATAGAAATTGATAGCCAATATGCCCAACAAATTCAAAAAGTGCAATTAATAAACCAAGCGGGGCAAATAGTTTTAACCTCAAAAAATTACCACCAACTAAGTTTGCACAATATTGCAGCGGGCAACTACCAAATTAGTTTTATTGGTTACGACCAACAAATTTTGGGCAAATTAACAATTACCAAACAATAGCGCATAAAAAGGAAACGCGGAAAATATAATAACTTGATATTGAAATTACCGACCGGCATGTCTTATATTTATTATTTTGAGAAAGAGTTGACTTCTTACCTTTTTTTGCTAATTTTGCACACGCATAACACAAACACAACCTTCCATCTATCTATCTATCTATCTATCTATAAATAAATTTACTTTGTAATAATTTTTAATTTTTATACCTATTGCAATGAAATATTTTTCTACAAAACTTGCCTTGTTGGCAGTCTTAGGATTATTTTTGGTTTTACAAGGCGGCCTAATAAAATTAAACGCACAAGACACCGCAAGCTACGACCTAAGGTTTAACAATTTACTGTTAGGCAGCAACACCCTTTGCGTTGATATTCAAATAAAATCGGCCACAGATAAATCATTTACTATTGGCTCGCATACGTTTTACCTAAGCTACAATAAAGACAACCTCTCAAGTCCAACTTATAACTCAAAAAACTTTGACGACAAAAACCTTTGTGCCTTTGGCGGAACCACAGCCCCTTATTATGCACCAAATATGGGCTACGACCAATCATCGGGCGAGTTGAATATAACAACCATTATGATGATACCAAATTTTGGCTGCCCAGACGTTACGCCAGAATGGCTAACTGCCGGAACAATATGTTTTGAAATGATTAGCGACAGCCAGCCTACAAAATTTTACTGGAATAAAGATCTTACCGATATAAACGCCGGAGATGACCTGTCAGTACTTAAAAAAAATAATTTAGCCAATTTAGATACTATTCCGGTAGGTGCACCCAAAGACACCGACAACGATGGGCTAAACGACAACGACGAAATAACTTACGGCACCGACGTTTCAGACCCCGACAGCGATGACGACGGCCTGCTTGATGGGGAAGAGGTAAACACTTACCAAACAAAACCACTAAATAGCGATACCGATGACGATGGATTAACCGATGGCGCCGAAGTAAAAACCCATAATACAAACCCTTTAACCGACGATAGTGACGGCGACGAGCTATTAGATGGCCAAGAAATAAACGATTACAAATCGAATCCATTAAAAGCCGACACCGATGACGACGGCATTAACGACGGCGAAGAGGTGCAAGTATATGGAACCGACCCTATAAATATTGATACAGATGCCGACTTTTTGACCGACGGTGAAGAGGTATTTCAATATCTAACCGACCCTAAACTTGCCGATACAGACTTTGATGGCCTTAAAGACGGTCCCGAAGTTTTAGACCTAAAAACCGACCCGCTTAAACCCGATACCGACAGCGATGGATTGGTAGATTATATTGAAGTAGTTGATACCAAAACCGACCCCCTTAAACCCGACACCGATGCCGACCAACTTACCGATGGTCAAGAGGTAAATACCATTAAAACCGACCCGCTTAACCCCGATACCGATGCCGACCAACTAACCGATGGCGATGAGGTAAATGGCACCGCTACCAACCCATTAAGCCCCGATACAGATGGCGACACCGTAGCAGACGGCATTGAAGCGCCAAACGCGCAAAATATTGATACCGACGGAGACGGAAAAATTGATGCCCTTGACGATGACGACGACAACGACACTATTCCTACCGCCAACGAAGACCCCAACAACGACAAAAACCCAATAAATGACGATACCGATGACGACAAAATTGCCAATTATTTAGACAATAACGATGATAACGACCCACTTTTAACCATAGATGAAGATACTAACAAAGATGGCAATTTTAATAACGATGACGATGACGGCGATGGTATTCCGGATTATTTAGATGCCGACCAAGTTGGTATTTCCGGAGTTAATATAACTTGGGCAAAAGCATTTCCAAATCCAACAAACGAGTGGGTAAACATAACAGTTGATATGCAATACGCCAAAAAAATTCAAAATGTGCAATTAATAAACCAAGCCGGTCAAATAGTTTTAACATCAAACAATTACCACCAATTGAATTTGCACGCTGTTGCAAACGGCAATTACCAAATAATTTTTGTAGGTCAAAACCAGCAAGTTTTGGGTAAATTAACCCTTACCAAGCAATAAGAACTTAAAGAAAGGCAAAACAAAAAATCCCTTGTCGTGCATTGCAAGTACAAGGGATTTTTTTTATTCCATACGTTACAAAGCTATGCTTCCAAACTATTTAATATTTGCTTTATTTCTTCGGCAATTTCGGCCATAACGCTGTCAATATTATTGTGTTCGGTTATAGGTTTTCCATTTCGGGGCAAGCCCTGCAGCGGTTGGAAGGGCGTTTCCTCAAGGTCAAAATTGTTAATTTTAATTGGTACAACAGCTTTTTTACCGACATAATTTTCTACTTCAAGGGCAAAATCAAGGGTTTCAGCCTGGTACAAATTAGCACTGAATAAAACCAAAACCAAGCGGGCATCAGCCAATTTATTGCTCCACAATAGTCGTTTATTCTCGGTTGCCTTAACATGCTTGTGCACATCGAACAAATCAATTCGTTTAGCCCGTTTTAACGGAAACAACTGTGCTATCAGTTTGTCGGCATAGACACCATCATTAGGATGGTAAACTAATAAAGCATTTACAGGTTGTTTACTATTGAGATTAGAATTGGCAATATTTGAGTTGTTTTTTTCCGGATTATCATCAGACAGCGTTTTTATATCCGGAATTTGTTGTTGTATTTTCAGCTCTTGTTCTAAAAAATCTAATAAGTTTAACAACGAAAATACTATTTTATTGCGTTCAATTTTTGTACTCTCACTATCTATAAGACCCAACATTTCATTTTCTTGCAACGAACTGAGTCGGGCTTTTAACAAAGTGAGTTCGTTTTTAATTTTAAGTATTAAGTGTTCCTCGGCGTTAAACAAAGCTGCCAAAGCATCTTTTAGGTTGCCGTTGCCAATTAAGTCGCGAATTTCGTTAATATTCATAAGCAGTCGTTAAATAAAACTATTTACTTTTTCTTCTCGATTTTAGGAAACTGCTGCAAAATATCACTGTCTATTTGTAATTCGGGCAATTTTACGGTATCCGGATTGGCAAAATATTTTATCCAGCCACTAAATTTAGCATAATAGCTTGGTAATTCGTCTTTACCACTCGCACTTTTAAGGCTTCGTGAGAACTGTGGCAACGTATTTTTTGCCGAAGTTTCATCCATAAAAGGTAATATTGTATAATATTTATCTTTTTCTTTAATAACCAAAGTGTTTAGTTGCTCCATGTTTATTCGCATCAAACCGGCCTCATAAATGCTTAATTGGGGCGTTTTATCAACACTTATAACAATGCCCCAAATGCCGGGTTCTTTTTGGGGCAATTCGGTAACGTAGGGCGTGGTATTTACTATATGATCCCTTGGGTTCCTGTAGGGAGGGGGATAATTATTTATCGCGGCTTGGCTATCAATTTTGGCAATAATTTGGGCTAACGAATCGTTAATTTTATTTAGCGAGTCATTTTTTTTGTATAATATTGATTGCTCGCCAACTTTTTCGGCAGTATGGTCGTAGCGCAACTGCAATTTTTGTTCGGCCAAGTCGGCACGTTTTTTTTGTTGCCATGCCCAAAACAGGGTTACGGTAGCAGCCAAAAACAGTAAAAACCAAAACAGAGACACAAAAAAATTCAAACGCTGAATTCGGTTTACCCGCGCTAACTGTTCGTTTTTTTTAGCAGTTTCAACCGCAAATTTTTCTCGTTCGGTTATCAATTCACGGCGTTGGAAGGAGTTTAAAATAGGCCCCACTAAGGTGTCGTGGCTAATTTCGTAGGTTTTACCCAAGCGCGAGTTTTCGGCTCTTATAAGTCGGCTATTAAGTAATAACCCTAACAAAGGGTCGTTGTTTTTTAATAAATCTTTAACCATTGCTTCGGGCTGACTTACCCGCTTGCCCTGCATAATCAGATTTTCCTCCATTAAATTTTGAGCCATATTTTTTTCATCCGGATTTGTTATTTGGGCAATTTGGTCTTCGTAGTAATTCGATAATATATTGTTTATGCCCTCCTCGCCGCCCAATAAATCTACATCTACAACCACATTTTGTTTGCCTGCTAATTGTAAATTTTTCACCCTGTCTTCAATTACCTGTCCTAAAATTTGCAATTGAAAAGCCTCCACCTCTTGTTCGTTATTGGCCAAAGTTTTTAAAATAAGCTGCAAGGCATTAGGTGCAAAGGTAAAAGGTTCGGTATAAAAGTTATCGCCTTGCAAACAAGCTGGGTTTTGCAATGCCTGTTCGGCATCAGGGGGGCTTAAGGCCCGCAAATTATAGCGCGTTTTTAAAATAGCGGTTACTTGTGTCGTCAGGTCATCTAATAAATGTAATCTGTCGCTTCTTATAACAAATAAAACATGTATATCAATAGGTGAATACCAAGCTAATATTTCGGCAGTGCGTTCGCGGCGCGGAATTTCGAGTAATTGCAACTCGGTAGCTGGCGGAATTTGTAAGCTTATTATTTCGGCTATTTGTTGTGCAAAATGGTCGCGATGTGGCTTGGGATGGTTAAAAAACTCTTCGAATTGGTCAAAAATCAGAATAGGTTTAAGCGATTGTCCTTGGTTTCCGGAAAAAGTACAGGCGCGCAAATTTTCCCAAAGGGTGTATTGCCCGTTTTCTGGATTTTGTTTGGCGAATCTTTTTAGCTTTGCTATATCTAAAAAATTTACAAGTGCATTTGAAACCGCCTGAACCGGATTTATTTCAAAATTATTAAAGCGCACCGGTAGCGACTGCCAGCCTTGATTTTCGAGCGAGGGTATTACGCCTGCATTTAATAAAGACGATTTACCGATACCCGATTTAGCAAAAAGAACAACCAATTCTTTCGCTTTTAGCAGGTTCACCATCTCATCAATTTCGCGGTTGCGGCCAAAAAACAGCCGTTTATCTTCCGCTTTGTAGGGGTAAACACCTAAATAACGCCTGTTTTGTTTAGGTGCGGTTTGGCCAATCACGAATTAGTTGTTTTAATTGTTCAACAATATTTTGGTAAGGCAAGTCGGTATTTTCCCAGTGTTCCGACAACAATGGCTTTTGTGGACTTGGCGCTGGGTTAAAGGAGGCAAAAGGTGTGTCGCTCCAACCGCAATACGATACTAACACGGGCAGTAAACGGTAAGTTTTAGTTGAAGGCTGCGTTTGCATTAAATTTAGGGCATCGGTTGCTTGATTATAGGTTTCGGAGGCTAAAAATTCGGCACTAAAAAGTACAATAAACACATCGGCGGTTTGTAATTGTTGGTCAATCCAAGTTTGGGCATTTTGGCCAGCAGGCGGTAAATGGCCTTGTACAACCTCTATTTCGTTGTTTTGAATTAAGAGGGTTAAATGAAGTAATATTTTGTTAGATACATGAATATCATTTTCGGTATGATGTGTTACAATGAAGATGCGCAAAGGCTGTTTTTTATCCGGAGGATTTTGGTTTAAATTTGTTTGGCTTGTAGTGATATAATTTTGGTATTGACTTTGCAATTCGGTGGTAAACTCAGAAGCATTTTTATCAATAAACTGAAATCCAAAATGTTCTTCGTAAAACTCGCGCATGGCCTTTGAAAACTCTAAAATTGAGTGTTTTGGCGAAAAAGTAAGATTATCTTTAACCACTTGCAAATCGAGGGTGTGTAAAAGCAGTCTAAATTGCCAGTTGTCTATATCTAAATCGTAAAAAATATAGGTGCGAGGGTCTTTAAAATGGCTGACAATCCGGGGCGGTATAGGTGGCTCGCCTCTAATAATTTTTTCAACAAACTCAACTTGGTCATTTTCGGTTAAAACCAACGATCTGGGCTCATCAAATGTCCCTAATAAATTGTAAACCAATGGGTTTTGAATACTAAAAGCATTAATATCGGTTTGGTGTGGAGCATCGCCGCAAAAATTATACCATGCCTGCGTGCAGGTTTTACCTGCCTGCCGCAGGGCACGCAGCATAAAATCATCGGGGTTGGTGTTGATGATTAGCGGTACGGGTAGTTTAGCTAACTCGTGGTAAATGGGCGGAATTTGAGTAGCATACTTTTTGTAGGTCTGTAAAATAGTAGCAACCAAATCAATGCGGCGAACACCTTCGAGGTGTAAAAATTTAGAGGCTGTATAAAGTAAATTGGTTTTTTGTTGTTGGTCGTAAGTAATACTTTCGGCATCCAAATCAACACAGAGTTGTTGGGCAAAAATTTCGCGCAGGGTGCATTTAGCCTCATTATAGGTGGCTGTAGCCAACGAAGGGCCAATAATCAGCACACAGCGTCCTTGTTGTAAGTCGTTTAATAAACTATCCCATTGGCGCTTTTTAAGCATACATAATTAGTTTTATAGTTGAGTTTTGGCAGGGTGAGATAAACGAGCAGTGAGCGCATAAAATAGTTTTTAACATCCTTAGCCACCAAGTATATTGGTAAAAGGCTGTTATTAAAAGCTAAGGCTATTTTGCTTAAAACTATCATGGGCGGGGTAAAATTAGGATATT
The DNA here is from genome assembly GCA_016706405.1 of Sphingobacteriales bacterium. Taxonomy (NCBI): domain Bacteria; kingdom Pseudomonadati; phylum Bacteroidota; class Sphingobacteriia; order Sphingobacteriales; species Sphingobacteriales bacterium. The sequence continues at coordinate 313,304 of JADJJT010000003.1, forward strand.
TTTTTTAGTTTTCTTACTTGTAGGAATATAAATGCAGGCAAACGTTTAAAACTGTTTTAAAATTACCAAAATAGGCAAGCAGTTCCGGGTAAAACATTAAATTTTTCTTCCAGATGAGATGTTTAGGGGACGAATTTGACTAAGTTTTTACTAAGTATTAGAAATATCATCGTGAGGCAAGAATATTTCAATTTATTTTTCCGGAAAAAACACTAGGCCTTGGTGTTTTTATACTTTTTCCTGCTAATAATTGCGTACCTTTGCAGCCCCTAATAACACAAATATTGGATTAATTAAATTTAACCACCAAACAAGTTTTTACATTTTTATACTTACAATATTAATTAATGGAAATATCTCCTAACACTGTTGTAGCCATTAGCTATAACTTATTTGAAGGCGGCCCTGAGGGAACCTTTATTGAAGCCACCTCGCCCGACCAACCTTTTGTTTTTTTATGCGGAGCTGGCAACGTTCTCGATGTGTTTGAAGACAACCTAACCGGCCTCCGTGTTGGTGACAGTTTTGAATTTATAATTGACAGTAACAATGCCTACGGCCCTGTTGATGAGCAAGCCGTTGTAGGTGTGCCAATTGAGAGTTTTATTATTGATGGTGCTTTGGCCACAGATTTGCTAAAAATTGGTAATATCATACCTATGGTTGATGAAAATAACCACAAACTTAATGCCCGCATTATTGATATTACGGAGCAAATTGTAACCCTCGACTTTAATCATCCTATGGCAGGCCGCGACCTATTTTTTACTGGCTCGGTTGTTGCCGTACGCGCTGCTACTGCCACAGAACTTTCTCATGGCCACGTGCACGGCTTTGACGGCACTGACGAACACGGCGGCCACCACCACTAATATTAGCAAACAAGCGAGCAAATACGGTAATTATTTTATTTTAAAAAACAGGATGCTAAAATAATTTTTTACGCTTTGCTATATTTTTTAATAATTTTGTAAAATATACCTTACCTTTGTAGTAGATTTGCTTGCGCTAAGTTTATATCTCATTATCTTATTTTATCTTTGCAACTAATTTAACTTAATTTGATGACGTACTAACCCCTCAACTAAATCAGTTTTTCTTTTTTTTTTAATTTTTCTTTTACAAATGAACATTTACGTTTCAAATTTAAGTTTTGACATAACCGACCAAGACCTAAATGAACTTTTTGAGGAGTACGGAACCGTATCCTCGGCCAAGGTAATCAAAGACCGTGAAACCGGTAAATCACGAGGCTTTGGCTTCGTAGAAATGCCTTCTGACGATGAGGCAAAAAAAGCCATCTCAGAATTAGACAAAGCTGAATACAGCGGAAAAGTAATTAATGTAACCGAAGCACGCCCTAAAACCGACCGTCCATTTAATACCGGAGGTGGGTACAATAATAACCGCGGTGGTGGTGGCGGGTACAACCGTAACGATAACAACCGGCCAAACAAACGCTGGTAAAATTAAAATTAGCACTGCTTAACCGAGTTGCGCTAATTATTTTACCAAACAAATTTGCCAAACCAAGTTTTATTCAATTTAGTTTGATACTTCACTAAAAACAACCCTTTGTGTTTACATAAAGGGTTGTTCTTTATTAGGTATTGTTCAGTTCCGGGAGCGATATTTGCCTCATAAAACTTAATCCCCGATGTTCCAACTATCTGAAGGATGCCCTGTTCGGCAATTTGAGGCAAATGTATTATTACAGCCTTGTCAGGTTGTTGCTGCTGCTCAATAAATAATGGTTCAGCAACAGCGCCAATTTCATAAACACCATTTGCCCACTCGGCAAACCTAATCAACCATGCGTTGTCGGCCCCGTGTCTTGGTGCAATACCACCTTGTACAATATCGCCATCGGTGCTATCGGTATAACCACCAACTAAATACTCGTCTGAACCCAATCCGGGAACTATACAATTGCCAAAATCGTAATTCGAGCCTCCATACTTTTTATGCCAAACTATTTCACCGGTATCCTTATTAAGGCGCAGCAGTTGCAAATCGAAAAAATAATTAGGTGGACTAATGCTAAAGTCAAAAGTGGTTCCTACAATAATCACATCTCCGTTTTCTGGGTTCAGCATTAAAGCACGTGCTTGGTCTTCGCCCTTTTCGCCCCACGAGGTTTGCCAGTCAATTGTCCAATCGTTGCTGTTTAGCTTGGCAACCCACATATCATTATCGCCGTAGTTTGCCGTCAGGTCGCCATCGTTTGACAAAGATGGAGCGCAAAATATCAGATTGCCATCTGTTGTAAGCACAATATCGGTGGCAATTTCGGCTTGAGAGCCGCCAAATGTTTTTTCGCTTTGTAGTTCGCCTGTTTCGGCATCAAGGGCAATTACCCAGCAGTCGGTAGCGCCGTGGTTAAAACTTATCTGCCCGTTTCCGCTTGGTGATGCTGTACTTCCAGCAGCTATCCATTTTAATTTATCCGGATGCCAAACCGCGCCGTATAATTGTTCATTGTAGTCTCCGCCGTAAATACCCTGCCAAATCAGGTTTCCCTCTCCGTCAATTTGCATAGCCCAGGCGTCTTTTAGGCCAATATGATTTTTAATGTCGCCATCTTTCGATATAGCGTATCCGGCTAATAAAAATTGCCCCTCGTTGTTGGTTGCTATAGCTCTAAACAAATCTTCGTTGCTGCCGCCCATTGTAAGCGACCATTCAATTTCGCCATCTTGGTTCAAATAAAATGCCCAGGCATCATGTTCGCCTTTGCTTTGTAAGTCTATATTTTGGGTGTCTTGACCATTGCGGTACAAAGTGGCTGATACAGTTTCAGGCTGTTCGGCAGGGCGCAAATAGCCTGCCACCACTACCCCACCCTCCGGATGAGGTGCTATGGCATAGGCGCGCTCGTCTCCGGGGGCAGCAATTATAAAGGTGTCGGTAATTTGTAATTTTTCGTTCAGCCAAAATATTAAAATATCGGTTTGGCCGGTTATTGCATCGGTAGTAATGCCTGCCGCAGCAAAAGTTTGGTTTGGCAAGGCTGCAAGGGCTTCAATTTCATCATCGGCAATTGCCGTGCCCCACACTTTTTGCCAGGTGATTGTAGGTTGGGCAAGTAAAGTACTGTAATTTAATATCAGTAATAAAATTGCTGTTTGTGATATTATCCGCAAAACAAAATGAAATAAAATTATATAATTTAACTTACGAAGGCACAAATTTAGCAATTTAAAACAAAATACCCAACCGCAAAGCTGTCCGGCTAAAGGTATAATTGCGGAAAACTGTTGAGCCATCCCAAATTGTTTCCTCTTCTTTTGCTTTTTGAATATTGATACCGAGTTCTGCTAAAAATTGTGTTTTTTGTACGCTACTAAACCGGTAGCCTATTGCTGGCCGAATAAAAATGCCTCCTTTTGCCTCGGCGTTACTGCTGTTGGTTGCCACAAAGCCGTAGCCAAGCCCTAAACTGTAATACGCCGACTCGGAAGATTTGTTTGTATAGCCTCGGTAATCGGCATAAATTGGCACTATCATCCATTCATTAAGTGGGTATCTGTTAAAGCCAATACCCCCGCCAATTGCTGCCCATCGGTTTAACTGGTGGCCAATTATTAAATCGCCATGTATGCCCACATCGGGTACTTCATCGCTTGTTATACCCATTAAAAAACCACCTGAAATATATGTATAAATGCCTTTATCGCGGTAATATTTAGGCTTTTCAACTTTTGTTGGTTTAGGAGGTTCAATGTTTGAGGAATTATTTTGATTTTCATTGTGCGGAGTTGAGATTTTTTCGGCCACAATTTTACTTATTTCACTGGCTTTAAATACAAATTCGCTCCCGCCTACGATGGCTATGCGCACCAACGAGTCGGGTATTAGTTCAAGCATCCGGCCACGTATAATGCTTCCGTTTTTTAAATAAACCACATCTTCTAACTTAGTTTCATCCTTGTTTTGGACGTTTTCAGTTCTTGATTTATTTTCGCTGGCGGGTGTTGTTGTTTGAGCAAAGACTGTAAAATTGCCATTGATTATAATTAGCAACAGACTAATTATTGTTAGCGTTTTTTTCATGGAATAATTAGAAAAAACTGTACTTGTATTTTTAGATGTGTGACAAAAAAAACATCCGGATAAGTATTGCCGGTATGGCCGTACAAAATCTTATCCGGATGTAACAGCAGAAATATTATTCGTTAAACTTATTATTTTTTTGCAATCTTGCTCAGTTGAGTCAAAAATGTAGGATTACTGCGGTCGTATTGATAAATGCCATCCGTGCCCGAAACGATAAGTAATTTTGAATTATTTACGGCAATTGCATCGTAAGCGGCTAAGCCAGAAGCGGTTCCGGAAATGACTGGCGTGCTGGGGTTGGCAATATCTATAATGCGCACGCCGTCTTGGCTGTCGCAAACATACAACTGGTTTTCGGTTAAAGCCATACCCATTGGGTGCGTTAGGTTAAGCTGTGCGAGTTCTTTGGGGTTAAATATATCTTCAATATCAATAACATATAGCAAATTAAGTGCCGAGCCACAAACTGTGCCATTATGGATGGTAACGTAGGCGTATTTGTCGTTGGCAACTACGGGGTCGCAGGCGGTGAGGTGCATAAACTGGCTTAGGTATTTAAATTGTCCGTTGCCCATTTTTTCGTAAATAAACATGCCTGTTGTTGAGCCAATAAACAATTTATCTTTGTACGGAAAAAGGGTTTCAATATCGGCGCTTACTGTTGTTTCGCCTACAACAATGGGTTGTGCCCCAGCCTCGAGGTTAATGGTAACGATGGTATTATCGTGGTTGATGGCATAAATAAACGAGCCGTCTAAAACCATACTGGCCATAGAGCCCGCTTGGCCGCCGGTGCTGTTATTCCGTCCGTCTGCGCTGCCGGCGCCTGCCCCCATTGCCACATCATTTACGGCAATTACATCGCCTTCAAAAAAGAAACTATTAGTTAAATTTTCGCAATCAATTTTTTCCAATTCTTCTTTGTAGTTATAGCCCACTAAAACGCCATTTCCGGCATCCTGAGCAATGGGTTTAAAAAAGTTTTGGCCCCTGAAGACTTCTTTTATGGCGGTAGCACTGATAATTTCAAGCGCTAAAAGGTCGGTGTAATTATTTACGTACAAAATGCCATTTTTCATGGCCATATCGGTACATCCGGGTATTTTTATGAAAGCTAAACTTAGCGGTGCCGATGGATTAGTGTTATCAATTAAATGGATACCTTCGTTCCACTCGCAAACCAATAAGTAAACACCATAGGTGTAAATTTTTCCCGGATTTATGAGGTCGTGGGCTGCTTCCATTGCAACGGGGGTGCGAATTTCGTCGTAAGTTTTATAAACCGGAGTTTGGCGGGTAACATAACGCTCTTCGTAACAACGGTCTTTAATACAACCCGTTAAAAGCGATGCTACGGCCAAAAATATTAAAACTAATATATTTTTTTTCATGACTGTTTTTGATTTTGATTTAAAATTAAAATTTAGCTTTCTTTTAAGACGAAACAAAAGAAAAACTGGTTGCATTTAGGATTTGAAAATACGAAATAATAATTATTTAATTTATTACTTCGTTTTGGTGATTGTTGGCTGTGGTTTCGTTAGGTGAGGTATCGTCAAGATTCGTTTTTTCGTGCAGTTCAAAGCCATAACTATGTAATGCTCTAATACCATTTTCATCGTAAATGCGGAATAGCTTTTCAATAGCGTTAGGATTAAATGCTATTTGTTTTATATGCTTTAAATTTTCGGGTATAGGGCTGTTTGTATAAGGTATCCGGATAAAAAAGCGAGGCAAGCGGCGTTGTGCGGCAAAGCTTTCAAAATAAACCCAAGGATGCCGCTCGGTATTTTCGCCCAACAAAATTAAAACAAACTGCGATTTTCGCAACCGACGCTCAATTTTAGGGCGGTTAAACCTACCGTTGGGCAATAAAACAACTTTATCAATTGTTGAAGATACCCGAATGATGTGCTCACTTTGTTGGTAGGACTCTGATTCCGGTTGCTCGGCCAAATCCGGATTTAATTCTGTTTCATCAGTTTTAAATGGATTATCTTTATGCATCCAACTGCGTATGCGTTTTAAATATCGAAAATCAGAGGGCTGCAACGCAACAAAAAAGGTTCTTTCCATGTTTAATCGAACTTGTTTACAGTTAACGATGTGTTAAACTTATTATATTACTAAATAAATTGTTTAGAAATTTATTACTTAAGAAGGCGATTTTGGCTTGTTATTAGCTATATAGGCGGAAAAAGGCGGAAAATTTGGATTGAAATAAGAAAACAGCCATATTGTGCCGTGAAATTAACACATTTTCATAGAATTGTCATATTTTACTTCCAAAAAGTTTAAACTCATTTTTTATTTTCAATACATTTGTGAACACAACAACCTAAAAATGTACAAAATTTCGGAAATTGCCAGTTGGATAAATGCAGCTATTGAGGGCGATGCAAGCATATCAGTTAATGGTTTGGGCAAAATTGAAACTGCACAGCCAAACGAGCTTAGTTTTATTGCCAACCCTAAATACGAGTCTTTTGCCTATACCACAAAAGCCTCAGCTTTATTAGTTGGGCTGCAATTTACAGCTACACAACCGCTAACTGCTACCCTGCTTAGGGTGCCCGACCCTTATGCGGCAATGGCTGTACTGCTCGAAAAATTTAGCCAACAGCTTCATCCGCAGTCCTTGCACGAATCGCCGTGTTTTATACACCCAACGGCAAAAATTGGAGAAAATTTATACATAGGTGCGTTTGCCTATATAGGCGAAGGTGCTGTTATTGGCAATGGGGTAAAAATTTATCCGGGCAGTTATATTGGCCCTCACGTTACAATAAACGAAAATACAATTGTATATGCTGGCGTAAAAATTTATTATGGGTGCAAAATTGGCAGCAACTGCATTTTACATGCCGGATGTGTAATAGGAAGCGATGGGTTTGGCTTTGCACCCCGCCCAGACGGTAGTTACCAAAAAATAGCCCAAAACGGTATTGTTGTAGTTGGCAATGAGGTAGAAATTGGCGCAAACACTGTTATTGACCGGGCAACCATGGGGGAAACTACTATTGCCGAAGGGGTAAAATTAGACAATTTAATTCAGATTGCGCACAATGTTACCATAGGGCAGCATACCGTTATTGCTTCGCAAACGGGCGTATCGGGCAGTACCGAATTGGGCAAATACTGCACCATAGGTGGCCAGGCAGGTTTTGTTGGCCACATAAAAATTGCCGATTACACTAAAATAGGCGCGCAAAGTGGGGTTTCTAAAAATATTGACACCCCCAACCAAGTTTGGAATGGGTCGCCTGCTGCCGAATTTAGACAAAATATGCGCTTGTTAGCTGCAATGCGCAAACTTCCGGATTTAATAGAGAAAATAGCAAACTTAGAAAGGCAAATCGCAAAAAAAGAAGGGTAAACTATATCATTATAATTTGGGTATGGCAATTTTATTATTTTATGTTACACATGCTAACAACCAGGCAGCTGTTGAGGTTGTAGAAACACTGATAAACAAAAAACTTATCGCGTGCGGCAATATTTTTCCGATTAACAGCATGTATTTTTGGGGCGGTGCGCTGCAAAACGACCATGAATTTGTAAGTATCTTAAAAACCATACCCACAAAAAAATCAGCTGTTTTGCTGGCCTTAAAGGAATTACACCCTTACGAAACTCCTTGTTTTATTAGCTGGCAGGCAGACGCAAACCCCGAGTATGCACAATGGGTTGCGCAATGTGTTGCATAGCAGCGCTATTTATTTTACCTGGTCTGGTTTAATTAATACAAATCGTCTAAACCAAGCGATAAATATTTATATACGGCAATACGGGTGCTTACCCAAGAAATAACGACTCCGGCAAACAACATAATAGCACAAAGCCCTATGAAGGGCGAATTTGACATTAGTTTAGATAATTCGGGAATTTGATAATGGAGAAATGCCCTAACTCCCCAAACCAAAATTATAGCAATAATTGCACTTATAAGTCCGTAAAATGCTGCCTGCCGGGTAAATGGCTGGGCAATGAAACTGCGTGTGGCACCTACCAAATCCATACTGCGCACTAAAAACCGGTTAGCATACATTGACAATTTTATTGTATTATCAATCATAAAAAAAGTTGCTAGAACAAATAAAAAAAGCATAATTGCGCCAATTATATTGTATTGGTGTAATTTTCCCCACATAGCATCTAAAAGCGGCATATAATAATGTACTTCTTGAATTGGTGGGTGGGTTAGCAATTTTTTTTCTATTTGTATTAAGCTATCGGGTTGTACCCATCCGGCATTTAACTTAATTAGGTACGAGGCAAACAAAGGGTTAAAACCATCTAATACTGGTCTAAAATCCTCTCCGGTTTTGGCAATGTAATCGGCAACGGCATCTTCTTTGCTGAGGTAGGTTATTTTTTTTATAAATGGACTTTTTTTAAGTTGTGGCAGTAGCGAGTCGGCTTGTGCTGGTGTTGTTTCTTCGGTTAATATGGCAGTTAGTTCAAAGTCTTCTTTTAATAGGCCACTTAGTGTATCGGTATAAATAAAAGCTAGGCCAAAGCAACCCATTACAAACAAGGTTACGGCTATACTAATTACAATGGTATGGACGTTTTTAATTCGAAGACCTTTTTTCATATCCGATTAAATTTATAAAATCATGGTGTCGCTTAAAATTTAAATAGCATCATCATTCGTAGTTCGATCGATACATTCAACAAAAAATGAATCATCCGGATTATTGAGATTTAGCCCAAACAATGCCCCATATGTTGGAGAATCATCATTCAAAATTGGAGCTTCCACTTTCAGTTGGTAAACACATCCGTTGTCAATATTAATAATATTTGTATTTAATTGGTTTTTAATTTCGCCTTTAGTAATTGGCGTATGCCCATGTACAATTTTTTTAGGTGCTATCCATTCGGGTTTTAAATTATGGTACCATCTTCTAATCCAAAGCATTGACTCTTTGTCTTGCAATACTTCGTTAAAATTATTTTTTTGACTAAAGTCGAATCCGGCATGAACTAAATAATAATCCGGAAGTTCGATATAATAATTTAAACTTTTACAAAAATTAATATATTTTTCCGGAATCAAATCCGGATTTAAGACACCAAAACTCATCAAAGTCTCTCGTTGTCCGTTATGTTCCCATTTATAATGCCAGTTATCTTCGTTGGCTATGGTTTTAAGCATTAAATCTTCGTGGTTTCCTTTTAGGCAAAAAACTTTATACCCACTCGCTTGCAATTGCCATATATAGTCAAAAACACCTTTGCTATCGGGGCCGCGGTCAATATAGTCGCCCAATAAATACAATTCGTCGTTAGGTTTAAGTTTAATATACTGCTCAACAGCCAAACGAAATGTTTTTGCGCAACCATGAATATCAGACATGGCATAGCGATTGACAACAGAACTCATATTGAATTTTACGACTAAATCAGGTGAAATATTCAAATAGGCAGTAAGCAAATTGAATACAAAATTAATAAGAAACGGTTAAATATCAAGCAAGAAATAGCCTTATTATTTACTTTTCGGCTTATTTAGTGGCTTTTATTCCGGATTTGTAATTGACTATTGAAAATTTACCTTAATTTTGGGTTTAATTAGTTTTTATTCAAATCATATCAATTAAATTATGTATAAAAATATTGCCTTATTGCTTATTTGTTTTGCTTGCTTTTCGGTGGCAGCGCAGGCCGGTCAATACCTTAATTTAGACTTCAAGCATTTGTTTAACGATGCAAAGTTTGAACTTAATACCGAGTACATTAACAACAACGGCCACAATTTAAAATTTACCCGTTTAAACTACTACCTTTCGGGTTTTACAATTACCCACGATGGCGGCCAAACTACCACCCTTAAAGACACTTATTTGTTGGTAACAGAAAAAGGTGGCTTGCAAAGTTTGGGCGAAGTTGAATTTACAAATATCGAAGGAATTAGTTTTTACGTTGGTGTAGATAAGTATGCTAATCACGGCGACCCCGCACAATACCCAAACAAACATCCGTTGTCATTAAAATCGCCTTCGATGCACTGGGGTTGGGCTGCGGGTTATATTTTTACAGCCTTAGATGGCAAAAGCGATACGGGCGACAAATCGTTTAATACAAATTTTGAATATCATGTTGTAGGAGACGAGTTTTATTCAGCCGTAAATATTACAAGCAAAAATGCCGTAAAAGGTATAAATGGCGTAACTGTATCGGTTAGCGTTGATGTAGCGCAATGGGTAAAAGATGCCGATTTTGTTGCCAACAGCATTATACATGGCGGCGGCCCTTATATTGCTGCCTTTATGAAAAATATAATTAACAATCCCGTATTTTTTGAAACTCAAGGTTTTAACAATATTGACAACCCCTTGCGCGATGGCGAGGTAAAAATAGGCTGTGTACCCGGAGCTTATTGCGCTAATATGGTTTATACTTTTGCCAATTTGCCATTTATTAGCGTATATGTTTACAATATTAGTGGCCAATTAGTTGAATTACAGCCCAAACTACCCGCTCAAGGACAGGTTACAATTGCCAACAATTTGCCATCCGGACGTTATTTCATTAAAATTACCGACGCAGCCAACAACCAAAGAGCCATCCACCAGTCGTCAGTAACATTAGTAAAATAGACATTAAATATAGCGAGTGCCAATTGATATAGCTTATATTGGCAGACTATAAATTGCAGCCCCATAAAAAAAACATCCGGAGGAAACTAAATTTCTCCGGATATTTATTTTTATTGATGCCGAAATAAAGCTACATAAACTACACACAACTTAGTTTCGATATGTGTATTTTTGCGCCTTGTTTGTTTAGCAATCTATGTCGGTAATAACTGGCTGCGGAACAACGGCAGGTTGCTGCTCGGTTTGTTGGGTTATACGCCCGGGGCAGCCATAACCACGGCCACCGTAACCGCCGCCATAATAGCCGCGCTGGCACGAACTTAACAAAACGGCCATTACAGCCAAAAAAGCAAACATTGCTACAAAGGATTTAATATTTAATGATGTGATTTTCATTGCTTAAAGCAAATTAATGTTGAACAATATAAAAGTAAAGGTTCAATCAAATAGCAAAATATAGTTTTTTTTGTTTGTTTTTTGTGATACGATTAATTATACATTACTTGTTAAGACGATGTATAAAAGTAAAAGTTACATTATAACGTAAAAATTTTGCACAAAGGTACATAAAATTGTGCAAACTAATAAATATTTTTATTTTTAAACTATGCGAATACATTTTACCGCTATTGGCGGCAGCATTATGCACCAGTTGGCAATAGCATTACACCATAAAGGTTATATTGTAACAGGCTCGGATGATGAAATTTTTGAACCAGCAAAAAGCAATTTAAAACAATTTGGTTTGTTGCCCAAACAAGAGGGTTGGTTTGCCGAAAAAATTCATCCGGATAAAATTGATGTTTTAATAGTTGGAATGCACGCCCGTAAAGACAATCCGGAGTTGCAGAGAGCCATCTCCCTTAAAATTCCGGTTTTATCTTACCCAGAGTTTTTGTATCAGCAGTCGCAGCATCAAACGCGGGTTGTAATTGCCGGCAGCCACGGCAAAACAACCACTACCGCCATGGTAATACACGTGCTAAACGCTTGCCGGCAAAGTTTTGACTATGCCGTTGGTGCTAAAATTGAGGGCTTACCTTTTGCCGTTCAATTTTCCCCAAAAGCACCTGTTATTGTAATTGAAGGAGACGAATACTTGGCCTCGCCCCTGCACCCGCAGCCCAAAATTGCTTTTTACCACCCCCAAATTGCTTTGCTAAATGGTATTGCTTGGGATCATATCAATGTTTTCCCTACTTACGAGGCATACCTCGCCGCCTTTAGCCAGTTTTTACAAGACATGCAGCCCGGCCATTTTTTAGCCTACAACGCCACCGACCCCGAAGTATGCCGCTTGGTAAACTTGTACGGGCAACATTTGCAGCTAAAACCTTATGGTATTCATAAGCACAAAATATTACCCAACGGAAAAACAGTGCTTTTAACCCCAAACGGCGAGCAACCCGTTGCTATATTTGGCTCTCATAATCTTATAAACTTAGCAGGTGCTTTAACTATTTGTCAGGAATTAGGCATTACAAATCAGCAGTTTTACCAGGCAATCTCTAATTTTACCGGAGCCGGCAACCGCTTAGAAACCCTCGCCTTGAAGTCAAATTTTGCCATTTTCAAAGATTTTGCCCACGCCCCCAGCAAGGTAAAGGCTACAACCAATGCCGTTGCCAATCAATTTAAACAGCGCACCACCATTGCTTGTTTTGAATTGCATACTTTCAGCAGTTTAAATCCGGAATTTTTACCCCATTATCGCCATACTTTAAACAATGCCCAGCAGGCAATCGTGTATTTTAATGCCCACACCTTCGAAATAAAAAAAATCCCCCCACTTAGCCCCAACGCAGTAGCCGCCGCTTTTGACCACCCCAATTTGCAGGTTATTACAAACAGTGCCGACTTAGCTAAAGCACTGCAAACAATTAAATTACAGGATGCAAATCTGCTATTAATGAGTTCTGGAAATTTTGGAGGGCTAAACTGGCAAGAAATTTGGCCAAACGCACTTAAATAAATTACTGTATCTTTGCCCTTATTTATCCGGATATAAAAAAGTAACTATCCGGATGAGCCTCAAATTATATTTGCCGTTATAATCCAATAAAATGGACCTATTTTCTGAAGTTCAAATTCAAACGCAACAAGCCAACAATTTTATTATACCGCTGCAACGCCCCTTAGCCATTTTAGACCTTGAAACAACAGGCTTAAGCCTAAGTAGCGATCGTATAGTAGAGATTTGCATCTTAAAAATAATACCATCGGGCGAACAGGTTTGGTTCGAGCAGCGCATTAACCCCACCATTCCAATTCCGCCAAAAGTATCGGCTATACATGGAATTTACGACCACGACGTAGCCGACAAACCCACCTTTGCACAGCTTGGGCAAACTATATTTGATTTTTTGACAAATTGCGATTTTGGAGGTTATAACTCAAATTTTTTTGATATTCCGATGTTAAACGAAGAATTTTTGCGCTTAGAATTAAATTTACAATTAGACAGTCGAAAATTTGTTGATGTTTTCCGGATATTTCAAAAAATGGAACCCCGCGATTTAAAAGCTGCCTACCAGTTTTACTGCGGCAAACAATTGGAAAATGCGCACAGTGCCCGTGCCGATGTGGCCGCAACTTGGGAAGTATTGCAAAGCCAGTTAGAAAAATATACCCAAATTAGTCGCGATATGAACGATTTGCATACATTTACCGCCGAAGATAACCGCTTTGTTGATTTAGGGCGAAGAATGGTGTACGAGGGTAAAGATATATTGTTTAATTTTGGCAAATATAAAGGGCAATCTGTCGAAAAAGTACTTAAAGAAAACCCACAATATTACGATTGGATACTTAAAGGCGATTTTTTGCTCGACACCAAAAATAAACTCCGCGAAATTATGCTGCGCATTAAATATAATACCAAATAAATAAGTGAACCTCAAAAAAAAAATACTTTTTTTAAGATGCAAAAAACATTTTACGCTCTTTGGGAGTTTGGTTTTGTAAACTCAAACAACTACCACGCCAAAGCATTGCCAGGTTATAAGTAAGTTTTTAACACAATAGAACCTGCAAGAGTTTATCCGTTTTTTGTCAAATAATTGTTTCTAACCCTGTTTACCCAGTCCCTTTTTGTTTTGTCAACCAGCCTTGTTATTATACCCACCTATAACGAAAAAGACAATATTTCTGCCATTATACAAGCGGTAATGGAGCAGCCGCGCCCCTTCGAGTTGTTAATAATAGACGATGGCTCGCCCGATGGTACTGCTGGTATTGTAAAAACGCTTATCAGTAACCAAACCTACGGGCAACGTTTGCACCTGCTTGAACGAAGCGGCAAATTAGGCTTGGGTACAGCGTATATTACCGGATTTAAATGGGCTTTACAACGCAATATCTACGACTGTATCATCGAGATGGATGCCGATTTTTCACATAATCCAGCCGATTTGCCCCACCTTTACGATGCCTGTATGGTGCCCAATGATAAGAACAAAAAAACTGCCGACGTAGCTATCGGCTCGCGGTATATTAAAGGAGGAGGTGTTAAAAATTGGCCCACAAACCGAGTTCTAATGTCAAAATATGCCTCGTATTACGTGCGTGCAGTTACATGGATGCCCGTACATGACACTACCGCCGGATTTGTATGCTACCGTGCCCATGTATTGAAAGCTATTGATTTAGATAAAATAAGGTTTATTGGCTATGCTTTCCAAATTGAGATGAAGTTTGCCGCTTGGCAACTTGGTTTTAAACTAACCGAAGTGCCAATTATTTTTGCCGACCGCGTATATGGCGAATCAAAAATGAGTACTAAAATTTTTAGCGAAGCCTTTTTAGGTGTGCTCAAAATGCGTTGGTTGGGCTTTTTCAAATCGTATCGCAGCAAATAAAACACGTCAAATTAACCACCCACAATTACTGCAAACTAAAGCATCCTCTTATTAAATTAAGTTCAAATTAGTAAATTTTATTTTGTCAACTACCCATAAAAAACGGAAGGCAGCAAAAGAATGGGCAATTGCCATAGCTTTAGCAATTTTTATTGCCTTTATTGTTCGAACAGCTATTTTTGGTGTTTATAATATTCCAACCTCATCAATGGCGGGTAGTTTGCTGCCCGGCGATTTTATTTTTGTAAGTAAGTTTCATTATGGGGCAAGGCTGCCTTTTACACCTTTAACCCTGCCTTTTACCTGGCGTAACCTCCCTTTTAGCAATCAAACTCCATCGTATATTGCTACACCCGGCGTAGGTTATTATCGTTTGCCTGGCTTTGCTTCCGTCAAACGAAATGATGTAATGGTGTTTAATTATCCGGTTGATACAGCCCGACCCATTGACAAGCGCGACTATTTTGTTAAACGGTGCGTAGCACTTCCGGGCGATACTTTAGAAATTGTAAACCGTCAGATTTTAATTAACGGTCAAATTCAGCCTTTCCCTAAATACGTGCAATTTCAATATTTGGTTAACACCTCCGGAAAACTTCCGGAAGATACGTTGTTGCAAATGGGTATCACCGAAGGAGGAATGCGACTTGCCGATGCAAGTTTGTATGAATTTTGCCTCTCAGACCAGCAAGTTACGCAATTAAAAAACCTTAAATCAGTAACAGCTATTAACCCAATAAACCGAGACAAGGGATTGTCGTTATCGCACGAGGCAACTTACCCGCAACATAATGGCCTTTACCCTTGGAATATTGACAATTTTGGCCCTGTTTTAATTCCTAAAAAGGGGCTAACCATTAAAATTGATAGCATTAATATTTATTTATATAAAAAAACTATTGAGCAACACGAAAAACAAAACGTGGTTATTAAAGGCTACGAAGTTTGGATAAATAACCAAAAAGCAACCCAATACACTTTTACAACGGACTATTTTTTTGTAATGGGCGACAATAGGCATAATAGCGATGACTCGCGGTTTTGGGGGTTTTTGCCCGAAAATCATTTAGTAGGAAAAGCCTTGTGGGTACTAGGGTCGTTTAGTAGCGACACCGAAGGCGGTTTATTGCGAAATATATTTTCTTTTTCCGGAAATTCGGGATGGCGAAGCGAACGATTTCTTATGGATATTGAATAATATTTAAGGTTTATACAAAACAAAAAAACGAAGGCAATGTTTGATTAACAATTGTCTTCGTTTTTCTTTGACTTTATTTTACAAATTCACCAAACTAACGATTCTTCTCAAAATCTTCTAAACTTTTTTCAAGCCTTTGCCCGTTTACATACACAGCCACAAAAGCATTACGGATACCTTTTCGTTGCGCTTCGTGAGCGAGGTTTTTAGCTTGTGTAGCATCTTTAAAACTGTCGGCAGACATATAACGCAACATAGAATTGGTGTTTCTTTCTATTTCGTAACTAATGTTTTTTCTTTTATACATATTATTATTTTCGTTTAAGGCTGAATTGTAAGCGCCTAATTGAACTTTAAAAACCACATCGTAAGAAGGGTTGTTTAAGAAGATCTTGTAAACTTGCCTTATTAACATCAACCAAGGCAGCGGTTACCTTTTTTGCTGTAGCTGGATCAGAAAATACTGGAGCCGACATAATAATTGTAGGGGGTTCAGTATCAGAATCTGGTATTTTTTTTGGAATTGTTCCAGGACGGTCCTTTGGATTCCATGTTGGATAATTATCAGGCGGAGGTGGCGATATTATTATTGGGGGTTCTTTGCTTGTTTTTTCCTTACCAAACAGGGTTGCATGCATAATAGGCTCTTTTGTGTTATATGTGTTTAAATACTTTTGGCTAACTATGGCTCCGTCCTCATCATAAACAACTGCTTTATACAATTTTTGGGCAGGCAAGTAAAAATAAAAATTGCCATCGTCTTTGGTTGTAAATTTCTTAACTGAATTGTCTGTCAAATCAATTAAGGCAATTTCAGCATTTGCTAATTCTTTATTATATTTTTTAGATAGAACAATACCTTTTAACACAAAAGTGTTGGGTTGTTTATCAGCAACAACAAGCAATTCATCCGGTATTTTTGGAAGTCTTTTCTCGTCAGGTTCGCCACCAGTACCCGGTGGTTTACGATACGGTTTAACTTTTCCAGGTTCCGGAGTTTTATTTTCGATTTTGGTATCCGAAATCGGTCGGATCTTTATCGTATCATCATCATCCCCTTGACTCTTTGGCGCGTTATTTACCACCAATGCTTCCTTATCAGTAACAGAAGGTAAATTTTTCTCCCACTCTTTTGCTTTAATTTCGCTCACACTTAACTCAAAAATATCGTCTGAGCCATTGCGATTAGAGGCGAAAAAGCCTTTTTGTCGGTCGGGGCTTAATATTAAACCCATATCATCTTTAGAAGTGTTAATAGGATAACCTATATTACTTACTGTCCAATTCGCATCGCCGCCCTTGTGTATGGCCTGAAAAACGTCTAAACCACCAAAACCACCGAGCCCATCTGAAGCAAAATACAAGGTGCCATCGTTATGAACAGTCGGAAACATTTCGTCGCCTTCGGTATTTACCTCAGGGCCTAAATTATGGGGTTCCAACCAACGCCCCTCTTTATAATAACTTACATAAATATCTTTTCCGCCTTGCCCACCCAATCGGTTTGAGGTAAAATACATTTTTTTGCCGTCGGCTGTAATTGCCGGATGGCCATTTGAATACTCGTCACTACAAAAAGGCAGTTCGCTTTTTTACAACCCAAGTGTCGTCTTGTAAAACGGCCTCAAATATTTTAAGATTAGCAGTACCTACGCGCTTGGTAGTTGAAGAATTTACATTGCGCGTAAAATACATTTTAGAAAAATCGCTATTAAACACAGCCGGGCCTTCGTGAAATTTGGTTGCTGTTTTTCCGGATAATTCAACCGGAGTTGACCATTTGTAGCCTATTTTCTCTGAAAAATAAAGATCGGTATAAGCTTCCCCATTCCAGTCGTTTTTTGCTTCTAATCGATTTTTAATTCGCGAAGATGCAAAAACAATACCCCCCTTGTAAAATGCAGGGCCAAATTCCGATTCTTTTGAATTTCCGGAAAAATTCGAAATTTTATACATACTCGAATCTTTCCGCAACGTATTAACATTTTCACAGGCCTTTACAAAATGCTCGCCTCGCGAGTCGTATGGAACAATTTTGGCATATTGCTTAAACTGCGTCAACGCCTCGTCATACTTAGCATTGCTCATTAAGGCCTGGCCATAATACAAAACTAACGAATTGTCTTTATGATTGTATTTTAAGGCGCGCTTATAATAAAATTCGGCTAATTTTGTGTTGCTTGTTAACCTGTAACAATGGGCTAAATTTGCTAAAGCAACACCATTGTCTTTATCTTTGTCAAGCACATCCTTGTAGGCTTCAATAGCCTCAATGTAGGCCAAGTGGTCAAACAAATCATTTGCTTTTTTTAATTGTATTGATTGGGCATTTGCCATTAGGCCAATTAAAAGCAAAAAAATAGTGGTTGTAATTTTTTGTGGGGCTTTTTTCATAATTAGTATTGCATAAAGGGTATTATGTAATTATTTGACTGCAAAATATAGACCAAATTAAATTCAAATTTGATTATATAAGTAGTGTTAATTGCAGCAAATTATATTATGTTATGATAATATTTATAAACTACTATTTAACAAGAATAAACAAACATTTTTTTATTTTATACGCAAATATAAAAAGTGTATTAAAAATATTTTTACAATTTAATGACATGGCGATATGACGCTTAGTTTAATGATTTCAAAAAAGTGGGTACAAAAGGATACAGTTTTCATATCAGGGCTTAAAGTTATAATTCTAAAAATTGATTTTGACCTATTTGCAGCAAACAAAAATACCACTTTTTTAGTTTAGAATGTATTTGCATTTTACATTGCATTAGTTTAGCAGCCAATAATAAAATCGGGCGAGTTGTGCTATATTATCGGTTAAATTATATTGGTTTTCAATTAGTTGCCGCGCAGCTAAGCCCATTTTTTTTGCGTAGGTTTTGTTTTTAAGTACCCGAATAAGTGCGTTGGCAAATGGCAGGGGCTCGTCTGCCAATAATATATGTTGTTGGTGTTGGCAGTTTATGCCTTCGGCAGCTGTTGTGGTGGCAACAATGGGTTTACCCAGTGCCATTGCTTCAATTAATTTTACCCGCATGCCACTTCCCGAAAACAATGGTACAACCTGCACACCTTTTTGGCCCATAAAGTTAACTGCATTAGGTACTTCGCCCAGCATTTCAACATTCCAATAGGCCATGTCTGTTAGCCATTTTGGTGCGTTGCGGCCAGCTATATAACACTTAACCTGTGGCATTTGGGCAGTTACTATTGGCCAAACTTGTTCTAAAAACCAAATCAATCCCTGTTGGTTCGGTATCCAATCCAATGAGCCAAGAAAAAATACACTTGCAAAGTCAGTTTTCTCAAAATCAACCAACGGATATTGTGCTAAATCAACACACATAGGCAAGGTAATAGTGGGGCGTTTACACCCAAAATCTTTAAAAAAATCAGCATCCCTATCGGTAATACAAACCAATGCATCAGCATCGTTAATATGCTTTAACTCATAGGCTTTCATCCGGCGGGCTAAATGACCAAAATACCAAGCCTTTAACGGATTTTGCGTTTCTTCAGCCAAACGCTCCCAAATTTCAAATTCAACATTATGCGAGCGCAAAACTACTTTTACATTAGAAGAGCAAAATTTCCTAATTAAAGGCAAATAAGGCAGCAAATAAATACCCTCGAGTTGAACGACATCAAATTTTTGATTTTGAAAAATTTTTTGCAGTTTTGCGTTAATATCCGGATGATAAAACCGACTAATATTATAAGATCCTCCTTCAAACAAATGCCATAATGCAGGCCAAAATTTTACATCGGTGTTTACAAACTCGCTGTGAAACTTAATTTTTGAGTTAAAATATTCCGGAAATGCGTTGGTTTGCAATTTATGTTTAGGAGTTTCAATGGCCAATACCGTAACTTTATGTCCCAGTTTATAAAGTCCGTTAGTAATAGCATTGATAGCCAATGTTTCGCCATCCTTTGCCGGATAGGGTATTTTTTTGCAAAACTGCAAAATATTCAAGGGCTTTGACATAAATATATTAAACCTTAGCAGTAAAGTTTAAATCAAAAGCGCAAAATTACCAAATTACCATACAAGAACAAACGCAAAACCGTATATCTTATGAAAAAAATCACTATTTATTTTTATTTGGCTTTAGTTGCCATCGTACTAAACGGCTGCATGGCATCTACCCAACTTGAGGTGCTAAAACCTGCTGCCTTTGCCGTACAAGAAGACATTAAAGTGTTAGCAACCATAAACAGAACAATACCCAGTCAAAAAGCGCTGAACGTTTTGGAGGGAGTGCTTACAGGCGAAGCTATTAAACAAGACCGCGAGGGGTCGCGGGCAGCTATTGCCGGATTAGCCCAAACGCTTGCCAGCCAAACGCCCCGTTTTAAGGTAGTACATACGACCTACGAAACAGAAGGAGGCGATTTTAGTATGGCAAAACCACTATCGTGGAGCGAAATTGACGAAATATGCAAAAATTACCAGGCCGATGCTGTTGTTGCCTTAGAAAGCTACGACACCGACAACGCCAAACATGTTGATAAAAAAACAGCTACAACCACTCAAAAAGATGGCAAAAAAATTACTACTACCACTTATTACGCCAAGCAAAATACCCGCGTAACCTTAGGATGGCGCTTTTATGACCCCAAAAATCGCAAAATTTTAGACGAATTTATGGTCGAAGAGTTTTTAGAAACCAACGGCGAAGGCCGAAGCGAAGAGGCAGCCATTGCCAATATGGTAAGCCCCTATGCTGCTACTAAAAACACCAGCGCTATTGCCGGCAACAAATACGGCTACAGAATTGCCCCCTCGTGGCTAAACGTAAGTCGCAGCTACTACAAAAAGGGTAGCCCCGAAATGAAAGCGGCAAAAAAAATGGCAAAACACAAAAACTGGAAAGGGGCCGCCGACCTTTGGAACGAAGTAGCACAGGGTAATGGTGTAAAAACTAAAACCCAAGCTAAAGGCTATTACAATTTAGCCTTAACCGAAGAAATTAATGGCAACCTTAACAAAGCAGTTGAATACGCCCAAAAAGCACACAATTTAGGCTTAAATAATGCCCGCAGTTACGAGCTAACATTAAAAAACCGTATCGAAGAGCAAAAACGCATAAAAGAACAAATGGAAAAAAAGGCCGATCCAGCCACCCCTAATAAAAATAAAACACGGCCTAAATAAGCCAAACTTCAAAGCAACTTTTAGCCGCCCCAAAAAATAGTTTAACCAATGCGTTGGTATTTTAAAAAAAGTTGTACCTTTGCCCTCGGAGAGATGGCAGAGTGGTCGATTGCGGCGGTCTTGAAAACCGTTGAGGGTTAAACCTCCGGGGGTTCGAATCCCTCTCTCTCCGCGTTTTCATGGTTAGTTATAAAATGATGCCCGGTGGTTAATTTAACTATCGGGTTTTTTTTTATTTCCACCTTAAAAAACCTAGTCAAACCCCTCACTACCCCACCCCAGCCTTTGGCCATTAACGCAAAATGGATAACAACAATAACCATTTAAGTGCAAAGCAAGTAATAGCCCAAACAATAGCCTATTTAACCTCGCAAATTGGTTTCGAGCTGCGCGAAGCCAATAATATTGCCCTTATTCTGCTCGAAGCGGCCACAAAACAACCTATTCAATATTGGCAATTAAATGGTAGCTCAACTATAAACCCAAATCAATACACACAAATAAATGAATGGTTGCAAACCTTAAAACAAACGGGTATGCCCGTTCAGTATCTACTGCAAAAAACATGGTTTTATGGTTTGCCAATACAAGTGTCGCCGCAGGTTTTAATACCACGACCCGAAACAGAAGAATTAGTTAGAATTGCCATTGAAGTTTGGGATGCCCAGCAAAATGGCAACAAACATCCGGATATAATTGTAGATGCCGGTACAGGCAGTGGCTGCATTGCGCTCGCCCTCAGGCAATATTACAACAATTTAAATCATGATGAGTTAAAAATTATAGCTTTCGATATAAGCCTACACGCCCTCGATATAGCCCAATCGAACGCCTATGCCCTACAATTACCCATCGAAACACTACAAATAGACCTCGCCAAACCTCAAACATGGAAAAGTAGTAACCTACCTGCAAAAATTGACCTATTGCTTAGCAATCCGCCCTACATAGCCCAACACGAAGCCAAGAGTTTACACCCGCGCGTTAGCCAACACGAGCCGCATTTGGCTTTATTTGCGCCCGACCAAAATCCGTTGTTTTTTTACGAACAATTAGCAAAAATGGCAGCGCAGTTTTTAACTTCCCAAGGATTAATAGCCGCAGAGTTAAACCCTGTTTATGCCACAGAAACCGCACAGATTTGGCAAAATTACAAGCTTGAGAACATAAAAATTCACCTCGACATGTCCGGAAAACAACGCATTATTACGGCATCAAAAAACTAAATCTAAAAAAAACTAAAATCTTTTTGCATCTTTCGGCGTAAAATTCCATTCGAAAATTTGGCATGACGAGGTATCATTTACCGCATACCACGCACCAAATTGTGTGTTATTATTGTTAGGATTTTGCAAAATTTGTATTTCTTGCGCCGGCATATAACTTTGAGCCAACAAACAAATTTTCTCTCCCGTGCTGGGATTTACAGCCATATCAACCACTATTACAGCATGTCCCGGATGCCCGCCTTGAATTAATACATCGCCAATTTTAAGGTCGTTTAGCAAAATGCTATGCAGCTCTTTACTTAACGAGGCAGTACCTGCATAGGTAAAAACCTGATTTAAATACTTCCTGAAAACCGGGTACGAAGCATCGGCTGGTGCCTTTTTTACCCAGGTAGTTTTGTTTCCGCTAACTGCCACTCTGTAACCCTGTTGCCATTTCGAAAACTGGGCATCAAAACCATTGGTAAAATTAAAATGAATATCATCGTAGCGTTGCTGGGCATATAAATACTCGGCGCGCAGACGCATAACGGCATCGGCACATTGTTGTAAGTTTTCATTGCCAATTTCCATTTTAACTACCGCTGCATATATTTTATCTTCATGGTTGAGTTTTACGTCCCCATTATAGTAATGTACAGCAGTGCCATGCGGCTTTAAAGGCAGGTTTTGCAAATAAGACCCAAAAGAATTAGCCGGCAATTGCATACGTTCAAACCCCGGAGGCGGCAAAAACCGAGTTTGAATTGTTGTGCCTTGGGTATCAATAAGCGTTTTGCTCGGGGCAGCAACGGCAGCAGCAATCAGTTCCGGAGATTTAATAGGCTTTAAACTGTCGGTAGTGCATCCAAAAAAAATTAGGGTGCTAAATATAAATATAACTGTTTGTAACATCGTTTTAAAATAAATATTCGTTTGAATAGTCGCAAATAGGAAGTCTAAAATAAATGCTGTAATTTTGGCGAATACAACAAACGCAGTTATATTTCCGGATTAAAAATACGTATGAAAAATCCATTTCAACCTTTAAATTATTCTCTTGTAAAGATGCAAAAAAACTGTCTTTGGGTGTTTTCTATCCGGATAAAAAAGAGTTTACTGCTATTTTATCTTTTATTTACTACTCTTTTTAATCAGCAAACAGTAAACGCGCAAACAGAACTTCGATACGAAAACGCTGTTTACCACCCGCAAATTGCCAGCGTTGAACTTTTGGTAAACGGAAAAATTGCCAATTTACCCGTCATAGACTTGCAACAGCAGGGCATTTTTACGCTTGAATTTGACTGGTTGGGCGATGAGCAACCTACGTTAAGCTACAAGCTACTGCATTGTAATGCGCGCTGGCAACCCGACGATTTAATGCCATTCGATTTTATGGACGGTTTTAGTACCGGCGACATTGAAGATTACCGCCCCTCGCGCGGCACAAAACAACCCTACACGCACTACCTGTTACCCTTGCCCAACCGCGACATGCGCCGTTTTTTAAAATCGGGCAATTATTTGTTGGCAGTATATTTGCCCAACAAAAAAGACGACAATATTTTATTGTCGCATCGTTTAGTGGTTGCCGACTTGCAGGTTGGTATTGAAGCCCAAGCCTTAACCCCCGGAAGGCTTACCTTGCAAGGAACGCATCAACAATTAGATTTTGCCCTAGATTTTGGTACAAATAATAAGTTTTTTTTGCCACAACAGGAAATTACCGTTTATGTGCTTCAAAATGGCCGTTGGGATAATGCGTTGGTAAACCCGCAACCTGCATTTATGTACGACCATCGTTGGGTTTATGGGCAAGGGCAGCCTTTTTATTTTTCGGGAGGTAGCGATTTTAGGTATTTCGATACGCAAAGTTTATTGCACTGGAACGATGAAATTGCCAATATACTGTATTATGACGACCCCGAACAGGCTACGCAAGTAATTTTGCAACCCGACGAGTCAAAAACTTCGATGCGAGGGCGAGTGCGTGCAAACATTGGCGACCTTAACGGCGCATTTGTAATTGGCAACGCCGACGGGCTATTAGTTCGCAACGACCCCGACTATGTTTGGGTGCAGTTCTTTTTACCCGCAATCAATCCATGGCCTAACGCGCAGTTGTATTTGTTAGGAGCATTTACCAACTGGCAACTTTTACCTCAATTTTCGCTCGATTACGATGCTCAAAAAAGGCAATATACTAAAAATATTTACCTAAAACAAGGCTATTATAACTATTTATACGTTTTAAACAGCGAAAATACTACCATAGACCTGGCCGCCTTTGAAGAAAACAGATACAACACCGAAAACGATTATTATTTTTTAGTTTACTGGACACCATTTGGCAGCCAGTACGACCAATTAATTGGTTTTAAAAGATTAAACACTTTGTATTAAATTTATAAGACCGTGTAACTATAACCAAAAATAGCCTATCTTAGCCCCAAATTTTGTCCCGCCGCTTAACCTTATTTCAATTTAACGACCAACCAACCAACTTAACCCGTAACCGTGCAAAAATTTGACCTTGAAAAAATCGCCTCCGGATTATTACCCGAACCCGGACGTTTATTGTTGGCAGAACCGTATTTATTAAATCCGGATTTTTGGCGAACTGTAATCTTGCTCTGCGACCACAACGAAAAAGGCTCGTTTGGTTTGGTGCTTAACCGAAAATTAAAACTTACACTTGGCGATGTAATACCCGATTTAAGTTTTTTTGTGGCACCCCTGCATTACGGAGGCCCTGTTCAGCCCGACACCCTGCATTATTTACACCGCGCAGAAGATAATAACGCAATTAAAGAAAGTATTTTGTTGTATGACCAAGTGCGTTGGGGAGGCGATTTTGACGATTTATGCCAAAAACTTCACCGTTACGAAATACTTCCCAATGATATTAGGTTTTTTGTGGGCTATTCAGGCTGGGATGAAAATCAGTTAAAAAATGAAATTAGCGAAAACTCGTGGATAGTAGCCGACAGCACCAACGAAGACATTTTTGCCGAAAAACCAAGCAAACTTTGGCACGAAGTTTTGCGCAGCATGGGTGGTATTTATGCAAGTATTGCCAATTTTCCTGAACATCCTATGTTAAATTAAACAATAACCTAAATAAACAAATTAACACAAGTATTGAGTGCCTGTTTAAGCAAATATGTTGATTACTTTTGAAACCATGACTAAGTGCCAACTATTTGTTCTGGAATTATGAACTGTTATTTTATCTCGTTTCCGGATTTATTACGTGCCCCACCCTACCCTGTCGCTCAACATTTTTAAGCACAAAATTGCATCTAAACTCAAAAATCGTTTTTATGAATTTTAGCATCAAAGGACATATTGTTGATGCGCTTAACAGCAATTTATTTGCGGGCGAAGTATTTGTTAGCAAGGGCAAAATACAAAAAATTAAAAAAATTAAAAACTTGCCCGAAAATGCGCCTTATATAATGCCCGGATTTGTTGATGCGCATTTACATACCGAAAGCTCGATGCTTACACCTGCCGAGTTTGGGCGTTTGGCTGTAGCACATGGCACCGTTGGCTGTATTTGCGACCCACACGAAATTGCCAACGTTTTAGGGGTCGAAGGGGTATTTTATATGTTGCAAAATGCTAAAAAAACAGCCTGCAAATGCTTTTTTGGCGCTCCATCGTGTGTGCCAGCCACTAACTACGAAACAGCAGGCAATGAAATAACCCTGCAAAATTATACCGACCTATTCAAAGTAAATGCAGTATTTTTTTTAAGCGAAATGATGAATTACCCAGGTGTAATTTTCAACGACCCCCAAGTTATGGCTAAAATTGCCCTAGCCAAACAATACAACAAACCCATAGATGGCCACGCGCCCGCCTTACGAGGCAATGACCTCACAAAATATATATCGGCGGGCATTAGCACCGACCACGAATGTTTTACCCTGCCCGAAGCAATTGAAAAAATTGAAAAAGGCATGAAAATCATAATTCGCGAAGGCTCGGCTGCTAAAAATTTTAATGCCCTGCATCCCTTGTTCAAAACAAACCCCGATAAACTAATGTTTTGCAGCGATGACAAGCATCCGGATGATTTAGTGCGCGGGCATATTAATCTGTTGGTAAAACGAGCTTTAAACATTGGTTATCCGTGGCAATTAGTACTTAAAGCCGCTTGTGTTCATCCGGTCAAACATTACAAGGTAAATATAGGTTTGTTGCAGCCCGGAGACGCAGCCGATTTTATTTTGGTTGACAACTTAACCGACCTTACGGTACTGAAAACCTATATTAACGGCGAGTTGGTTGCCGAAAATGGCAAATCTTTGTTGCCTTTTGTAAAAGAAACCAAAAAACCAAACTTTTTTAAAGCAAAACCAAAACAACCCGGAGATTTTAAACTGCAGGCGGGTAAACATAAAAAAATAAGAGTTATTGAGGCAATTGAAGGCCAGCTAATTACCAACGAGCTAATTTTGCCAATTACAAATAAAAGCAGCGATGGCTGTATTTTGGCTGACCCCAAAGCCGATATTTTAAAAATTGCCGTTGTAAACAGATATTCCGCTAATGCACCTATAGCGGTTGGTTTTATCCGGAATTTTGGGCTTACCCAAGGAGCTATTGCCGCTTCGGTGGCCCACGACTCGCACAATATTGTTGTTGTCGGTGTATCCGATGAAGATATTTGTGAAGCCGTAAATTTAATAATTGTCAAAAAAGGAGGATTGGCAGTAACCTGTGCCGAAAAAAATATTCGAGCTATATTGCCATTGCCGCTTGCAGGCATTATGACCACTGCCAATGGTTTTACTGTAGCCAAACAATACACTAAAATTGATAAATTAGCCAAACAACTTGGCACCAAACTTTCGGCGCCCTTTATGACCTTGTCGTTTATGGCTTTGCTGGTAATACCCTCTTTAAAACTAAGCGATAAAGGCTTGTTTAATGGGCAAACATTTAGTTTTACAGCAGTTTTAACCGATTAGAAATTATTGGCTCAAGGCGTTTGCATCGTATTGATTCATAATATCAATAGCTTTTTGGACTAAATTTCGAGAGCCGATAAAAATAGGTGTTCGTTGGTGTAATTTATCCGGAGTTAGTTCTAATATGCGCTGATGGCCGTTTGTGGCCATGCCACCTGCTTGTTCAACAATTAACGACATAGGGTTGCACTCGTACAAAAGGCGCAATTTCCCTTGGGGCGATTTAGCAGTAGCCGGGTAAATAAAGATTCCTCCCTTAATTAAATTTCTATGAAAATCGGCTACCATCGAGCCAATATAACGCGAACTAAATGGCCGCTTGGTTGACTTGTCTTCTTCTTTGCAGTATTTAATAAACGCATTTACACCCGTTGAAAACTGCTTTTGGTACGACTCGTTTATAGAATAGATACTGCCGTTTTCGGGTATCCGGATATTAGGGTGCGAAAGGCAAAACTCACCAATAGAAGGGTCAAGCGTAAAGCCGTTTACAGTTCCATTTTTTGTGGTATAAACCAACATAGTTGAGGAGCCATAAATGACATATCCGGCTGCTATTTGTTTATATCCGGGCTGTAAAAAATCGGATAGTGTGCAAACGTCCTCCTCCGAAACTCGCTGTAAAATTGAAAAAATAGTACCAATTGACACGTTTACATCAATATTTGATGAGCCGTCTAAGGGGTCAATACAAACAACGTACTTAGCATTTTTTGAGTTTTCTACATCAAAAGCAATAAAATCGTCGTCTTCCTCGGAGGCCACTCCGCAGCATTCGCCGCTATTGCGCAAAGCCGAAATAAAAGTTTCGTTGGCAAATACGTCTAATTTTTTAACTTCTTCGCCCTGAATATTACTTTTGCCTGTTGAGCCGAGTATGTCCACTAATCCGGCTTTATTTACTTCGCGGTTTACAATTTTGGCAGCCAGTTCAATGTCGGTCAATAAGCCCGACAACTCGCCCGTTGCGGTAGCATACTGTTTTTGAGCCAATAAAATAAACTCGTGCAAGGTTATAACTTTATGTGTAGGCATAATTAAAAAAGTTAAGGTGAGAGTTTACGTTTAAAGACGGTAACTAATTAAATTTAGCTGCAAATTTCGGAAAAATTAAGCAAATATTTACAAAAAAGTGGTATTTGCCAATCTGTTTTACCGCTTAATGTTATACCTTTGAAGTGCCGTAAACAAAATTTAACCTTATTTCAATATCAGGATGTAAACTTAAAGCCACCGGACACGTTTTAGCTGCGTTCTGTAATATGGTACGCGCTTTGTCGGTAAGATTTATTGCAATTTCATCCGGATAAATAATTGATACTTCAATGGCTGCAATTCGTCTTGGTTGTGCTTGCATTATTTTAGTAATATATACCTGGGTTTGGGCAATATTTAGCTCGTGCTTGTTTGCCGCAATGCCCATAATGGTAAGCATGCAACTACCTAAGGCCGTTGCAACCAAATCGGTTGGCGAAAAAGCCTCGCCTTTGCCTTGGTTATCTACAGGTGCATCGGTAATAATTACCGCACCCGACTGTAAATGGGTTGCTTGTGTGCGCAAATTATCGGTATAAAAAATACGACTCGTCATATAATAAATATAAATTTAATAAATTGTAGAAATAAACTTTAAGCTATAATATAATGATTAAAATACATTATTCGATACGTTTTTGCCTAACCTTAATTTTTTTGTTTTTTGCCTCTTTACCCCTATTTGGGCAGCAAACTATAAGTCAAGACGTGCTAACAGGCGATGATTTGTTGTACCGAAAGGAAATAAGCGGCGGCGGACTTATTCATACAAATGGTTGGGGTTTGGCCTTTAGACAAAGCAAAATTAACAGTATTTTCAAAAAAACGTTCAAAGAATATAGCTTTACCGTTTTAAAACACCCCCGCGAAGTTAGGCAGCAAAGCCCATTTACTTCGGCAAATGGCGGTACTGGTGGTTATATTTTTGGCAAAATTAATAATTTTGTAGGCCTTAGCGTTAGCTTTGGAAGGGCGAAAGTTTTAGCCTCAAAAGCACGCCGCCACGGCATCGAAGTTTCGCTTTTATATGCTGGTGGCCCTTCGTTGGGTATAACCAAACCTTATTATTTAGAAATTATTGAAAATTTTGTTGAAGACCGAATTATTACCCGCAATGTAAAATATACCCCCGAAACAGCACAATATTATACCAGCAGCAAAGACCGTATTTTTTGCGCCTCCGGATTATTTTATGGCCTAACCGAACTTCGTTTTCATCCGGGTGCTACGGGTAAAATGGCAGTTTTGTTTGATTGGGGCAAAACACATAAAACCATAAAAGCCCTCGAAGCGGGAGTATCTGTACAGGTACATGCCGCACTCACGCGCGACAAAGGTCAGGAAAACAGCAAACTTAAAATTGGTGCTCCGCCTATAATGGCTACCAATGATGATTTAAGCATCAAAAATAAATACTTATTTACCAGCCTTTACCTTCAACTAATGCTTGGCGCCCGTAAATAAACTATTAGGTTGAGTTACGTTTTCTTTTGTTTGTGTTGATTTCCTTTTCCGACACTAAAAACATGCAATATTGCCGGAAAAACAGCATCGACCGACTCGGCTGCCCCCCTTGTTGAGCCGGGCAAAGCCATTACTAACGTCTTACCTACAAAGCCCACTACACTCCGCGACAACATAGCGTAAGGAGTACGCTGTTGGCCATAAGCGCGTATGGCTTCGGCTATGCCGGGTATTTCGCGGTCAATTAACGGATGCAGAGCCTCGGGGGTTTGGTCGCGTTTTGACAGGCCCGTACCTCCGGTAATAACAACCAAATGAAACTCTTGCTGGCAAAACTCCAAAACCTGCGTTTTAATTTGCTCAGGTTCATCGGGAATTATGATGTAATCTGGATTTTCGATACCGTATTTTGCCAATTTTTCAATGATGGTTAAGCCTGCCTTATCTGTTTTTTTTCCGGATGATATTGAGTCAGAGCAAACCATGACAGCCGCCTTTAATTTGCCAATCTCTTCGTCGTTAAAATCTGACTTTCCACCATGTTTTTCTAATAATTTTATTTGCTGGATTTCAATACCCTTGTCAATGGGCTTCAACATATCGTACATGGTTAAGGCCACCACCGATGCCGTGTGCATTGCCTCGACCTCAACGCCTGTTTTGTAAATGGTGTGTATTTCAACAATAATTTGAACAATTAGGTCGGCGGGGTTAATTTGGTAATTTATTTGTGTAAATTCAATCGGCAACGGATGGCAGTCGGGTATTAAGTCGCTGGTGCGTTTGGCAGCAAACAATCCGGCTACGCGGGCAACTTCAAACACATCTCCCTTAGGTACTTTTTTGTCTAAAATAGCTGTAAGTGTAGCTGCGCTGCTTAATTTTACCAAGGCTTGCGCGATGGCAACACGCAAAGTGCTTGTTTTATGTGTAATATTTACCATGTAAAAAATTATTATTATTATATCGTATTCAACTTATAAATTAATCACTTGTTTTTCTGACGTTGCTTAAACTCTTCTAATTTTGTGCGTTCGGCAGTGCGCGGAAAAACATTATTTCCCGTATCGGTATCGGCGGTTAGCAAATTGGGGTCGAGGGTTATGCGGCGCAGCTCCTTTTTTGTAACAAAAATTTTATTTACCGTTTGCTCGTTTTGTTGCCAAACCTCTGCTGGAATATATGTTTTTGAGGTGGAGCCATCTACATATTCAAACTCAAGTAACAAGGGCATAACAAGGCCACCTTTGTTCGAAAATTTAACTTCGTAGTAATGATTTTCGGGGCTGAGCAGGGTTTTGTCGCCCGGATCTAAGGTAATATATTGTTTTTGATAGCGTTTTTGCGCCAAGATGTTTTGCCAGTATTTGCTATCCTTCATTTTTCCGGATGTCGAAGTATCAGTCTCATTCTGGGTAATAGGTCGTTCGCTGCTATCTGATTTTTTTTCATCGGGGTTTGTCATCTCTTTTTCTAAGGCTAGAATCGCTTCTTTAACTTCGGGGTCAGTGGGGTCAATTTGATACCATTTTACATTATCAATGGCAATATCAACATAATTGGTTGAGTAAAACCACCCGCGCCAAAACCAATCAAGGTCAATTCCGGATGCATCTTCCATTGTCCGGAAAAAATCGGCAGGCTCAGGATGTTTAAATTTCCATCTGTTGCTATATGTTTTAAAAGCGTAGTCAAATAATTCGTGTCCCATTATTATCTCGCGCAATATATTGAGGCCGGCAGCCGTTTTGCCGTAGGCATTATTGCCTAATTGTTTAATTGCTTCGGGGTTTGTCATAATAGGTTCAAGGGATTGGGGATCACTTTTCATATAATCGGCAATTTTAACTGCCGGACCTCGGCGAGACGGGAAGTTAGGGTCCCAGGCTTGTTCAGTTAAATATTCGATAAAACTATTCAGCCCCTCGTCAAGCCATGCCCATTGCCTTTCATCACTGTTTATCATCATCGGAAACCAGTTATGCCCCACTTCGTGTATTATAACGCCCTGCATACTATATTTTGTGCGGTCGCTGTAAGTGCCGTCGCTGTTTGGGCGGCCAAAGTTAAAACAAATCATAGGGTATTCCATTCCAATTTGGTCTGAATGTACCGAGCTGGCAACTGGGTAAGGATAATCGAAAGTAAATTTCGAGTAAGATTTTAAGGTATGTGCTACTATTTTTGTAGAATATTCGCCCCAAAGCGGGTTGCCTTCTTTGGGGTAGTACGACATTGCCATTACAAAATTAGTGGGTAATTGTACGCCCATGGCATCCCAAATAAATTTGCGTGAGGTGGCAAAAGCAAAGTCGCGTACATTTTCGGCCTTAAAATGCCAGGTTTTTTTAGCCGTGCTTCTTTTAGTTTCGGCTGCCACGGCCTCGTTTTCGGTAACAATGGCCACGGGGATGGCCGATGTTTTTGATTTTTCAAAACGTTGGCGCTGTTCGGCGGTTAATACTTCGTTTGGGTTTTGCAAACTTCCCGTTGCCCCTAATACGTGGTCGGCGGGGGTGGTAATGCGCACATCGTAGTCGCCAAATGTAAGGGCAAACTCGCCCCGCCCTAAAAATTGTTTGTGTTGCCAGCCTTCGACATCGCTATAAACAGCCATTCGCGGAAAAAACTGGGCTATGGTATATAAACAGTTATCGTCTTTTGCAAAATACTCGTAACCCGAGCGGCCTCCCAAACGCAAGCGGTCGTTAATATTATACCACCATTTTATGCTAAAACTATATTTTTCGTTTGGCTGGAGAGGTTTAGGTAGCTCAACACGCATCATGGTTTTAACAACGGTGTAGGGCAAATTATTTTCAGTTTTTTTGTCGCGTACTAATTCTATTTTGAAGCCGCCATCAAAATCAGCACTAATTTTGGCTATATCTGTAAGCGAAGGGTGGTCATCGAAAGTAGAATTTTGAACAAGGGGAGTTTCGCTATTTTTATCGAACAGGTTTTGGTCTAACTGAAGCCATAAATAATCTAATACATCCGGAGAATTGTTGTAATAGGTAATGGTTTCCTCGCCCGAAAGTCGTCTTTTTTCGTCGTCTAAAACAATATCCATAGTGTAATCGGCACGCATTTGCCAATATTGGTGGCCTGGTGCGCCTGCTGCATTGCGGTAAACATTGGGCGTGGGCAATTCTTCTTGTAGTTGTTTAAATTTGCTCTTATCTTGCGCTATAACTGTAGTTTGAGCAAAAGTAAAAGTAAGTAAGGCAAACAAAAATATCCGGATTAAAAAGATAGGCATAAATTGGGCTAATTTTTAGGCAGGCAAATTTAATACATTTTTTCGCAAGATCATCATTTTCACTTTCCGGAAAGCTGAATTTCAAGGGGCAGTAAAAGCTTAGAATGGTTCAATTTTATAGCCGGATAAGGACAAGTTAATTTCTATTTTATATCTATTCGCAAGCGGCCTTAAATATTCCGGATATTTAAAAGAGGTTGCGCGCTTTTAACTCTAAATATTTGTTAATGGTATTTACAGTTAATGATTTAGGTTGGGTTAAAATGGTTTGTATGCCGTGTGCTTGAAGCTGTTTGACGATAAGGCGTTTTTCGAAATTAAATTTTTCGGCTATGGTTTTAATATAGATGTCTTCAATATCGTTAGTTTTTAAAGCTAGCAGTTGCCGCAGCTCGGTATTTTCAAAAAAAATAACCACCAATAAATGTTGTTTTGCCAATTTTTGAAGGTAAGGTAATTGCCGGTTCAGGCTGGTTGTGGTTTCAAAATTGGTAAACAAAAGCAATAAACTGCGCTGGCTAAGCCGCCTCCTGATGTTTAAATACAGTTTTTCGTAATCGGCTTCTAAAAAATTGGTTTTTTGGGCATATAACAACTCTTGTAATAAATACATTTGGTTGCCCTGTTTTTTAGCCGGCGCAAAAGACCCTATTTGGTGAGAAAAAGTTAAAAGCCCGGCTTTGTCGCCTTTGCGTATGGCAATATTTGACATCACTAAACTGGCATTAATGGCATAGTCGAGCAAACTTAAGCCCTCAAAAGGCATTTGCATAACGCGCCCCATATTGATAAGGCAGTAAACAGGCTGCGATTTTTCATCGTCAAATTGGTTCACCATTAATTGGTTATGCCTTGCACTGGCTTTCCAGTTTACGGTACGGTAATCATCTCCAGACACGTATTCTTTAATTTGTTCAAATTCGAGGCTGTGGCCAATACGGCGAATTTTTTTGAGGCCGGCCTCGCTTAGCCGCCTCGAAAATGCCAACAACTCGTATTGCCGCATTTGTAAAAACGAGGGGTATGTTGGCACCATAACCTCACTGCCAAAAGTGTAGCGACGCTGAACCAAACCAACTGGGCTGGCAATATAAGTATGCAAAGCACCAAACCGATACTCGCCTCTTTCGACTGGTTTAAGCTGATAATTTAAGGTGTGCAGTTTACCTGATTCAATTTGGGCTGTTTGCAAAAAATGCCGCGACTGAAACTGAATGGGTAACTCGTCAATAATTTTAACGTTTACCGCAAAAGGGTATTTATTGTTTAGCTGAATACGAATGGTGTTAAAATCGCCGTTCGAGAGTTTGTCGGGCAATAAGCGGTTGCCGTTAATTGCCGGGCGGCTAAACAGCAGCAAAACATCTAGCAAAACAAAAAAACAAGTTGTAAAAAGGGCAATTTGCGCCCAAACAAATAATATTGGCCATGCAAAACTTAAACAAAACAAACTTACTGTTGCCGCAATGAGTACATAAAAGCGGGGCAGAAAAAATATGTTTTTAAAAAAATTAAGCATAGCCATTATTGTTTTCCTTAATAATATGGTAAATATTTAATTTACAGCAAACAAATTGAGGGCATTTGCCGTAGTAATTTGGGCTACTTGCTGGAGGCTGCAATTTTGGGCTTGTGCCACAGTTTGGGCAATGATTGGAATATAACTGCTTTCGTTGCGTTTTTCGTTTTTATTTTTTGAGGAGCGATAAGGTTCGGGCGCTAAATATGGCGAATCGGTTTCGAGCAAGATGCGTTGAAGTGGAATTTTTGATATAATATCCGGAAGATTGCTTTTTTTGTAGGTTGCCACTCCGCCAATACCAAGGAAAAATCCGGGCAAACTCAGTACTTTCTCTGCATCTGCCATACTTCCTGAAAAGCAATGAAAAATACCCCGCAAACTGCCGTTGTGTTTTTTTTGGACAATTTCAAATGTTTCGTCAAAAGACTCGCGGCAATGTAACACAATGGGCAGGTTTAGTTCGAGTGCCCAGTCAATTTGTAGGTTCAATGCTTCGTATTGCGCTTGGGTAAAAGTTTTGTCCCAATAAAAATCGAGGCCAATTTCGCCAACTCCGCAATAAAAATGGCGGTTTGTATATAGCTCGTGCTTTATGAGGTTGAGGGTGTTTAGGTAATTTTCATCGACCGAGCAAGGATGCAGCCCCATCATTGGATAAAATAAATTTGGCTGTTTTGCTTTTAAGTTTTTTAGTAGCGCTATTGTTTCTACG
The DNA here is from genome assembly GCA_016706405.1 of Sphingobacteriales bacterium. Classification (NCBI taxonomy): domain Bacteria; kingdom Pseudomonadati; phylum Bacteroidota; class Sphingobacteriia; order Sphingobacteriales; species Sphingobacteriales bacterium. Next base: position 348,375 of record JADJJT010000003.1, read on the forward strand.
TCAACATTTGGCAAAAATATATATTTTACATTTTCAGTAATACATCTTTGAATAACTTCGTCTATATCTTTAAAAAAATGCTCGAAGTATAAATGACTGTGTGTATCGCAGAAAACCATATTTTTGTTATCAAGTTTATATTTAACTCAAATAGTTAGAAATATAAGGCAAAGGTATTGTTTTTTTAAAGGAAACATTGGTGTTAAATGCAAAGTTGGCTTATAATTTGATGTAACTATATTATATCCGGAATATTTTGACTTTGGCATTTTTATTAAAACTAAGTAAATTTGCCAAAGATTAGCTTTTTAATACGCGCTCAAGTAGGCTTTAAAACATTTTTTATGAAAGGAAAATTTAGGTTCTATCAGCAGAAGCGCCAATTTTTTATTTTTTTGCTGGTTGCTTTCATCATTAGTGCATTTGCACCTTTTCGAGTACTTGCACAAAGTGGGCAAAATGCTAATTCCTACTTTAGAAACACAGAAAGGATAGCTCGTTTGCTTGAACAAGCTGGCGCGCAAACTGCTGATACCGCCAAAAAAATTGTGTTTATTTATGTAACTAATCCGGAAAACAATTACTACGAAAGATTATTAGAAGAAATTAATCAAAACAAAAAGGCACAATATTTATTAAACAAATATTTCCTTTGTAAACAAATTCACAAGCAAGACTTAGAGCATGAATTAGACTTTGAGGAAGCCTATAATGCACCCTTGCCTTCATTTTTATTTGTATCGAGTGATAGAGTTTTAGTACATGAAGCATACGGACAACAACATATAAGAAAATTTACCGACTTGTTATTAGAAACACTAAATTTAGCTCATATTTCAGTACCTACCTTAACCCCTTTGCTGACGCGCGATTATAAAAAATTAAGCTTGCCCGAAATGGATGGCTTGTACGCAGAGCAAAACCGCGAGCCCGAGTTTTTATTTTATTACGCTTGTAAATTGCAGGAAAATAGCCGAAATTTTAACGACATAGCCAATTTATACTGCCAAATTTGCAAAAACGAAACAGGGTTGTGTAATATAAATATGTATAATACTGCCATTTTACGATTTTCAACTAATATTTTGTCAGAGGCATTGACCTTACTAATAAACAATAGAGACTTGCAAGAAAGTATAGCGCGCGATATGTACACCCAAAAGGTAACCGATGCTTTGCTTGCCTCGGCTGATACCTGCGCATACCGCCGCGACCAAAACTTATTTCAACAAACTTTAAACCTGCTGCACCAAGCTAAACTGCCCAACGAAGAAATTGTACTTTTTATAATTACACAGCAATATTATAAAGGATTAGATGATTTGAGCCAATTTTTTGAATACACAAAAGAATTTTTAACTAATAAAAATAATTATGGCCGTGTTGATGCGGCTATCATAACTAATATATGCCAAGTTTTTGCCGACAAAGGGCAAAAAAATGAATGGAATATAGCTATTGTATGGATTGAACCCATAGCCAAAGAAAAGCCAATTTTTGAAAATATATATGTTCAGGCTCAAATTTTAGAAAAGCTCAAAAGAAATAAAGATGCCTATAACCGGTATGAATTAGCCCTTAATTTACTAAAAAACAAAACCCCAAACGTGAACATTGAAAACACAGAATTGTTTAAGTCAGTTACCATCAATAAAAATAGGTTAGGCGAATTGCTGCTCGAAAACAACGAGTAATTAACACGAAGTAAATAATATTTATATATAAATTGACTTATGTTCGAAAATATAGAAAATATGCCGCCGTCTGCCCGTGTTTGGGTTTACCAAAGCGATAAAATGCTCACTGAAGCACAAATTGAGCAAGCTAACCGCGTGCTGCAAAATTTTGTCTATACTTGGGTTGCCCATGGCGCAGGTTTAAAAGCCTACGCAGGGGTACACCATGCCTGGTTTATTATTTTGGCTGTTGATGAGACTTACTATCCGGCTTCGGGCTGCAGTATTGACGAGTCAATTATTTGCCTTCACAGTTTGCAAAAACAGTTGGGTATTAACCTTTTTCAGCGCACAAATATTGCCTACCGAACCAATGAGAATGGAGGGCAAATTGCCATTACATCCACCTCAAACTTGCCCGATATGTATAAAAAAGGGGTAATAACTGATGATGCCTTAATATTTAATAATATAATTACTACAAAAAGCGAACTTGACCAAAATTGGGAACTGCCCTTGAGCAAAACATGGGCTAAACAATTATGTCCGGCATGATAACGCCAAACTAAAAGGTATTCTTATTTTTCTAGATAAACAGACACAATATACGAATTATTAAAATTCAAGAAAGGCAAGAAAGAATTTTGCGGCTGCGTTTTTTATTTCCGGATTTAACTTTTTTAGGCAAATCTGGTCGAATTAATGTGAGGTAAAAAACATATTACCTTATTTTACATAATTTTTTCAAAATAAAAACATGACGACCCGCATTTTATTTTACTTCCTTGGTTTGTTTTCAATATCAGTTGTTTTTTTTGCCTGCACCCGAGAACCCATTGATTCGGGCGAGGTTGGGCCTAATTTAACTGGCGGCACTTGGGCAGTATCAAAACTTTCCTTCTCCAGCGAATTATTACCCGACTCGAGTGTAAGCAATTTAGGGAATATAACTTTTAACAGCAATGGAACCGGCAACACCAACACCACCCTTTTGCCCGGCGTTTTGTTTGACGATATTGCCGGCACCAATTTTACCTGGCAAGCCTCGGGCAGCAATATCAGCATTAATTTCAAGGCAAAATCTGACAGCAGTAATATTGCAATTACTTACAATTCAATAACTAATACAACCGCCAACCAAGTATTGCGCGTTTATCAAATCAGCAGCAATAATCAAGCAATTAGTTTGGCCGTAAAAGGTTTAACTACTTTATACAATATTGATTATACCTTAACTAAATAATTGACCCATTAAAAACTTTTTCAATAATTTTAATGCCGCTTTTCAGATTACTGCAAAGCGGCATTTTTGCATTTTAATTAGATGCTGTCTATACTAACACAAAATACTGTATCTTTGCCCAAAGTGCCACTACAAGCAATGCCGCACAAATTTTTATGATTTTTGGAAAAACTATTCAAAACCTTAAACGTACCCGCGAAATTTTAGGGGTGTTGTTAAAATATGGCCTCGAAGATTTGGTTTCTAACACCTCGCTGCAAAACCTCATTACTAAAAACCGCAAATTAAAATGGCTTAGAGATGATAAGCCCATTTTAGATTATACCCGTTGGGAACGTATTAGGTTGGCCTGCGAAGATTTAGGCCCTACTTTTATAAAGTTCGGTCAGGTATTGAGTAACAGACCCGACTTACTTCCGGATGATTTTATTATTGAACTACAAAAATTGCAAAGCGAAGTGCCGCCCTTCCCTTTCAATCAAGTTAAAAGCATCATCGAAGAAGAACTCAAATTACCCCTTGCCGACATATTTAGCCAATTCGACGAAAAGCCCGTAGGCTCAGCATCAATAGGGCAGGTTCATAAAGCCATTTTAGCAGACGGACGGCAAGTAGTGGTAAAAGTGCGAAGGCCGGGCGTGGCAAAACGAGTGCGAACTGATTTGTTGATTATTCGCGACTTAGTAAACCGAGCCGAACACATTTTAGAGCGAAACGGAATTGTAAACGCCATAGATGCCGTTGATGCTTTTGAGCGAAGTATTCAAAAAGAATTAGATTATACCAACGAAGCCCGCAATATCTCAACCTTTAAACACGCCTACAGAAACTACAAAAAATTTTACGTGCCTTCTGTTTATAAAGAATTTAGCACCAGCAAAGTGTTAGTCATGGAGTTTGTTGATGGCTGTAAAATTACCGACGTAGTACAACTTGCAGCGTGGGGGCTTGACCCGCCACTTTTGGCCGAAATGGGCATGGATATTTACTTGACACAAATTTTTGAGCACGGATTTTTTCATGCCGACCCCCACCCAGGCAATATTATTATAACTAACGAAGGTACCATTTGCTTAATTGATTTTGGCATGATAGGCACCCTTATGCGCAAAGACAAATATGCACTTGCCGGCGTATTTGTAGGCATGGCACAACAAAATGCCCGATTTATGGCCGAAAACCTGCGCAAATTAGCCCTCGAAGCCGAAATTACCGATATGCGCGCCCTTGAGTACGACCTAAACGAGTTAATTGAAGATTTTGCCTTGTTAGACGTAAGCGAGTCAAATATAGCCGAAATGAGCAGCCGCTTGCAAAAAATTACCTATAATTACCGGCTCCGGATACCGGGAAGCGTTTTTATTATTTTTAGGGCATTGGCAATTTTAGAAGGTATTGGCAAGGCCATTCACCCTAATTTCCAAACTTATGAGTTTATCAAGCCATTTGGCGCTAAATTAATCCGCGAAAAACTTTCGAAAGACAGTTTAACCGATGATTTATTGGAACGCTTTACCCAGTTAGGCGATTTCTTAACCAGTTTTCCGGTTGAGGTCAGGGATATTTTAGTCCAAACCCGGAAAGGTAAACTGCGCTTTCAACACGAGCCGGTTAATTATCATCCTATTTTAAACTCGGCAAACCGGGCTGTTAACAGAGTTGTATTATCGTTAATTATATGTTCTTTGTTAATTGCTGCGGCTATTATGTTTAACGCGCAGTTTCCGGCATGGTATTACGCCGATAATGGCTTACCCTATTTTAGTCTTGTGGCCATAGGTTTGGCCCTAATGTTTGGGTTGGTTTTGTGGCGCATGATACAGCGAACCAACGAACCCGATTAAACTGAACAAGAAACAGTAATTAATGTTTCACAGCCGTTTTATTTTATTTGGCCTAGTATAAAGTTCACTTAAACATCCGGATACCATTTAAAACACCTAAACTCTTAAAGTACTTAAGCCTTTTCCATCGCCGGGTAATCCGGTAAAAAACACCCTCATCAATCCAGGTATTATCTGTTGTAATGCAGCCCGGCTTATTGCCATCTAAAGATTGAAACACCTCAAAACACCGCCAGCCAAACCATTTTTTAGTGTTAAAACTAAGTTTTAAGCCCAAAAGCAAATTATCGGGGCTAAAATTAGTTTGTTTATCTTTATTCACATGGATGGACAATAAATGGTAGGTTTCATCTAACTGCGCCTTTAACTCGGCACTACTAAAGCATAAACGCAATGTTTGCGAGTTACTATGCTCAATAAAATCAATTTTTTGCGGTGTTATTTGTGCCCTGCCGTAACGCCGTTGCTTGGCTAATTTGTTGTAAGTAGCAATGGTTGTGCTGGTGTGCAGTTCGTAAGCATAGTACTGCTCGGTAAAGCGCAAACGCCAGTTTTGAGTTTGTAATTCTAAAAAGCGCGCCAAATCGCCCCATAAATCTTTGCCCAAAAGATAAGCACCAAATATTCCAATTAATCCCTCGACAGTCAATAAATCTTTGGGATTGTAATAACCAATAAAAGCACTCAAGATAGCTCCCAAACTCAAACCAAAGTATTTATGGGCGCGGTCATTAATTGTCCGATAGGTAGATGTATGCTTCGATGCAAGGTCGTTAATATATTCTTCGAAGGGCATAAAATGAAAATCGGCAGCTTGGATGGCCCGGTGGTAAGGGCAAACTACTATATGGCACTCTAATTGGTGGCAGTTTTGAGCAATTAGAGGCAAATTATGTAAGTGCAGGTCCCAAATATCGTCAAATTGGGGGGCTTGCACTATTGAAATCAACTGCGAAGGTAAATTTTGCGGACTTAACATGGGCGGTAAAGGTAGGTTATTTTATCATTTTTAAAGTATAAATTTAACAAAACCTGTTGCTTTACCTACATTGTGCTTTATCCGGATATTACTTCTAATCAAACCCGAATTAATTTATGAGTAAGGTGTTTATTTTTCTGTTATTTCCAGAACATACTGTATCTTTGCCCCCGGAAAGATGCCAGAGCGGTTGAATGGGCTTGACTCGAAATCAAGTGTACCCCTAAACCGGGTACCGGGGGTTCGAATCCCCCTCTTTCCGCCCAATCTTCACCTTTTAATGCAGCGCAAAATATTTGCATTAGAAGGTTTTTTTGTTTTAGAAAGGCATTTTATATTTGTGTTGGGTTTTAATCAAGCGTTTCGGTAGCCATTATTTTCAGGTCGGCTAAATTTTTTGCCACTTTTGATGCCCATATGTTTTGCATTTCTTTATGATGGCTAAAATGGGTTTGGTGGTCGTATTCTTTATCGTAAGCGCGCCATTGGTCTAAGATTAGGTTCGCTTCGGCAACTAATTGTAATGTGTCGTTACAAGCAAATTGTTTGTTTAGCAAATGAAGGCGCAGTTTACGGGCAAAATATTCGGTAATATCAAAATGTAATTGTTCGTGTGCCAAAACATCCTTTGTTTTTGCCTCGTTGCGCACCCACGACAAATCGGGCTTAAAAGTAGCTTTAACCGTACAATTCAAATATTTGGTCGAATCGCAAAAATAACTATATATTATGGCCGAATAAGTAAGGGCAGCAATACGTTTGTCGTTGGTTGGTTCGCCTTTAAAATCATCCCAAACCAAGGGGTCGTTTAAGTCCCATAGTTTTTGAGTTTCTAACACTCGTTCGGAATGATGGCACACGAGATCGTTTTTTAGTAAAATTATTTCTGTGTTAGCCCCGCGTGAGTAGCTGTGAAAAAAATTATAGGAAATTGCACCTGAAAAACTTGCAAGGTTTATAAGCACAAAAATGTATATCGAAATAATGTTTGGCAACATAGTTATTCCTGTTTATCCGGATAAAAAATTAATTTTATTGGGTCGTAGCTCAAAGGTTTGTATATTTAACAATAGTGAATTAACTTTGTGCATCGAGGTAATTACGGCTAAATAACGTTAAATTTACAAACTTGTTTTTGTGCTTTATTTTGTAAATTAAAATCTCTCCCTCTTAACTGCCATTCTGGTGATTTTTTATAATATGTATAGTAAGAATACAATACTGTCTTTATTTTGTTTTATCTGGCTTTTATGCGGATTTTGTGTTTTAGGATGTAATTCGCAAGGCAGTACAGCAAAAAATAAAGTAGAAGTTAATGATACCGCGACTAATTCGGTAAATGAGCCGGATAATAATTTGTCGAGCACAAATGAGTGGTATAAACGATTTGAAGGAACTATTGGCAATTTGCAGGTGGTTGTAAATTTATCGTTATTTGATACAAGTTTAGCCGGCAATTATTACTACGTAAAACGCGGCGAGTTTATTGATATTGATGGCGTTAAGGCTAATAACAACGAGTGGCAACTGAAAGAAACGACCATTGAGGGCGAAGAAACTGGCTCATTTTTAGGTAATTATGACGATAAATTGCAAACTTTTTCCGGAACTTGGAAAGATGCTGGAGGCAAAATATCACTGCCCATAAAATTAACTGAAGCATATAATGAGGGGGCTTGGCAATTCAATTTGTTAAACCGAACGCTTCAAAAAGGCAGTTGCCCCAACCCACCTTGCTTAGAGGTGGTTTTATCGTATTTTGAATCCGGAAAAAATATTCATTCGCCGGCAAAAGAAGCCATTAATACAAATGAATTGCAACAAGCCAAAGGTTTTATGTTGGCATTTGGCGAAAACACAAGCGACACAGCCAATGTATCGCTTGATGAGGCCTTTAATATCTTAGATAAAACCTACCAAAATATGGTTGACGAAATGCTGCCCGACACGGCCTCATTTGGCTCGTATGCCCTCTATTGGTCACTTACTCGCCGCAGTAAAATTTTAACCAATACAGCACCAGTAGTTGTAATGTCTGAAGATGCCTACAGTTATACCGGAGGCGCACATGGCATGAACAGCACAATGTATTATAATTATAATATGAAAAATGGCAGTTTCATTACAGCAAAAGAACTTTTTACAGACACCACCCAACTGCGCAAAGTATTGCTGCAAAAATTGCGGAAAAAATATAAATTAAAACCAAGTCAGCCGTTACAGGATGTTTTGCTTGTAACCGACAGCGATTTTTACATAACACCCAATTTCTATTTAGCGCCCGGCGGTATTGGGTTTGTATATAATCCTTACGAAATTGGCCCTTATGCTATGGGCATTATTACAATTTTTATGAGCTACGAAGATGTTAAGACATTATTAAAGCCTAATAATGCCCTCGATAATATGCGCAGCGAATTAAAGATTGCGGCAGGAGGATTGGCAAAATAAGCCAATTAATTATTAGAAAAAGAAAAGAGGGATAACGTTATCCCTCTTTTTTTATTAAAACTAAATATTATCTTTGTGTTTCCGGATTTATTGTTCAGTTTTTTCAATAACCGGCTCTTCCATTCTAAAATAAATTTTATCTTCCATTAACTCTTCTAGTGCCAATAAAGTGGCATGAGGCATTTTTTCGTAAACGCGCGATATTTCAATTTGCTCTTTGTTTTCATGAACCTCTTCTAACGTGTCAGTTGCCGAGACAAAATCTTCAATCTTTTCGTGCAACTCTTCTTTTAAAGTTGCCGCTATTTGATTGGCACGCTTGCCAACAATAGCAATGGTTTGATAGGTGTTTCCGGTAATTTCGTGCAGGCTGTTTAGGTCGCGTGGTTCAATGTTAGGGGCAATAATAAATTTCTTCTTTTTGCCATAATTGCTAATATGCGTAGCATTTTGGTTGTTCTGTTGTTTCTTTTTAGGTAAATTACTCATGGTATTATAAATGTAAATTCGTTGATTGGTTAATTTGTTAATTATATTTTGAATGAATGGTGCAAAAATGAATAAACTAATTGGCAGTAATTTTTTTTAAGGCATTCGTGGCCAACGAAAAAATACGCTCGGCATCTTTAATGTAAGTGCTTTGCGGAAAACGCTCAATAAAATTTGTATAAGTTTTTATTACTTGACTATATCTGTCGGCTTGTTTTGTTTCGACGCTCTTTTTTGCCAAATCATATTCAGATTCTAAAATATTAAAACTAATTTGTTCTTTTCGTTTTGTATCCGGAAAATCGCGCAGTACATTTTTAAACGAAGTAATTGCCGCCTGATAATTGCCAATTTTATGATATAAATTTGCACTCATAAAAGCTTTTTCTTCTAATTTAAGCCTTAGTTCGTCAATTAAAATATTACAGCTGGCTACTTTGTCGCTTTGTGGGTAAGTATTTATAAATGTTTGTAAGGTTTCAATGGCTTTTTCGGTTTCGGTTTGCTCTAAACTTATGTTTGGCGACATTTGATAATGGCTATAACCCACCATATACATTGCATCTTCGGTATAAGCGCTATTAGGGTAAATTTCGGTAAAGTTTTGAAAATAATAGGCCGACATCAGGTAATTTGCATCCGAGTATTGGCAGTAGGCATAAAAATAATACAGTTTTTCGGCCTCTTTACTGCCTCGGTACACCCCCATTAAGTCTTCAAAAAGCGGAATAGCCTTTGTACACTGGCCTGCATTATAATATTCTTTAACCTTTTTGTATTTTAGCTCGTGGTTGGTACTTTTTAATATCTTCTGATAGTTATCGCAACTCGATGTACATAGTAACAGACATCCGGAAATAAATAACGATAAAATATAATATTGCTTCTTCATACTTAATAGAACATGCAAAGTTACGGCTTTTTTCTGGATATTGCTGAATTTTTGTTTAAGCTATATTATTAAAAATTTTGCCCATGATTCACCAAATCTATCCAAGTTTTATCAAGGACATTTTAAACAGCAAATTAGTTGCAAGGACAATTCATTGCCATGCCTACCTAACAGGCTATAAAATAAAATTTTGTTAAATTTTAAACGTTTTTTTGCCCTTTTATTAAAAACACAATACCAATTGCCGTATTTTGCGTTGATACTTTACGCTTAAAACAGATTTGTTAATGAAAAAGTTAAATTTTATGCTTCCTCTACTCAATATTAAATTATTTTTTGTTTCGATATGCTTGTTTGCTTTCTTACTGCTAAGCCAAACAACACAGGCATTTCATATAGTAGGGGGCGAAATTACCTACGAATGTTTAGACGATAACGGCAACTACAAAATAAAAATAACCATTTACCGCGACTGTTATTGTACTAACTGCGCCGAATTAGACAACCCCGCCTACCTGTTTATTTACAAAGACGATGGGCAAGTTTTAAAAAAAGATTCTATCTTAAATCCCGCGATTGATTATGTGCAACCACCTAATAATATTTGTTTGGAAACCTTGCCGCCCGTTTGTGTAGAGCGCGGTATTTATACTAAAAATATTAAATTAAACACAGAAACATCCGGATATTGGTTGGTTTATCAACGCTACAGCCGCAACAGTACCATTATTAATATTGTAACGCCTAACGAAACTGGCTCAACATATAGCACCTATATACCACCGCAAAATATAGCTCTTTGCAATAACTCGCCCAATTTTAACAGTTTTCCGCCTACGGTAATATGTGCCAACCAACCCTTGTGGGTCAATGCCTCGGCTACCGATATTGACGGCGACTCGTTGGTGTACGAACTTTGCGACCCCCTTATTGGAGGCAACGACATATGCCCTCAACCCGGATCTTATACCCCGCTGCAATGCGCCGACCCTCCGCCGCCGCCACCCTACGAAACAGTAACCTGGCAGGCAGGCTATATGGCTACAAACCCATTGGGCGGCACACCAAAAGTTTCAATTGATGCCAAAACAGGTATTTTAACTGGTTTTCCTAATACAATTGGCCAATTTGTGGTGGGTATTTGTGTAACCGAGTTTCGCAATGGGGTGCCTATAAATACCATCCGCCGCGATTTTCAGTTTAATGTTACCGAATGTGTTGTTATTGATGCCTTGGTAAAATCAGACCAAATTACCGCCGAAGGCAACCTTGTTATTACCGACTGCGAAGGCGATTATACCATCCAATTTACCAACCAAAGTTTAGGTGCAAAATATTATAAATGGGAATTTGGCGATCCGGCATCCGGAGTTTTAAATTTTTCGGATCTCGTAAACCCCTCGCACACCTACCCCGATACCGGCACTTACACCATCAAACTTTGGGCCGATGCCGGTATTGAAAACTTAAATTGCGCCGACAGTACCACTATTATTTTAAACCTCTATCCAAAATTAGAAAGCAAGTTTGCCCTAAAAGATACTTGCGCCTATAGTCCGGTATGGCTTCAAGACTTGTCTGTATCTGATTTTGGTGCCATAGACAGTTGGGCGTGGAGTTTTGGCAACGGCGACAGCAGTTTTGTTCAAAATCCTGTTTATACCTACAAAAAACCGGGCAATTATCAAATTAGCCTTACCGTAACAACTGCTTTGGGCTGTAAGGTTACGTCTGTTCAAAATATTACAATTTTTCCTTCTACCTCGCCCGATTTTACTTTTGTTAATCCTTGCGCCACACAAGTTGTTAGCTTTACGCCTGCCGATACAACCGCCAGCGACTATTTTTGGGATTTTGGCGACCCCACCTCGGGTGCCAACAACACCTCAACAAAAAAACTGCCAAAACATACTTACAAAACATCCGGAAAATATACCGTAACCCTAACAGTTAATGCTAATAGCAATTGCCCGGCAACAACTACAAAAACCATAGAAATACATCCAAATTTAATCATAAATGTAGGCCCCGACCAAACAATTTGCGAAGGGCAAACCGTAAGCCTTAAAATGCTTAGCCCTGCACCCAAGCCCGCTTACAAATACCAATGGACACCTGCAAACCAAGTTACAGACAGTAAAGCAGCCAACACCACCGGCAAACCAACCGCCGATACCGTAAAATTTAATTTGAACGTAACAGACGAAAACGGTTGTAAATGGAACGACAATTTATTTGCATTTGTAAATCCACTTCCTACCGTTTTTGCCGGAAACGACACCGCAATTTGTTTAGGACAACAAATTACTTTAACAGGTTTAGTTACGCCACCTCAATACAAAACTATAAAATGGAGCGGCAACGGCCAAACAAATACCACCGATTTAAACTGGGTGGTTCAGCCCGACAGCACAAATATTTATACCCTCGCTGTTACCGACACAAATAAATGCAGCAATTCCGACAAAATAACAATAACCGTAATTCAACCGGTAGAAATATTTGCGCCCGATGCCGTATTATGCCAAAACGACTCGGTTGAAATTGCGGCTACTGCCAATGCCACTTCGTTTTTATGGTCTCCGGATGAATATTTAAGCAACCCAACATCGCCCAGCACTTGGGTTTACCCTCCTTCAAGTACAATTTATACAGTCTCAGCATTTAACGAATGTTTCTCGGCCACCGATTCGGTTAATATTACCGTTTTAGAGAACCCGGTTGTAGATGCTGGATTAGGAGGCATTATTAACGCCGGAGAAAATTTACCCCTTTTAGCCAACGCACCAACTGCCGTTTTATTAAACTGGGAGCCTCCAACCGGGCTTTCAAACCCCTCCATTGCCAACCCCGTAGCCGCCCCACTAACCACTACTATTTACACACTTACCGCTACCGATGCAAATGGCTGTAAATCTACCGATACCTTAACTATTACGGTTACTAATATTATTGATTTGGTTGCACCCAACGCATTCTCGCCCAATAATGACGGTGTAAATGATGTGTTTCAGCTTGTTCATACAAGAGGAATAAAAGAAATAATTAATTTCAGAGTGTATAACCGATGGGGGCAAATGGTGTACCAAGGCAGTGGGCAAACAATTGAAGACATAGGCGGGTGGAATGGCTTGTTTAAACAAAAACCACAAGAAACAGGTGTTTATGCATGGTATGCACTTGTAAAAACCTATTTTGACGAAGAAATGGTGTTTAAAGGCAATTTAACTTTGATAAAATAGAAAGATAAAAACAAGGCCAGCAACCCTTAAATTAATTCTATCCCTATGAACCGGATAAACGCTATGCCCAACAAAAAATTTGCCGTCTTTTTGTTGGGCGGTTTGGCAATTTGGTTGGTTGTTTATCATGTTTACGGCTATTTTGGTCATTACGGTTTTGACGACATGGATTATGCCTACTACGCTGCGCAATGGGCAAACGGAAATGTATTGCTTAACAACGACATGTTTGCCTATAGGTGGGCAATTATAGTACCAACCGCAATAAGTTATGCCCTATTTGGCATTAACGACACGGCCTCGTCTATATACCCTTTGGCCATTACGCTGGCTACGGGTTGTTTATTGCTTTATGTTGCTTCGCAATTTGGCAAATTGGCCATGTTTTTTACAACTATTGTTTGGGCGCTTAACCATTGGACCTTGTTTTATGCCGATAAAATTATGCCCGACATTATTCAAGCGTTTGGCATTTTGGCTGCATTTGTTATTTACTGTCAATACAGGTTTAGCAATTCTCCGGATGCTAAAACGCCCGCTCCGGATAAACCTCAACGCAAACTTAATCTGCTTTGGTATCAGTTAGGTTTTGCGTTTGCGCTGTTTTTTGCCTTTCTGGCCAAAGAAACTGTTTTTGTAATTACACCTTTTTTATTGTATTTACTTGTTGTTGATGGCTTTGCCGGCAATAAACACATGCGGCATTTTTGGCTTGGCAGCATATTAGCTGGCAGCGTTATTTTATTGACCTATTTATTGCTTATTGGCTCATTAACCGGCAACTGGCTGATGCGTTTTGATGCCATAGCACAAAACATGTACTACAACCCAAACTATACCGAAAACTTACAGCCTTTAATGCAGCGCATTACCTACGGCTTAATTTTGCTGTTTATTCAGCAGGGTATGGCTATAAGTATGGGTTTGGCTTTGCCCTTGGTTTGGCCACAGTGCAAGTTATATCTAATGCTTAAAATGCCCACCCAGCAATCTTTTTGGGCAATAGTCTTTGTAGGGCTGTTTATGTCGGCATATTTTACAACCACCTCATTTACTAATTATATGCCTATGCGCACCGACCCCCGCCACTACCTGTTTTTAATTCCCGTAGCGGCCATTTCGGCTGGTCAAGTATTGGCTATTTGGGCTAAGCATAATAAATACACCCTTTACTTAACCCTTTTTGCAGCAGTTTGCTTTGTTAGCAGTCTTTTATCGGCCAATAAATGGGCGAGTTTATATTTGTACTTGCCCTTGTTTTTAATATTTGTTTTTACACTAATCCTTTTTGAAACAAAACGCAAAATTGCGAACCAACAAATTTTATTGTCAATTGCATTTTTTGCTGCTACAATTATTTATCCGGCAAGTTATATGCTGTATGCAAACAACAACGGTTATGCCCATCAAAAACAGTTTATTTGGAATTACTTTAAAAATAAACCGTATAAAATTACAGTTGTTACCAACAAAGTACAGCGCAATTTAGCCAACTATTACTATGGTTTTAATACCCAAGCCTACCAACATCAATACCTAAGTTTTGACGAGGCCACTAAAGCCCAGTTTTCGCCCTCCGACAGTGTTTATGTGATAAACAACTGGCATACCCAAAGTTTATCCGGATTAAATTGGGAACGACTGCCGCAGTATATTAAAAACTCACCTCCAAGTTTAGTGAAATTGTACGAAGACCCTCAAACAATAGTAATTTGGAAAGTTACAGACCCATCCATTTTACAAAACAAAAATTAAGTAAAATTACTACGCATACAAATAACCGAGTATATTTAAAGCCAAAGAAAATACCTATTTTTGTAGCTTGAAACAGTTGTCTAAATTATTTTATTCCGGATTATATTTAGCGTATATAAGACGTACAACAATTTTTCCGGATATAATTTAGCCAAGTTCTCATTTAATCGCCGAAAAAACAAAAAATCAACCCAACTATTCTCCAATTTCAATTTTTATGTACACCATTAAAGACCAGCTACAAACCGAAATTGACCAAATACGCCATTCGGGACTTTACAAAACCGAACGAATAATAACTACACCTCAACAAGCCGAAATTTCTACCGCTCAAACCACAGGAAGTGTTTTAAATTTTTGTGCCAACAATTATTTAGGGCTTTCGGCGCACCCGCAGGTAATTGCCGCTGCCAAACAAGCCATTGATGATTGGGGTTATGGCCTTTCGTCGGTACGGTTTATTTGTGGCACTCAAAGCATCCATAAGATTTTAGAAGCAAAAATTTCGGAATTTTTGGGCACCGAAGATACCATTTTATATGCCGCCGCTTTCGATGCCAATGGGGGGGTATTTGAGCCGCTTTTTGCCGAACAAGATGCCATTATTAGCGACGAGCTTAATCATGCCAGCATAATTGACGGCGTGCGCCTTAGCAAAGCCGAGCGTTACCGTTACGCCCATAATAATATGAATGATTTAGAGGCGCAACTTCAAAAAACAACACATTGCCGCCGCCGGATTATTGTTACAGATGGCGTTTTTTCTATGGATGGCACCATTGCTCAGTTAGACAAAATTTGTGCCTTAGCCGAAAAATACGAGGCAATGGTAATGACTGATGAGTGCCACAGTACCGGATTTATGGGCAAAACAGGGCGTGGTGTTCACGAGCATTGCAACGTTATAAATAAAGTTGATATTATTACCGGCACACTCGGAAAAGCACTCGGCGGGGCATCGGGCGGTTTTACCAGTGGCCGCAAAGAAATAATTGAAATGCTGCGCCAACGCTCGCGGCCTTATTTGTTTTCAAACACGGTTGCCCCTTCAATTGTAGGTGCTTCAATAGCGGTAATTGACCTTTTAAGCAGCACTACCGCCCTGCGCGATAAATTAGAATGGAATACCCAATATTTCAGAAATGGCATGACCAACGCCGGATTTGACATAAAACAAGGCACACACCCCATTGTACCCGTTATGTTGTACGACTCGGTACTGGCACAACAGTTTGCCGAAAAACTGCTTCAATTGGGTATTTATGTGGTAGGTTTTTATTACCCTGTTGTTAAACAAGGGCAGGCACGCATTAGGGTGCAAGTTAGTGCCGTACACGAGCAGGCCCACTTAGACAAAGCTATTGCAGCTTTCACTCAAGCAGGCAAGGAACTCGGTGTTATTTAAGACTTTTTTTATTAGCAGCAATTATTGTTTTCTTCCGGAAAAAACTAAACTAAATTCATCTGGCAATTTCTTCCGGATATTTAATTAGCTAATGATACAAAGCAAGGTTTTTGTTAAGCAAAGTCGGCTATTTACTGTTTAAACGAAATTTCGTCAATTTTACCGTTGGCAAGGACCAAATTAACCCTGTAAACTCCTTTTTTGGTGTTTAATTGCCCAACTACTGCATTACTTCCATTAGGGGCTTTTACCGAATGTTTTACGCTAAATCCGGTTGGTTGCACTTGGTTAAAAAATTGTTGTAAAACTTGGGTTGCTTGTACAGTAGTATAGCTTCCGTCGCTACTGGGCAGGGCAATATCAATCGTTGATGCTAATGCACTTGTCAAGGCAGTTGCATTACCTGTGCGCAGGCCGAGGCATAATCTTGCCCGGTTACTGAAAAAGAGGCCAGCAAGCTAATAAAAACGATTACGAAAATATTAAGTAAGTGTTTCATGAGGGATGGAGGGGGAGAGAACTAAATTAGAAAAGGATTTTTTAAGGTGCGTTTTTATATTTGTTTACAATTTTGACGTTTAACCGGAAAATAGTCATTAAGCTTGCCTATCAATTTACTAAACGGCAAAATAAAATATTTATTTTACTTTTGAGCATTATGCGTTGTAACTTTGATGCTAAATTTACATGAGCGTTTAATTCAATGGAAAAGCAAATCGAAATTCAACCCTGCCTTTTGGTGATACTCGATGGATGGGGGCACGGGCCAAACCCGGCACACAGTGCCATTGCCCAGGCCGATACACAATTTATAGACGAATTATATATACACTACCCGCACGCCGAGCTAACTACGCATGGAGAAGCTGTTGGTTTACCCGATGGACAAATGGGCAACAGCGAAGTAGGACATTTGAATATTGGCGCTGGACGGATTGTTTATCAAGACTTAGTGCGCATTAACAAAGCCATCCAAACAGGCGAATTAGCCACAAATGCCATTATCCGGAAAGCTATTTACAACGCCAAACATCAAAAAAAGCCCATCCATTTGTTAGGATTAGTGAGCGATGGCGGAGTTCATTCGCACATTGAACATTTAAAAGGAATTATCGCCATATTACAACAGGCAGCGGTGCCAAATTTTTATATTCACGTTTTCACCGATGGGCGCGACACCGACCCTAAAAGCGGATTACAGTTTATCGCCGAAATTGAAAAAGCATTATTGCCAACCTCCGGACGTATTGCAACGGTTTGTGGTCGCTATTATGCCATGGACCGCGACAAAAGGTGGGAGCGCACAAAAAAAGCTTACGACTTACTGGTAAATGGGTACGGAAACACATTCACATCGGCAAGCGAAGCCATTGAACACGCCTACCAACAAGGTATTACAGACGAGTTTATACCGCCAAGTATTATAACTAATTCAGATGGCCAGCCTATTGCCCTCATTGAGCCTAACGATATAGTTTTTTGCTTTAATTTCCGAACTGACAGATGCCGGCAAATAACACAAGTGCTTACCCAACAAGCGTTTCCAGAGTTAAATATGCAGCCGCAGCCGCTTCAATACATTACCATAACGCGCTACGACGACAATTTTAAAAATGTTGAAGTTGTTTTTATTAAAGATAATTTAACCGAAACGCTTGGAGAACTAATTTCAAACGCCGGATTAAAGCAAACCCGTATGGCCGAAACCGAAAAATACCCGCATGTAACTTTTTTCTTTTCCGGAGGGCGCGAAGCCGAATTCCCTAACGAAAATCGCCGATTAATACCCTCGCCCAAAGTAGCTACCTACGATTTACAGCCTCAAATGAGTGCCCCACAACTTACCGAAGCGCTTTTAGCACTGTTGCCACAAAAACAATCTGACTTTATTTGTTTAAATTTTGCCAATACCGATATGGTTGGGCATACCGGCGTTTTTAGTGCCGCCGTAATTGCCGCACAAACTGTCAGCGCTTGTATGGCGCAAATTGTACCAGTTGCCTTGGCCAATGGCTACGAATTGATAATAATTGCCGACCACGGCAACGCCGATGTAATGATAAACGAAGACGGTAGCCCCAACACCGCCCATACTACCAACCCCGTTCCTATTTTTTGGGTTAGCAGCAAGCCCAATATTTCCGGATGGCGGTTGCGCAACGGCATTTTGGCCGATGTAGCCCCCACCATATTAGCCATTATGGGTTTAAAGCCATCAAACCAAATGACGGGGCACGATTTGCGCGTTTGGGTTGGCTAATTAGCATTAAACACTATTTACTTCCTTGCTTACCACCCCGATTTGCGCATAGCCCATCTAAGTATAAACAAACTAATTATGGAGGCAACTGTCCAAACAAAACCGCTTGTCCACTGCATAAAAATTAGTTTACCCGTTGCAAACAAAGCACTATATACCATTGCTATACCACTTAGCCAACATAAAAAAAGCCAGGCAATTTGCAAGTTATTATCATTTTTGACGGGCAAATTTAACAAGTCGCGAACTGGCCACCACACCCCTTGGGGCTGCACTTTTTGATAAAAAGAAATAAGGGTATTGGCAT
Source organism: Sphingobacteriales bacterium (assembly GCA_016706405.1). NCBI lineage: Bacteria > Pseudomonadati > Bacteroidota > Sphingobacteriia > Sphingobacteriales > Sphingobacteriales bacterium. Next base: position 366,918 of record JADJJT010000003.1, read on the forward strand.
CGGTTGGAGGTGTTAAATAGGTGGCAACTATCCAGGCGAATGTAGTAAAACCAACCGTCATAAAAAAACTCGTAGGGTAAGTTATTCCGGATGCTTTGGTTATTGCAAAAATCAAAAAAGGGGTAATTGTAGCTACTATTTCGCTCCATGCGTTGATACGCCAATAATACCATCGCAAAATAAGCACCAAGCCCAAACCCGCGCCGCATTCCATTATAAACTGCCAAACCCCCGATATGCTATTGATAAACGTAGAGGCAATTAAACCAACAAGCATTAGTAATAATGTAACAAATTTAGACACTAATACATAGTGGCGCTCGGCGGTAGCTGTATCCGGATGTTTTGCCGGCGGCGACAAAAATCGCTTGTACAAATCGTTCACCAAATAGCTGGCTCCCCAGTTAAGCTGTGTGGCAATAGTGCTCATATAGGCTGCAATAAAAGCTACTAACATTAGGCCGCGCCACCCCGAAGGCAGGTAGTCGCGCATAGCATAAATATAGCCCATTTTTTTATTGGTCAAATCTGGGTACAGCACAATAGCAGCTAAGCCAACCAAAATCCAAGGCCATGGACGCAGGCAATAATGGGCAAATTGAAAAAACAAGGTGGCAAAAACGGCATTTTTTTCGTCTTTGGTGCTCATAAAACGCTGGGCTACATAACCGCCGCCGCCCGGCTCGGCCCCGGGATACCAGCTTGCCCACCATTGTACACCAACAAAAGCCAAAAACGTACCCATACCTATTGCCAACGATTGGCCTGCCGCGCCAGTATTAGAAAGGCTCGGAAAAAACTGCAACGACCAGTCGGGGAGTTTTTGGGTTAAACCCGTTATGCCGCCAATTTTTTCAGAGCTTACAACAAGAATCGCCAGAACAATGCAGCCCAACATGGCAATTATAAACTGAAAAGCATCGGTAACAGCAACACCCATTAATCCGGATATAGAAGAATAGGCCGCTGTAATCAGCATTAATCCGGCGGTTATAGCTAAAGCCAGTTGGGGGCTAATACCAAAAAAGCCCTCTAAAATCGAAATCATGGCTACATTTACCCAGCCTATTATCATGGCATTTAAAAACAAACCCAAATAAACGGCTTTAAAGCCACGCAAAAATTTAGCTTCGGGGCCGCTGTAGCGCAGTTCTATCAGCTCTACCTCGGTAAGCACGCCCGACCTCCGCCAAAGGTTGGCAAAAAAGAAGGTAGTAAGCATACCGCTGGCCAGCATGTTCCACCAAAGCCAATTGCCCGACACGCCGTTGTTTGCCACTAACTCGGTAACAGCCAAAGGAGTATCGGCGGCAAAAGTGGTGGCCACCATGCTTAATCCGGCAAGATACCAAGGTAAACTTCGGCCTCCTAAAAAGAAGTGAGAAAGATCTTTGCCCGCAAATTTGGCGTAGCGCAGGCCAATAACCAAAGAAATAACAAAGTACAGGGCAATTAACAACCAATCTAATATGGAAAGCATAGGGGCACTAATTGTAAGGATGTTTGAATAGAACTAACTGTTCGGGGATTTATCTTAATTGTAGGTTTAAGCATAAACAGGTCAGGTTAGAAAGCTATGCTATCTCGGCACTTCAGTTTGTTGCATTAATAAATTAATCACCTGCGATGCAGTACCTCCTTCCATTTCTTTTTCGGGACTTAGCAAAATACGATGATTCATTACCGGGGCAGCCAAATATTGAATATCTTCGGGTTTTACAAAATCGCGGTTGCGAAGGGCTGCCAAGGCCTTGCCTGCATTTAACAAAGCCAAAGATGCCCGTGGCGATGCCCCTAAAAATATGTCTTTGTGTTTTCGGGTTTGTTGCACAACGCTGGCTATATAGCGCATCAACAGCGGCTCGACGTGTACTTGTTGGACTAAATTACGGTATTGTAGCAAATTGTCCACAGTCAACACAGGCTGTATCAACGTGTTAAAATGGGTTTGTTTTCCGGCTTGTGCGCCTTGTAATATTTCTATTTCTTGGTCTAAATTAGGGTAATTGACCACAATTTTAAATAAAAACCGGTCTAATTGCGCTTCGGGCAAGCGGTAGGTGCCCTCTTGTTCAATGGGGTTTTGAGTAGCCAATACCATAAACGGCGGAGGAAGTTCATAACGGGTGCCGTCGGCAGTAATTTGCCGCTCTTCCATTACTTCAAACAAAGCCGACTGTGTTTTAGCGGGAGCACGGTTTATTTCGTCAATTAACACTAAATTGGCAAAAATAGGGCCGCGTTTAAATTCAAAATCCGAGGTTTTAAAATTATAAACCGAGGTGCCAATTACATCGGCTGGCATAAGGTCGGGGGTGAACTGAATACGCGAAAATTGCGTGTTTACAGTGCGTGCCAACAGTTTTGCGGTTAGTGTTTTAGCAATACCGGGTACGCCTTCAATTAGTACGTGGCCATTGGCAAACAAGGCAACCAGCAGCAATTCAATAAACTCGTGCTGGCCTACAATGGCTTTGCCAATTTCGGCTTTAATGGCATTAGCAGCTTCGTGAAGCGGGGTTAAGTTAATTCGATTTTCAAAATGAGTAGCACCGTCCATAAAAACAAAGTAAATAAAAAATAGCTAATTAAATAAATGGCCCATTCTTTTAATCCGGACAATTAATTAACTTATCAATAAACCAAACATAATACGTTTTGTAAATAAAATCGGCCTCAAACATAGGGCTTTTTTTGTAATAATTTCATCGAAAATGAATTTAAGTATAAAACAGGTAGCAAGTTAAGCACATTTTTTGCTATCTTTAATAGCTAAAATTGCATACAAGCGTAGTTTACTGTACTTTTGTTGCGTTAAACCAATTTAGCCAACTAATTTTCCTAAAATGTCTAAAAATTTAAGCGAACTATCGGGCAGAAAAGGCCTAACCGATAACCTTTTTGAGAAACTTGGCACCATGGCCAAAGGCAGTGGCTCGCCCGATGTAGCCGAGCTTGAAAAATTAGCCGATAACTTTTTAATTGGCAAAGCCAACGTATATGGCAGCGCCACTTTTTACGATTTTACCCGCCCACAAAATAAAGGCAAAAAAATATATGTATGCAATGGCTCGGCCTGCCTAACTGCCGGCACTCAACCTGCCGTAAAACAAGTACTGCAACAACATTTTACCGATGCCGAAATTGGCGAAATGTGCTGCTTGGGGCGTTGCCATCAAAACCACGCTTTTCACTACAACGGCCACAATTATTCAGGAAATGCCATCAATGAAATTCAGCAAATTAAAAGCCAGTCCTCAGAAAAATTAGATTCCTATCATGTTCAGCATTATGGCACACGTATTTTAACCAAGCCATTTATAGGCATAAACGATTACTACCAAACCCTTAAAAAAGCGCTGCATAAACCCGCCGAACAGTTGCTTAACGAAGTTAAAACTGCCAACGTAAGAGGGCGCGGTGGTGCAGGTTTCCCGATGGGCTTTAAAATGGAAGCCTGTAAAAATGCTCCCGGAGCAACTAAATTTGTAGTATGCAATGCCGATGAAGGCGACCCCGGCGCATACAGCGACCGTTATTTATTAGAACAACAACCTCATAGCGTTTTGCTGGGCATGTTGTTAAGTGGTTACATGATTGGCGCAAACTGGGGCGTAGTATATATCCGAGCCGAATATCCGGAAGCCATTGAAGCCATTGAAAATGCTCTCGTTGAATTATATGAAGTTGGGTTATGCGGAGAAAATATTTTACAATCGGAATTTTCATTCGATTTTAAACTTATAAAAGCCCAAGGCGCTTATATTTGCGGCGAAGAAACCGCACTGCTATCTTCCATTGAAGGGCAACGCCCCGAAGTTAGAGTGCGCCCCCCCTACCCTGCTCAGCAAGGCCTATTTAACAAGCCTACAATAGTAAACAACGTCGAAACGCTGGCTTGTGTGCCCTATATAATTGAACATGGTGGCCAAGCGTTTGCCAAAATTGGCACCGAAAAATCAAAGGGCACCAAATTAGTTTGTTTAGATGGTCATTTTAATCGCCCTGGCCTGTACGAGGTTGATATGGGTACACCTTTAACTACAGTTGTAAACGAATTAGGGGGCGGATTTAAACATGCCATCAAAGCCATGCATATAGGCGGACCTTTGGGAGGTTTGGTACCGGTTCATAAAATTCCGGATTTAAGCATAGACTTTGAAAGTTTTCAACAAGTCGGATTTTTGTTAGGCCACGCTTCAATAGTATGTATTCCTGAAGATTACCCTTTAATTCAATACCTCGAACATTTATTTGAGTTTACCGCCCACGAAAGTTGCGGCAAATGCTTTCCTTGCCGAATAGGCTCGGTTCGCGGTGCCGAACTACTAAACAAAGCACAACATGATGCGAATTACAAAATTGATAAATTGCTGTTTACCGACCTAGTTGACACCATGCAAAATGCCTCGTTATGTGCTTTGGGTGGTGGTTTACCATTGCCTATAAAAAACGCAATGCAATATTTTAAAGACGAATTAGCCGAATTTTTTGAATAATTAAAATTTCAAACTGATACGTATTTTATAAGTGCAAAATATAAAAGTCAAACTCAACTTGGCAAATTTACTCACTACAAATTAATCCCTTGTTTAAAAAAACATGAAACACATTTTACGCGATAAAACCAACGACAACATACAAACCAACACCAAAAGCCAAGAAACAGCCACTAAAAACGCTTATATTGATGGTCGGTTGTTTCCAATCTACGAGGGCGAAACTATTCTATCTTTTGTGCGCCGCAATTTGGGCAACGAATTAGTGCCCACCCTTTGCGATGCACCTAATCTTGAGCCATTTGGTGCTTGCCGGGTGTGTAGTGTTGAAGTGGCACTGACTGCAAATGGCCCCGTTAAAACCCAGGCCTCATGCCATACACCTGTTATACCAGGCTCGTACATATATACATCTAGCGACAGCGTGTTAAAATTGCGCAAAAATATAATTGAATTGGTTTTAACCGACCATCCGCTCGATTGCCTTACCTGCGAAGTAAATAATAATTGCGAATTACAAAGCGTAGCCGCCAAAGTGGGCATCCGCGATGTTAGGTATCCGGAAGGAAAGAATCATTTAGACCGCAAAAAAGACCTCTCGCACCCCTACATGACCTCTGACATGAGCAAATGTATCAGTTGCTATCGATGTGTACGCGCCTGCGACGAAGTGCAAGGGCAATTTGTTTTAAGCATGGCCGGGCGCGGTTTCGATAACCGCATCATCAAAGGCTCGGACGTGTCGTTTTTTGAAAGCGATTGCGTTAGCTGTGGTGCGTGCGCACAAGCTTGCCCAACTTCGGCCATTAGCGATGTTTTTGAAAGCAAATCGGTAGTGGGTGTACAAAAAACCCGCACCGTTTGTACTTATTGCGGAGTAGGCTGCAATTTAGAGGTAGCAACAATAAACAACAAAGTTAAAAGCATACAAGCCCCTTATGATGCACCTGTAAACAGCGGCCACACTTGCTTAAAAGGCCGATTCGCTTTCTCGTTTTACAATCATCCGGAAAGGCTGCGCACGCCTTATATCCGGAAAAATGGTGTTTTAGAACCCGCTTCGTGGGACGAAGCCTTAGATTTTATTGCCTTCAAATTAAAAGAAATTATTGCCAATCATGGTGCTGATGCTATTGGCTTTATCTCATCGGCACGTGGCACTAACGAAGAAAATTACCTCATGCAAAAATTGGCAAGGGCGGTAATTGGCACTAACAATATTGACTGTTGTGCGCGGGTATGCCACTCGCCCACTGCTATGGGTATGCAACGAACTTATGGAACTGGGGCGGCCACAAACTCAATAATTGACCTTCAATACACCAATTGTATTATGGTTGTTGGTGCCAACCCCACCGATGCCCACCCCGTTACCGGTGCCAAAATGAAACAGTTTGCCATGAAAGGTAATACTACCATTGTGATTGACCCACGCCGCACCGAGCTTGCCAAATATGCCACTTACCATTTGCAACTTAAACCCGGCACCAATGTGGCGCTGCTAAATATGTTGCTTTATTATATTGTTGCCGAAGGCTTAGAAGATGAAAACTTTATAAAAAACCGAACCGTTGGCTATGAAGAAATGAAAAATCAAATTTTAACCTTAGATATTAACGAATTAGCCAATATTACTGGAGTTGACAAAGATTTAGTTCGCGAGGCCGCTATTGCCTACGCCACCGCCCCCAATGCAATGAGTTTTCATGGGTTAGGCGTTACCGAGCACTCGCAAGGTACTTTTACTGTAATGCAAATTGCCGACCTTGCCATGATAACTGGCAATATTGGTCGCCGAGGAGTGGGTGTAAACCCCTTGCGAGGACAAAATAACGTACAGGGCGCTGCCGATATGGGCTGCCAACCGCATCAAGGAGCGGGCTATTTAGATGCTTATAATCCGGAAATAAATAAAAAATACGAATTGCATTATGGCACAAAAGTGCCGTTAGGCAAAGGTTTAAAAATTCCGGAAATGTTTATGGCATCTATCATGGGCAAATTAAAAGGCATGTGGTTAATGGGCGAAGATATTGCTCAAACCGACCCCAACACCTGCCACGTAATTAATGCCCTTGAGCAATTAGACTTGTTAGTAATTCAGGAAATTTTTATGACCGAAACCTGTAAATGGGCTACGGTTGTATTGCCAGCAACCTCGTTTCTTGAAAAATCGGGGACGTTTACCAATGGCGAACGCCGAATCCAACGGGTGCAAGCCGTAGTTGACCCATTACCTGGCACAAAACCAGACGGCCAAATAATTGTAGAGGTAATGCGCCGAATGGGATTTGACCAACCCGATTACAACCCCGAAATGGTATTGGAAGAAGTGTCGAGAATAGTGCCATTTTTTGCAGGTGTTACCTGGGAACGTTTGGGTAATGCAGGGCTTCAATGGCCTGTTAAACCCGATGGCACTGAAACCGAAGTGCTCCACACCGAAGAATTTAAATTGGGCAAAGGTGTTTTTCATTACCAGCATTGGCGCGAAAGCGAAGAACTACAACATTTTGCCGACGACTACCCCTTTATTATTACCACTAACCGGGAATTAGAACATTATAACGCCGGAACCATGACACGCCGCACTAAAAACGTAGAAATTTTAGGCCAAGATGTACTAATGATACACCCAATTGATGCGGCAGCTTATAATATTGAGATGGGCGATAAAGTGTACGTAGAAAGTCCGCGCGGACACGTGATTGTAAAGGCCAAAATTACCGATGAAGTATTGCCAGGAATACTTAGCTCTACTTTCCATTTTCCGGAAGTTATGCTTAACCGCATTACCAGCAATATAAGCGACAGCGAAACAATGTGTCCCGAGTTTAAAGTAGTAGCTTGTAAAATCAGCAAATTAACAACATAACAAGTTTTTTTTCAATAGTTAGCGATGGGGCAAAACAATTCAAGGGCGCGAATACAAGAAAACAGTGCCAACAAAGTTTACTTTAAACTGTTAAGTAATAATAAATCAGCACATTGTAACGTTTAACGATTAATAAAATTATAACCAGCAAATAACTCATTTAACACTATGAGAGCCATCATAAAAATTTGTTTTCTTTTACTAATTTTCTGTTTGGTGCTGCCCGCCCAGGCACAAATTGGCGGATTGAAACCGGCCAAAAAGAAAAAAAAATCGAGAAACGACACCGAAGAAACCCCAACGCAAATTATTATTAAACAAACTAACGAAGAAGAAAACAGTGGTGTTTTGCAAAATCCATCCGGATTTGAAATGTTCGAAGAAGAAACCGCACCGGCTACGAACAATTCCGGAAATAATACCAATGCAAACGGCAATCTAAACTCAGCTGAAAACGATAATACTCCAATACTTGAGCCAACCAATTCATCTAACAATATTACGAGCAATACCGATTTAGAGCATCCGCCACTTCCGGAAAACAATACTATTGTGCGCAAAAGTTCGGCCTCAAAAAATGGTGAAACCCTAAAATTAGACCTCAGCAGTTTATACGATACCCAGTCTGGCTCGGCCAAAGCCAATGCCGGTGCTCCGCCAAACGCTAATTTATCTTTTAAAATGAAAGAAGATATTAAGTATTTTTACAATCAGGCTATTTTAAAGGTTGCCGCCAAGGACTATAAAACCGCAATTGATTTGTTAAACAAATGTATAAAAGCCGATAAACACAATAAAGAACTGTTACAACTGCGTGCCAACTGCTACGCAGAGGTAGGCGAAACCAAAAAAGCCATTAAAGATTACAAAGCCATAGTAAAATTTGACCAAAAAGACCCAGTAGTTTACTACAATTTGGGGGTTACCTACTTAAAATTAGCTAAATTTAAAGATGCCATAATGGCCTACTCGCACAGTGTACAACTTAAACCCGACTATATTAATGCTTACCAAGGCCGGGCTACTGCCAAAACTTATATCAACGACTACGAGTCGGCAATTGAGGATTATAACGCCGCCCTTGACCTTAAAAATTATTTTACCCCCGCTATTAAAGGGCGCGGTGTAGCCAAATGTATGCTAAACCGCTACGATGAAGCCGTAAACGATTTTAGTTATATTTTAGAGCTTCAGCCCGATGACGGCCTTGCTTATTATTACCGTGGTTTGGCTTATTACAGCCTGAACCAAACTTATAAAGGCTGCAATGATATTGAAAAAGCTTCGCAATTAAACGTAGCCCGCGCTGCCCAAGATTTAAAAGAACTTTGCCGATAAATAGTTGAACTAAGTTTGATTATTGCAGCGGTTTCTTCATTAATTTGTTTTACCCTTGTTGCCATGCTTCAAAAATGGCAATTGCCTGCATAGCGGGCTTAACATCGTGTACGCGCAAGATGGAAGCCCCCGCTTGCAGAGCTAAAATGTGCAGTGCGGTAGTTCCGTTTAAGGCTTGTTGAGGTGAAATTTTTAGCAAACGTGTTACCATACTTTTACGCGAAACACCAGCCAGCAAGGGTTTTCCTTGTGTTATTTGAATTAAACTGTGTAAATGTTTCAATAAAGTATAATTGTGTTGTAAGGTTTTGCCAAAGCCAAATCCCGGGTCAATAATAATGTCGTAAACGCCTAATTGGTGCAATTCGGTAATTTTTTGACAAAAAAACCTAGCCACCTCAGCTACAACATCATCATAAAAAGGGTTTTGCTGCATATTTTGTGGTGTTCCCTGCATATGCATTAAAATATACGGAACATTTGGCCATTGCGCTATTAGTGGAAGCAGGTCTGGGTCAAGATTTCCGGCTGATATATCGTTTATGATATGTGCCCCTGCTTGCAAAACTGCTTGTGCTATTTTAGCTCGAAAAGTATCAACTGAAATAATAATATCCGGAAAATATTGACGTACCAACACAACAGCAGGTAATACGCGCCGCAATTCTTCCTCCTCCTTAACTATTTTGGCACCAGGTCTTGTAGAAATGCCGCCAATATCTAAAATACGTGCGCCTTGCGATACCATTTTTTGGGCGGCATATAAGATGGCATCTTTTTGTTGTACCCTACTTGCCAGATAAAACGAGTCGGGCGTAGTGTTTAAAATACCCATCACAACCGGATGCTGCAAATCCAAAAATTGACCTCGGCAATTTATACTCGGATTAAAGTTTATTAACGGAATATTAACCATTTTTTGCAACTAAATATTTAGTTTTAACAAGTTTATCATCGTATCTTTGCGGAAAGATACAAATTTTGCCTTCGCGCAACACCCATGCACAATACTCTTGCCGAATTTAAGGCCGCCATTGACCAATGCCGGCATGTTTTTACCAAAAAATCTGCCGATTACGGCTCGGCATGGCGCATTTTACGCCCCTCTTCATTAACCGACCAACTGTTTATAAAAGCCCAACGCATTAGAACCATTCAAGAAAAAGGAAACGCAAAAATTAACGAGGGTATTGAACAAGAATTTACCGCTATTGTTAATTACTGCATTATGGCTTTGGTGCAGGTAAATGCGCCTGCCGATTTACCACTTCAACTAACTACGCCACAAGCTCTACAACTTTACGATGCACAGGTAAACCACGCAGTTCAACTACTTGAAGCAAAAAATCACGACTATGGAGATGCTTGGCGAAGTATGCGCATTAGCTCGTTTACCGATTTAATTTTAATGAAATTATACCGGATTAAACAAATTGAAGACAACAGCGGGCAAACAATAGCTTCAGAAGGAGTTGAATCCGGATATTTAGATATTTTAAACTATGCCGTTTTTGGCCTCATTTTATTAAATAAAAACAATACTTAATATTATACCTACAGCATGAATGTTTACACACTTTTTGGTTTAATTGCAGTAATTACAATTGGGGTAACAATAATTACGTTACTTATTAACAGGAAACAAAATATTGGAGTTGCCTATTTGCGAAATTTTTTAGGTACGTTTTTTATCTTTTCTGGGGCAGTAAAAGCTATTGACCCAGTGGGTACGGCTATTAAAATGGAAGACTACTTTACCATTTTTACCGATTATATGCCCTTTTTATCTGGGCTTTGGAATTGGTGTAACCATTATGCTTTGGCTATTTCGGTGTTTATGATTGTATTAGAAATTGCCTTGGGCATTTCGCTTATATTTGGAACCTTGCGCCGGATAACTCTTTTTTTATATGTAGCCATCATTGTTTTCTTTACCTTTTTAACCGGATTTTCGCATTTAACAGGCAAAGTAACTGATTGCGGATGTTTTGGCGATTTTGTAAAACTTAAACCTTATGTTTCGTTTTTAAAAGATGTTGTGCTAACCATTATGCTGGTAGCTTTGCTGTTTTTTGCCAACCATATTAAGCCATTATTTAACAATAAAGCAGCCTTGTTTTTGTTGCTACTGCTTACCGTTGGCACCTACTTTTTTACCATGAGCAACTACTACAACGAACCTATAATTGATTTTAGGGCTTACAAAGTTGGCACCGATTTACTGAAAGGCAAATCTATGGAAGGCTTAGATGAAGGCCTTGTTAAAATTTATTATACCCTTAAAAATGCTTCGACCGGAGAAACCAAAGAAATGGAAGGCAACGAATACACAAAAAGTAGAATATGGGAAGACAAAAACTGGACTATGGTAAACGAAAAAACACGACAAGAGGTAATACGCGAGCCAGAACAACCCTTAATTAAAGATTTTATAGTGCAAAATACAGATGGCGAAGATGTAGCCGACTCTTTACTGCAATTGCCCGGATATCATTTTTTTGTTTGTACTTATAATATTGATAAAATTAGCAACAAGGGATTTCCAGAAGTTAATCGTATATTAGCCGATGCCCAAAAAGCCGGACTTCCGGTTAACGGCATTACTTCATCGCCAATTGAAGATGCCGAGAAATTGGTAAACAATCAATACCCATTTTATTTGTTAGATGCCACCCCAATTAAAACATGGATTCGCTCAAATCCGGGAGTGGTTCTAATGAAAGGGCCTGTAATTATAGCCGAATATCACGGCGAACACCTTCCGGAATTCAGTGAAATCAAAAAAGCTTTCAATATTCCGTAAATTGTTTAAGCAAAGCAAAGCAGGATGGATAAAATAGGGATGTTAGCCAAGTTTTAAAATTTTAAACGCAAGAACGACCTCCCATTTTTACAGTTTTTTCCGGATAAAAATACCCAATATACTAACCACATCTCACATCTCACATCTCACATTTCACTAACAATGCGCAACCCAAATCTAAAATCCGACAAATTGCATTTAAGCGAGGCCGAGCAAACAATAGAAAAAGCTTTACGCCCACAACAATTAGACGATTTTGCCGGCCAGCCCCATATACTTACAAATTTAGAAGTGTTTATTAAGGCGGCCAGTTTGCGCAGCGAATCGCTTGACCATGTTTTGTTGCATGGCCCCCCCGGATTAGGCAAAACAACCCTTTCGCATATTATAGCCAACGAATTGGGTGTAAATTTAAAATTGACCAGCGGCCCCGTTTTAGAAAAGCCCGCCGATTTAGCAGGCTTGCTTACCAACCTCGAACCAAACGATGTATTGTTTATAGATGAAATTCATCGCTTGAGCATTACCGTAGAAGAGTACTTGTATGCGGCTATGGAAGATTTTAAAATTGACATTATGATTGAAAGCGGTCCCTCGGCACGCAGTATTCAGTTAAGCCTTAACCCATTTACGTTAATTGGCGCTACTACTCGGTCGGGGTTATTGTCATCGCCTATGCGGTCGAGGTTTGGCATTACCTTCCGGCTCGAATATTATCCGGCCAGTGTATTGCAAGGTATTATTGAGCGGTCGGCGGCCATCTTAAAAACACCAATATCGCCCGAAGGGGCTTACGAAATTGCCCGCCGCAGCCGCGGTACCCCGCGCATAGCCAATGCCCTGCTTAGGCGTGTGCGCGATTTTGCCCAAATTAAAGGAAACGGCAGTATTGATATTGAAATTGCCCGCTTTGCCCTTAACCAACTACATGTTGACGAAAATGGCCTCGATGAAATGGATAACCGTATTTTACTTACCATCATCGAAAAATTTAGCGGCGGCCCAGTAGGCATCAACACCGTAGCAATGGCCGTAGGCGAAGAGCCCGGCACCCTCGAAGAGGTTTACGAACCCTATTTAGTGCAAGAAGGCTACCTAAAACGCACACCACGTGGCCGCGAAGCAACCGAAAAAGCCTATAAACACGTGGGCAAAATACCTCCCATACAAAACACCAACGCCTCCTTATTCGATTCGATAATTGATTAAGGAGTTGAGTTCCCGGTTAGCTCAAAACATCCGGATAAAACCTATTCAGTTGCAAAAACATCCACCGCTAAGGATGGTAAATACAGCCATTTACTGTATCTCGGTGTGCCCCCGTTACAGCCGACAGCGCGTTGGCCTGACCACGAACACGCAAAACTCCGCAAAAAGCTATTGCTAATGCCTCTTTAAAATTTATAATATCGTTGCTGGCTTTAATAACCGAAACAGGGCTGTGTTTGGCAATTTGCTCCATTAAAAAAGAGTTGTGCGCACCTCCACCTGTTACCAACATAGTGATGGCTTTATTGGTGTTATCTTTTATTTCTTCGGTTTTATTGACGTTTTTAATACTTTGCCCAATTTGGTAGGCTATATGTTCAACGTAAGTGCGCAATACATCTTGTGGTTCAAGAGCGTAGCGTTCAAAAATTGGCATTAACGCAGTTTTAACCCATCCGGCATCTAACGATTTAGGATAAGTTTTTTTATAAAACGGCAGTTGGTTTAATTCTTCAAATAGTCCGGAATTTACTTGCCCCGCTTGTGCAATTTGCCCTTCATTGTCATATTCTTGGCCAAAATAATTCGCAAAATGATTTAGTACCAGATTGTTTGCACAAATATCAAAACCAATAATGGCTTTAGGAGGGGCGGTTTTTGCCGATATATTTGCAATTCCACCCAAATTAAGGCAAAATCTATGCTGGGCAAACAAATACAGGTCGGTAATAGGTACAATGGGGGCGCCCTGCCCATGAGCAGCCACATCGCTTGTTCTAAACTGGCATATTGCCGGCACGCCGGTAAGGTAAGCCACTGCCGCACCATCGCCAATTTGAGAAGTTACTAAGTCATGGGGGTCATGAAAAACGGTGTGGCCATGTAGTGCCACAAAATCAAGTTTTCCGGATAGATTATTTTTTTTTATAAACTCATTAGTTAGCTCGCCCAAGTAATGTCCGTAAAAAGTGTGGGTTTTATGGTAGGTAATAGCATTTTTTTTTACTAATAACGATAAGCGCCGTTTCCACTGTTTTGGGTAGGCAATATATCCGGTTTTTAATATTTTGTAGGTCCATGTTTTATCGGTATTGTGGTAGGTAAATTGTGCGCAAACCATATCTACACCATCTAACGAAGTTCCCGACATTAGGCCAACTGCGCAATATGATTTTTTCATGTTTGAAATAGAAAAGTTTAATTAATCGGCACTATAATATACCAAGGCCCTGTTGCTATCTTTTTCGTAAGCTAAGTATTTTATTTGGTTGGCTGCTGTTTGAAACTTAAAACCTATTGCCTCGGGGTTGTTTTTAATGGCGTTCCACGATTTTTTATCTATATATGCCGTATAATTTTGCGCATATTTTTCGGTTGTTGCAATTGCAGGTTTTATAAATTTATCCGGATTAAAAAATATTTCTAACTGTTTTTTTACCAGAGTTTCGGCCTCCATTTGATTTTCAGGTTTTTTACTTGTATCTACGGTAGCCAACAGCATGGTTTCAAAACTTTGCTTAAATAGGGTATCGCCTTTGTACGAGACAATACTTACCCATGCCCAGCTATTTACCAAACTATCGCCTTGAACTTTAAGATGAAATTGGTCGGACTTGGTTTTGCTCGAAAACGAGATAGCCTTTTGCATATCGAACAAAACAGATTTTCCGGAGAAGCTACGCGACAGCAGTTTTTCCGGATTTTCGGCTGGTACAATATTGTTTGTCGGGTTGTTGCTTGGCTTATCTTTGCCGTTGGTAGCACCTGTTGAACAGGCCACTACAACCCCAATCAAAGCAGATAGCAGAACAGCGGCTAAAAATTTATATTCACGCAAGGTAATTAATAGAATGGTAAAAAGGTCAGCAACTAATTATTTAATAACAGTTGGCAAAGATACGCTATTTTTCATTTGCCATTGATTTTGATTTAAAATAACTGTTTAAGCCTTTTTGTCCAAAAAGGTAAAAAACTGCCGGTGTTACAAACATGTCTAATAATGTTGACGATAACAGTCCCCCCAGTATAACGGTTGCAACGGGGTATAATATTTCTTTTCCGGGTGCATGGGGGTCTAAAGTCAGCGGCACCAAAGCCAAAGCTGCCACCAACGCCGTCATTAAAACCGGTACCAAACGCTCTAACGAACCCCTAATTATCATTTGTTTGCCAAAGGTTTCGCCCTCCTCTTCTATTAAGTGAATATAGTGCGATATCTTCATAATGCCATTGCGCGAGGCTATTCCGGTTAAGGTAATAAAACCCACCAAAGTAGCTATTGAAAAAATGCCACCTGTTAAAACTACTGCTATCACGCTTCCAACCAAGGCCAAGGGAATATTAAACATAATTTGCAAAACGATGGGCACCGATTTGAAATAATGATAAAGTGCGATAAATATTCCAATTACGGCAAAAACAGCCATCCATATTATTAATTTTGAAGCCATTTTTTGCTGTTCGTATTGGCCGCCATAATGTAAATAATAGCCTTGTGGCAAATTAATCTTTTGTGCTATCTGGCTTTTAAGGTCCTCGACTGTGCTGCCTAAGTCGCGACCTTGCACATTACAACTAACTGTAATTTTTCGTTGTGCGTTTTCGTGCGAGATACTGTTAATGGCGCTGGTATATTCAATATCGGCAATTTGGTGTAACGGAATTAGGTTTCCGGATGGTGCGTCTATAAGTGTATTGCGGACGGCTTCTATATTGGTGCGCTCTTGTTGGTTGGTGCGCAACAGTACATCAAACTGTTTTTGCCCATCGTAAATTTGCCCAACCACTTTGCCATTATAAAATATTTCGAGGTCTTGAGCTACTTTTCCGGCTTGTAAGCCATATCTTTTTAGGGCTTCACGGTTTACTTTAATTAAAAGTTGTGGTACTAACACCTGTTTTTCAACTTGCACATCGGTTACGCCGGTTACGGGGGTAATTGTATGCGCTATTTGGTTGGCTATTTGCCGAAGTTCGGTAAGGTCGTTGCCAAACAATTTTATGGCTACCTGCGCGCGCACCCCCGACATTAAATGGTCAATACGGTGCGATATTGGCTGACCTACATTTATGGTTATGCCTTTTAAAACGGATAATTCTTTGCGAATATGTGCTATGATTTCGTCTCGACTCCGGTTGTTAATAGTATCGTTGAGTTTAACATCTATTTCTGAGCTGCTAACGGGTTCAACGTGTTCATCCAACTCTGCTCGTCCGGTGCGGCGGCTTGCAAAGGCTACTTCCGGAACCCGCATCATTAGCTTTTCGGCCATAGTGCCAATTTTGTCGCTTTCTTCTAAAGAGGTGCCCGATGGTGTAGTTACATTGATGGTAAATGAGCCTTCGTTGAAGGGTGGTAAAAACTCGGAGCCAAAAAATGGTATGACTGCAAGGGCAGCCGCTATTAAACATCCGGATAAAATTAAAATAAACTTGGGTCTGTTTAAACTCCAATTTAATAGTTTAGTATTTTGCCGTTTAAGCCATCTTACCAAAAAGCCATCAGAGGTATGACTTTTAATAATATTTTTGTTCAACAAATACGAGCATAAAGCAGGTGTAACTGTTAACGATACTATTAACGAGGCCAAAATAGCTGTGATATAGGCAATACCTAAAGGCATAAATATACGCCCCTCGATGCCTTGCATATAAAATAAAGGTATAAATACTAATATTACAATGATGGTGGCGTAAACTATGGAGTTGCGCACCTCGCTACTGGCCTGATAAACCACTTGCAATACTGGTTTGGGATTTGGCGCTTGGTAATTTTCGCGCAATCGCCTGAAAACATTTTCAACGTCAACAATGGCATCGTCAACCAATTCGCCAATGGCAATGGCTAAACCGCCCAAGGTTAGGGTATTGATTGAAATATTAAACCATTTAAAAACCAAAGCAGTAATAACTAACGACAAGGGAATGGCCGTAAGCGTAATAGCGGTAGTGCGAAGATTAAGTAAAAATAAAAATAAAATAATAATTACCAATATAAATCCATCGCGAAGGGCTTCGACAACATTGTGTATGGCGTGTTCAATGAAGTATTTTTGTTGAAAAATATACGGGTTAAGTTTTACCCCCTGCGGCAATGAGGGCTCTAACTCGGCCAATGCGGTTTCAATTTGGTTGGTAAGCTCAACGGTATTGGCACTTGGCTGTTTTTCGATAGTTAAAATTACTGCTTTATGTGTATTTATACTGGCATCGCCGCGTTTTACTGCGCCACCAAAAACCACATCGGCAACTTGCGACAATAGTACTGGAAGCCCATCTTTATTCGCAACTACGGTATTTTGCAAATCTTCAATATTAGTAGCGCGGGCAATATTGCGTATTAGCACCTCGCTGCCGTAGCTATCGTAAAAACCACCAGTCGTGTTTTGGTTGGTTAAGCCGATGGCTGCTTCCACATCATCAACGGTAATATTAAATTGTTTAAGCCTTGCCGACGAAACGAGCACCTGGTATTGCAAACGCTCGCCCCCAATAGGTATAACCTGCGATACGCCTTTAATGGCCATAAGTCTCCTCCGGATGGTAAAATCGGCTAAAGTGCGCAACTCGGTTGAGCTAATTGTATCTGACCAAAGGCCTACCATCATTATTTGCCCCATGATAGACGATATTGGCCCCATAACAGGCGTAATTCCGGAGGGCAGTTGTACTGTTTGCAGCTTTTCGTTTACTAATTGTCGGGCGGTGTAAATATCGGTTCCCCAGTCAAATTCTACAAATACCATTCCTATACCTATGCTAGCATTGCTGCGCACATCTTCAACGCCTGTTGCGCCATTTAATGCTACTTCAACCGGCGTTATTATTTGAGTTTCAATCTCTTCGGGCGCCATGCCGTTGGCTTCTAAAAAAATGGTAACACGCGGACGATTAAGGTCGGGTAATACATCTACGGGCAGGCTTATAATGGTAACCACGCCATACACCAATAACAAGCAAGCCATTGCTAAAACCAACAGCCTATTTTGAAGGGCAAACCTTATGAGTGCATTTAACATATTGCTTGTATTGGGTTTGATTTAAGGCAATATAAATCAATAAAACAACGCGAGAAGATTTTACTATTTGAACCTGTCATTTTGCCCCACTTAAAGCGTTGTTAAATTTATTGCCATCTTATTACTGTTTGCAAATTATATTATCTAAACACAAAGGTAATTTGTTTGTTGATGTAGCACCTTATAAAATTAATAGGTTGTGTTTAAAAAAAGCATTTTTTAATGCAACAAAGTTGTTATTTATATTGCGTGCCCATAGCCTTAAACGAAAAATAACAGGCAATAAAAAAACGCAACAACATAACAAATGAAGTTGTTGCGTTTTGTAAAGGAGCAGCTATTTGCCTATTTATTTTTTTTATTATTATTGCCCAGCTTCGGCACGCGAAAGGTATTTATCGGCATCGCGGGCTTGGGGGCTGTCGGGGTATTGGTCGCGAATTTGTTTGTAAGCAGAGGCAGCACCCGATTTATCCCCTTGACGCTCCATTAAAATGCCCGATTTTAGCAAATACATGGGGGTCGAGAAGTCGTTTCGGCTATTATTAGCTGCACTTTTGTAATATTGCAATGCTTTCGCGGGGTTGTCTAACTCTAAATAAGCATCGCCGGTAGCGCCCAAAGCCATTGAGCTAACAACTTCATCGTTACCGCTAAACTTGCCTAAATATTTTATGGCATCTTCGTATTGACCCATATTGAGATAACAAATTCCGGCATAATATTCGGCCAAATTGACTGCTTTAGTCCAACCATTATTCGACTCAATTACACCTAAAAATCCGGGATTTTCGCCGTCGCCTTCCAAAGCAAGTTTAAAACTGTCTTTTTCAAAATAAATCTGTGCAGGGTACATCTCTTCCATTGCTGCCTGTTCTTGGCTTGGTAAGTAAATGTTTTTAACCGCCAAATACAAGGCTAAAATTGTCAAACCTACGCCCAAAACTATCAAGATTTGCTTTTTGTACAATTCAAAAAACTTTTCTGCACGCGAATATTGAGTTGAAATATCGAATTCCTGGTCTAAAAAAGTTTTTTCCCGTTTTTGGCTTTGCAATTCTTCTTGGGTAGAATCGTTATTTTTATTTTTTAATTTATTGTTAGGTATTGTACGAGCCATAATTAATTTAATTAATGTTTATACTTATGGTTAATTAAGTTTTTTTGTTTGTAATTTTTGAATTATTAATATTTGAATTAAGAACAAGACAGATTAGTTAAGATTAGTCTTTAAGAAACGGATACGAATTATCTTCGTACATGTCTTCATAAATATCTTCCGGATTGGGGAATGGTGATTCCTCGGCAAAGACAACCGCCGCTGCAATTTCCTCATTTATTTTTTTCCGGATGGCTTTCAACTCGTCTTCGGTAGCTAAATTATTTTGCAACATTGTTGAAGCTGTTGTTTCAATGGGGTCAAGTTCGCGGTAGGCTTCTAACTCTTCGCGGGTTCGGTATTTTCCGGCGTCGCTAACCGAGTGGCCTTGGTAACGGTAAGTTTTAATTTCTAAAAAAGTAGGGCCTTGGCCTTCGCGTGCGCGCTCGGTAGCCTCTAAAATAGCTTCATGCACATCTTCGCAGCGCATACCGTTTACCTGAAAACTGGGCATATCAAAGGCCTGACCAATGGTATATAGTTCGCGAACATTCGATGACCTTTGCACTGATGTACCCATAGCATAGCCATTATTTTCGCAAACATATACTACCGGAATTTTCCAAAGCATGGCCATATTCCACGACTCGTATAAAGCACCTTGTCGTATAGCGCCGTCTCCAAATAAAGTGATGCAAACTTTACCTGTATTTTTATACTTTTGGGCAAAGCCTAAACCTGTACCCATTGGAATTTGAGCACCTACAATGCCATGCCCGCCATAAAAATGGTGTTCACTGCTAAAAAAGTGCATTGAGCCACCTTTCCCTTTGGCGCAGCCTGTTGTTTTGCCAAACAACTCGGCCATACAAGACTTAGCACTAACACCCCTAGCCAAGGCTAATCCGTGGTCGCGATAGGCCGTAATAATCGGGTCGTCGCTATGCGTTGCCGAAATTATGCCACTCGATACAGCCTCTTGACCATTATAAACGTGGCAAAATCCTCTGATTTTTTGTTCGTTTTTGTAGAGTTTAAGGGTTACGTCTTCAAAGGCGCGTTGCAAATACATCGACTCATACCATCGCAAATAGGTTTCGCGGGGGTATAAATCTGTATTGAAGGGTGGCGATTGGTCCATGCTACTTATTTAAAAATATGGCAAGCGTTTAAAATAGTGGGCAAAGGTACGAAGGTTTTGGCTTTTTTAGTAACTTATTAAGAATTAAAAATTGAAAATTATCAATTTCCTTTGAGTAGTATTGTAATTTGTTGAATTGACAAGACAATTGGGTGGTGTAGCTGAAACCGAGTAGCTATGCGCGGGGTTTATATAACTAAACCAAATAATTTTGCCTGCCTTTAGTATAAACTATCAACGCTGGGCAAATTGTATCTTCAGTTCGATGCCAACCACAGACGACCCACTTTTAACGATTTATACTGGCAACCGGGCGGCAACACGCAGTTGCAACCCGAAAAAAGCTGGGGTTTAGCACTTAGAGGGCAAAATAAAAGGCTAAATATTAACTCAAAACTGCATTTGCAGGTTTCGGCAAAAACCTATTACCGACAAATTAATAATTGGATTCAATGGATACCTAATCCACAGGGCGTATGGTCGCCCCGAAACGTGAAAAGCGTTGCCAATTACGGGGGCATGGCTTGGTTAGAATCCAGCTTCGAGCAGGGCAAAGGGTGGGTTTTTTCCGGATTTTTTAGCCTTTCGGCAACAAAAACCTTTACGACCAAAAGTAGTATTGCCAACGATGCCTCGTTGTACAAACAACAAATTTACGTGCCTGTTTTTCAAACAGAGGCAAGGATTCGCTACCAAACCCCAAACTGGTATATACAAATTGAAGTACCCTACACCTCAAAACGTTATATTTCAAGCGACCATAGCAACCATTTGCCGGTTTTTTTTACTGCATTTGTATAGCGGTTATGTGTTGCCAGTAAAAAACCGTAGTTTTACCTTCGAATTGGCACTGTATAACCTGTTAAACCAATATTACGAGTTGAGTGCCACCAAACCCATGCCTCAACGCTATGTGCAGTTGGGTGTTCAATATCAATTTTTAGCACCTCTTTTTGCAAATTAACCATGATAAAAAGGGTTATTTTTGAGGCTACTCCCCCGCAGGCAGCCAATAAAATGGAATGTAAAGAATTAGCCATTAAGGCCTCCGGATATAAAAACGAGGAAGTAAAGCACGTTCATTTTATCCGGAAAAGTTTAGACGCTCGCAGCAGGCATCGGGCAAAATATATTTTTCAGGCCGATGTTTATATCAACGAGCCTTTTGTTATTCAGCCCGCTGTTGGCAGCACCTACAAAATGGCAACAGCGCAATCAAAAAAAGTGATTATTGTAGGCGCAGGCCCGGCCGGATATTTTGCTGCCCTCGAACTTTTGTCGCTGGGTTTTAAGCCCATTATTTTTGACCGCGGCAAAGATGTTCAGGCGCGCCGCCGCGATTTACGGGCTATTCAGCAGTTTTCAATAGTAAATCCAAACTCAAATTATTGTTTTGGCGAGGGCGGCGCAGGTGCTTACAGCGATGGGAAACTTTACACCCGCTCGACCAAGCGCGGCAGTATTGAAAAAAGTTTGAAAATTTTAGTCGAGCATGGGGCAAATCCGGATATTTTGGTAGAAGCGCACCCTCATATCGGCTCAAACAAATTGCCAAAAATTGTAGCTAATATGCGGGCAACTATTGAGGTGTTTGGTGGCGAAGTCCATTTTAACAGTTGGGTGAACGATTATATTATACAAAACGGCAAAATAAAAGGAGTGGTGGTAAATGGCCAAGATGAGGTTTTTGCCGATGCCGTAATTTTAGCTACCGGACATTCGGCGCGAGATGTGTTTTACCGCTTGCAGGCATTAAGTGTGGCCTTAGAAGCCAAACCCTTTGCCTTGGGCGTGCGCGTAGAGCATCCGCAGGCATTAATTGACGAGCTGCAGTACCACCAAGCCCAGCGCGGCGATTATTTGCCCGCTGCCTCGTATAATTTAACCTGTCAAAGTTTGGGGCGAGGTGTTTTTTCGTTTTGTATGTGCCCCGGAGGCTTAATAGTGCCCGCCGCAACTGCCCCCGGCGAATTAGTAGTGAACGGTATGAGCATGTCGCGGCGCGACTCGGCGTATGCCAATTCGGGTATTGCTGTTGAGGTACAATTGGCCGATTTAGCAAATTACCAGCAGCACGGGGCCTTAGCGGCCTTAGCTTTTCAGGCGGCAGTTGAGCAAAAAATGTTTACCTCTGGAAACGGCAGCCAGCAAGCCCCTTGCCAACGCCTCCCCGATTTTGTTATGGGGCGTTTATCGGCAACTTTAAACCATACTTCGTATATTCCAGACGTGTTTGCAGCGCCATTACATCAATTGATGCCTAATTTTATAGTAAAAAGATTACAAGCCGCTTTTGTTCATTTTGGCAAACAAATGCCCGGTTATTTTAGCGAGGCGGGGCAAATTGTGGCGCCCGAGTCGCGCACAAGTTCGCCGGTGCGCCTACCAAGGCTGGCGCAAACCTTGCAGCACCCACAAATTGCAGGGCTTTACCCCTGCGGCGAAGGAGCGGGTTATGCAGGTGGTATTTTATCGGCGGCAATGGATGGGCAACGGGTAGCGCAAGCTATTGGCATGGCCTTGTAGCGAGGCTTATTTTCAAACAAGTTTTCTATTGTTTTATGAATGGCAATACGGTTTTACCATTTGTATCGAGTAATTCAATCCAATAATAGCCATTTGCCAATTGGGTTATATTAATGTTGAAGCTGGCATTAATCGCCTGCTGAACTGTGGCACCATAGGCATTTATGATGGTATAGTTTATGGCAGGTGTATCATATTTTCCGGATACTTCTAAAACATTGTTAACTATTTGATTTGTTAAGTGCCAGGTTTTATTGGTATTTTTTTCTGCTGGTATAGGTAACGCGCATAAATCCTTTTTTTGAAGAACTAGGTCATTTGCAATTAAAGAAACATCAGAAGAGATATTAAGCGTAGTAGTTGTTGGCTTAATGTTGGAAGTTGGTATTATTACATCAGAAACAAGGAAATCGCAAGGGGCACTTATACACGAGGGCGATATCCAGTTTTCGTGCGCATATAAAATATCGGAGTTCCCAAAATTCCCATTTCCCAAGCTACCTGTGTAAATAAATCCTGTTGAGCTTATGGCCAGAATGCTATTTTTTGAACTAAAGGGCAAATTATCATCTCCATTACTACCCAAATGCCTACTGTTTATTATTGTGCCATAAGAAGCTACCCTAAGAAGGAACAAATCAAAAAAGTCTGAATAGCTTCCGGAGGTACAGGTTGCAGTTCTGCCACTAAGCAATAAATTATTTTCTTTATCGAGTGTTATAGATTCAACAAAATCGTCATGATTACCGCCAATAGCTCTTGCTCAAATAATATAGCCACTACTATTAAGCTTAGCAATAAATACATCAAACCCACCCGCTCCGAAAGATGTAGTATGCCCTACTACATACCACTCATTAGTTGGTGTTTTTACCAGAGTACGGGCGTGGTCTTCCTCGTTGCCGACAATTAGTTTTGCGGTTATAAGATTACCGTTAGTTGCATCTATTTCAGCAAATAATATCTCAGGCTTTTTGGGCTTAGTGTTATAATAAGTTCCAGTTATCATAATATTGCCGTTGGCGGCAAATTCCATATCAAAACAGCTATTATCGAGGGTAGTACCAAAAACATTACTCCATAGTACTGTACCCGTTGCATCTATATTTAATAAATAAACATCCCTTGCGCCCATACCATGCGTTGTTGAGCCACCTAAAATAATACTGCCGTCGGGTTTTTCGAGCAAGTCAAAACCTCTCTCAAGAGTGGTGTTAGTACCGTATAGTTTGGCAAAATCAAGGTCTAAATTGGGTTTCCATTTAACAAATAGTAAATCCTCCTCGGTGCTTCCGGATCCGCTAGTGCCTACTCCGGCGTAGCCTCCGTCTGCAGTTTTTATTATGTTGCGAAGGAATTCGTTTTTGTTAGCCGTACCATAGGTTTTGGCAAAAATTGTGTTCCCCCAAAACATTTTTACAAGTAATATATCTTCTTGGCCTTCGCCAAAACTTTTTGTACTTGCATTTAGCAAATAAGTGTTTGAGCCAAGGAGTAGAAGTCCTCTTCCGGCATCATTTTGGCTGCCTCCTAAATCAAAGGTTTGACTTTTAGTAATAGTTAAAACATTAAAAGTCAATAGTAAGATAAGAAATAATTTTTTCATATAGAGGTATTTTTATTAATGAACAATTGCTATTCCTTTTGCCATATTGCCTCAAAATACCCACCGGTTTCTGCCATTCGCCTGTGGGCTTGGTAGGCATCGTGGGTTTCTTTTAAGGTATACCCTTTAAGCATATTGTCATAGTCGTAAAAGGTGGTTGGTTTTACTACACCCGATGTGTTGTGGCTTTCTTTTCCTTTTTGAGCTTGCAACAAATAAATCCAGTTTACATTACCTAATACACTACTGAGATAATTTTTTACAATTTCGGGTTCCATTTCGCCAAAACTTGCGGCGTTCCAAAAAACATCGGCTTTAAAGTTTTTTAGTAAAGGAAATTGCCAACTACTAAACATATAAACTTTACCTTTTTCTAAATTATCGAGGTTTTTCATTTCCAAGGTTTTTTCTGATGATACTATATTTGCTGCGCCGAGTGCTTGTGTTAAATAATGCTCGCAGAGATAAAGGGGAGCAGGCAAATCAAAACAAAGAACAGTTAAATTTGGGTATGCTTTTTTTAATATTTCAACTTGGTGTCCGGATCCGGAACCCAACTCAATCAATATTTCATTTCCGGAAAATTTGATATGCTTTTGTGCAAAGCAATACCGTATATAAAATCCCAAAAACTGCATGGTATAAGCTTTGCCGTTTATTGTAAACAAGTCATTTGGCTTGCCGTAAGTGCAAACTTCTAAGTTTTCAATAGAAACAGCGTTGTTAAGTTCGCCTAAAAACAAGCAATTTCGGTATGCTATATCGCGAATATTATTTATATTAATCGAATAGGGTAAAATTGAACGGTTTGTGATAAATAGTTTTCTTATTAAGGATAAAAGCCATTTTTTATATTTGGGTACAGAATGATGGTAATGGTATATTGTTTCGGTAAAGCCAAAAGTGCCAAAAAGTGGGTAGCTGCCGTTTCTAAATTGGGTTAGGTCTGCTTTTTTAATTTCATTTACTAATAATTGGTGGTATTTCTCCCAGTATCTTGTAGTTTGGTATTCGGCAGGGGCAGAGTTATACGCCGCCATTAGTTTATCTAAGTGCTCCATGCAATTAAAGTTTGATGATAATTATTAATAAATGGCAATATTAGCACTTTTTATTTATTTTTAAATGATTTTTTTGGTTTTTTTACAAAAATAGACAAGACAAGGAACGGGCTTAAAATTATTTACAGGCGGCAAATTTTTGAGCCATTCTACTTTCAAAAAAATATATACCTTTGCGCAAATAAGCTTAAAGCCGTGCGACTTGGTGTGTGATTAGAAAAGAAAGTTTCCTTGCCATGTTTAAGTCTAATCGTTCCGGCCAAAACATGACATTTATCATTATCCCCCCTGAGAAACATCATTTTGCACACCCATTAATTACAGCATCTTTGCACTTATATTTGTAACTAATACTGTCTATTTAAAAAAAAATGAGCGTTCTTGTTATTTTGCTTTTAGCAAGCATGAGTTTAGCCGGAGGTTTTTTAGCAGCCTTTTTGTGGGCAGTTGGCAATGGGCAGTTAGATGATACAGACTCGCCAAGTGTCCGAATTTTAAATGATGAGGATACAATTTAATTTTTTTTAATTAATACGATAACACCGCTAAGAACAATACCTATTTTTTAAGCATTGTACTATTTATGGATACCAATCAAAACAAAAATCCACAACAAATTGAAAATTTTAATTACGACAACTCCATTGTAAAGCTCTTTGCCGGAGCAACCGTTTTTTGGGGTGTGGTAGGCATGTTAGCAGGCCTTTGGATAGCATTAGCACTCGTTTTTCCGGCCATGAACTTAGACTTACCTTATACTACCTTCGGTAGGGTTAGGCCCGTTCATACCAATGCTGTTATTTTTGCCTTTGTAGGGAATACCATATTTATGGGTGTTTACTACTCCTTACAACGTCTTTGCAAGGCGCGAATGTATAGCGACCTGTTAAGCAAAATACATTTTTGGGGGTGGCAAAGCATTATTGTTATAGGCGCAATTACCTTACTTTTAGGCTTTACATCAAGCAAAGAATACGCCGAATTAGAATGGCCCATAGACATAGCAATAACACTGATATGGGTTTTGTTTGGTATCAACTTGTTTGGTACTATAATACAGCGCCGCGAAAAACATATTTATGTAGGTATTTGGTTTTATATTGCAACCTGGGTAACCGTTGCCCTTTTGCATATTGTAAACTCTTTGGCAATTCCAGTTTCACTGTTTAAAAGTTATTCGCTTTTTGCCGGTGTTCAAGATGCCCTCGTTCAATGGTGGTACGGGCATAATGCCGTAGCGTTCTTTTTAACTACGCCCTATTTGGGCTTGATGTATTATTTTTTACCCAAAGCCGCCGAAAGACCCGTTTACTCGTATCGCCTGTCGATACTGCACTTTTGGACGCTTATATTTTTATATATTTGGGCAGGCCCGCACCACCTGCTTTATACTGCCCTGCCCGACTGGGCGCAATCTTTAGGCGTTGTTTTCTCATTCATGCTTATTGTACCCTCTTGGGGCGGTATGCTAAACGGGCTGCTTACGTTAAGAGGTGCCTGGGATAAAGTGCGCGAAGATGCCATCTTAAAATTTATGGTTGTAGCTGTTACCGGATATGGAATGGCAACGTTTGAAGGCCCCATGCTTTCGCTTAAAAACTTTAATGCCATAGCGCATTTTACCGACTGGATTATAGGGCACGTTCATATAGGTGCTTTAGCTTGGAATGGGTTCTTAACCTTCGGAATTTTATACTGGTTGGTTCCTCGAATATTTCAAACCAATTTATACTCTAAAAAATTAGCTAACTGGCATTTTATAATAGGCACTATTGGTATTTTGTTTTATGCCATTCCGCTGTATTGGGCAGGTTTTATGCAAAGTATGATGTGGAAACAATTTACCCCCGAAGGGCAACTGCAATATCAGTTTTTAGAAACTGTAACTTATATGAAACCGTTTTATGCGTTGCGCTCTTTTGGCGGTTCGTTATATATTGTAGGGGTATTTATTATGATATACAACCTGTACAAAACCATAGCTTCCGGAAATTTTTTGGCAAACGAGCCTGCCTCGGCCTACCCCTTGGCAGTTAGCGAAGACCACCACTCGGGAGGACATTGGCATAGATGGATAGAAAGTCGCCCCGTTACCATGTTGGTAGTCAGTTTAATTGTGGTAGCCATTGGCGGTTTAGTTGAGTTAGTACCTACTTTTTTAATTAAATCGAACGTGCCTAATATTGCAGCTGTAAAACCATATACCCCACTTGAACTTCAGGGGCGCGATATTTATGTACGCGAAGGATGTTACACTTGCCACACTCAAATGGTGCGCCCGTTTAGGTCAGAAATTGAAAGATATGGCGAATACTCTAAGGCTGGCGAGTTTATTTACGACCGCCCATTTCAATGGGGCAGCAAACGCACAGGGCCCGATTTGGCACGTATAGGCGGCAAATACCCCGACTCATGGCATTTTAACCACATGCTTAACCCACAAGATTTTACACCTGGTTCAATTATGCCCCCCTACCCTTGGCTTTTTGACTGCCAAATAGACGAAGCATCAACGCCCGGAAAAATTAGGGCGATGGCAAGTTTAGGTGTGCCATATCCTAAAGATTACGATGCAGTTGCCAACGAAGATTTAAATAAACAAGCCAACGAAATTGCCGCTCGTTTAAAGAAAGACAATATTACTATTGCGCCCAATACCGAAATAGTAGCCATAATTGCCTATTTGCAGCGTTTGGGTAAAGATATTAAAGCCGAAAATGAAAAACAACTGCAAGCAAAAGAAACTACTTCTAAATCCGGAAATTAATAACATGAAATATCAATTATGAAATTCATAAACTATTTAGAGGGGATTTCGGGCATCAGTATTTTCCCTTTGATGTCTCTACTAATGTTTTTTGTAATTTTTTCAGCAGTACTTGTATGGGTAATGTTTGCCGATAAAAATTATTTAGCTGAAATGAGCAAATTACCTCTTGACCAAACAGACCTGAACCTTAAAAAACCTACAACGCAAAGCAATGACATACTTAAATAAAATGACAAAATTGTATTTACCTACAACTATTTTTTCAGTATTGCTAAGCTTATTCACCAGCAATCAGGCTTGGGCTTTACAAACCACTACCCCTGCTTCAAATACAGACACAGCATCCGGAGAGTTGTTATTGATCTTTTTATGTTTTTTAATGATTTTTTTGGCTGCAGTAATTTACGTTCTTAGCGATTTGATAATTAAAATTGCAAATTCAGACATTAGTAAAAATACAAACAAAGGGCAAAAAACATTGATGGTGTTGCTGCCGTTTATATTTTCTGTTTTCTTTGCAAATACAGCCTTTGCACAAACAACTACCACGGCTGCAACTACCGCCGTAGATCAAGGCATTGGTTTATTCAATCAAAACTATGGAGATCTTCCGGGTGGAGTCTTTTGGCTCTCGATACTTGTTCTTGCCATAGAGTTTGGCGTTATATTTTATTTGTTGACACTTTTAAATAAATTTTTAAAAGTGCCCTCCGCAGCAAATCAAAATATAGAAGAAAGCCAAAAAGAACCTTCTATTTGGCAAAAATGGTGGGTTTGGTTTAGCGATTTAAAGCCCATGGAACGAGAAAAGGACATAATGTTTGACCATGATTTTGACGGCATCAGAGAATTAGATAATAGTGTTCCGCCATGGATGCGCTACGGGTTCTATTTCACTATTTTGTTTGGTATTTTTTATTTGTACCGCTATCATGTAGTACAAACAGCACCTTTGCAATTAGAAGAACTGGCATTAGAATATAAGGCTGCGGAAGCAGAAATTGCAAAACTTCACTCCCAAAAAGGTACAGCTGCCATTGACGAAAACACCGTAACCCTTTTAACAGATAACCCAAGTGTTGAGAATGGAAAAACGCTTTACATAAACACTTGTGCGGCCTGCCACGGGCAAAAAGGCGAGGGCGGCGTAGGGCCTAACCTTACTGATGATTATTGGATTCATGGGGGCAGCCTAAAAGATATATTTAAAACAGTTAAATATGGGGTTCCTGACAAAGGCATGGTGCCTTGGCAAACAACCCTAAGCGGTACGCAAATGCAACAGGTTTCGAGCTTCGTAAAAACTTTGCACGGAACAAATCCATCTAATGCAAAAGAAAAACAAGGCGAACTTTTTAAAGAAAACGCCGATAGTGCGGCAGTAAACACGCCGGCAAAGAAAGATACTGCTACTGCCAAATAAACACTATCAATGTGTTTATTTTATATATCTAATAAGGAAATAGTATTAAATCCGGATGACTGAAAGCAATATCTTATCATTTGTTTTTTTTATATCCGGATTTTTACCTCTACATACAGTTTCAATTTATTGCTTTAAATTGCAAGTTTACCTAAATATAGTTTAGAATTATGGCAGTTCCACCAAAGGAAGCGACAAAGCAATTTCGCGATAAAATTTCGACAGTAAACGAACAAGGAGGCCGGGTTTGGGTCTATCCAACCAAACCTTTTGGCAAGCTATATAATGCCCGAACTGTTTTAAGCTGGGTTTATTTGGCTGTATTTATTGCCCTACCTTTCATCAAAATCAACGACCGCCCTGTTTTTTTATTTAATATTTTAGAGAGTAAATTTATATTTTTTGGCAAAGTTTTTTGGCCTCAAGACTTTTTTGTATTTGCGGTAGGCATGTTGGTATTTTTGCTTATTGTTATACTTTTTACCATAGTTTTTGGGCGAGTTTTTTGCGGCTGGGTTTGCCCACAGACCATTTTTATGGAAATGGTTTTCAGAAAAATTGAATACCTTATAGAAGGCAACGCCAACGAGCAAAAATTATTAAACAAACAACCTTGGACGGGCAAAAAAATATTTAAGAAAACACTAAAACACGTTGTATTTTTTGCCTTGGCATTTGGCATCTCAAATATTTTTTTAGCCTATATTGTGGGCGTTGACAGCCTTAAAAAAATTATCACCGAACCGCTGCAAAACCATATCACCTTATTTATATCATTGTTAGCTTTTGCCATTATATTTTACGTTGTATATGCCTTTGTGCGCGAAATAGTTTGTATTGTTATTTGCCCTTACGGCAGGCTGCAAGGTGTAATGCTCGATAAAAACTCGGTAGTGGTAGCCTACGACTATATAAGAGGCGAACCTCGCGGTAAAATAAAAAAAAATGAAGCCAGCACCGAAAACAATATGGGCGACTGTGTTGATTGTGGGCTTTGTGTAAGAGTTTGCCCTACCAATATAGATATCCGCAACGGAACGCAATTAGAGTGTATTAACTGTACTGCTTGTATTGATGCTTGCAACAGCATAATGAGCAAGGTTAATCGCCCAAAAAACCTGATAAAATATGCCTCCGAAAACAACATAAAAAACAAGCAAAAAGTAAAGTTTACCTATCGAATGGCTGCCTACTCTGCCGCTTTGGCTATTTTAGTAGGCATTTTAACTGTTTTATTGGCTACCCGATCAGACCTCGACATAAGAGTAACACGTGCGCCCGGCACCACTTACCAAGAGTTAGAAAACAACAAAATAAGCAACCTTTACAATATAAAAATTGCCAATAAAACTTTTAATGAACTGCCTTTTTCTCTCTCGCTTACCGAGCCATTAGGCGAAATTAAGTGGGTAAACAATCAAAATTTAACCATACCAAAAGAAGGTATAACGCAGGGTACATTCTTTGTAACCATAGATAAAAATAAACTGTCGGGGTATAAAACAAATATAGCAATAAAAGCATTTAGTAATAACGAGGAAATATCAACTATAAACACTACCTTTATAAGCACTTTCGATAAGTAGTGCTTAAAACATACCAACTTTTTTTTCAATTATAAAAACTATCGTCATGCGTAAAATTATTGTTGCCTTTGATGGGCTAAATTTTTCAGAAACGGCATTGCAATATGCTATTTATTTAAGCGAAAAACAACCCTCGGTGCTTGTTGGTGTTTTTTTGAACGAATTATACTATTTGCCCCAACCCGGCCTTATGTTTCCGGATGTGCCCATTTGGGCTAAAGAAGATGAGGAATTTACTGCCGAACATCAAAAAATTGAACAGCAGTTTGCAAGTATATGCGAACAGGCAGGCGTAAGTTTCCGGATTCATAACGATTTGCAAGATAATGTGCTGCAATCGCTTATCGAAGAAACCCGTTTTGCCGATTTACTTATAATTAGCAGCGAACGTTTTTATATTAATTTTTTTGAAGACATACTGAATGATGCTTTAAAAACAACCCTCGAACGAGCCGAATGTCCGGTATTAGTAGTTCCGGAAACAATGACCCCTTTCGACAATATCGTTTTAACTTACCAAAATCACCCTTCATCTGTTTACGCCATTAAACAATTTAGCTATGTGATGCCCGCGCTTACCAATTTACCCGCCCATTTGGTAAATGTTACAAACAGCAATAGCGATACAAATTTACCCGAGCAAGACCGATTAACCGAATGGGCTGTTAAGCATTTTTCAAACTTAAACATTAACCAACTACATGGCAAAAACATTGAAAAAACCCTTGTAGAATGGGTGGCTTCCATAACAAACCCCATTATAGTGATGGGCTCGTTTTCGCGCAGTATGATATCGCAGCTTTTTAAAGAAAGTTTAGCCAGCAATATCATATCGCAACACAAAATACCCGTTTTTATTGCTCACAAATAAGATGATAATTTTAGAATAAAATATTTTATGAATTGGGGCTATCGAATAATACTTGTTTATATACTGTTTATTTCCGGAGTTTTTACTGCCATTTATGTTGCTTTTAATCAGGAAATAGATTTAGTATCAACCGATTATTATGCTCAGGAACTTAAATTTCAGAACGTAATAGACGGCAAAAATAATTTGGCAAGTTTACCTACTCCCGTAAAAATAGTTGAAAATGAAACTGCCTTTGAACTGCAATTACCAAACGAGTTTACCGGAAAAAATATAAAAGGCGAAGCATGGTTTTACTACCCCACAAATGCCAAACTCGATAAAAAATTCGATTTAGCCGCACTTTCAAATAATACTATTTCTATTAACAGGCAACAAATTGCAAAAGGAAACGGCATTATTAAATTGCAATTTGTTGCCGATGACGTACCTTACTACTACGAACAACAGTTTAAAAACTAACTACCTAAGCAAAGAATCTACTATTATTACCTTTAAGTTAATTTAATCATGTTATCGGCTATTGGCTCGGCGTTATTATTAGGTTTTATGGGTAGTTTTCATTGTTTGGGTATGTGTGGCCCTTTGGTTATTAATTTGCCGCTACCTGCCTCAAACAGTCAAAGAATATTAGCCGTATTAGTTTATCATTCAGGGCGCACGTTGGCTTATGCACTTATGGGGGCTGCCGTTGGGTTGCTGGGGCATCAAATAGCCATTGCAGGTTACCAGCAAATACTATCGGTTGTAATTGGGGTGCTATTGTTGGCAACACTTATAGCTACCCGATTTAAATATGCTTTGCACATGCCAAAATTTTTTGACGGCATAAGTGCAAAAATTGTTGCAAATATGAGCCATTTATTAGCAACCAAACGATGGCAAACCTTGCCGATTTTGGGTTTTTTAAACGGCCTATTGCCTTGTGGATTAGTGTATATTGGTATTGCCGGAGCTATTGTAGCCGGCAGTGCTTTAAACGGCGCTTTGTTTATGGCTGCCTTTGGTTTTGGCACCATGCCCGCCTTAATAAGTTTGTCGTTAATTGGCAGTTCGTTAAAAAGCAATTTTAAAGCTAAATTGCGCAGTTTTATGCCGGTTGCTTTGGGCCTAATGGCTATAATTTTAATATTCCGCGGCTTAAATTTGGGAATTCCATATTTAAGTCCCAAGATAACCGAAAATGGACAGGTGATTGCAAAACCTAAATGCCATTAAATACAGAAAGTTGCCTCTGCAAGTTTAAATCTCCGGATAAAAGCCTACTGCATAGATAGGTGTCTATATCTTAAAAATTTGGAGGTCGGGCAAATTTTCTCAATTATTTATCGGCAGTTAAACGCAATTGTTTTCCCAAGAAACTGCTAATTCCAGTTGTAATTAATATTATAGTAATTGAGCTTGCAGGCATTAAAATTGCGGCAATGAGCGGGGTTAAAACCCCTTGAACAGCATAATACAACCCAATAACGTTGTATAAGATAGAAACGATAAAACTACACCAAATTATATTTTTACCCCCTTGAGCAAATTTTAAAATTTGCGGTAGTTTTATTAAATAATTGCCTTTTAGCAAGGCATCGCAAGCGGGCGAAAAACTATTTATATTATCGGTTACGGCTATACCTACCTGTGCTTGTTTTAGTGCTCCGGCATCATTTAACCCGTCGCCGAGCATCAAGGTAGAAGTTAGCGAACTTTTATTGGCAATAAATTCTAATTTATCAACAGGTTGCTGGTAAAAATGCAAATCGGCATTACTACCCATAATCGTTTTTAAGTTTTCTTCTTCGGCGTTATTGTCGCCCGAAAGCAATGAAATTTTAAACTGCTTTTGTAATGCATCAAACATTGTTTTAATGCCAATCCGGTAATTTTGTTTGATGGCAAAATAGCCTTTGTATTGATTATTAATACTGATATGAGCTACCGATGTCAGCAAGTTTCCATCCTCCGGATATTTGCCGTTACAAACAAATTCATAGCTTCCTATTTTAATATAATTGCCCTGCACAACACCTTCAATGCCTAATCCAGTATAAGTTTTAAAGTTTTCAATATTGTCGTTTAATTCGGTGATATTTTTTTTCAGATAATCATATATGTTTTTACTTAAAACGTGCTTAGATTGTTTTGCCAACAAAGCAATATATTGCATTTCGGTATTTTGAAGCGCAGCACCTTCGAACATTACCGTTGCAGTGTTTTGGGTTAAAGTACCAGTTTTATCAAATACAATATACTTTATAGCCGACAGGGCTTCAATAACGGAGGCATGGCGCAAATAAAGGCCGTTTTTAGCAAACAACCGCATCATATTTCCGTAAGTAAAAGTGCTTGACAGCAATAAAGTGCAAGGGCAGGCTACAATTAAAACAGCGGTTACCGAAAGCCAAATTTTATTTGAGTCATGTAAATACCAATACAAGGCAGAAAGTGAGGCAATAATAAACAGTACAACGGTAAAATATTTTGAAATTTGATGGACAAACGATTTACCTTCTGGCTTCTTGTGCTTAAACACTTCTCTGTTCCAAAGTTCAGTCAAATAGCTGCTATCTAAGGGTTTTACAGCCATCACTTCTATGGTGGTGCCAATTTGTCGGCCTCCGGCATAAACAAGCTCGCCCACACTTTTAACAATTTGCTGTGTTTCGCCTGTTACAAAACTATAATCAATTGCGGCATTACCGGCCACTAACAAACCGTCAACGGGTATAATTTCTTGGTCGTGAACGCGCATCAAATCGCCATATTTTATTTCTGAGAGGGGCACTATTTTTTCAGCATCTTTTTGAACAAGTGTTATTGCCATCGGGAAATAGGACTTGTAGTTGCTATTGAACGACAAGGAATGATAAGTTTTATTTTGAAAGAACCGCCCAATCAACATAAAAAATACAATTCCACTCATGGCATCGAGGTAGCCCGACCCTACGCCGAAACTTATTTCGTAAACACTTCGTATAAACGTAATGGCAATGGCTAAGGCTATTGGCGCATCTATATTTAAAAATTTTTGCTTTAGTCCTGCCCAGGCTGCACTAAAAAAGGTGCGCGCCGGAAAAAGCATAACTACACAGGCCAAAAAGAGTGAAATATAGCGAAAAAGCGGCATCAACAAATTATCTGTAACCTCATCACCTAAACCTAAATACTCAGGAAAACTAAGTATCATGATGTTTGAAAAACAAAATCCGGCAATACCTAAATTGTAAATTCGCTGTTTAGTGTTTACTTCCGGATGTAAAATCGTTTCATTTCCGTTATTCGATTCAAATTGCTGAAAACTTGTATAAGGTTCGTAGCCTATATTGGTTAAAAGTTCAGCCAGTTGCCGTAAGCTTATTTCATCGGTTTTGTATCTTATACTTATTTGTTTTTCCGGAAAATTAATAATACTTTTTATAATAGAATGGTTAATCCGGGGTAAATTTTCGAGCAACCAAATACACGAACTACAGTGCATCTGTGGGAGAAAAAAAACGGCATGTGCCTGTCCATCTCCTTTAAACCGAATAAAAGAGGCTTCAAACGTGCTATCGTCTAAAAAAGCAAATTGGCTGTATTGAGGGGTTATTTTTTTGTTCTGCTGTGATGCCCCCGGAGTATCGCTAAACTGGTAATATTGGCAGAGGTTGTTTTTTTGTAAAATAGTGTACACACTTTTGCAACCTTGACAACAAAAATTTTTATCATCAAAAATTATATTATTTGAAGTGCATTTGTCGCCGCAATGATAGCAATTAGTTTCTTTTTTCTGCTCGATATTTGTTTTATAGATCGAAAAAATCATGTGTACACAAGGCAAATAGTAAATTTACTATTAGTTTAGGCCAATTTTCTTATTGGCAATCATTTGCTTTAAAAATTACGGTGATATGATTTTTTTTGGCAATAGATATTTGAGTAAAACATCTCTTTGTGGTACAGGCGGTACTTGATTTGTATTGCTTTATCCGGAAAATTTGCAGGGATTATTGATTAGCCCCTATATAACGCAAAAACTTAGGAAATAATACTAATTCTTCGGTATAAATCAAATCATTTATCAATTGTTCATAATCGCTTAAGGCACAATAACATGCTTGGTAATAAGTATTTAGCCCCGCAATTGGACTATAATTGTTTGCTACTGCGCGTAATTTATGCAATAATTGCTGTATTAATTTATTTTTAGCGTTTAGGTGCAAAATTATATTTTTAAACTGCTCCTCTACCTTGCTAATATTGTCGGGTGTTTTTATTTCATATAAATTTGTTTCAATGAAGGGCAAAACTAATTGCTGTTTATATTTTAGCACTTGTTTTACTACCTCATTAACCTTAGCAAACAGCGAATTTAAAAATTCAAATGAAGGCAACTCGTCATGTGGTTTGTCTATTGTAGCTATATTTTCGAGGTTGCTAAACACGAGATTGGCCTGCAATTCTATTTGTGGATATATATTATTGGTCAAAATACTAAGCAATTCATGAAGCGAAATTTCATTAAAATTGGTAAGACGTAAGTTTTGCACGGCTTTATATATTTGGTGCAAAATTTGGGTTATTTTTTTATTTCAACAATGATTTCCGTCAATTCAAAACCTGACAAATATCAGTTATCGAAAAAAGTAATATCATTTAATCTTCTAAATTTGCTGTTTTAATTAAATTTGGCATATTTATTATTTTAATGCGTTTGCCAACTAGTTCAATTATTTTTTCAATTTTAAACTCCGACAAAAGCCTAATTCCGGTTTCTGTTGCCGTACCTACCAAATTTGCCAGTTCTTCGCGGGTCAGGGTTACATTTAGTGTGATGCCGTCTTCTTCAAATCCATAGGTCTCCTTTAAAAATAAAAGAGTTTCGGCCATTCGTTCGCGAACTGGTTTTTGAGCCAAGGTGGTAATCATTTGTTCAGCCTTTTTCAAATCGCCCGACAATAATTTCATCATCTCAAAGGCTAATCCCAAATTACTTGCCAGCAAATCGTAAAAAATTTGGCGTGGAATAAAGCAAATGGCTGCATCTTCAAGGGCTATTGCCGATGACTGGTAACGGTCGTTACTTAGTAATGCCCTGTATCCAATAACATCCCCCTCTCCGGCTAAACGAACAATTTGTTCTTTCCCTTCATCTCCGGTACGACTTAATTTTATTTTGCCCGAATGAACGCAAAACAATCCCTGAGGGTGTGCTCCTCGGTTAAAAATATATTGGCCCTTTTTATACATCGAACAACTTTTATTTACAAGTAAAAATTGTAGTTGGTCGTTATTTAAGGTGTAAAATATTGATTTAAGTATCGATTTACAATTCTCGCATCCAATATCAGATGAAAAACGCATAAGCTAAGATTAAGGTTTGTAAAAATCGCCTCAAATTTAAGTTATAAATCAATATAAGCCTAATTAAATTTTAGCGATACTCTGCATTTATAAGACTACCTCAATTAAACCAAACTAAGGGCATGGTCTAAGTCTTCAATCAGGTCGTCCACATCTTCAATTCCAACGCTAAGTCGAATTAACGAATCAAGTACACCGGTTTTTACCCGCTCTTCGTAAGGTATCGAGGCGTGGGTCATGGTAGCGGGGTGGCCAATAAGCGATTCCACACCGCCAAGCGATTCGGCTAACGAAAACAAATGGGTACCACTCAATACTTTGGTACCAGCCTCGAGGCTGTCGTTATGCAACGAAAACGACAACATGCCGCCAAAACCGCGCATTTGTTGTTTGGCAAGGTTATGGCCAGGGTGAGTTGGCAATCCGGGGTAATGCACTTGTTTAACCTTATGATGTCCGTTTAAAAACTGGGCAATTTGAAGAGCATTTTCGCAATGCCGTTCCATCCTTACGTGTAATGTTTTTATACCTCGCAACAGCAAAAAGCAATCCATAGGTGCGGGTACTGCCCGGCCGCATTTTGAATAAAGCGCAATTTTTCGGCAATATCATCATCATTACAAAGCAAAGCACCGCCAATAACGTCCGAGTGGCCACCTATGTATTTTGTAACCGAATGCATAACCACATCTGCGCCTAACGAAATGGGGTTTTGCAAATAAGGCGAAGCAAAAGTGTTGTCAACACCCAGCAAAATATTATACGAGCGGGCAATTTGGGCTACTGAAGCAATATCAATAATACTTAACATGGGGTTGCTGGGCGTTTCAAGCCATATCATCCGGGTATTTTTATTGAGCAACGGCGTTATACTTTCGAGGTTTCGCATGTCGGTAAAATGAAATTTTAGACCGTAACGCTCCCAAATTTTGGTAAAAATACGATAAGTTCCTCCATACAAATCGTTGCTTGCTACAATTTCATCACCCGGATTAAAAAGACGCATCATAGCATCAATTGCAGCCATACCGCTGCCAAAACTAAACCCATGTTTGGCGTTTTCAAGGGCAGCCAAATTAGCTTGCAATGCCGTGCGGGTGGGGTTTTGCGTGCGGGCATACTCGTAACCTTTGTGCTGGCCAGGTGCAGCTTGCACATAAGTTGAGGTTTGATAAATGGGGGTCATAATAGCCCCACTTAGTGGCTCGGGTTCCATTCCCGCATGAATGAGCTTGGTGGCAAATTTCATATTTAAGTAATATAATTGTTTTTTAATGAACGTGATGTAATGCTTCTATATTTATTGCTTTATTTTATCCGGATTAAAAGACAAATATGTCGTGGCCTAAACCGAGCCATTTCAGTAAAATAGCTATTCATTTCTTGCAAATTTAATAACAAAAAATGAAGTTTTGGGTTTCTTACATTCCAAACCGGCTGAGTTTACCATCAAAATCAAAATTTGCCATAATTTTTTCTATTTCGGGAGTTAAAAATCGGTCGGTTTGTGTGGGTTTTTCAATTGAGTGGGTTTCTGCAACTGCCTTGTAAAATATAAACGTTTGTGGCGAAAGCCAGTTGGCCGTATCATGGGGTAGCCCTGCCTTTGCAAACTGCGACATGCGCATTTCAACGGCATAGCGGCCTGTGAGCACTGCAATGGCTATAATTTTTTTAACATTCTGCGCAATTTCAAGTGCTTGCCGGGCGGCAATAGTTCCCATACTGACGTGGTCTTCGGTGTTTTCGCAAGTAGGTATTGAGTCGGCACTGGCTGGGTGCACCAATACTTTATTTTCAGACACCAGCGAGGCGGCCACATATTGGGTAATCATTAAGCCGCTGTTTAAACCCACGCCTTCAACTAAAAAACTAGGCAGGCAATCGTTATTGTTTGCGTCCATCATTTTATTAATTTGGCGCTCAACAATATTACCCATTTCGGCAATTGCCAATTTAAGATAATCCATCGGCAGCGCCAAAGGTTGCCCATGAAAATTACCTCCGGATATTGCTTCATTGTCCTTAGCAAAAATAAGTGGATTATCAACGGCGGCGTTTAACTCGTTGGCAATAATGGCTTCGGCGTGGTCAATAGCCGTTTTGCTGGCACCAAACACCTGCGGAAAGCACCGCACAGAATACGAGTCTTGCGGTTTCCATTTTTTGCGGGCAAACGCTACAATATCGGCTAAATAGGTATATTTTTCGCCATTAGTTTTTAATTGATGGAACAAAGTTTGCGATAGTTGTTTATCCGGATGCTGAATTGCATCTGTAACAGCATCTACATAAGTCGCTGGAATTAAACGATGTTTTAAGAGGAGTTGTAAAATTTGAGTTTGTGTAATTCCGACTAATTTTGAGCGTTTTAGCAGGTTTTTAAGTTGTTTTGCAATAGCAGTTTGTCCGGAGTGTTTTCGGGCATGATGAAAAGCGTCAAAATCAAAAAATTCTTTGCGCACACCTAAGCTTTCAAAAATTAAAGCTGCGCTATAAGTACCTAAATTGAGTATTTTTTTGGCCTCGTGAAGGGCTATTACGGCTACGGCTGCAATTACAGTTGTACCATTATTTAGTGCCAACCCTTCTTTATAACTAAGGGTAACGGGTTTAAAATTGGGTAGTATTTTTTGTGCTATGAAATTGGAAGTGGCATAACGCACCCCTTTATAGTGTATTTCGCCCTCGCCAATTAAGGGCAGGGCCATGTGCGATAGTGGGCATAAATCGCCGCTGGCACCCACCGACCCTTGTTGGGGTATTACGGGCAAAATATTGTGGTTTAGCAAAAAGGCTAATTGCTGTACCGTTGTTTGCTGCACGCCCGAATGGCCTATAAGCAAAGTATTTAACCGAATGACCATAATTGCCCGAACAATGGCCTCGGAAAAAGGTTCACCAACACCGCAGGCATGAGAGCGCAATAAATTAACTTGTAATTCAAGGGCATCGGTAGCATCAATGGAGGTATCTACTTTCGAGCCAAATCCGGTTGTAACGCCATAAACTACTTTTTTATTGGCAACTGCCTTGTTTATAAAATCGAGGGCGGGTGCTAAATTGCTTGTATCTATTGTTACTTTTGCCTGATGGCAAGCAACGGCTATTACTTGCTGTAAAGTTAAGTTCTTGCCATTTAAATTAACAGTTGAGGGCAAAGCAGACGCGGTAGCGGCAGTTGGCATAAATAATTTAATTAATTAGGAGGCGTTTGAGGAGTTAATTTGTTATGATTGTTTTTAAATTGATATTAGGTACTGCGTTTACTCATTTTCCGGATGTATTGCTGCCGCGCTTCTATTGCAAAATTACATAATTTGTACAAAATACGTGCGCCAACATTAGCATCCCACTCGTTGGTACCGTCGTGGCTGGGGCTTACTTCACATAAATCGAAACCGATAATTTGTTTTCCCGATTTTACAAGTGAATGTAATAAATAAACAGCTTCGTGAAAACTAAGTCCACCCGGAACAGGCGTACCTGTATTGGGGCATAATGAGGGGTCAAGGCCATCGATATCAAAGCTTATATATACTTTTTTGGGCAATTTTGAAATCATTTTTTTGCATTGGTCGGCCCAGGTTCGTTTGCGCTCTATATAAATTTGGTTTTTAAGATCGCGGTCAAAAAATGCACGTATCCGGCCATTACTATCGGCTATTCGTTCCATTTCCTCATCGCAAACATCGCGCAGACCAACACTTACCAAGCGGGTAATTTGTGGATATTGCAGGGCATTATACATAATTGAGGCGTGCGAGTAGGTAAAACCTTCGTAGGCGTGGCGCAAATCGGCATGGGCATCTATATGTAAAATACCAAATTCGTTATGAATTTCGCTTAACGCCCTAATAAACCCAAGGGGGGTACTATGTTCACCTCCCACAAGACCTGTAATTTTTCCATCGCAAAGGCATTGCGCCGTTTGGGCATAAACCCAATCGTTTAGTGCGTGGCTGTTGTCGTTAATTGCGGCCAAGTGATGCATTAAATTTATATCATCTCCTATGGTTTGCCCTTGGCTCAATGCGTTTATAACTTGTTCGGCTAAGGGCCTGAGTTCGGCATTTTTTTCAAGCCAGTTGGCGGGCGTTGGCAACATATAAATGCCGTGCTGCCAAAAATCGGGCGCATCGGGGTCGTATAAATCTATTTGGAGGGAAGCATTGCGCAAAGCATCGGGGCCGGCATGGGTTCCGGGGTTGTACGATGTGGTAACGTCCCAAGGAACGGGCAAAATTGCTACCAACGAATCGTCATAATTAAACGGAAGTCCAAACAAATTGCCATTTATATCTCCGGGGGCATTGGGGTCAAAATTGGGCGGAACAGGTGCAGACAACATATTAGGGTTTGGGGTTTGGGGTTTGGGGTTTGGGTTTATAGTTTGAGTTCTTTAATTTTTAATTGCTCAACAGCCGTTTTTTCTTGGTTTGTAAGCGGATTATGCGACAAATTTAATTGCTCTAAACGACCTAACTGAGCTATATCGGCACTTGGGTTGGCAATATTATGCCCCGCCAAGTTTAGGGCTGTTAAATTAGTTAAACTTTTTAATCCGGATGTATTGGTTAGTTTAAAACTGAGTTTTGTTTTGCTTGTTTTAAAAAATGTGATTTTGGAGGTGGTAAAAATTTCAGCCAGTTGGGCATCGGTAGGCGGTGTGGTAGTTTCACCTTTTTGCAACAGTACGTTAAAGGCTTTTTGCCATTGTGGCTCTAAATTGTTCCACCAGTTTGTGCGGCGTTCGGGGGTATTGTAGTAAACGGCAGTTCGGGTGGGTTTAATGTTTGCATTTGTATTTTGGGTTTGGGAAACATTCTTTTTAGGAGGCTCAACTTTCTTAGCTGTTTTTTCCGGATGCTTTTTTGTCTCGGGTTGAGATTTTTGAACTGGTATTCCGGCTGTCTTAACTGTCGGAACTGTTGTTTTTTTAACGGCAGTTATTTTTTTACTATCTGTATCCGGATTTTTTTTCTTGCCTGCTACTGGCAATGGTGTTTTTGAATGTGCATCAATCGTGTTTAATTGTTTTTCTTTTGTTGTCTTCTCGGCAGTTGTTTGTTTTATTAGTTTTGGCTTTTCTTTGTTCTCAACTGTTTTGTCTTTTGAGGTGGGTTGTTGTTGTTTTTGTTTTTTAACCTTGGGTTGTACCGAAGTTTTAGCCTCGTCTGTTTTTTGAGGCGGTGTATTTATTACAACTGGTGGCGCAAGCTCGGTAGGCGTAACTGGCGGAGAACTTGTAATTATAGTATCTTGAGCAATTGGAGCAGTTGATTTTTTAATTACTTTTTTAGTCGATTCTTTTGCCGCTTCATTTTTTTCTTTGGCAGTCTGTTTCCCCTTCGCTCTGGTATCATTTTTATTAATAGTTATTTTTTCATCTGCAATGGTTGCTTTCTCCTTAGTTTTTTCAATCGTATTTGGAGTTTCTTCTTTTATAATTTCGGGTGTTTGTAAGGCAGGTGATTGCGTATTATTGTTTGTATCGGTGGTAGTTGTAATATTATTTTCAGGTGTTGATAATTGGGGCGTGTGTGTTTGTGTTATGGTTGGCAACTCAATTTTACCCGGAATAATTAGTCTTTTTTTAGCGGGAACGGGTTGTTGATTGGCAGGTTGTATTGTTTTTTGAGGTGCAGTATTAACTTGCTCGTTTTTTGATTGTTGTTGATTTGTTAAAGTATCGGCAACAACATTAATTGTTGGGTTTACTTCATCCGGATTAATTAGGTTGTTATTTTCGTTTGCAGGCTCGTGCAGTTTAAGTTCTTCTTTTTTACCCTCTTTCTTTACCAAACTTGATATTTTATTTTTAGTTTGCGGTTG
The DNA here is from genome assembly GCA_016706405.1 of Sphingobacteriales bacterium. NCBI lineage: Bacteria > Pseudomonadati > Bacteroidota > Sphingobacteriia > Sphingobacteriales > Sphingobacteriales bacterium. Next base: position 409,912 of record JADJJT010000003.1, read on the forward strand.
CCCTTGTTTATTTGTTTGCTGCTTATGCGGTTGTTGTTGTTTTTGTTGAGGTGTTTTTTCAGTACTGTTAAATACAGGTATTGTTTGTAGTGAAGGCGGCTCGGCGTTTATTTCATTTTTATTGGATATTTCAGAATTTACAGGCTGGTTTTGTATATCTTGTAGGGGTTTTTGCTCATTTTTTGGCCCGCCATTGCCATTTCCGTTGGTATTGGTATTGGTATTGGCGTTATTGGTAGTAGTAACCAATTTTTGCTCGGCGTTTTGTTGCAAATTGCCAATTCGTTGGCGCAGTTGTTGTATGGTATTGTCTTTGGCTTTTAAATCGTTGTCTTTGTTGCGCAAATCCACTTCAAGGCGATGTAGGCGGCTGCGCAATTCTTTTTCTTCGGGGGTAGGCAATATAATAGAAATCTCGCGTGCACAAAGCCCATTTTTATTATTGCCAATTACAAACGATATGGGCATACCTTTATTTATATCACCCGCAATGGCATCTCTAAAATACGAGCGGTAAAAAAATATAATTTCGCCGGTGCTGTCCACTTTTATTGTGCCCGATGTATTTCGGTCATCGTAGCTATCAATTAGTCCGGTAACTCTTTGCGGTTCTTTCGAGGGTATTTCTTTTATATTAAGCGCAAAAATACCGCGTTCGTTTTCGGCTATGGTAAACTGCACCTGCTGCCCAACTGTTAAATTGTTTTTAATATTACCTGCTGTTACATACACATCCGTTTCGTAGGTAATAAGCCCCCAGCCCTCGTTTACATTATAAAACTTTACTTTTCCGGATAGAATATTAGTGTCGTTAGGAAAAATATACGAAGACAATTCCTCAAAAAGTTTATCGGTCGAAGGTTCAATAGTAGTATTAACATCTAAATCGGCCAAAATTAAATGCCTGTTGCCCATAAAATTAATTACCTCGCCCATAAAAAGTCGCTGAGGCAAAGCTTCGCGCTCTTTCCAGGTATATTTATTGTAGCGAGGCTCTTGGTATTGGTCGTTGCTAATTACCGAAGCACCGTACCGGTGGGCTAATTCAAGTACAAAGCCATCGGCTTTTTTGCCCCCCATTATTTGATGGAAATACTCTTTATTAGTCAGCAAACGCTCGTAAATATCGCGGTGGCGGTCTAAAAGTTTGCGCGGCGTACTGGCATCGAAAATACAAAAAAAATTGTATTGCCTTTGGTGCAAACAAACCAATAATTGCAACAATGGGTTTAACGAGGGCGGGGCCGAGGTATCTTCCCAATAACAAACATTGGTTGCATCAATAATAAAATAGTCGAGGTTATATTTTTGAGCAGGTTTTTTTTTCATGTTAATAAAATGGCGTTCGGTTTAGGTGAGTAATTTCTCAATCTGTTGTTTTAAGGCCAAAAGGCAAAATTTTATATTCTTTTCTTGTTATGTAATTTAATCTGTCAGGCAAAAAAGATAAGGGCAACAGTTGGAAAGAGGTAGTGGTTCTTTTTTTAAAGCGTTTAGTTTAGCGCAGAATTGATTTATAGTAGGATAAAGGTTTAATGCTCTGTTTTTTTCGTTTGATTCAAAATAAAAGGCAATAAAGCAACAAGTTGTAACAAAACCGTTGCAAAACAAATGCCAATGAGTAAAATACAATGTTATGAACCTGTAAAACAAACTATCAACCACTTTAAGCAAACAATCTCAATTAATAAATCAATTACCTTTTAAAAGATTGTTGTTCTCTTAATTAAATTGCTTAGTCGGTTCATAGCATTAGTTCATTTTTGCATAAGCTTCGAGGCAAGTAAGGCCTTAATTTGGCTATTTTTTAAGATACATTACTTCTTTTACAGCCTTAACAGTGCGGCTTATACTTGGCTCGGTTGCATCAACCAAGGCGCGTGCGTACCCATACGATACGTCGGCGCTATTAATACGCAAAACTGGGGCATCTAAATAGTCAAAAGCCCGTTTTTGCATCATGTAAGCCACCTCGCTCGAAACAGAGGCAAAAGGCCAACTTTCATCATTTACAACCATCCGGTTAGTTTTTTTCAAGGAGGCAATTAAGGTGTCGTAATCTAATGGGCGAATGGTGCGCAGGTCAATTACTTCGGCATTAATACCTTCTTTTTCTAACTCGGTTGCGGCTTTTAGGGCAACCTTCATCATTTTGTTAAACGACACAATGGTTACATCTGTTCCTGGGCGTTTAACATCGGCTTTGCCTATTTCAATAAGGTACTCTTCTTCGGGAACTTCGGTTTCTTCGCCATAAGCAAGCTCCGACTCCATAAAAACAACCGGGTCGTTATCACGTATGGCCGATTTCATTAAGCCTTTGGCATCGTAAGCATTAGCTACGCTAATTACTTTTAATCCGGGTGTATTGCCCAACCACGACTCAAAGCTTTGCGAGTGTTGTGCCGCTAATTGCCCGGCATTGCCAGATGGCCCTCTAAATACAATAGGGCATGTAAATTGCCCGCCCGACATTGACCGTATTTTAGCCGCCGAGTTAATAATTTGGTCAAAGGCAAGCAAAGCAAAGTTCCATGTCATAAATTCAATTATAGGGCGCAAACCGCCCATGGCAGCCCCAACACCAATTCCGGCAAACCCAAGTTCGGCAATAGGTGTGTCAATAACGCGCTTGGGGCCAAACTCGGCCAACATGCCTTCACTAACCTTATAAGCACCGTTATATTCGGCTACTTCTTCGCCCATTAGTAATACATTTTCATCGCGGCGCATTTCCTCGCTCATGGCTTCGCCCAAGGCCTCTCTAAGTTTTAATCTTCGCATTTAGAATATTATTTTTAAAGTTTGAGGTTTATTTTACAAGAAAAAATTAAAAATGCAAAGATACGGATTTTTAAATAGACTTGTTTGTTTCGATTACTATTTATTCCGGATAAAAAACAGTCAAATTTCTCCTATTCAAATACCATAAGAGACAAATAAACAGGGTTGGCGAAATACAAAACAAAACCTTTAAGTATAAATTAAATCAACGCAATGCTAATTTTTGATGCTTAAAAATCAAGTAAAACAAGCTATATTTACCCCGCAATTGACCGAAAATAAGAAAAGCCACCCATCATTTAATAATAATTTGTTTAGAAATTTCGTTTCGATTAACAATTATGGTCAATCATTTTTTCCGGATATTATCGCTGCTTATCTTTATATTTTGTTGCCTGATAAGCAATAGCAACAACTCAGCAATACAGGCTCAACCAAAAACGGCAGCAAAAAGCAAATCAAAAACGGCAAAAAAACCATCAAAAGCCGATAAACTTTTTGCCTCGGCACGCGATTATTTGGTTATACAAAACAACCCAACCGAAGCCGAAAAAATATTTAAAAAAATTATCAAAAAATACCCTAACTATTTACAGGCTTACAACGAGCTTGCCGACTTATATACCGCGCAAAAAAAATATGCCGATATGCGCAAAATCTATACAACCATGCTCGAGCGGGGTAAAACTCCTAAAAACCAATTTATGGTGCATTTAAAATGGGGCGAAATTGAAAAAAAATTGGGCAACTACGATACCGCAGCCCTACACCTCGAAAAAAGTTTGACTCAAAAAGTACCCGCAAACTGGGACGACCGCGTAAAAAAAGCCAAAAACTTGCTCGAAAACAGCAAATTTGCCGCAAAAGCAATAAAAAATCCGGTAACTTTTAAGCCTATCCACTTAGACAGCACCATTAACTCGCGGTTCGACGAATATTTGCCCATGATTACCGCCGATGAAGGAACCATGGTTTTTACCCGCCGCATTGGGCGCGACCTTCGCGTGAATGAAGATTTTTATATAAGCCGCAAAGATACAGCCAACCACTGGAAATACGCTTTACCGCTTGGCCAACCCATTAACACCGAAACAAACGAAGGTGCTATTAGCATTTCGCCCGATGGTACTCGCCTGTTTTTTGCCGCCGAAGGGCGTAAAGATGGGTTGGGGGGGTTCGATATATATTACTCGATAAGGCGTGGCGATGGCTGGGAAGGCCCCTACAATTTGGGGCATCCTGTTAATAGCCCCGGATGGGAATCGCAGCCCTGCCTTAGTGCCGATGGGCAGGAACTGTATTTTTGTAGTCGCCGCAACGGTGGGCTGGGTGGTATTGATATTTGGGTTAGCTATTTAAAAGATAATTTTTGGACTACCCCTAAGAACTTGGGCGAACCCATTAATACATCCGGAGATGAACAAACACCATTTATTCACCCCGATGGGCAAACGTTTTATTTTTCATCTTCGGGGCATGTTGGCATGGGCGATAACGATTTATTTATGACCCGCAAACAGCCAAACGGACAATGGGCAAAACCACAAAATTTAGGCTACCCTATAAATACCTACAACAACGAAGGGGGGCTGGCAGTTACCGCAAGCGGGCAATACGCTTATTATTCGGCACTTACCGACTCGGCGGGCTTTGATATTTTCTATTTTGAACTGCCTAAAAACCTCCAACCTAACTTTGTAACCTATGGCAAGGGTTTAATTACCGATGCTGAAACAAAAAGCGAACTGGGTGCAAATATTGATATAACTGATTTACAAACCGGCAAAATAGTCATTGCCACATCAAGCGACCCGCTAACCGGCGAGTTTTTATTTACCCTGCCCTTGGGCAAAAATTATATGTGTAATGTAAATAAAGAAAATTATTTGTTTTACAGCGACCATTTTTCATTAGATACGCCCAACCCACCCGATAAACCTTTTTTAATAGATATTAAATTAAAGCCTATAAAACGCACTATTGTAGGCCCCAACGAAAAAGTAATAAGCTGGAATGTTGGCGCGCCCGTTGTGCTTAAAAATGTATTTTTTGAAACCGGGAAATACGAACTTCAACCCTTGTCTTATCCGGAATTAAACCGCTTGGTAGAACTGCTCAACCAAACCCCCGAAATGCGCATCGAATTATCGGGTCATACCGACAATGTAGGCTTGGCAGCGGCCAATCAAACTTTATCGGTTAACCGCGCCAAAGCTGTTTATAACTATTTAATTGCCCAAGGCATTAACGCAAACCGTTTGTCGTACAAGGGCTACGGCGACACCCGGCCTGTTGCCCCCAACACCACCGACGAGGGGCGCGCTGCCAACCGCCGCACCGAGTTTACTATTTTGTAAAATCAGCTAAACAATCAAACTAATGAATACGGCGTAAAAATCTCAATATCTCCATAAATCCACACGATGTCTATAAAGGCAAACTAAGGGTACACACTACAAACCAATAAAAAAATGGTATTAAGTTGGAATGAAATAAAAGACAGAGCACTAAAGTTCTCAAAAGAATGGGCAGCCACTTCAAACGAAGAAGCGGACGCAAAACCTTTTTTAGTTGAGTTTTTTAATGTGTTTGGAATTAGTAGTAAACGTGTTTCGACCTTTGAACACAGAGTAAAAAAACTGGACGACAAAGACGGTTATATTGACTTACTTTGGAAAGGAACAATTTTAATTGAAATGAAAAGCCGGGGCAAAAACCTTGAGAAAGCCTACCTACAAGCCAAAGAATATACATACGGGCTAAAACAACATGAATTGCCAAAGTACATCCTTGTTTCTGACTTTGAAAACTTTAGGCTTTACGACCTTGAGGAAGACAAAATCATAGAATTTAAACTTAGCGACCTTGTAAATAATGTTCAGCATTTCGGTTACATCTTAGGGTATCAAAAAAAGATTTACAAAGAGCAAGACCCTGCAAACATTAAAGCAGCAGAGTTAATGGGCAAATTGCACGACCGACTGGAAGAGATAGGTTACACCGGACATCCGGTAGAAGTTTATTTGGTTCGTATTTTATTTTGTTTGTTTGCCGAAGACACAACGATTTTTAACAAACAACAATTTCAAGATTATTTAGAGCAACGAACAAACGAAGACGGCAGCGACCTTGCCGCAAAATTGCAAGAATTATTTCAAGTATTAAACACACCGAAAGAAAACCGGTTTAAAAATATAGACGAGCAACTTGCCGACTTTCCGTATGTAAACGGAAAACTTTTTGAAGAAAACCTACCTACGGCAAGTTTCGACAGCAAAATGCGACAAGCATTACTTAACTGCTGTTACATTGACTGGAGTAAAATATCGCCTGCTATATTTGGCTCCATGTTTCAAAGCGTAATGAACCCCAAAGAACGCCGAAACTTAGGCGCGCACTACACCAGCGAAACCAATATTTTAAAACTTATTAAACCGCTTTTTTTAGACGAACTGTGGAAAGAGTTTGAACGCATAAAAGACAACAAAAACAAACTTCCTGAATTTCATAAAAAACTAAGCACACTAAAATTTCTTGACCCTGCTTGCGGTTGCGGAAACTTCCTTGTAATTACTTACCGAGAATTGCGTTTGCTTGAAATTGAAATTTTGAGGGCTTTAAATAAATCAGGACAACGAGTAATTGACGTAAGCGATATTATTTGGCTCGATGTTGATATGATGTATGGAATTGAATACGAAGAATTTCCTGCCCGGATTGCCGAAGTTGCCATGTGGCTTATTGACCACCAAATGAATATGCAAATTAGCAACGAGTTTGGGCAATACTTTGTGCGTTTGCCGCTTAAAAAATCTGCTAAAATTATTCACGGCGATGCTTTAGAAACCGATTGGCAAACTTTGTTAAATCCGGAAAATACAATAAATATTATAACAAAACATGCTGCCATTTTTTTGGTTGAAGAACCTCAATCAACCTATAAAACAGTGAACGTTCAAGCAGAAACTTTTGAGGTGCACAAAGGTAAAAATCCGGAAGATGCACCTGCCATAAAGTTTGACTATATTTTAGGTAATCCGCCGTTTATTGGTTCAAAATTAATGAAGCAAACCCAACGAAATCAAATTGTAAAACTGTTTGACAACGCAGACGGAAGCGGCATTTTAGACTATGTAACAGGTTGGTATATTAAAGCAGCAAAATATATACTAGGTACAAAAATTAAGGTAGCTTTTGTTTCTACGAACTCTATTGTGCAAGGAGAACAAACAAGCATTCTGTGGGGGCAAATGCTCAACAAATACAATATTAAAATTCATTTTGCACACCGTACTTTTAAATGGAGCAACGAAGCAAAAGGAAATGCAGCCGTTTATTGTGTGATAATTGGCTTCGCTAACTACGACACCACAAACAAAAGCATTTTTGACTATGAAGACATCAAAGGCGAAGCACACGAACTGAAAGCAAAAAATATCAATCCGTATTTGGTTGATGCAAAAGATATTTTAATCTTTAAACGAACAAATCCTGTTTGTGAAGTACCAAAAATTAAGTTTGGCAATCAACCTATTGATGGAGGCTGGCTTATATTAGATGAAAAAGAAAAAAATTTAGCATTAGTAAAAGAACCTTTCATAGATAAATATATTAGACGATATTATGGTAGTGAAGAATTCATAAATGGAAGAGTTAGATATTGCTTATGGTTTACGGATAAAAATTTTGATCCTAGTGAAATAAAATCATCAAGTTTTTTAATGCAGCGATTAGCAAATGTTAGAAAATTTCGGTTAGAGAGTGATAGAAAAGATACTCAAAAGTTAGCTGAAACACCAAGCCAATTTGCTTTCAAATCACACGAAGAAACTGACTATGTAATTATTCCAAGCGTTTCTTCGGAAAGAAGAAAGTATATTCCTATTGGTTTTATGGATGCAAAGGATATAGCGAGTAACCTATGTTTAATAATTCCTAATGCTAAGTTATTTCATTTTGGAATTCTAACATCCCTAATGCATATGGCTTGGATCAAAAACACTTGTGGTCGTTTAAAAAGTGATTATCGCTATTCAAATAGTATTGTTTATAATAACTTTCCTTGGCCGGAAAATCCAACAGAAAAGCATATAAAAACCATTGAAACAGCCGCTCAAAAGGTTTTAGATGCAAGAGCAAATTTTCAAAAAAACACGATGGCTGAATTATACGAACCAGATGGAATGCCACCAGTTTTAATAAAAGCACATAACGAGTTAGACAAAGCGGTGGACTTGGCTTACCGACCACAAGCATTTACAAGCGAAGCTAACAGAATGGAGTTTTTATTTGAACTCTACGAAAAATACACGGCAGATTTATTTACAACTGTAAAAGCGAAGAAAAACAAAAAATAATTGATTACAGCCGATTTATATGTTTAGTCGTTTGGCAAATAAGCTATGTCATAACTTGCATTCACTCGCAATTTTCTAAGGTATATAAAAATTTGCCGTCAACGGCATCATCGCTGTTTTTAAGGGGCTGCTTTATTATTTGGTATTCAATTTTTGCAATTTTAACGCCATCGGGCAATAATCCGGCAAAAAAGCGGGCTGGTATTAGGCTGTGTACAAAAATGCCATCGTTGCGAAGGGTCATTTTTTGCTGCGGAAAATCGCTTACTTTACTCAACGGGCCTAATTTGTAAATTTTATCATCGGTGCCGGTTGCATTAACAAATACCCATAGTTCGGTGGCACCTAACATAGTGGCCTTTTTTTCTAATTTTGGGTCGTAGATGATGCTAAACACATCGTTGTTAGTAATGCGCACAATGGGGCCGTTGTCGCTGGCAACAATATCCGGAAAAGAAAATACTTTGCGTGGCCCTGTGCTTGGTGGGTCAACGGTAACTTTTTGGTCTTCGGTTTTATCTTCGTTGCACCCTCCCCCACCTTCGCCGGTGCCGTCTAAGGCTTTGGCCAACAACATAAAATCTTTTTGGTAAACCGTAGCGGCATCTACGCCATAAAATTCAGTCGGAGTCATTTCGAAGCTCCACACATCGCCGCCTTCGTTTTTCATTTCAAGAGCGGTGTTCGAGGCGGTCCAGTTTCCATTGCCAATAACGGGGTCGGCAGGCATCCACGTCCAAATATACAAGGGGCCGGGGTGCCCAACTAACCGCTGGCACTCGCATTGGCTAATATCAATAAATAATTTGCAAGGTTTGGTGGGGTCAAAATCGTTTCCGCTTGGCTCAACCCATGCCTTTTTTTGGGCGGCAAGCGATAAACTTACTAAGAAGAAAAATAGTATAAATAAATAATTTTTCATTATTATATTATTTTTTTGTTGGAAATAAAAATTGTTGTTGTTACAATATCGTTTTTTTATCCGGATGTTTTTAAATTTATAATCTGGCGCAAGCTTCAATTTGTGTGTACTAAAATTATAAATCACCTACTTTTTATTTTCTCTCAAAATCAAATTGATAGGCTACAGTTGGCACGCCGGCGCAGGTACGCACCACCTCAACCGATAAAATTTTATCAATTGGTCGGGTGGGTTTAAGCAAAGCCAAAGTATCGAGGCCATTTAAAATGATTTTACTTGGGTAAAGTTCGTCGTCAAAAGCCCACGAACCTGTTGTTGTGCCTATATAATTAGGCATATCGCCCAAATTAAGGGTATAGGTTTTTTGAGCGGTAAACGAGGCCGAGGCCGTAGCTCCGTTAGCCAGCAACACATTTGTTACATCAAAGGGAACGGGTTCTAATATTAATTTTTGACTTCTGTCTATTTGATAAATTGTTTTTAGCTCCCATTCGTCGGCCAAGCCTTCAATTTTGCTTGGGGCAGGTTGTAGTATGTATTCTTTTTCTTCAGAACAGCTGGTTGTTAAAAAAAAGACACATAAAACAAATAAAAGTGCATTTAGGGCAAAATATTTCATGACTAAATTTAATAAAGATAATTTATAATTTGATTGCAAAAAATTGACTTTTAATTTAAAGTTTTACTGACAGCCGCCGGCAGGGTTTGGCTCCATATCCGGATGGCCTTGCAATTCATTATCCGGAAATTGGCAAACCATACCATTGCAGTTCCACGGTGCTATATTTCGTATCAGCAAATTAGGTGTATCGCGCAGGGCTATTCGTTTTAGCTCGTGAAGGCGGTTGCCCTCCATGGCAAGTTCGCGGCGGCGTTCGGTACGGGTTAAAGCTATTAATTCGGCAGCGCTGAGACCATTTGCCGGCAGCAATCCCGCACGGGTGCGCACACTGTTTAGGGCGGTATGGCTGGCTGTTAAATTATTGGTTTCGGCGTTAGCTTCGGCGGCAATTAACAGCAATTCGGCCAAACGCATACGCGGCACGTTAAAATAGGTGGCGGAAGGGAATTTATTGCACAACACTACCGGCGAAGCGCCCCCGTCGTAAATTTGGTACCATTTGAGGCGCAAGTCGGTGGTATCGCCGCCATAGGCATCATATAGGCTTTGTGCTGCATAAATATCGGCAGACAGAATGCCGCCGTTGTCAATAGTGCGGAAAGGGCCGCTAATGCCTGCGCCGGCGTTATCGGTTAGGCTGGTACTAACTAACTGAAAAATGGCTTCGGTTGTGCCGCCGTTTACAAAAATATCCTGAGGCGTTGGCGCCAAGGCAAAACCGCCGTTATTTATCACATCATTGGCCATTTCTAAGGCTTTTGGCATATCGTTTTGCTGAAAATAAACTTTGGCCAAATAAGCTTTTGCCGCCCACACATTTGCATAATTGCCGTTTGCTTTGGGTAGTAGGTTGGCCGCTTCGGTTAAGTCGGCAATTATTTGCTCGTAAACCTGTGCAACCGTACTTCGATTAACTAAATCGCCGCCATAATGAATCCGGATGGGTATGCCCAAATGCGTATTGTTGGCTGTATAGCCCCAAGGCTGGGCAAAATAACGCACTAATTCAAAGTGCATCATACCGCGTATAAATAAGCACTCGGCACGAAGTCTTGCCTTTTCAGCGTCAGATAGTCCGGAAATATTATCCATATAATCTAACACATAATTAGCGCGGCCAATAGCTAAATACGAGTTGCTCATTAGACCTCGCGTTGTACCTAAAAATATGTCGGTCGTCCAATTGTAGTGGGTTTTAAGGTCGCCTTGCAAATTTACGCCGTTTACATTATCGGCCATTACTTCGCTTAAAATCCAAACATTGGCATCGTAGGTGATGGCGTCGTAAGCGGCGTTTAGTACATTTTGGGCATCTTGGGGAGTTTTAAAAAACTCCGATTGGGGAATGGCCTCATCGGGGCGTATTTCTAAAAAATTATCGCTGCAGGCAGGTGCTAACAACAATATCATCAGGCTAAAAAAACAGAAAAACAGATATTTATAGTTCATTTATTTAAAATTTTAAGTGGAAGGGTGATTTCCGTATTTCCGGATTAAAAATTTATATTGATACCAATATTGTATGTTTTTTCCTGTGGTGGTGTTAAATACGTTACATTCGAGCCGCCGATATTGCGTTGTTGTGCATTTTCGCGGCCCCGCCCTACTTCGGGGTCCCATCCGGAGTAATTGGTGAAGGTTAGCAAATTGGTTCCTGAAAGTCGAAAAACGATGCTGCGCAATACTTTTTTATTTTTTGGGTAAAAAGTATAGTCTAAACTAACATTTTTAAGGCGCAGGTACGAGGCATCTTCTAACCAAAGTGAGTGGTTGTTTTGCCAAAAATTGTCGTTACCGCCCCAGTTGGTCATGTCCATGGTTAGTTTTGGCAAGGGGGCATTTGTTTGGCCTTCGTGTGTCCAGTGGTCAAGTACTTCGCGGCGCATATTCCAGTCGGTAACAACGCCTAATTGCCGTTTGGCGGCATCGTCGTAAATATAACCGCCTTGCGAGAAAGTAAATAAACCGCTTAACGCAAAGTTTTTATACCTGAAAGTGTTGGTAAAACCGCCTAAATAATCGGGTTGGTTGGCAATAGGCACACGGTTATTTACCACATCGTAAACAAAGGTTTCGTGGCCTTCTTTGTCTAAATAAACGGGGCGGCCGGTGCTGGGGTCAACGTGCGAAAAACGAACAATATAGTTGCAGGTAACGGGGTATCCGGGTACTGCCCTAACATCGCCAAAACCGCCATCTAAGGCATCGGGGGTGGCTGTGCCTACTTCTAACACTTTGTTTCGGTTAAAGGCAATGTTTAATTCGGTTGACCAAGAGAAGGATGGCGTTACAATATTGCGGGTATTAAGCCCTATTTCGATGCCCCTGTTGCGAATTTTACCTACATTCCGGAAACTTTCAAGGGCATCAATTCCGGAAGAGGCTTGCAACGACTCGCTAATAAATCCCTTGGTTGTCATTTTCCGGTACCACGAAATATCGGCGGTTACACGGTCTTTCCATAAGCCAATTTCAAGGCCAATATCTGTGGCATGAACTTCCTCCCATTGCAAGTCGGGGTTTTCTAATTTTGATTGATATTGAAGAGGTTTGCCATTATAGCCACCAAGCGAGTCAATAACATAAATGGCAAATTGTTCTGTCCAGGCAATATCTGAGTTTCCGGTAATGCCCCAGCTTGCTTTTAGTTTTAAGTAGTTTAGTACCGGATTATTTTTTAAAAATGCTTCTTCCGAAATAATCCATCCGGCGCCTATAGAGGGGAAATTTCCAAATCGTTTATTTGAGCCAAATTTTGAAGAGGCATCTCGTCGAAATACGCCTTGTACAAAATAGCGGTCGTTAAATTGGTAGTTAATGCGGCCAAACAGGCTGGCAAACAGTTCGCCGTAGTCTTTGCGGTCGTCATAAGTTAGGGTATCAAAATTGCTTCCGGTATTATAATTGGCAAACATATAATTGTCCACATCTTGGTATTCCTGAATAAAACGGCTCGATGATTTGCTTTGATATTCAACGCCGCCCATAATTTTTAGGCCGTGTTTGGTGTTGGCAAAGGGCAATTTATACGACAAAGTGCTGTAAGCTGAGGCGTTATTTGTAGTCCGTTCAAATTGTTTTGAAATGTCGTAAGTGCTTGTCCACAGGGAGTCTTCGTGCATAAACGAGCCAATTTTTGCGTATTCGTAGTTGCCACTAAGCAGCCAGTCAATATTTTTTGTTGGGCTAACAATTAGGTTAATATTATTGATGCTTTTCCATTCGCGGAAACGTATTTTTTGTAGTTCGCGCTGGGCTATGGGGTTTCCGTACAGGTTGAAATAGCTGCCATCTTCGTTATAAATTGGGTAAATGGGCAAAGCCGATGTTTGCGCCGTACCAAGCCCACCAGCCCAGGCCTCGTGCACGCGCCGGTTTAAGCCACGCGCTAAGGATGTATTAAATTTTAGGTTTATTTTAGGACTAATTTGTACTTCGGCATTGGCACGGCCACTAATGCGTTCAAAACTGTTATCTTTTAAATAAGAGCCTGCATCGCTATATCCGCCACCCAAATAAAACCGCCAGTTTTTTTTACCCATGTTCATGCCCAAATTATGCTCGTGTTTTACTCCGGTGCCAATTATATAATCGTACCAGCGCGTGTCGTTTCCCTCAATATCGCTATAAGTCAGGTTTAAAGGCAGGGGGGCGCGGCCTACATTGCCGTCGTTTTCCCAAGCCTCTTGCCTAACGGCCAGCCACTCTTGGGCATTCAACAGTTCGACAATTTTCGTTGGTTTTGACAGGCCGATATTGCTGCTATACTCAAAATTTGGTTTGCCGTTGGTGTTTTTTCCGGATTTAGTAGTGATAATGATAACACCGTTAGCTCCGCGCGAGCCATAAATGGCAATTTGCGAGGCATCTTTTAATATATCAATACTTTCAATATCGTTGGGATTAATAGCGTTTAGCGGATTATTGTTTGCGCCGTTATTTTCGCCTAAGGCAAAATTATCTTGTACTATCGGAATGCCGTCAACAACATACAAGGGGTCGCCACCCGCACTTATTGAACTGTTCCCTCTGATGCGCACTAATGCGCCGGCGCCGGCTGCACCGCTATTTTGGATAATATTTACCCCCGGCGCTTTGCCCTGCAACTGCGTTTGAAAACTTGCGCCGATAACCTCTTTTAATTCTTTCGAATCAACTTTTGTTATGCTACCTACCGACTCGCGGCGGCGTTGTGTGCCGTACCCAACAATTACCACTTCGTTCATTAGTTTGCTTTCTTCGGCAAGCGTAATGTTTAGTACTTGTGGGTTATTGGCGGCCAAGGTAATTGTCCGGTTTATTTTTTCGTAACCAACAAAAGAAAATTCGAGCGAATAATTGCCCCCTGCTAAGTTTAAGGTGTAGTAGCCATTAATGTCGGTAATTGTGCCTTGTTGCGTGCCAATTATTTTAACGGCAACCCCCGGAATTGTTTCGTTGTTTTGGTTGGTTACAGTACCACTTAAAATTGCTTGTGCAGCGGCGGTAAAAGTATTAAATCCAAAACATAAAAAGATAAGGGTAAACAGCCAAAATTTAGGAACAGCAAGGGTAAAAAATCGTTTGTAGTTTTTTTGCATTTGAACAAGTTTAAAGTTGACAGGTCATTTAGAACTTAACTAACCCACAAAAATACAAATAAAACTATTAATGCACTAACTATATTCGCCCTTTAGACCTGCTTTGCCTTTTAACGTTGTCTGAAATATGATTTACATGATTTACTTGCTTTTATTCCGGATATTGTCTGAACCACTGATTTAGCGGATTAACGGATTTGCAGGACTTTTTATCCGGATTAAACAAAATAACCGCTTTTTACTGCACAATTAGCTTATAAAAATAGGCATAATCTGGCAAATGGGCATAATAAACGCCTTTGGGTAGGTCGGTTACGGAAAAAGCGGTTTCGGTATTAGTTAGCACCACTTTTTTAACTACTACTCCTTGGGTATTGTAGAGCAGCAGGGTGGTGTTTTGCTGGGCAGGGTTATATTGCAAAAATTTACACTGTACCATATTGGTAGCTGGGTTTGGTTTTAAAACCAACACCTCATTAATATTGGTTGGTGCTGCGTGTTGCGGAATTGGTTGGCAGCCAACCGCCCATAATTGTACTGTTTGGGATAGTTTGGTGGTATCGCCGCAAAGTATGGCGTTAAGGGTTGCCGTATAGCTACCCTCGCTAGTGGGGTAGGTATGTATAACCGACTCGTTACTATTGCTTATTTGCTCGGTGCCATCGCCAAACTGCCAAAGGTAATGCCCACCACCCGGCTCATCGGTATATACCTGCTGCGACAAATTGTTAAACAAAACAATGCCGTTATCTATATGGTAGGTGTTAAATGATAGTTGCGGTAAGGTGTAATACCCCAAACAGTTTTTTATTATAAGGCTATCGCAGCCTACAAAACTACAAGTTTGACCCAAACTATCGGTTTTTATTAACCACGACCGTTGCGGGGCGGTTAAAACAAAACCCGCGGCAATAAACCCTCCATCAGGCGTGGGGCGCACATCGCGAAGGTATTCGTCGTCGTAATAAATATCTTCTGAATGGTGCTTTTGAACCCAGACCGTATCTTTTAAGGCTAAATCGTACTTAATAATAATAGCTCCCCAACCTGCATTGTTTTTTTTGTCTAAAACTATGCCTGCCATAATAATTTCGTTTTGATTTGCTTTTGTAGGCGTACTTGTCATACCAATATAATCTCCCATTTTATAAGTTTTATTAGAAAGTTCCACGCCTTTGTTGAGCAAATCTATTACAATAACCCTTAGTACTGTTATATCGGGTTTGTAATCTTCGTTTATATCTATATATGAACTTCCAAAAACAAAGCAGGTATTGGGTTTGCTTTGATAAAGTAAAGCACCGGTTTCGTTAAACGCCCCTCCGTAGTGGTTATGCCACTGCTCTTTCCCTAAAGCATCGGTTTTTACCACATACATTTGGTAATCAAATTTATTGCCTTTATACCCATAACCACTTATTAAAAAACCTCCGTCTTTAGTTTCTACACAACCAAAACCAGCACTATGTTCTAAAATAACGTCCGAATCACTTTTGAGTGCGTAAGTATTTTTCCACTCAAAACCGCCAATACTATCTATTTTTAGCGCATACATGTTGGTATATTCAAAACCAATTTGTTGCCAGCCAGCAACAAAATACCCTTTATCGCTTGTTTCAATAATGGTATATGGTACTTGGTCGGCAGTATCGCCGTAGGTTTTACTCCACAAAGTATCGCCTGCTTCGGTAAAATGTATAATGCGTACTTGGTCGCCATATACAGGTATGGTTATGTTAAAGACCATCGTAAAATTACCACTTTTTGTTTGAATAAAACTACTGCCACCATACATAAACCTACTATAATTATCCATTTCAAATACTTTTTCTAATACAATGTTGCCCTTTAAATCATATTTGCGCATAGCAGTTGCATGTTTATTAATGGGGGGGTTAAACCCTAAAATGCCCGCGGCTATATAACCATCTTTTAACGGTATTGCACTCGCAAAGCCCTCAATGGTTGTGTCGGCATCGTAAGTTCGGTTAAAATAAGTTACCGGTAAATTATTTTGTGCTTTTGCTGGTACTACTAAAAAAAAGCAACAGATAATGAGTAATTTTTTCATTGTTTTAACAAAATGAGGCAGGGGTAGGCTATGCCCGCCCCTACCGTATTAATCAATTATTGCCTATTTGGTTACAACAAGTTTAACCATAGCTAAGGCAGTATGGTTTTGCTGTAATGTTACAATATAAATGCCCGAAGGTAAGTGCTGCGTATCAATAGTAATCTGTTCGCTTTCAAAGACGATAACCGAGGCTATTTTTCCGGTAATATCGCTTATTACTAAACTGGCATCATCAACTGGGGTATGGTAACTAATAGTAACCTTATTTTTTGCCGGGTTGGGGTGTATTTGTAACAGCCCGTTATTGTTTGCTACAATAGTACTGTTTTTGGTTTTGCCATTATTATACATACCTACATTGCGTAACTGTAGTGTATTTTCATGTTCTGCCAATACAGATTCTGCCAAAGTGCTTGCCAAAGTTCCTTTTTGGTAATTAGCCAATATGGTCAAACTGTCTAATACGGCATCTTCATCTAAAGTATCTTGTAGTAACTCATAGTTTAGTTGATACCATTTTTGTAGTTGGGTGTTGCTAATATTGTTCATGGCATTTTGTGCTTGCCCAAAATTGCCTTGCTGCAAATAACTCGTAGCCGTTGATAAATAATACCAGGTATTGGGCATTACTGTTTGCCATTGCAAAGCATTGGTGTAGTTGTTTTGCGCTATATATTGCCTTATAGTATCGTTAATGGCAGCTATACCAATATCGCTGCCTATACCTATACCACCGCCATTGCCGTTAGCCGAGTTGTATAATGGAGGACATATATCGTCAGAAGATTTACAATAATAGTCGGCATTTACTGCCCCATTTAGGTCGGTTGGTTCGCATCCGGGGCAGTTTTCGTCCCATTTTACAACAACTGAAAAATTGGGGTCGGTACTTGCATTGTTAATGTGCCAATGTGCTTTAGGCATTTCGTTGGTGGGGCTATGCCATTGGTTGTGGTTGGGTTCGTTTAGCATTTCGTCAAAAATACAAACACCTTGTTCGTTTAGTCGTCCGGTATGAATTACGTTATTATTTTGGATATCTTCAAGGTCGAGTAAACGCCAGTCGGCAATATTCAAATCTTTATAGCTATTGCAAGTAATATTTAGGTTGTCGTTTTGCCCAATAAACAAATTAGCAGCTTCAAAAACTCCGGTAAAAGTATTGTCTAATATATCGCTACCGTTTTCAATTTCATTAGCCACAATACCAAAGGTAAAATGATTTCCAATATCAATATTATCAGTGGCAATACTGTCGTTGGCAATAAGGCAGCCGTTGGCATTTTGCAACCAATAAGCATAAGTATTGTTATTGGTACTATTACTCTGCGGTACGGTAAAGGTGTTGCCAATAGCCGTGCAATAGGCGTTGCCGTTAAGGGTTATGCCGCGCCGAGTTTGGGTAAAAGTATTGTGCCAAATTTGCAGGGCATTATACACATTGGCGCTGCCGTAGGCATCTATGCCTTTGCTTAGGTTGGTAAAGGTGCAGCTTAGGTTTGCGCCGTCAATGGGGCTATAATATTGCCCAAGGCGCAGGTCGGCATTAACAGCCAATACGCCTATGCCTTGCTTTTCTATATCGAAAACGGTTGGATTGGTATTGTTAAACGTAGTGGCGGTTATGGCTACGCCGTTAATGCTTTTCAACCAAACACCTATATAGCTGTTAGCGGGGTTGTTGTAGGAGGCAATAAAGGGGTCGGTTATCATAAATTGGCTGTTTTTTATGGTGGTGGCAGCCGCAAACTGGTAGGGGTGTAGTTTTACGCCTACGGCACAATTTTTAAAGGTGGTGCTGTGTATAGCGGCTATACCGCCGCCAAATTCTTCAATTTGTTGCAAATTGGGGGCTATTTGGGTAATAACGGTTTTGCCGGCAGCTACACCCATCATGGCGTTTTCAATAGTGGTGTTTTGGGTACTAAGGTGGGCGTGGTAGGCATCAATAAGGGCGGGGGTGTTTTGTGCTTGGGTTTGGTCGGCGTGTAGTTGTATGCCTTGCCAGGGTTGGGTGGGTTGGCAAATGTCGTTGGTAAGGTGGCTATTGGTAATTAGTAGTTTACCCGCCAATGGCACATCATTTACCACACCTTGCTGCACAATAATACCTTTTTGGTCGGCAAAATGCAGGGTTAGGTTATCAATGGTAAGGGTTACGCCGGGCTGCACTATTATATTGCCTTTGGTGCGCATAATGCCTTGGGCAAAACTTGCCGCGTTCCAAGTGGTATTGGTGGCAATAACCACATCAGCAGTAAATTGGTAGCCGGTAAGGTCAAAATCGGTGGCGGTATAGGTGGCGTTGTTTTGGCAGCCTTCGGGGGTGGTGGCGGTAAGGGTATAGGTACCGGGTTGGTCAATGGTAATGCAGGGACTTGTTTCGTTGGTACTCCAATAATAGTTGTCGTAGCTTTGTGGTTGTACGCAAAGGGTGGCGGCAGTAGTTTGGCAATCGTACAGGTTATCGTTGGCAATGGAGGGGGTGGGCAGGGGGTTTACGGTAACTTGAATGGTGTCGGTGGCGGTACAGGTATAGGTTTGCTCGCCAAATTTGTTGGTGTAGGTAACGGTAACGTTGTAAGTACCTGATTGGGTTACGCTAATGGCGGGGGTGGTTGCACCGGTATTCCACAGGTAGGCTACCTCAAGCTCATCAGTATTGGTGGTTGGGGGTGTGGGGGTGCTTAGGGTAATGGGTACTTGGTCTTGGCATACGGCAATATCGGCGCCAAGATCGGCAAGGGCTCGGTAGCCCACAATTACCGAAGTGCTGTTTTGGCAGCCGTTGGCATCGGTAACGGTTACAGTGTATTGATAGGGCAGAAAGTATGCCAATATGCTTTGGGTAGTAACGCCTGTTGACCATTGGTAGGCTACCCCTCCCGAAGCGGTTAGCTCGGTTAGGTACTCGCCGCATAAAAAGCCGTTGGCATCGGGGGTGGGGCTAATGGTAGCGGTGGGTAGGGGGTTTATGGTTACTTGAATGGTGTCGGTGGTGGTGCAGGTATGGGTTTGATCTATATCATAAATATAGGTATAGGTGGTGGTGGCAATATATTGCCCGGTGGTATTGGCGGTACACGTTTGACCTATGGTAAAACCATCCGGAGTGTTCCATACGGTTTGCACCCCATCCGGATATAGGTTTAAAGTAGTTGGCGGCGTGCCTACATCTAAGGTTAAAGGTGCTTGGTTTTGGCATAAGGCAGTATCGGCACCTAAATTAATAACGGGGCTATCATACAAATATATAAAATAACCTGCCGACTTAGATTTGCAACTTGTTTCTAAAGTTTCTAAAGCATTATAGGCTACATACTCCCCCGCCTCTGTAACCCAAAGGCTATCGTTAACTGCGCCGGGTATTGCCAACCCATCTTTATACCAAAGGTCCACCGAATCATTCACTAAGAGCAAGGGTAATTCTTGCGTACAATGGTGGTCGTGTTGATAGGTTGTGGAGATACTTTTCACTTCGCCCGTAATGGTATCGGAGGCTTGGCAGCCATTAGTATAATTTACCACAACCACATAAGCATTATCACCAATACTAATTTTGGGTGCTGTAAGTAATAGCGTGTCGTTGGTTTCACCTGCTAATAAATTACCGTTTCTATACCAAGTAATGCTCTCAATGGGTATGGCCGGTAAAGTATAATTGGTAAAAGTTAAAGTGTTTCCCCAACAAATAAAGCCCTCGACCGTAAATAAATTTACCCCAATTTCATGCGTCGTTACCTCAAAGGTAGTACAAGCCGAGCACTGTTCAGAGGTATTGGTTAGCAAAAGGGTATAGGTGCCGGGCTGGGTGGTAACCAAGGGTTGGTCGTCAATTAAAGTGGTGTCTTGGGGCAAAAAATCATTTACCCACCAGCGCACTACGTGTTGGGTGCTGTCGTAAATTGTATCGTTTACCTGCAATATAGCCGGGTTAATGCTTAGGGTATCGCCGGTTAGGGGGTTCACTTCTATACAAATTATGGCTTGTTGGGTGCTGTCGAGTGGGTTTATCCACAAGGGGCTGCCTTCTATAATGTGTTGTATATTTGGGGTTGTTAGCAGGTTTATGCTGCCACTATCGCTGAAAAGCGTGTCGGTGCCTTGGCAGTTGGTATTAAAAGCAGTTACGGTAAATAGGTAGTCGGTATTGGGCTGCAAATTTCTAAACTCATAATTAGTATAGGCATTAGTTAAATCGGGGGTAATAATTACACCGTTTTCGTTAGGGGGTAGCAGCAGTGTGTCGCATATTGGCGGGGTATTGAAGTCGGTCGAATAGCAAATAATATAGCCGCTGTTGGCAGCACCCTCCCAGCTTATAACGCTGTGGTTAGCCTCGTTGCAGGTTACTGCCAAATTGCTTATAGATGGCGGTGCGGTTATGGTAAGGTTATCACCAAACCAAATATTGGTATGCGTAGTTAAGTAGTCGTGTATTTGTTCTATTTGGCAGGGGGTTAGCCCACCATAAGCAAGGTTCGAATAGTCCATTACATTATTGGTAATTTCTTCGGGTGTATCGCCGTAACTTATTAAAAACTGTAACGATTTAGGCACTTTTGAATCAAAAATATTACCTATATTACTATTGTTTTGGGTATCGGGTAGTGGGTCATCATGCCCAACTGCATTGTGCCTAATTATAATAGAACCGGCTTGACCCTGATAGTTTGTATCTAATGTAATGGGGTCGCAAAGAGCTATTTGGCTGCTATTGTAATACGGAATAGTGTTTTGGCAATTGGTCCAGGCTTCCCAGTTTAAGTTTTCTAATACATCAATACATTCCTCTACCTCCGGATGTGCATTTTTTAAGGAATCTGTTAATTGAAAAAATGAATAGAATCATCCGGAAAATCTTCCATTTCAGCCTGAATATGTTCGTAAAGGTTTCTGGTAAGGAAAGGACAATCTATGCTATTGTTAAATTCATCAATATTATTAATACGCTGAAAATGACCTTCGGGTCCCATAACAAGCTCTGTATCATAAGGCATGGGGCATTCGTAATTAAACAACCATGTGTGGTTTGATGATAAAAAATGGCCTAATTCGTGCAAAAGTAGCCCTGCCCTACCGGCGGCCTTACCGCTGCCAACGTTAAAAATATGGCAGCCATTTGTACTAGTTACCCCGCCCGTGCAATCAGTGTCGTAGGGGTTTTGGCAGTTAGGGTGTAAATAAAAATTTACATCATTGGGCCCCGAGGCATCGGTTGGTATTGTATCGGGCAGCCAGTAAACACCGCTTAAAGCTACCCTAAAGCCGTAAGGCGGGGCAGCGGGGGGGAGGGTAAAATCGGGGTCGCCCCAAATTAAAGGGTTATATTTGGGGTTGGGTACTTGGTTGCCGTTTTCGTCGTACATAAATTGCGAATAATAAAACCAGCCATTGCAAATATTTTGCGGGTGGTTTACCGTTAGCACTCTGTTCATGTGGTTTACTACATCGCGGGCAAAATCGTAGCCGGTGTAATCGCAGTACGGAAAAACGCTGGGGTTAATGGCATGGTTGCCCGTGGGCGTAAACCCATCGAAACCTATGTAATGTATGGCTATGCGCACATATCGCGGGCAGTCGGCGTATAAAATACTGCTGTCTTGTGCATTTAGGCATTGCCAGTTGGGGTTCCAGGCCGGCTGGGCTATACTTGTTTTTAAGTTAAAAATGGTAAGCAAGCACCAAAAAATAAGCATTACCTTTACAGTTTTTAAATTTTTAGGGCTGTTGGGCTGTTGGGCTGTTGGGCTGTTGGGCTGTTGGGCTGTTGGGCTGTTGGGTTGTTGTAGGTATAGCGCCTACAAAATTAAGAAAAAAATTTTTCATTTTAAGATGGTTTTTTTGAAGTTAAAAAATGGGTTTGGTTTGTGGTTTTTTCTTTTATCCGGATAATTGTCTTGAACAGGATTTGCTTGATTTAAGGATTAACAGGATTTTTTCTTTTTCTTCCGGATATTGTCTGAACCACTGATTTAGCGGATTAACGGATTAGCAAGATTTCACACCCTCCCCTCCTCGTAGGGGCGCAGGGGTGGGTTAGTTTTCTATCGAGGGTAAGCTTTAACTCCGAAGGATTGTAATGTTAATAGACAAAACGTAGGACCACAAACCCCCAACTCCGAAGGAGTTGAACATTAATTTAGGCGAAGATAGACAGACGAGACAATTTCTCTACTTGAGGGGCGTGTCTGCAAGGACGGGGGGGGCAAATACAAAGCGGTGAGCTGCGGCTTAGTATTTACCCCAGCGCTTGCTTAAAGTGTAGCAAGTGCCGGTGCGGGCGGTAGTAGCAAAACAAAAAACCATAGCAAACGGCGGTTAAATTGTGAGTGAAAAATTAAGCCTTAATATATAGAAACGGCTATATGTGGCAAATGTACGACACTTTATTGTAGCCTGTATGCATTAGGCTAAAAAAATTAAAAAACCGCTACTTTTTCAACCTAATCCAGATTTGTAAAAAACTTCTTGCTTACCACAAAAAAGTTGTAACTTTGCCCTTCATTTTAATTTTTACTGTTCTATACGAAAGCCGTAAATAGTTGCGGCAAGTTTTTTTCACCTCAATTAAATTTTAATTTAAACAATGCCTGTAAGGTTAAGATTGCAACGCAAAGGCAGCAAACGCAAGCCTTTTTATCATATTGTTGCAGCAGACTCTCGCGCTAAGCGCGATGGTAAATTTATTGAACGTATTGGTTGGTATAATCCTAACACTAAACCCGGCACCATGGAAATTAGCCACGAGCGCGCGCTTACATGGCTTAAAAATGGCGCCGAGCCAACTACAACCGTTCGTTCCTTGCTTTCAAAAGCGGGAGTACTTTACCTAAAACACTTGCACCGCGGCTTAGCCAAAGGTGCTTTAACCCAAGAACAAGTGGAGAGCCAATTTAAAGCGTGGTTAGATGGCAAGGCCAAAAAAACAAACCATACCGTTGCGCTTGCTTCGTGGGTGGCAGACAAACCAAAACCAAGTTTTAAACCCAGGGTAACCGTTACCCCAGTCGCCACTATTGAAAGCCCACCCGCAACAACGCCTCAGCAGCCCGAAACTGCCGCCGAGGCTGAAACCACCGCTGATGCTGAAACCGTAGCCGAAGAAGTTCAGCCCCAAACAGAAGTACAAGCTGAAATTGATGCGCCCAATAATAACAACGACACGCCAAGCAGCGAAGACGAAAACGCTTAGATTACTATAATTGAACTTAACGATACAAGCATTACTAATTAATTAAATAAAATTTTTATTTACCCACTTGCTTGACGACTACTGACAAACCATGCAACCCAACAATCACTTCGTAAAAATTGGGCGACTGGTTAAAACTAAAGGCCTCAAAGGAGCAATTAAAGCCTCTTTTGAGGTTTTCTTTTTAGATTATTTAGCCGACCAAACCGCTTTACCCCAGCATTTATACCTGCATATAAACAACCAATTTGTGCCTTATTTTGTAAAAACTATTCGCACCGAGTTTAGTTGCGAACTTGAGTTTGAAAATATTGCCACCAAAACCGCCGCCGAACCATTACAACACAAAGATATTTATTTTGAAAACGCCCCCCTCGAAGCCTATCTTCAAGATGAAAACGACCTGAACTATTTAATAGGCTACAAGGTTTTTGATGGCAATACCGAATTAGGCAAAATTGAAGACATTTATTATCTTCCGGAAAATGAACTGGCACAAGTAATTTATCAAAATCGCGAAGTGTTAATTCCACTTAACGACCATTTTATAACAAAAATAGACCGGAGGAGCAAGCGCATAAACTTTACACTTCCGGATGGATTATTAGCATTGTACCTGCAAACAACTCCGCATATTCCGGATGATTTGGACACCGAAACCTAAATTTTTTGTTCGTCAAAAAGCTAATTATGTAGATAATTTTGCCCGTATGTTTCAAGATTTTTCTTTATGCGGTTAATTTCCGTTAATTAATGGCAAAATCACTTCGACCTTCGTATTTTTGCAGCCAATTTACTTTATATCAAGATATTTTCATAGCATCATAAAAACAAACATGCTAAAAAATAAAATATAAGCGCCATGAAAAAAACAGTTTCCATTTTATTCTACTTTCTAACCGCCTTGTTTTTAACCCTTAATTTACAAGGTCAGGTTAAAGATGTAGTTGATTTTAAAGTTAAAACCGAATATTTGGGAAATAATGAGTTTTTAATAATTTTTGATGCCCAGGCACCGCAAGGTTGGTATTTGTATTCGCAAAATGTGCCCGATGGCGGCCCGAAGCCCACTTTTTTCGATTTTAGCGAAGCAAAAGATGTGCAATTAATTGGCAAAATAAGCGAAGAAGGCAAAGCCATTGAAGGCTTAGACCCCATGTTCGAAATTGTAGTAAAAAAATACAAAGAACATTGCACATTTAAGGCAAAAGTAAAAATTTTAAAGCCCGAAGTTAGTTTTGTAATTCCAATTGACGGCATGAGTTGCAATGACCGAGAGTGCGTGCCATTTAGAGATGAAGAAGTTGAACTAAAATTAGCCGCCAGCAAATCGGCAGATACCCCCCCCGACCCTATACTGAATACCAACAAACTAATAACACCACCCGCCAATAGTGGTAATTCCGGAGGTAATAACCCTACACCCACACAGCCCGGCACAAGCAACCCAATATCCGGAAATAATACTGCGAATATACCCGGTTCGGCAGCAAATCCATCAAACACAAACAACAACACTGCGGCGGCAACAACAACAACTACCACCGACTCAAATCCTGATTTGTTTGACAGCAATAATTTAGGAAATACCAATATACACAATCCGGTAACATGGACCTTTGAAAAACAAGATTTAGGTAATAACGAATGGCTACTTAAAATTAAAGCTAATTTACAACCCGGATGGTATATTTACTCGCAACACCTTGCCGCCGGCGGCCCCGAACCAACCGCTATTAACTTTACACCATCAAGCGACTATACCCTGCTTAGCCCCAAACCCGACGAAGTCGGCAGCAAAAAAGTAGAAGGCCACGACCCCATTTTTAATATGAAACTCACCAAATATGCCGGCGAGGTTGAATTTGTGCAAAAAGTGCGCGTTACCAACCCCAACGCCGCTATTTCGGGCACAGTTCATTTTATGGTTTGCGATGATGTAAAATGCCTGCCCCCCACAGACGAGACCTTTACCATAGGCACCACCCCAACAACAAACGCCGCCGCTAACCAAGGCGCAACAACATTAACCACAACATTGGGCAACAATAATACCAACAACCAACACCACTGGGGAATATTTCTTGCCGGCTTTGTAGGGGGCTTATTAGCGCTGCTTACTCCTTGCGTTTTTCCAATGGTGCCCGTTACCGTAAGTTTTTTTACCAAACAAAGCAAAACACGTAAAAAAGGCTTAACCAATGCCATTATCTACGCCTTAAGTATTATTGGAATTTATATTAGCTTGGGCATGTTGGTTACTATGTTGTTTGGTGCAACCGCCCTCAACGATTTAGCCACCAACCCATGGGTAAACATTGCCTTCTTTTTGGTATTTTTATTCTTTGCTTTTTCGTTTTTTGGTTTCTACGAAATTCAATTACCCGTATGGCTTACCAACAAGTCAGATGCCGCCGCTGATAAAGGCGGGCTTATTGGCATATTTTTTATGGCCTTAACCTTATCGCTCACTTCGTTTTCGTGCACAGGGCCAATTATTGGCACTTTGCTGGTACAAGCTGCGGCGGGCGGGTTGATTGGACCATTTTTAGGAATGGCTGGTTTTTCGTTGGCCTTGGCAGTACCGTTTGCTTTGTTTGCCGCCTTCCCCGGATGGTTAAACAGCCTGCCAAAATCGGGCGGGTGGTTAAACAGTGTAAAAGTGGTATTAGGATTTATTGAATTGGCCTTAGCCATAAAATTTTTATCGAACGCCGACTTAGTAAAACAATGGGGCTTGCTAAAACGCGAAGCTTTTTTAATTTCGTGGATTATTATTTGCTTAGGTATGGCTGCTTATTTGTTTGGCTTGATACGGTTTCCGCACGACAGCCGGATGAAAAAATTGGGCTTGGTGCGCGGCAGTTTGGGCATTTTAACCCTGGCATTTGCCGGATACCTAACCGCAGGCTTGTTTGGCAGTAAACTAACCATGATTAGTGGTTTTCCGCCCCCCGATTTTTATAGCTACTCTAAATTAGGCCACTGCCCCCACGATTTAAACTGTTTACACGATTACGACGATGCTTTAGCCTTGGCACAAAAAGAAAACAAACCCATTTTTGTAGATTTTACCGGATGGGCCTGCGTAAACTGCCGCAAAATGGAAGAAACAGTATGGCATCAACCCGGAATTATTGAAAAACTCAAAAACGACTACGTTGTTGTTTCCCTTTATGTGGATGAGCGACTTCCACTACTCGAAAATGATGTGTTTCAATATACCGACTCGAAAGGCCGGACAAAAACTGCCAAAACCGTTGGCGATAAATGGGCACAATTACAAATAGCTTGTTACAACAATAACGCCCAACCCTGGTACATTTTGCTCGACCCCAGCGAGCGCATGTTAAAACAACAGCCAATGGGCTACGACCCCGACCCCGAAGTGTTTAAAACTTATTTAGAAGGTGGACTTAGCAATTTTAAACAAAATACCTTTGAAGCGTTGCCAGTTTGCAAAAAAACAGCATCGGCAAATTAATTTTGCAAAACCTAAGCAATTTATTTGCTCGATTTAAAAAAATGCCGTACCTTTGCGCACAGTTTTAAAAAAACGGGTCAATTCCCTTTTAAAACATTAAATACACCAACAACCGGATGGTGCGGTAGCTCAGATGGTAGAGCAATGGACTGAAAATCCATGTGTCGGCGGTTCGATCCCGCCCCACACCACAAGATAACACGTAGAAACCCCCTGCAACAAAATTCGTTTGCAAGGGGTTTTTTGTTGTTTGTTGCGTTAGTTTTTCTTATCCGGAAATCGTCTGAGCTATGAAATTTCGGCAAGCTCAATTCAGCGTTTACGGGATTTTAGAAGGGGCAAGACGCCCCTTCACCTAAAAAATTTACCACACCACCATTTTAACCCCTTCTATCTCCGGATGGTTTTGAAGACGGCAGTAGTAGATGCCGGATATTAAATTGGCGGTGCTAAAAGTGGTGGTTTCTCCTCCGGATGACAAAGGAACGGTTTTTACTAACCGCCCCTGGGTGTTAAAAATCTCAAGGGCTTCGCCTTGTTTTATTAAATGGGTGTAGTTGGGGTTGAGGGTTAGGGTAGCGGTTTGGTGGGCGGGGTTGAGGGTTACTCCCCCTAACGCCCTCAAAAAGGGGGAATTAGCACCCCACTGTTGGGGCGGTGGGGAAATGGCGGTGTATATTTGCAAATTTTCGTTGCAGTTTAAATAATCGTCTATACAACCATCGGCAGAGAGTTTTACCAACCACGTTTCGCTTCCAAGCCCCAGTTTTGGGGTAATATCTCCAGCAGCATATATACTGCCATCGGGGGCCTCGATGATGCTATACAACTCATTTTCGCTTGCTTTACCTACATCATAAATATAATGTTCCCATACCAATTCTAAATTTGGCGTTACCCTATAAATCCACCCACCATAAGTAAATTCCTTTGGTTGATTGGGGTATTGAAATAGTGCAACACGACCGGTACATATAATATCGCCATTAGCGCATAGGGCAATATCCAATATCATAGATGTCGCCAAAATAATCGCCTACTATGGCTGTTTTTATCGTATCGCCCTTTTCGGGTTCAATTTTAAACAAGCCACTTGTATAAGGGCCATTTATTAAAAATGCCTTGTTACGCGCACCTACTATTAATATATTGCCATCGGCTAAGGCAATCATATCGTTGAAGTAATTTATTGGTGGTCCAATTATTTTCTCATAAAACCGCGTCCATAGTTCTTTACCATTTTTATCTACTTTAATTAGGCCATGGTAGCCATCGTCATTCCAAGGGTTAGGTAGTTTCCAACCCATAAACGACACCATAAAACTGCTATCGGGCAATTGAATTGTTGACATTGGGTTAGAAAATGAAATATGTTTAGTGCCAACCAAGGTGTCCCATAAAGTATTGCCCAAACTATCGGTTTTTATTAGCCAAATACTGTTAAAACCATCTCCTGCACTTTTATTAGTCGTTATTAATATTCCGTCGTCAAGGGTGGGTATAATGTTGTAGGTATAATTATTATAGGTGGTGTCTATTAGGGTCTTTGTCCATAAAGTATCGCCAGTTTGGGCATCGGCACATACAATCCAAACATCTAAACTATGGGGGTAGGGACATTGGGTGGTAATATACAGTTTGCCATTTTTTTCAAAATAGTCGGATAATAAGGGATCAAGTTCAGGACTATAATATTTGCTCCAAATTTTATTTCCATCAAAATCGGTTTTTAATAGCCCAAAAGTGCCGTCCCAACCTTTATCTAACTGGCATCCCAACAGCAAGCCATCAGGCTGTATTGTTATTATTCTTGCGAAATCTGTGTAGTTTTCGAAGGCATCAATTACTTTAGAGTAGCCAATTTGCGCATTTACATTAGTGGTTGCTAAAAAGTATATAATAGTCAAAAAAATGTTCTTTGTATTCATAAAATATTGTAGTGTAAAATAGCTCATAGCCTTAAATAGTTGTAGTCTAAGCAGGTGAGTAAAAAAAAGTCTTGAAATGTGATTTATTTTGACTATGCGATTGGCTTGATTATTTCTTTTTATTCCGGAAAATTAGTCTGAACCACTAATTTATAGGATTAACGGATTGCCATGATTTTGCACTTTCCCCTCCTCGGAGGGGCGCAGGGGTGGGTTAATCTTCCGAAGAGGGGGGAGGTGGGGCAAATACAAGGCGGTAAGCTACGCTTAGTATTTACCCCAGCACTTGCTTAAAGCGCGGGAGGTGCCGGTGCGGGGCGAAGTGTTAAAAATCATAGCAAATGGTGGTTATATGGTTAAATATAGCGGCAATTTACGGCATTTATTTAACTTGTATGCGTTGAGTAAAAAAATTCGTCTTGAAGTTTGATTTATAAGAATAAATAGTGGGCAGAATTTTGTTTGCCGTTGCTTTTTATCCGGATAACTCATTTTCTTGTACATTTAAACCAAACACAAGCAAGAGGTGTTTGTATAACATGCTTAACTCAACAATAAATGGTCAAATCTACGTTTGTTTTTAAATATTAAAATAATATATATTTCGGCATGATGCAAACCATAAAATATCAAATTGCACCTCAAAAAAAAGCCATTCAAAAAAATCATGCTCAAAACCAAATCCTTAACTATAGCGCTGCATTTTTTACTGCTGTTTTTGCTTTTAATTTTACTTCCGGCTTACCCGAATATTTTATGGGCGCAAACCCAAATTAAAGGCATAATTACAAACCAAAACAACGAGGTACTGCCTTATGCAACCATCTACCTCAAAAATACCACTACCGGCACAACAAGCAATGCCAACGGCCAATTTGAAATAACCATACCAAATGGCCATCATATTTTAGCAGTGCAATTTATTGGCTACCAAAAATACGAAACACCCATTAACGCAACCGGCCAAACACAAAACTTTAATATTGTTCTAACCGAAAACAATTACCAGCTTAACGAAGTAATTATTACCCCCGGAAAAGAAGACCCGGCTTACCAAATCATCCGGAATTGCCAAGCCCAACGCCGTTTTTATTTGAAACAAATTACCCGCTATTTATGCCGGGTTTACTCCAAAGGACATTACAAATTACTCGACGCACCCGACAAAATATTTGGCAAACCTATAAATTGGAGCGAAATTGGCTTAGATACATCCGGAACCGGCACCATTTATTTAAGCGAAACCCTAAGCGATTTATACGTCGAACCGCCAAACGATTTCCGCGAAGTGCTATTGTCATCAAAAATTAGCGGCGACAACCAAGGCGTTAGCTTTAACCGCGCCCAAATGCTTAATATAAATTTTTACGAAAATTTAGTTGATGCTGGGGGTATTGCCCAACGCGGATTAATATCGCCAATTGCCAACAACGCCCTTTTTTATTACCATTACAAATTAGAAGGCATGACCATTGAGGACAGCCGATTTATTTACAAAATTGCCGTTTTGCCCAAACGCGCACACGACCCCGTTTTTAGTGGCCATATTTTTATACAAGACGATACTTGGCGAATACACAGCTTGAATTTACATCTAAGCAAGGGAAACCCAAATTTATCTATTGCCGATTCGCTGGCAATTTCGCAGACTTACGCGCCCGTAAACGATACTACTTGGGTAATGCTTAACCAGCGTTTCGATTTTTCGGCCAAAGTATTAATATTTCGATTTGGTGGTTTTCAGCTTAACAATTACAGCAATTACAACGTAAACCCAACAAAAAATGCACTTAAATTAGCACCTAACGAAATAACTCGCATTGCCCCAGATGTAGTAAAAAACGACTCGGTTTATTGGCAAAAAATACGCCCAATTCCACTAACCCAAGATGAAACTGTTGATTACCGCCGGAAAGAAACCATTCGTTTGCACCACGAGTCGGCAGCCTATAAAGACTCGGTTGACAAGGTCGTTAATAAACTTGGTTTAAATACCTTATTGCTCGGATTTAGTCACCAAAACAGCAAAAAAGGTGTGTTAATGAACACAAGTCCGCCACTTTTGTGGTTTGAACACAACACAATTGAAGGGATGCGCTTGCTTTGCGATTTAGGTTTCCGGAAAAATTTGCCCGCCAACAAAAAACTCCTGTTTAAAACAAGTTTGCGGTACGGAATAGCCAATAAACACTTCAATCCTCATTTTACTGCAATATACGCCGGAAATAGCCTAACGAATGAACGCATTAAAATTGGATTTGGCCGTACTGTAAAACAATGGGATGCCAAAAACCCGATTTCGGAAACAACAAATACCATCTATACTTTAATCTATAAATTAAATTATTTACGACTGTATGAAGCAAAAGAAATAACAATAAACTACCAGCGCGAAATATTAAACGGTTTAACAGCTAACCTAACTACGGGCTGGTATAACCGCCTGCCTATTAATAACAGCAGTAATTTTAGCTGGCGACCCGCTTTGTTGCGCGAATTTACGGCCAATACGCCCCCACTGCCTTTTAACCCACACAAAGCCATCATAACACAATTTGAGTTAAAATACTGGCCTAAACAAAAATACGAACGGCTGCCCAACGAAAAACGCATTTACGGCAGCAACTGGCCCATGTTTGTGCTTACCTATATCAACGGAAGGCAAGGCAGCAAAAACGATAAAGTTAATTTCGATAAATTACAACTAAAAATAACTCAAAACCTTAATATGGGTTTGCTTGGAAAAGCAGATTACCAAATTATTGCCGGATTTTTCCCCAATAAAAAATACCTGCCCTTTGTTGATTACGAATTTATAAACGGAAACGAATTTCTATTGCCGCAAAGTAGCAATTTGCAGTTCCAACTGATAGATTTATATAGCTACTACACCAGCACACCTTATTTTAAAGTGCTTTACGAACATCATTTTGATGTGTTTTTTACCAATAAAATACCTTATGTTAGGAAACTTAAACTAAAAAATGTTGCCGGATGTAGGGCTTTTCATTATAATGGCAATATCTATTATGCCGAAGCTTTTGTTGGCTTTGAAAATATTTTAAACTTTTTTAGGGTTGATTACGTTTTTAGCCTAACAAAGCCTTTTCCGGATAATAGTTTCCAGCTAAGTTTTTCGTTGCCTGTTGGCATTAACGCAAGTGCCGAATAGCTCTTTACCGTATCTGCTTTCCACTACAAAAAATTTTAAAAAATTGCCTAACTTTGTAGCCCCATCGTTTGTGAGCAATAATTTTTTTCAACCTCACAGCAACTATATATTATAATTCAATTTTAATTAATGATTTTACCTATTGTGGCGTATGGCCACCCTGCCTTGCGCAAAGTTTGTACCGATATTAAACCCGATTTCCCGAATTTACAACCATTTATAGCCGACCTGTTTGAAACCATGTACAACGCACACGGCGTTGGTTTGGCCTCGCCACAAGTTGGCTTTACCATCCGGATTTTTATTGTTGACACCTTACAACTTTTCGATAAAAAAAACGAAGACGACGAAGAGCGAAACGAACGCCTAAGCCCCGACGAAGCCATCAGAAAAGTATTTATTAATGCCAAAATAACAAATACGCAAGGCCAACCTTGGGCTTATAGCGAGGGCTGCCTTAGTATTCCAACCATCAACGAAAACGTAACCCGCCCCGAGCAATTAACCATCCAATACTACGATGAAAACTTTAATTTTCATGAAGAGACCTATACAGGCTTTAATGCGCGTGTAATCTTTCATGAGTACGACCATATTGAAGGAAAACTTTTTACCGATTTTATTTCGCCTTTCAGAAAACAAATAATTAAGAAAAAATTAGACCGCATTTCGCGCGGAGACGTTCCAACACCTTACCGGATGAAGTACAACCAAACCCGTTAGCATAGTAATTTTATACTTTTTCCGGATATTTTTTTGCATGGCAACAACAAGTTTTACAAAAAAAGTGTACCTTTGCACTCTATTTGCAATAACAGGAAGTTATTCTAAATATCAACAATAATATTATAAATTATAGTATATTATTTTCGTATGTCTGACATGATTCAAACCTTAACCGCTGAGTTAGTTCCAGCCGTTTCTCACCCAAATTTTAAATCGGGCGACAATGTAACTGTTTACTACAAAATCCGCGAGGGAAGCAAAGAGCGCATACAAATGTTTCGCGGCAACGTTATACAAATAAGTGGCGGCGAAAACAATCCAAATCGCACTTTTACCGTACGCAAAGTTTCGGATGGCATAGGTGTTGAGCGGGTGTTTCCACTAAACTCGCCCTCTATTGATAAAATTGAAGTAAACAAATTTGGTAAAGTGCGCCGCGCACGTTTGTTTTACCTGCGCGAACAATTTGGCAAATCAGCTCGTATTAAAGAAAGACGTATTGCCAAACACGCAAATTAATTGTTTAAATTGCTGTTTATTGCGTCAAATTTAACTTATTAATTGGTATCGTTTGTTGCTGGGCTTAGTTTTTTACACCCACCTTTAGCGCTACTATCATCTGTCCAATAAATATTTAAAGCGCTGTGCATTTGGTAACCTCCTTTTGTGCAGCGCTTTGTTTTGTTATATTAGTATATTCATATTATTTTTTCATTCAATAGTTTATGTCGCAACAAGATATTATCAGCAATTTTCAAGCCCAAATAGCTGCTGGCTATCAGTTTTCGGGAGCCTATATTAATATGGGTATTGCCCTGTTAAATGGTCAGGTTGTGCCAAACAGTATCATTAAAGCCCCGCTTAAAAATTTTAATCGGCACGGCTTAATTGCGGGTGCTACCGGCACCGGAAAAACCAAAACCTTGCAACTAATTGCCGAAGGACTGTCGGCAAACGGCGTAGCCGTACTTTGCATGGATATTAAAGGTGACCTAAGCGGTATAGCCCAGCCCGGATCCCCTAACCCCAAAATTGCCGACCGCCACCAAAAAATAGGTATCGAGTGGCAATCCACACAATATCCGGTTGAGTTATTAACTTTGTCGAACCAAAAAGGCACCCGCCTGCGCGCTACACTGTTGGAATTTGGACCTGTTCTGTTTTCAAAAATTCTTGATTTAAACGAAACACAAACCAGCGTTGTAGCTGTTATTTTTAAATATTGCGACGACAATAACCTGCCGCTGCTTGACCTTAACGACTTTAAAAAAGTATTGCAGTTTGCCACCAACGAAGGCAAAGACGAATTTACAAATTTATATGGCAATATCGCCATAACCTCGTCGGGGTCTATATTGCGCAAAATTGTAGAAATTGAACAACAAAGCGCCGACCTGTTTTTAGGAGAACCCTCATTTGACGTAAAAGACTTGTTGCGCCGCGATGAATCCGGAAAAGGTTATATTTCTATAGTCCGTTTAACCGATATTCAAGACCGCCCCAAACTTTTCTCGACTTTTATGCTCAGTTTATTATCTGAAATTTACCAAACTTTTCCGGAAGCCGGCGACCTGCCCAAACCAAAATTGGTAATTTTTATTGACGAAGCACATTTGGTATTTAACGAAGCATCGCAGGCATTATTAGACCAAATTGAAACGATAGTAAAACTGATACGCTCAAAAGGGGTTGGCTTGTTTTTTTGTACCCAAAACCCACAAGATGTGCCTAATGCCGTGCTTGGGCAATTAGGTATGAAAGTGCAACATGCCTTGCGCGCTTTTACCGCCAAAGACCGCAAAGATATTAAACTTACCGCCGAAAACTACCCTCTATCTGATTTTTATGATACCGACGAGGTAATTACGAATCTGGGTATTGGAGAAGCCCTTTTTACTGCCTTAGACGACAAAGGCCGACCCACCCCCTTAGCCGCCGTGTTAATGTGCGCCCCGGCCAGCCGGATGGATGTATTGACCGAAAACGAAATTGACGATTTGGTGTGCGCCTCAGAAATTGCAGCCGATTACAACAAAGACATTGACCGCGAAAGTGCTTACGAAATTTTAAGTAAACGCATTGCACAAGGTCAAGAGGTTAATGAAGAAGAGGAAACCTCAAATAGTAGTAAAACCGAGAAAGACGAACCCGGATGGTTTGAAAAACTAACCAAAAATACCATGGTAAGGCAGGTTGGCCGCACTGTTGGCCGCGAACTTACCCGCGGATTGCTGGGGGTATTGGGCATTGGTGGCCGCAAAACCACCTCAAGCAAAAAACGAAGCAGTTGGTTTTAATTACTTAACAATTTTCTGCTAAAAATAAAAAAACACCATCACCCCCACCCTTATCAATTAGCTCAAATACCGCCCACCCTAATTATTTTCTTTACGCTTCTCTTTGTTTGTTGTTGTGCGATTAAAAACCCTCGAAATTAAAGGCTTCAAAAGCTTTGCCGACCAAACTGTTATTCATTTTAACGACGCCCTAACCGGCATTGTAGGCCCTAATGGCTGCGGTAAATCAAATACCGTTGATGCCATTCGTTGGGTACTTGGCGAGCAACGCAGCAAGGCTCTGCGCCTTGAAAAAATGGATAATATTATTTTTAATGGCACTAAAAAACGAAAATCGTCGGGGCGGGCCGAAGTAGCGCTAACCTTCGAAAATACCCGCAACCTGCTGCCAACCGAGTTTAGCAATGTTACCGTTAGCCGTATTTTATACCGAACCGGAGAAAGTGAGTACCGATTAAATGACGTCAAATGCCGACTGAAAGACATCTATAACTTATTTATGGATACCGGAATTAGTAGCGACTCATATGCTATTATTGAGCTTAAAATGATTGATGAATTGCTTAATGATAACGACGACTCGCGCCGCCGCCTTTTTGAACAAGCCGCCGGCATTAGCAAATACAAAATCCGGAAAAAAGAAACCTTATCGAAATTAGAAAGTACCGATGCCGACCTTCAGCGCGTAGAAGACCTGCTACACGAAATAGAAACCAACCTCAAAACCTTAGAACGCCAAGCCAAACGAACCGAAAAATATTATCAGCTAAAAGAAGATTACAAAACAACAAGTATTGCCCTAACTTTATACCAATTAGCCGATTTTAAACAGGTGCATCAAACAAACGATGCCAATTTAAAACAAGAAAACGACCGAAAAATTGCCATCGAAGCCCAAATGGCTACCCTTGAAGCCCAAATTGAAGAACAAAAAAATACTGCACTTACACACGAACAAGAACTGGCACTAATACAAAAACAACTTAACGACCATTTGCAAATTGTTAACAAAGCCGAAAACGATAAAAGTTTACTAACGCAAAATACCCGTTTTCTGCGCGAAAAACGCGAGCAATTAACCCGGCAAATTGAAACAACAAATACGTTGAGGCAAAACCTTCAAAAAGAAGTGGATATTTTGCACCACGACCAAACCGGTGAAACAGCTATTTTAGAAAAAACAACCCAATTGCTAAACGAGCTTAAAGCCATTGCCAATACAAAACGCACCGCACTTGAGCCACTTCGAAACCAGCTAAACCGATTGCAGGCAGTACTGCGCGATACCGAACGCCAGATTTTTGACACCGAAAAGCAAATTGCCGTTAAAACTTCTCAAAAAGAGACCTATTCGACAGAAATAAATACAAACCGGATTAAATTTCAATCGCAACAAAGCGAATTAGACGATTTTATTGCCCAACGCAACAAAACACAAAACGAATTAACCCATGCCAGCGAAATATTGCAAGCCGAACTTGCTGAAGAAACAACCATACAGCAGGCAATTAGCATAGCACAACAGCAAATTGACCAAATTGCCAATGCGCTTAACCACGAACAACGACAACTTGATGCCAAACGAAACGAGTATAAACTAACTAAAAGTTTGGTCGAAAGTTTAGAAGGTTTTCCGGACTCGATAGTGTATTTGCAAAAAAATAAAAACTGGCAACCCGCACCATTATTGCTCGACACTTTCTCGTGCCCCGACCAATATAAGGCAGCCCTCGAAAATGTGCTGAAACCCTGGTTAAACTACTATGTGG
Source organism: Sphingobacteriales bacterium (assembly GCA_016706405.1). Taxonomy (NCBI): domain Bacteria; kingdom Pseudomonadati; phylum Bacteroidota; class Sphingobacteriia; order Sphingobacteriales; species Sphingobacteriales bacterium. The sequence goes on from JADJJT010000003.1 coordinate 446,822, forward strand.
TAAACGATATTAACGAGGCGATGCAGGCTATTAAACTGTTAGATACCGCCCAAAAAGGCAAAGCTGGATTTTTTGTTTTGAATCATGCCAACAATACTGCAGCAAAACAAAATCCGGATAAAAAACAACATGAAAAACCACATCCCGAAGCCATTTATGCTTTAGACCTCGTGCAAACCGCCGACCAATACCTGCCTCTGTTTACACAATTATTAAACAATGTATTTATTGTAAGCAATACCGCCGCATTTGAGCAATTAAGTCCTAAAAATCAAACGATAGTAACCCCAGACGGAAGGCTGATAGCACAAGGAACGAGTATATTGGGTGGCTCGGCAGGTGCTTACGAGGGCAAACGTATAGGCAAAGCCCGGCACCTTGAGCAATTAAACAAAGAAATTACAAAACTTGAAACAACAGCTACCGCCCTAACCACCCAACGCCAGCAGCAACAAACCAACCTGACAGCTTTAAACACAAACCTTAAAAATAAACAGCAACTCGTTCAGCACCATAGAACCGAAGCCAACAAACTGCAAAATTTATTGGGGCAATTTAATTTTAGAATTGAGAATGCCAACTTATTTTTACAAGAAAGCGAAACAAAACAACAAGCATTAAAAATCCGGATAGCAGAAACTGGTGCCGAAATTTCCCAGCTACAAGAAACCTTGCAGGATTTGGTGTACGATAAAGGAACACATATATCCGGATTAGCCGCGCTACAAACAAATTTTTCGCAGGCCGAAACAGAAGCAACGGAGGCCTCGGCAGACTATAACCAACAAAATATTGAGTTTCATAAACAGCAAAACCGTTTAAATAGTATTACACAAAACCTGCAATTTAAAACCCAACAACTCGCCGAACTTAAACAGCAATTAACAACCGCAACCAGCGACACCACAACAACTGCCAACCAACTACTTGCCGACGAACAACAACTTAGCCAATATGATGCATCTTTGGCAAACCTTTACCAACAAAAAAATACACTTGAAAACCAAGTAACAAAAGCCGAAACAGCTTATTTTGATCTGCGAGGCAATATAGCAGAATTAGAAAAAACTGAACGCGAACTTCAAAAACGCAAAGAGCAAAGCGAAGTTTTAATAAACGCCCAAAAAGACCGCTCGAACGAGTTGCGAATTAAATTATTGTCGTTAAAAGAACGGTTGAGCCTTGCCTTCAAAGTTAATTTAGACGATTTATTAGAGCAAGAGCCGAACTTAGACTTAGACCGCACTACCCTTGAAGAAGAAGTTAGCAAACAAGCCAAACGCATTGAAAACTACGGCGAAATTAACCCCTTAGCCATCGAGGCTTATAACGAAATTAAAGAAAGATATGATTTTATAGTTACGCAGCGCGATGATTTATTGGCAGCAAAAAACTCGTTGCTGGCAACTATTAAAGAGATAGAAGATACCGCAACCGAAAAATTTATGGCCGCCTTTAACGCAGTTAGGCAAAATTTTCAATATGTTTTCAGGTCGTTGTTTACCCACGAAGACCAATGTGACCTAACCTTACTTGAGCCTAATAACCCCTTAGACTCGCCTATTGAAATAATGGCAAAACCTAAAGGCAAGCGACCACAAAGCATCAACCAACTTTCGGGGGGCGAAAAATCATTGACAGCTTTGGCCTTGGTATTTTCGTTGTATTTGTTAAAACCTGCGCCTTTTTGTATATTAGATGAGGTAGATGCCCCCTTAGATGATAATAATGTAGGCAAATTTACTAAAATTATACGCGAATTTGCCGACAAATCGCAGTTTATTATTGTAACACATAATAAAAACACTATGGCAAGTGTTGATATTATTTACGGTGTTACGATGCAAGAAGAAGGCGTTAGCAAAGTGGTAGCCGTTGATTTTAGAGAGTTGGCAGCTTAAATTAATTAAATATGCCCCAAATAGGTTTGTAAAATTAGTACTGCGCTAACTTCGTCTAACAAGGCTTTGTTGCGGCGTTGTTTTTTTTTAACACCGCTTTGAACCAATACCCGCATGGCATTTTTGGAAGTGTAATGCTCCTCTTCGCGAACAATTTTTATATCGGGGAAGGCCTTAGCCAAGGCTTGGGCAAACAAATTGGCCGGATGCGTAGCATGGGTGGGTGTGCCGTCTAAATTAGTAGGTTGCCCAATGACAATGCACGTAACCGGCTCGGTTGCTATATATTGTTTAATAAAGGGCAACGCATCATTAGTGTTAATGGTTGTAAGCCCGGTGGCAATAATTTGAAGCGGGTCGGTAACGGCAATACCCACTCGTTTTGTACCAAAATCTATTCCCATTATCCTTGACATACTATAAAATTCAAGCGCTATGTTTACAAATAACACAAATTTACTAAACTTATTTCATCCGGATAAGCCGCAACAATGGCATTAGTAAAACCAATTTCTTGTAAGGCGTGTGCGGTTGTTTCGTCAATAGTTATAACCTTATTCGGCGCACAAATATCGTAATTTTGGCAATATACCTGCGCGTTAAGTGGGGTGGTTAAAATAGCAATTTGGTGCTTAGGGATAAGAACCAGATTGGTTTTTTTAATTATACTATATACCGGCAAGGGCAAAACCTTAATTGTAGTTGCAATAAGCTGGGGCAACGTTTCAATGCTATTAATTGCCTGTGGAAACAAAACTGTACCATCATCATTGACACAGTTTGTAAAACTCAAGGCAATTTGTTCGGGCGGGGCTTCGTTTCCTACGAAATCGGCCTCAAAACCTGCCCGCCATAAAGCCCTAAGCGTTCCTAAGCCTACAACACCTATTTTTTTTCCGGAAATATTGGGTTCTTGGGCAAAAAAATATTGAACATCCTGCACATTCGAAAAAAACAACCAATCAAAGGGTGCATCCGGAAGTTGATACGGCAATGGAAGGAAATCAATTAATGATTGTGCGTAAACAGTATGCCTAAAAGCTTTGGCTGCTCGGGCAAAATACCCTTCATCTTTATTTATATTTATATCGCGGCTAATGAAAATAGTTTGTTGTGCAGGGTTTTTCAGTGTGGCCACAGCATGTAAAAGCAATTTCTCGGGGTCGGGGTTCGTAATTTTTATTTGAAAAGGAAAATCTGCTTGGCTATCTGCCACCGAAGCCCATAAGTGATAATCGCTCAAAAAATCGTTATTAATATAAATGCCAATAGGTTTTTTATTGTCGCCGTCAAGTTTACGCAATAAATGGCGTTCGGCGAGGGTAACAATTTCGGTTTTAAAATTATTCAGGTGCTGCCTCACTATTTTTTCCATTTCAATATCGTCTTCCCGAATTTGCCAGGCAAATACTCCTTGTGCAGGTGCGGGCACTAATTGATGTGGTTTTAATTCAACAATTTCAAAATTACTTAGAATTTTACTTAAATTTAAGTGATTTAGTCCGGTTGCCTCCAACAAAACGGCATCACAATCGTTATTTAGGCGACTTAAACGGGCTGTTATATTTCCGCTAATATTTTTTAAAATCACATCGGGGCGCAGGGCTGCAAACTGCGCTATTTGCCTTGCCGAGACTGCTCCGACAACTGCCTTGTGTTTCAGCCTAAGTTCAGAAAACCTATCTACGGCAGTTTTCCGGATAATAAGCCAATCAGCAGGGTTTTCTCTTTCTGAGCATCCGGCAATTAACAAACCGGAGGTAGGCGTTATTGGCAAATCCTCGTACAGGTGCACCGCCAAATCAATACTTTTGCTTAGTAAGGCCTGTTCAATTTCATCGGTAAAAATCCCTTTGTTGTTTATTTTATTAAAATTCAAGTTAAGCAGTTCATCGCCCTTGGTTTTAATAATTTTTAGTTGCACCTCGAAACCATTTTCAAGCAATATGTCGCGGGTGTAATGCGCCTGCCATAATGCCAACTCACTACTTCGTGTACCAATTACAATAGTAGATGTTTGCATTTATTTGATTATGTTATTTGTCGGCTCGCCTCAATTATTTGCCAATAGCATCTAATTTGGCCTGTACTTTGTTGGCCATTTCGGTTTGTTGTTTTTCGGTGAGCATACGAATAATTACCCGCATCAGGTTTTCGCTCGAGTCTAATTCGCGTTTATACATTGCGGCGTATTTTCCTTTCAGGCTTTTGTAGTAGGCAATGTCTTGGGCAATGCGGTCGGTGGTGCGGTCGGTTATAGCATTGGCGTTCTCCATATCATCGGTTTCGTAGTAGGCCGATATTATTGGAAACAAATACATATTAAAAGGAACGGCACTGTCGGGCATTTCGGTCATGGCGCGGTTTAGCACTTCGGCGGCTTTGTCTTTTTGGCCTCTATCAATGAACGCTTCTGCCAGACGGGCTGAATTACCTCTAAAATTATGCACCATCCGCGTCAGATCGGCATCAACCAAAACATCCGGATTTTTAATATTGCCAAATTTAAAATTGCTCATCATGTTTTGATACATAATATCCGGATTAACTTTGCCGGTATAAGGCTCAACGCCTTTGGCTTCAACGGGTACAATGCGATAGGCCAAACCTTCGAGCTGGAAATATTTCTCTAAACCCAAATAACTTGAGGGCGACACCGAAATAGCAAAATAAATAGGGCGTTTCCAGTTATTGGCATTTACAATATCTAAAACAAGCAGGTCGTTTTTATATAAATTATCTTTGGTTATTTCCCATTGAATTTCGGGTTCCATCAATGGCACATCATTAGGCGATATAGCCCCCGATGCCAAAACTGCTTCGCGGTCAACGGGCATTTTGATGCGTTTTGTAGGAAGGTAGTTCATAGGCCGTCCGGATCCGGTAACTTTTGCACTCGAACTTTCAGAGGTTATAAATTTCATCACATTATCGAGCGAAACGTAAGCATCAGCCGGAATATCTTGTTTGGCAACAAAGGGAACGATATCGCGCTCGGTGCCTCGGTATTTTTCGGGGGTTAGGGTCATTGGTACGGGGTCGGCATCGTTAACTTTGCGCCGCAGTTGGTCAATATACCAGTCAACGCCCAGTAAGCTAAGGTTTACCACCCGCACATCGCGCCTAATGCCCTCGACCTCTTGGGCGTACCATAGTGGGTAAGTGTCATTATCGCCTTGGGTAAAAATAATGGAATTGGGTGCGCATGAATTTAGGTAGTTGGCGGCAAAATCGCGGGCGGCAAAGCGGTTACTGCGGTCGTGATTATTCCAGTTTTGTGCGCCCATTAACAAGGGAGCCAAGGCGGCAATGCCAATGGCTAAAATGCTGCGGGCTTGTTGGTTTTTAAGTAGGCCGCCCAGCATATCGAAAATGGCAACTACGCCCAAGCCCAACCAAATATTAAAGGCCCAAAACGAGCCGGCAAAAATATAATCGCGTTCGCGCGGTTCAACAGGTGGCGAGTTTCCTTGAATAATTATCATTACGCCCAAGTACAGGAACAATAAAGTTACTACGCCAAAGTATCGCTTGTTAGACATAAATTGGAAAATTGCACCTAACAAGGCAATTAACAAGGGAATAAAAAACATTGTATTGCGCGAAGGATGATTTTTTATTGCCTCTGGAAGATTGCTTTGGGGGCCTAAGAAGGCGCTGTCAACAAAGCCAATTCCGGATAGCCAATTGCCATCGCGAATATCGCCCATACCTTGTTCGTCGTTTTGGCGGCCTACAAAATTCCAAAGTAAATAGCGCACGTACATGTGGCCAATTTGGTATTTAAAAAAGAATTTCCAGTTGTCGGCAGTAGTTGGTTTTTCTCCGGGTTTTAAATCTAACCAGCGTTCGTATAGGCGGCGGTGGTCGCTTTCGGTGCTGTAAATACGCGGGAAGAACATTTTTTTACCGTCAAAAACGTATTCAATTTTATCGCCTACGTCTTCGTATCTTTTTTCGCCTTTAAAATATTTGGTGCCTGTTTTTTTGGTATCAACCACTTTGGCGGTAAAATCATATCCGGTTAATAATGGTCTTGAGCCATATTGTTCGCGTTTTAAATAGGCATCTAACGAAACAATATCACTTGGCGTGTTCATGTTAATATTGGTATTTGCGTTTGCCCTAATTACAATGGTAATAATAGAGCTGTATCCAATAAGTACAAACATGGCAAACAACAAGGCACTGTTTACTAATATTTTTTTGTTTTTGTGCGACCACCACAAGCCAAATGCCATAACGCCAATTAACAATACTAAATACAACCAAACACCCGAATTAAAAGGCATGCCCATTCCGTTTACTAAAAATAATTCGAAGGCAGCACCCACACTTACTACACCTTGTATAATACCCGACAAAATGAAGCCCAACAATACATTACCAATAATAAATGCCGTAATTGCACCTGGCCAGGTAGGTTTGTAGCGTCTAAAATAGTACACCATAGTAATTGCCGGAATAGCTAAAATATTTAACCAATGGACAAAAAGTGTAACCCCAATAATAAAACCAATAAATAACAACCAATTATCGGCACTTGGTTTGTCGGCGCGGGCATCCCATTTGCAGGCTGCCCAAACTACCATAGCTGTAAACATTAACGACATAGAGTACACCTCGCCTTCGACAGCCGAAAACCAAATACTATCGGTAAAAGTGCCACCCAAGCCGGCTATTAAACCTGCGCCTAAAATTGTCCAGGCTTGCCCCGCTGTGTATTGGTTGTCGGTTGCATTGTCCGGAGTAATGAGTTTTCGGGCTAAATGTATAGTTACCCAGCATAAAAACATCATGGCAAATGCCGAGCATAGCCCCGACATAAAGTTTATAGTCAAACCTATTAATTGGGGGTCGCCGGCGGCAAGCAAGGTAAACATCCGCGAAATCATTAAAAATGTTGATGCCCCGGGTGGGTGAACAACTTGTTGTTTCCATGAAGAAGCTATAAACTCACCACAATCCCAAAGGCTGGTAGTCGCTTCAATGGTAAGGGTATATGTAATTCCGGAAATTAAAAAAACAAGCCAACCAGTATAGGTTATAAATTGGTTAAAACGTTGGGTATCCATGCAAATTAGGCTATAAATGGTAATAAGGCAGCAAAATTAGGAATTTTATTGGGTGTGCAGTAATTTTAACGGGTCAAATCACGTAAATAGCATAATAAGGCAGTTAAAAATCCTAAATTTGTGCTTTTTTAAGGAAAATTGAGCTTGAAAACCTCAAACAACAAAGATATTTATGCAAACAGCCGAACGAATTTCATCGCACGACGGATCAGATAATGTAATTTACCAACGACATTTGGTGGCCTACCATACTGCTGCCAATTTGGTAAACGGCCAATTATTAGAAGTTGGCTGCGGCGAAGGCTACGGAATTCCACTTTTAGCCGATAAAGTGCAAACCTACCATGCACTCGATAAGTTTAAAACCAATTTAAACAACTGGACAACACAATTTAAACATTTGCATTTTACCCAAGCCAGCGTACCGCCCCTGCCCTACCCTTCCAATGAATTCGACTCGTTGGTAAGTTTTCAGGTGATTGAACATATCGAAAACGATGCAGAATTTGTAAAAGAATTGGCGCGGGTGCTTAAACCAGGCGGTGTTTTAGTTTTAACTACCCCCAACCGCCCTATGTCTTTAACGCGCAACCCATGGCATGTGCGCGAATACACCCATACCGAACTGACGCAACTTTTGCAAACACATTTTAGCAAAGTTGATATGCAGGGCGTATATGGAAACGAAAAAGTAATGCAATACTACGAAGACAATAAAAAATCGGTCCGGAAATTTACCCGCTTCGATATTTTTAATTTGCAATACAAATTGCCTCGCCAATTATTGCAAATTCCCTACGATATACTTAACCGCTTTAACCGCCAAAAATTAAAAAAAGGCAATCCAAATTTAGTAAACGATATACAAGTTGGCGATTATCACCTAAAAAACGCCGACAAAAACTGTTTCGACTTATTGGCCATTGCGCATAAATAATGAACATTATAAATATACATTTAACTTTTAACAATTATATGCCGAACATCCGTTTTATTGCTATTATTTGCTGTTTGATTGTCCTAAAACTATCCATTGGCAGCAGCACAACTTTGCTTGCCCAAACTGCTACCATACAAGGCAGCGTTCGCAGTGTGTTGCTTAACGAACCACTCGTTGGGGCAGCTATCCGGAGTGGCAATAATGGCGTTGTTACCGATTATAATGGCGACTACAAACTTGAATTGCCCGCCGGAGCCTCAACCATTGAAGTAAGTTATATCGGATATATTTCTCAAACAAAAACCGTTGAATTAACCGCCTCACAAAACTTAACTTTAAACTTTACCCTCGAAGAAAAAAATGATTTAATGAGCGAAGTTGTAGTAGTTGCCGACGTTGCCCGAAGCCGTAAAACCCCCGTGGCGTTTAGCACCGTACCCCTCGAAAAAATTCAAGAGCAGGTTAGCGTACAAGATTTACCCATGGTGCTTAACAGTACCCCCGGCGTTTATGCCACCCAGCAAGGCGGCGGCGATGGCGATGCACGAGTTACAATTAGAGGGTTTAACCAGCGAAACATAGCCATTATGATAGATGGCGTGCCGGTAAACGATATGGAAAATGGTTGGGTTTATTGGTCAAATTGGTCGGGTTTAAGCGAGGTTGCCCGCAGTATGCAAGTGCAGCGCGGCCTTGGGGCATCAAAATTGGCATTGCCCTCGGTAGGTGGCACCATTAATATGTTAACTAAAGGTATCGAAGCAAAAAAAAGCTTTTCAATAAAACAGCAAATAGGTACACAAGGATTTTTACAAACAACCTTAACAGGTACTACCGGCCGGATGAAACATGGCTGGGGCTTTACTTTTACTGGCTCGTACCGCCAACAAAACGGATTTATAGACAATACATGGAGCAAAGCTTGGTTTTATTTTGCCAAACTCGAAAAACAATTAGGTAAACACACCTTGGGACTATCGGCAATTGGCGCACCACAACAACACGCGCAGGCAGGTTTTAAACAAAAAATTGCCGTTTACAGTACAGACTGGGCAGCAAAATTAGGTGTTGACACCTCCGGAATGGCCAAAAGCACAAAACCTATCTATAATAACGGATTAAAATACAATTTGCACTGGGGTAATATTCAGCGCTGGAAACTTGCCAACGGCGACACCATACTTCCGGAAACCGAAACACTAACCGAGCAATTAAACTTCTACCACAAGCCTCAAATAACATTAAAGCATTTTTTTGCTCCACATCGCAATTTTAGCTGGTCAAACATCGCTTATTTGTCCTTAGGAAACGGAGGTGGCACCTCTAATTTTGGCACTGTTCCAACCAATGCAAGTGGGCAATACGACTATCAAAAATCTTACAATGCCAATGCAAACCCACTGTTTTGGGATGGGGTTTCGCCTCGTGCAAGTACCATTATTTTACAAGCAAGTATAAACAACCACGTTTGGTACGGACTTTTATCTACCTTCGAGTGGAAACTAAACGAGCTATTAACTTTTTCCGGAGGTTTAGATGGCCGTTCGTACAAGGGCATCCACACCGCCGAAGTTTATGATTTGCTTGGCGGCGATTTTTACAACGATAAAACACCCAACTACACCATAGATGTGGCCGGAGCCGCCATTCAACGCAAAAAAGGCGACCCCATACGCCGAAATTATGACGGCTTGGTTGATTGGGGCGGCGCTTTTACCCAACTCGAGTACGACAAAGGTAATATCAGCGCATTTGTAAACCTCACTGGCGCCGTTACAGCCTATCAACGCATTGACCGCTACCAGAAATGGGACCTCGAAACAGACACCGGATGGGTCTATCAGGCGGTAGGTTATAATCCAAAAAACTGGTATATAACAACAACCGGCGATACTATAAAATGGGGAAACCCAAATTTGCGGGTTTCAACCACGCCCAAAGTAATTATACCTGGATTTACAGCCAAAGCTGGGGCCAACTGGAATTTTAGCGAACGCATGAACGCTTTTGTTAATGTAGGCTATTTAGACAAAGCACCCCCATTCGGAAACGTATTTAGCAGTTCTAACTCTAAATACGACGAATTTGTAAACGAAAAAATAATAGCGACCGAATTAGGGCTGGGTTACAAATCGGCAAATGTGGCAGTAAATTTTAACGCCTACAACACAACTTGGCTCAACAAACCCTTAATTATTAGCTTTGAAGATGTTGATGGCAACAGTATAACCGCCAATGTTGCCGGATTACGTGCCGACCACCGGGGCGTAGAATTAGATGCCGCTATTGAACCATTGAAATGGTTAAAAATTGAACTGCTCTCGTCCGTGGGAGATTGGATTTGGAACAGCAATGCCAAAGCAGTTATTGAGGCAACCGAAGGTTTAGACTCGACTGAATTGACTACCGCCAACCTAAATTTTAGCGCCAAAGGTGTGCATGTAGGCGATGCAGCCCAAGTGCAATTTGGCGGCAGCATCCGGATTGAACCCATCAAAAAAGCGTATATTACTTTAAAAGGTATTTATTACGGCAAAAATTTCTCCGATTTTCAGCCCGAATTTTTAACCGGCCCCAATGCCGACCGCGAAAGTTGGCAAACCCCCAATTATCAACTTTTTGACCTAAGCGCGGGGTACAATTTTAAACTCGGTAAAACTATGAATGGCCGTATTTATGGCAATATTTTAAACTTACTTAATACCGAGTATATAAGTGATGCCAGTACCCGTGATGGTTACGAAATTGAAAAGATTGAAGTTTTTTTTGGGCAGGGTCGTAGATTAAATTTAGGCGTTCAAGTCAATTTTTAATTAATATCCGGATTTAAAAACTAATTATCGGATGTTTACTCGTTGCTTGAACTATCACTTATTTCATCCGGAAAAAATAAAGCCAAGTAGCAATCTGAAGTCTTAAATTTACACAAAAACTCTAAATTTGCCCAATGAACAACCAATATTATCCGGATAATTTATTTTCGGCGACACCTCCACTGGCCGAACGTATGCGCCCCAAAAACTTAGATCAGTTCATTGGGCAACAGGTTATAACGGGCAAAACATCGCTTTTGCGAAAGGCTTTGGATGCGGGCGTTGTGCCGTCTTTAATTTTGTGGGGGCCGCCCGGCACTGGCAAAACCACTTTGGTCTATATTATTGCCAACCATACTAAATTGCCATTAATTACGCTAAATGCAGTCGAGTCGGGGGTGCGGCAAGTGCGCGAAGCCATTGACAAAGCAGCAGGGCAAGGCAAAACCCTGTTATTTATAGACGAAATTCACAGATTTAACAAAGCGCAGCAAGATGCGTTGCTTAGTGCAGTCGAAAAGGGCATAATTACCCTTATTGGTGCTACTACCGAAAACCCATCGTTCGAGGTAATTGCCCCTTTATTGTCAAGGTGTTCGGTGTTTGTACTTGAAACCCTAAACGCCGACGAACTGCTGCGTATAGTACAATTTGCCATCCATAACGATGAATATTTGCGCAGCCGTAATATTGAATTGGTCGAATACGAGGCTTTGCTTAAACTATCGGGGGGCGATGCCCGCAAATTGCTGAACCTGTTAGAGTTTTTAGTACAAAGTCAGCCCCCAACCAACGAGCCTTTGCGCATTACCAACCAATTAACCGATGAGTTGGGCAAACAACTGTTGCTGCGCTACGACAAATCGGGCGAACAACATTACGACATTATATCGGCCTTTATAAAATCGCTGCGCGGAAGCGACCCTAATGCAGCCATATATTATTTGGTTCGGATGATAGAAAGTGGAGAAGACCCTAAGTTTATAGCCCGCCGGATGCTGATATTAGCCAGCGAAGACATAGGTAATGCCAACCCTACCGCTTTGGTAATTGCCAATACCTGTTTTGATGCAGTTGCTAAAATTGGGTATCCGGAATGTGCTTTAACACTTACACAAACTGCTATTTATTTGGCTTGCTCGCCCAAAAGCAACAGTGTTTACTCTGCCTTAAAAGCCGCCAAAAAATTAGTGCTCGACACCGGAAACTTAAACGTACCCATGCACCTGCGCAATGCTCCCACTCGCTTAATGCGCCAGTTGGGGTATGGCAACGAGTACGTTTACCCACACGAAAAACAAGGCAACTTTTGGCCCCAAGAATACCTGCCCGAAGAAATAGCGCAAACCAAACTATATCAGCCAGCTGCCAATACCCGCGAAGAAGAATACCGGAAATGGCTGCGCCAGCGATGGAAAGAAAAATACGACTATTAAAAATTTGAACAGTGCCACAAAATTTTGCCACTATTGCCAAGATTATACTATCTTTGTGGCTTATTTAGACTATGTTTAAATAAATCATTTATGCCAAGCCCAAAAATACAGCCAATACCTTTAACCCAACTGCGTCTTGGGCAAACAGCAATCTTGTTTGCCGTTAACCATCCTGAGTTAAAAAACGCATTGCTGAATATGGGTGTACAATGTGGCGATACTATAAAATTAAGCAATATTGCGCTTTGGGGTTGCCCCATTGCTATTGCTGTAAATGGCACTAAAATAGGTATTCGAAAACATGCCGCCAAACAGATATGGGTCGAGCTAACCGACAATTAAACACTATGCCGTTAAAAATAGCCCTTATTGGCAACCCTAATTCCGGAAAAACCTCGTTATTTAACCTGCTCACGGGCCTCAACCAAAAGGTTGGAAATTTTCCGGGCGTTACTGTTGACCGCAAACAAGGGCAATTAAACTTACCCGATGGTCAAAAAGCTATTGTTATTGACCTTCCGGGAATTTATACTCTGTATGCAAATAGTCAAGACGAAGAAATAACAATTCAAACGCTGCTTCAAACCAATCAACCCGATTATCCGGATAAGGTTGTTTTGGTTATTGATGCCACCCAACCCGAGCGCAGTTTAGCATTGGCTACTCAAGTTATTGACCTTCAAATACCTTTAATTTTGGCTTTAAATATGGCCGATATACTGCATAACGAAGGCATCAAAATTAATACCCAGCTACTATCTGAGCAATTAAACTGCCCGGTTGTGGCTATCTCGGCCCGCGAACAAACAGGCATAACGGCACTTAAACAAGCCATTACCGAACCTATTGAAACAAAAAATTATTCGAAGTTTTTTAAAATTCCACCCGATTTAACTTCAACCCTCGAAGCATTTGCACAACAAGAGCAAACAAGCAATTTATACCAAGCATTTTTAAAACTATTACAAAGTAAATTAAATAAAAATAGCCAACCACAGTTACAAATTAATGAAGTTCAAGCCCAATACCATCAAGCAGATGATTTGCACTGGCGGCAACACAAGGCACGGAAATTAATTGACGGCGTTTTAGGCCGCAAACCCACAAAAGACGAACAATTTACAAATAAAATAGATGCCATACTTTTGCACCCTGTTGCCGGATATTTGGTGTTTATTGTGCTATTGCTGCTAATTTTTGAAGCAATTTTTAGTTGGGCCTCATTGCCGATGGATTTAATAGATGGCGGTATTGCAAAATTAGCCGGATATTTAAAAGCAATTATGCCCGAGTTTTGGATTACCGACCTGCTTACCGATGGTTTGCTAATGGGTTTGGGTGGAATTTTGGTTTTTGTACCCCAAATTGCTTTTTTATTCTTCTTTTGGCAATTTTGGAAGAGTCGGGGTATATGGCACGTATTGTATTTTTAATGGATAGAATTATGCGCCCATTTGGATTTAGCGGGCGTGCCATGGTGCCTTTAATTGGTGGTATGGCCTGCGCGGTTCCTTCAATTATGATGGCTCGCAACATACCCTCAACCCGCGAAAGGTTGCTAACTATTATGGTTTTACCGCTTATGAGTTGCTCGGCCCGGATACCCATTTACATTTTGCTAATTACCATGTTTGTTCCAAGTACGCGCGTTTTGGGCTTTTTAACCTTGCAGGGATTAACTATGATGGGCTTGTATGTACTGGGTTTTGTCGCTGCATTGGGGTCGGCCTTAGTATTTAAAATGTTTTTACCTCAAAAAAGCAATGCCCCTTTATTTTTAACCGAAATGCCCATATATCGCCGTCCAAGATGGCGCAATGTTGTTTTAGGAATTTACAATAAGTGCAAAACTTTTGTTGTAGAAGCCGGAAAAATTATTTTGCTCATTTCATTGATTTTGTGGTTGTTGGCTTCGTATGGGCCTGGTCAAACCATGGAAGAAATTGACCAAAAATACGAGCAGCAAAAAGCCTTACTTGAAAGCCAAACGCCCCGCCCCGAAGAAGAAATACACGTCTTAGCACAACAACACGCCTCCGAACGGCTTAAAAACTCGTATGCAGGGCGTATCGGGCATTTTATTGAGCCTGCCATTGCCCCACTTGGCTACGATTGGAAAATTGGCATTTGTTTACTCACCAGTTTTGCAGCCCGCGAGGTGTTTGTAGGCACTATGGCTACTATTTATGGTATTGAAAGTGATATTGCCACCGAACACCCCGAAACCCTAATTGAAAAAATGAAACGCGACACCTACCCCAAATCCGGAAAGCCCGTTTATACGCCCGCAGTAGGTTTTTCGTTGTTGATTTTTTACGCCTTTGCTATGCAATGTATGAGCACCTTGGCCATTACCCGGCGCGAAACCAACTCTTGGAAATGGACTTTAATAATGTTGTTTTACATGACTGCCATGGCCTATTTTGCCGCTTGGTTGGTGTTTAGGGTAATGAGCTAACAGAACTTTTAATGCGTTGCCTTAATAAAATGCTGAATAAAAAAATTGCTAACGCTGTGAATTGTGTGAATGTTAAGCCAATAGCTAATTTTGAATTGTTCCGAATAAATTCAAACATAAAACGCGATAATGAACTTATAATTAGGTAAAGGCAAAATATTTGCCCTGTAAATTGTTTGCGTTCATTGAGCCATAGTAAGTAAAAAAATAATATGCCGGTTACAATCATTTCGTAAATGGGTACAGGATGTGCTGGTAATAAACTCGGATACTGCCCATCTATATAGTGCATACCCCACGGCAAGGTAGTATAGGTTCCGTAACAGCCGTCTCCGGATAGTTGACACCCAAGCCTTCCAAAAAAATAGCCAATACAAACTGTAATAGCTAAAATATCTGCTATTTCAAGTAATTTTTTTAACGAAAACCACTTTGAAAAACCATAAATACAAGCCATAACTAATAACAATCCGCCATAATAGCTAAAACCGCCGCTGTTCATTTTATCGCGCAAGGGGTAGTTACTTAGTGGCTCGCCGCTTTTAAAGTGCAGTATCACATCTTCAAACACCGAATAAACCCTAGCACCTAACAACCCTATTTGAGTTAGAACAAAAACAATAAAGAATACGCCAACAGGGTTTAGCATTTTTTTTGAACGACATAGGGTATAGCCTAACAAAAAAATGCTACACATTACTGCCGCTACACCCACCATAAACATATACCAGCCCGAAGCTTGTTGGGGTAGCCATGTTGGGTAACTAATCATATACTAAATACAATAGTTGCTTACTTAGATACTATAAAACGCAAGTAATTAGGTGGGTTGTTTATTGGTTTTTTATTATGCATCACTTGTATAAAATAAATGCCATTTGGCAACTTGTCTATTGATATTGGCAGACTGTTTTTGGCGGCATACTGATATTCGCTAAAGGTTTTTACAACCTGTGCATTTTGATTTAATATATTGTAATTAAATTCGCCTTGTATGTTTAAAAAATAATCTAAATAAACTGTTTTGCTATTTGGGTAGTTGTTAAGTAAACCAACAATGGTAATTGGGTCTTTATAATTAATATTATTAGGTATCTCTCCTTTATCGAGTATTATAAGGGCTTCTTTAACAGATTTATCTTCTAAATAAGGTAGGTAGTTTATTATATAATTACAGGCTGAAATTATTTCGTTGTTGGTGGTTTGTGTTTTGAGGGTATTTAAAAAATCGTAAATGGCAGCAATATCGTTGTGGTTTAATTTATTGGTAGGGGCTATTTTTGAAAAAGACTCGTGCACATTATCGTAAATTTCGCCTAAAACATGGTCTAATTTTTTTTGTAACAACTTACTTGACGGGTTTTCGGAGTAAATTACATTCTGTAAATCGTCAAAATTATGCAAAATGGTTTTTTTTATTTTAGGAACATTATTACTTAGGTACTCTTTTTCAAAATTAAGCATAGCACGCTGAAAATAAGCATTGTAATTTGACACAACACCCGCCTTGCAAGTGGTACCGCCGCCGCCGCCGCCATTACCACTAATTTCTTCATTAGACGGTGATTTAAAATCGGTACAAGGTATATTTGAATTTTGAAGAACATAAGCCATACACAAATCTTCAGGTGATAAGGTTTTTTTTATACTTCCATAAACATAAAATGACCCCGGACTCATAACTGCATGAGCAATATTGTCTAAATGCCCTAAGCCAAAGGTATGTCCGAGTTCATGCACTGCAACTGATGTAAAATCAACAACATCAGTGGTATCCACTATGTCTTGTGTTAGGTTTTGAAAATTCATAGTAGGGCTAAATAATATATCAACACCAGTAATCACAGGAGCTAAATTTGACTCACCACATTTATTTGCATAAACAACTGTTACGGCTCCTTTATGACCCCAATTGTTAATATTAATATGTCCGAAAGTATCAAATCCAATTAAGTTAATATTGTCATCTTCTAATATTCCGTTGGCTGTAGAATATTGCGAGCTGTACGTAAAAACCGGCGAAACCCACTCACCATTATACGCACCATAATCATTCCATATACCCATCGCAACTATAACCTGTTGATGAAAAACCTTATCTATTACTATGTTTTGGTGCAATTGAAATTCTATTGAATAAGCATCACCTGAATCCCACAGTTTTTCGTTGAAAGGGTCGCTTCTATCAACCCATCTCCCCGAATAGTATCCATCATAATCAGTTTCAACTTTATTGTAAGTGCACGAATAATCAAATTGTGCTACGACTTTAAAATTGAGCAAAAATAACAAAAAAATGTAATAAAATTTCATGGTGTATGAATTAATTTAAGAAATTGTTTAATACTTTTACTGTCATTGTTTTTTATACCCCCACCAAGTTTTTCATAATATAATGGCATTGCATGTATAATAAATTGTGAATTGCAAAAGTTATCTTTGTATTTTTGTGGTATATTTTTAAAGAATTTCTCTAAAGCAAACATTCGAGACGACCCACTTAAATCAATTATATATATATACGTGCTTCCTATATTGTTTATGTCAACACCATCCATCACTATTGAAATAGTTTTATACCCTGAACGGTCGTTAGCACAAGCACCACTATAACCATAACTATCTTTTAATTTTATATAATCGCCAAAAACAATATTACCATTATTATACAACATTTCATTTACCTCTACAATATAGTCTTGGTTATACTTTTTGCATGTTATAGTGTCGTAAATATTATTAATATCTATTAATTTTCCAAGAAATACTGCATCTGCATTAGCATACAAAAAAAACTCCCAAACCTCCAAATCGTAATATATTGTTTTTTTAAACATAGTGTTTTCGTATGGCAGGCTCGTGCGGGCTATGCTGTCGTATATTTTACGGTTAATATTGGGGTTTCTTACCCGTGCAAGTAAGTAGTTTAATCCAAAACCATAATATTGCGCCATAGTGTCTCTAAGTTTCGACCTACGCGGTATGCCAAACTCGTCCATTAGTTTTAAAACTGCTATACTATCTTCGTAGTGTACAAAATCTAACGAAGTGCTGTCGCAGGGAATATTTAGGTACGAATCGCGATTGCCTTTTGAAGAGCAAGCACTTGTAAAAAACAAGAGTAAAGCCAAAAGCAGCAAACATAATGACTTACGGGTTGTAGTTTTCATAAGTTAGCGTTGTTTATCTATAAAACCAACAATTTATAAGTGTTTATTATTTTGTTTGCATAGTGCAAAGTTAAAATATAATTTCCGGTGGGTAGCCAATTTTCAATATCTATGTCAAATGTGGCCTCTTCATTAACATGTAAATCTATGAGCATATTTTTTTTAACAAATACTCGTCCGTTTATATCAGTTATTTGTAAGTCAATTTTATCAATATAGGCTGTGCTTGATATATTAATTTTTGCATGATTTATTGCAGGGTTGGGGTAAATATGGCTACTTATAATATTGGCGGGTATGGGATTATTGGTAGTTTCATTTTTGTAAAAACTTATTTTATCAGAAATTTTAAATATGCCTGCAACCCCTTTCATTTTTTTGGTAAAGGTAAATGGCCAAACATTCATTTTTATTTTGGTTTCGGGCGCCCAAATTAGTGTTAGGTCTTTATTGGTGGTGCTACATAGTTTAATTGAGGCTAAATTTATTTTATCGCTTAGCTTAACTTTATCGTAAACGCTACCCTCACCCCAATTACACCATTCATATTGAAAACCATCTATAACCCTACCTGGATGTGTATTGTACGATTGGATTTCTATCCAATTATTATTGGCATATTTTTCAAAACTTGTAATTTCTTCGGCTACTTCGCCACCATCAACGTTTGCTATCATATAAAAATCTAAATCGCTTAGTTTATGAAAACTTGGCACATATTGAAATGTAGTAACATTATTATCTAAGTACCCTGTACCATTGTTACTAAACTTCTGTGTCCAAGTATTGCCGTCGAAATTTTCTAAATTTGCCCAAAGTGTATTAATACAAAGCAGTTCGTCGGCGGTATCTAACGAGTCGGCTCTAAGGGCGTAAACAGCTTGTATATTGCTCAAGTTAGTTCCGCCAATCCATGTATTCACGCTGCCATTCCATCGGGTATTTAGTTTCCATTTTCCGGCGTTTCCGGGGGTAAAATACCATAAAATAGCATTTCCTAATGCGTCTAAATAAAATAGGTCGTCTTTTCCATCTCCATCGTGGTCAAAAGGGGTAAAGCGTGGAGAGACATTTATAGAATAGGGTCCGTTGCCATTGATGTCATAAAACTCTGAGCCTCCGCTCCACATAGTAATAGCCCACTTTGTAGTTGCAAACCTAACAAGTTTTGCTTCTCGTTTTAATGACTGCCCAATACCGCCATTTTTTGGCTTTAATACAAACAAAATGTGCTCTTTGCCAGTTGCATCGCCATTTTGCATGACAACATATCCGGCTAAACGCCCTAAATCAACTTCACCAAGCCACCAATTGCCAAAATTGCTCCAAACGTAATCCCAAACACCATCGTTATAAGCTTGTAAAGTTGCCCAGCCGTTGTCGGCAATACTAAGTAGTTCATCATCACCGTCACCGTCGCTATCAAAAGCAATTTGCAAGTCGTTTGCACCTATAGCCCACGAGCCAATTTTGCCGTTGGCGTTGTTATGCCAAACAAAACCATCAACATCAGCGCTACAAGTTTCACTACCTAATTCGGTATTAGTACCGCTACCTTCTTCGGTATCAATATAATCATTTTCAAACTGCAAATAAGAATTGTCAATGTATGGTAAGGTGTTTAATGTATTTAAAGTATTAATTATATTAACGTATGATTGACTATTTGGTACATTAAAAGCTTTTACGTTTTCGGGCATTGTATTATTAGTGTCATTAATAGCAGTTAAATTATAGGTAGTTGCCAAATTGTTAAAAGTTGTATCATAGCTGTATTCGCCTTCTATGGGTTTTAACTCAATGGTTAAGCGTTTTGCAGGTATAAAACGCCTTTGATGGTTGTTTTCAAGCACACTATTTTTAGCCTCGTTGTAATGCACCATAGCTGTATATAGATTTTGGCGCGCGAGTGCAAAGCTATCAGGTACATAATTTAACACAACCGGGGCTTCGGTTATTAATGAAACAATTTGTCCAATTTGGTTTTTGGCAGTTGTTATTTCTGTTGGTGTCGCTGTTGTTACAAAATGTACAGCATATCTATTTGCTAAAGCATTTATTTTAGCTACCGATTCAACATCTTGTATATACCCAATTGCATTAACTTGAGCTGATGTTAGGGGACTTATTGTAGTAAAAACCATTACGTAATTATCTACCTGTAAGCTAACTTTTTGTTGGTGATAGATTATGCTATCGGGGAAAGCTAATGATGGCTGGGCTACTAATACCATGTTTGTGCCAATCAAAACCAATACGAATAAAAGGAATTGCTTTTTCATAAAAATAATTATTTAAGTTTGCACGAAATTACATCAACTATATATGAAATGCAAATAAATTTAAACATTTTTTTTTTTTTTCATACAACTTGGTTTGCGAGCATTTAACTCCTTAACAAACTAAACCACTTGTAATAAGGCAGTTTTATATTAAAAATAACAAAAAGTAACCAAATAATACGTTTTACCGCCGCTAATCTTTTTTCATTAAAACCCCATGTATTGCCAACACCTGCGGAATAAGCATGTTTTTAAGGTTGTTTTTTACAACAAAATCGGCGAGTTTAATTTTTTCGCTTTGGGGCATTTGTGCGTTTAACCGCGTTATTACTTGTTTGCGGCTTAATTTGTCGCGTTGCATAACGCGCGCTATCCGCAGGTGTTGGGGTGCAGTTACGCAAATAATTTTATCGAGGGTTTTATACGAACCGCTTTCTATTAATAGGGCTGCCTCTTTTAAAATATAAGGCGATTTTTGGTTTAACAGCCAGGCCGAAAAATGTGCAAATACAGCAGGATGCACTATTTGTTCGAGTGCCTGTTTAGCATCCGGATTGTTAAATATTTTTCCGGAAATAAATGCCTTGTTAAGTTGTCCCTCCGGAAAATAAGCTTCTTCTCCTAATAAACTCCGGATATTATTTTGCAAGCCGGCATCGTTTGCCATTAACCATTTAGCAGCATCATCGGCATAATAAACCGGCACGCCAAGTGTTTCAAAAATACGGCATACGGTGGTTTTGCCACTGCCAATGCCACCGGTTATACCTACTTTTAGCATAAAAAATTACTTAAGGAATTAATGGCGGTTTTCGGGGAGATTTATTTATATCTTCAGTTTGTTCCTCATCTTCTTGGTTGGAATCCGCTGGTAACTCGTTGTTTTCTTCTACATAAGGTTTTATAGTTATTTGCGCAATTACATCTAACTCGGCAGGGCTATAAGCTGTATTTAGGTTTTGTGTATTATTAACTGTATAAGTATCAGACTGAGATTGATTGGTATTTGCCGTTTCGGACATATTTTTAAACGGTGAAACATGTTGGTGCATTTTTATAGCAATAATGCAATAGCGAATACACACCCCTAAGGCCACAAAGGCACCAAAACCAATACCCGGAATACTATTTTGCATTAAAAAGAAATCGTATGTGCCGTGGGCTATTGTTGCCCCAAACAAACCCGTTAGCAAGTGTTGATTGCGCTTTTGAGGCTCGAACTTAGCCAAACCAACGTAATAGCCCATAATTACCCCAAAAGAGGCATGTCCGGGCACCGCAGTAAACATCCGGAGGATGGCAACTTGTAAACCACCATCGAGGGCATATAATACGTTTTCGAGGGCGGCAAACCCCATCCCTATCATCACCGAATACACAATGCCGTCAAAAGGTTCATCGAACGATTTGTGGTTAAAAAGTCCGTAACGCAACAATAAAAACTTGCCTAACTCTTCGGCCAAAGCAACAATAACAAAGGCAAAAATAAACGCATCAAACAAACCTGCATTAGGATTAATGCCCGTTTGCGAGCCTAAATAACTTCCGGCTAATGCGGGTATAACACTTATTAAACCATAAACAAAAGCCAAAATAAGTAGCCGAGTGGGTTCTTTTTCGTATTTATCGCGAGTATAAATAAACCAAATAATGGCAACTACGGGGGCTAAGGAAATAGCTACTAATACTAAAGGTAGCATATAAAAGAATTAGATAGACGCTAATATAAAATAATATATTGTTTGAAACAAAACAAAGTGCAAGTTTACAACTTTTTTAAATAGAAATTCATATTTTTCAAAACGTTATACATGCGCCGAAACACGCATATTTGATTATTGATTAACTATAGGAATAAAAATTGTTTTCTACTTTACTACCACTACACACTTTGGTAATTTGCGTAGATTTGCATTTAATTTTTAGTGCCAAACTATTAATTTTCAATTACCTACTTACATGTTTTTATATTTATTTTTTTTGTTTTACCTTTTACTTCCGGATAAAACTATGCCTACCCGCCCTCCACAATTGCTCATAGAAGGTGTTTACGTGCTTACTGGTCAGCGCGAAATGGCTGCTGCTTTTAATTTTCACCCCAATGGCCAATTTGAGTTTTTTTTTAGTTATGGCGCAGCCGACCGGCAAGCCAGCGGCAGTTATACCGTTGAAGGCAATACTTTAAAATTGCAGGGCAATAAAATTGCCGGATCTGACTTTACTGTAACAAAACAGGCCTACCACGCCAATAAAAATGGCTCTACTATTGTTATTAACGCACCTAAGATTCAGTTGGTTAGTGGGGTCGTTTTAGGCTTTTGCCAAATTAATACGCAAACAACAACTATTACTGAATTGAGCAACAATAAAGGCATCATTTACTTTGATGCCCCAAATTGCGAAAACTTGTACTTGCAACACCAAATTTTTCCGGATGTAGCTACGCAAATTAAAGACTCGACCAATAACAACAATTATTTTGAAGTTGAACTAAACCAATCTGTCTTGGAACTTAGTTTTAAAGGTATCGATTTTACGATACAGGGCGATACATTGACTTGCCTTCCTAATTATTTTATGCCGTTTGAAAATATAAGAGCCTGTCTAAATTTTATTTTCTAATTCTATTAAGCATTAATTTTATCATGGCAAGTTGGATCATTGTCTGGCTCGTTTCGGTTTGGAACTCAAAGTCTTTACTCAATCTTCGATAGCTTTCGAGCCATGCAAAAGTTCTTTCAACAATCCATCTTTTTGGCAATACTTCGAATTTCGAGGCTGTATTCGATCTACTTACAACCTCAACCACCCACCCAAACGTTTTGCGGGTATTTTCAATTAACTCGCCTCTATACCCGCCATCAGCTACTATCTTTACCAATCTGCAAAACCTGCCTCTGAGGTCAGCTATAACCATTGGGGCTGATTTACTGTCATGCTCATTTGCCGCATGAACCACAACCGCTAAAAGTAGTCCCATTGTATCTACAATAATATGCCGCTTTCTGCCTTTAACTTTTTTACCCCCGTCAATCCCTCTGCACAAGCCTCCGACGCTTGTTGTCTTTACGCTCTGGCTATCAATTATACCAACACTTGGCGATGAAGCCCTGCCTGCTTGCTTTCGAGTCTTATCCCTGAGTATTTCATGGATGAGTTCTATCGTCCCATCCTTCTTCCACTTGGTAAAATAGTAGTAAACAAGCTTCCATGACGGAAAATGGAACGGCAGCATGCGCCATTGACAGCCAGTTTAAGCAAATAGAACAGCGCATTAAAATTTCTCTTAAACTGTGTTTTCGTTTCCGTTTGTCGTCTAAAATGCCTAATATTGCACTCCATTGACTATCGGTGAGACTGCTTGGGTAGGTTTTCATTTTACTTTATGTGTTTGATTTTCATAAAGCTATGAATTATTATTTAAACGTCAAACTGATAGTCTTTTATTCACATCTCTTTTAATAACTTTTTTCCTATCAATTTTTAGGACTGGCATGCCAATTTTTAATTTTTAGACAGTCTCTAAGTTTTGTAAAACAAAGAGACTAAGCTGCCTTGTAAACTTCAAAATCTTTTATTTCCGGATTTATCTTAGCTCGGCAAAACCAAATTATGTTTGCCTATTAATCAATTTGTATGTACCTTTGTTATAAACATCACAAGTTTATTTTACATTAAATTTTTATTCTACTTAAAGATTCAATAAGGGATGGTAAATCCAAATAATATTAGCCCTACATTAATTAACGAAGAAGAAATTAACGCTACTTTTAATGTTTTGCTGCATGAGCTTAGGCTTACCTTTGGCAAAAATTTAGACCTGCAAGGCTTACTCTTTTTAGTTGGCTTGCAAGAACTTGGGCAATTACACCGCAAATTTGAAAAAGAAGAAAAACAAGACCTAATGCATATTGCCGTTTGTACTTTGCTAAGTTTAGATGGCTATTTTGAGCTTACCCACCGCGACCAAGACGGATGGCCACATTTCAGGCCAAGCAAACCACTGCCCAACAAACTCAAAAACTTAAACAGCGAACAGTTACTGCTGCAAACCTATTTATTGCGCTATTTCAATAAAATGCCAGAAAAACTGTAAATTTGCGCCCTCATTTAATTATTTTATTAACCTGTTTTTCTAATGACATTTAAAGAAATATTTGCTATATCAAATAAATCGGGACTTTTTAGTATGGTGCAGCAACGCAAAGATGGCGCCGTAATGCAAGCATTGACCCCCAGCAAAACCCGTGAATTTGTACCAACGCGCAATCACATGTTTTCGCCGCTTTATAGTATTAGCATTTTTACCAACGACGGAGACAATAAACCTTTATTAGAAGTAATGCTTGAAATGAAAGCGCGCCTAAACGAACTGCCGCTTCCAGATGCTAACGCATCGGGCGATAGTTTAAGGCAATACTTTACCCAAATTTTACCCACACACGCTGCCGACAGGGTTTATAACAGCGATATTAAAAAACTAATTAAGTGGTTTCAAATATTAATGGAGCACGACTTAGTAAACCCAATTCCGGAGGAAGAAAATGCCAACAGCAATGCTTAAGCCTTTTAATTACTTACTTGCCGGGCGGGTTGCCACTACCTAAATATTGTTTTATTTTGGCAATATCGTCATCAAACTGTTGCGACAAAAATTGGAATGTTACCACAAAATTATTTTTAGTGGCTTCAATTTTACCTTTTACGGTATCAATTTCGCCCTGAATTTGGCTAAGGCGTTGTTGCTGGGTGGCTATTTCTTGTTGTAAGGCTGCAATTTGCTCTTGTTTTTTTGCTAAATCGGCATTAAGACGCTCGGCTTCAGAATCGCGGCCAAGCAATTCGGCGCGTACTTTATTTTCGAGCGACTGCCTAAACGTTTCTTTTTCTTTTTCGAGCACACCTCGGTAATACAATGTCGAATCGAGGAGTTTTTGCACTGTTAGCCCCATTGCCGAGGCGGTGGCAAATGCCGACTGGTAGCGGGTTTGCTCGTTTAAAGGCAGGCTTTCCATTGCCTTAACTGCTTTCTTAAATTCAAGGTAATCAAAGCCTTCGCGGTTGCTTGCCTCAATGGCGTGCAGCAATACATCTAAATAACGTTGGTCAATTTCGCCGGGCATAGCAGTAGGTGGGTTGGTAGATGAAGACTGGGAATTATCGTTGTTTGATGAAGTAGTATTGTTTTTGTTCTCGGTATTCTGTGCGTTTTCGTTGTTCTCGGTATTTTTTCCGGAATCCGAATTAGTCGTATTGTCTGTAGTAACAGGTTCTTCGGTAACAACAAACAACGATTTAAGTTTTTTAAGGTCAACCATAGTTATTCAATTCATTTTATTTTGACCCCGAAAGTTAGGGCTTTTAGAGCAATTTAACCGTAATTTTGTGTTAATTTTATAAAATCAGCTTATTTTTATGGATAAACCCAAACGTTTGGTTTTTTTAGGGCAAAAAAAATAGGATTTTTGTGTTTACAATTCTTAGTAGCGCAACAACAAAACTTGCAAATTGAAATCATAGCCGCCGATATTTCATCCGGAAACACTGCTTTGCAAACATCCGGAGTTGCCAACGACTTGCAAAATTTATGTAAGGTCAACCAAATTCCGATCATTAACCATCCCAATCAAATTCCCGAAACCGATTATATAATATCGGTACAATATCACCGTATTTTAAATCAAACACATATTGACAAAGCAAAAAAACTTGCACTTAATTTACACTTAGCCCCTTTACCCGAGTACAGGGGTTGCAACCAGTTTTCGTTTGCTATTATTGACCAAGCAACCGAGTTTGGCGTTACGCTACACCAACTTGAAACCGGTATTGATGCCGGCGCTATTATTGCCGAATCAAGGTTTACCATCCCTCAAAATTGTTGGGTTACCACCCTGTACGACCTTAGTTTTAACGCCGGAATTGCTTTGTTCGAAACAACAATGCCATCTATTTTATCCGGAAATTACAAGCTAACTCCCCAGCATTTATTGGTTGAACAGCGCAGCACAACCTACCATCATCGGCACGAAATTGAACAGCTAAAACAAATTGACCTTAACTGGGAGGTCGAAAAAATTGAACGCCATATACGTGCTACTTATTTTCCGCCGTTTGAACCACCTTATGCCCTAATTGCCGGACAAAAAGTATATTTTACAACGAACGCCCCACAATAAAAAGCCGGCGCATATAAAATTTGCACCGACTTTTATTTTCAAATTGCGGTAGTTAATAGAAACCTTACTTACCGAATTAAGGTAATATTTCCTTTAAACCTGTGTGGTTCTTTTTCAGTTTCAAATACAACAAGCGCACTGTAAACATAAACGCCAGCCTCTTGGGGCACACCTTGCAGTTGGCCATCCCATCCGGCATTAGCATCGGTAGGCGATTTTCCTACATAGGTAAACACCTCTTGCCCCCAACGATTGTATATTTTTGCTTCGTAGCGAATTGTTGCCCCCTGAACAGCTAATTGCCACGTATCATTAACGCCATCATTGTTTGGCGAAAAAGCGTTTACAACCTCTACATCGTTAGGTTTTAACACTTCAATAGTAATTTCGTTACCTTCGGTACAGGCATCGGTACTAACAACAAAATAAGTAGTGCTAACCTTTGGTGTGGCAATTGGCATAGGACAGTCGTAACACGAGAGGCTTTCAGCCGGCGACCACATATAAGTTTTAGCACCTATTGCGTTTAGTTGCGTGCTACCTCCAACAATTATAGTAGTTAAATCGGCAGTAACACTTATATTTTGCTGGGGCAAAACGATTAATTGCAAAGTATCGGAACTAGTATAGCATAAATTTTTAGTTTCGATAGCCAATAAATAAGTGCCAATTTTTGAAGGTAAATATTCTGACTGAGGTTTATTAGCAAGTTCAAA
Organism: Sphingobacteriales bacterium; assembly: GCA_016706405.1. Classification (NCBI taxonomy): domain Bacteria; kingdom Pseudomonadati; phylum Bacteroidota; class Sphingobacteriia; order Sphingobacteriales; species Sphingobacteriales bacterium. Next base: position 473,792 of record JADJJT010000003.1, read on the forward strand.
ACTGCCACCCATATTCATATCTGTCCATATTATTTTATCCGGATTGCCGTTTACTAATGCCGACAAATTAACCACTTCTCCTTCGCAAATTGTCAAATCCTGACCGGCATTTACCGTTAACGTATTTTCCGGAATTGCAACTTCGCCTAACAATAAACAATCGGGTTCGCCATCGCCATCATTATCGGGTGTGCCAATTTGGTAAGCCCGCCAAATTGCTTTCAATGCGCCCTCATCGGGTTGCAAAGCCCAGCCATTAACGGTTTCATACTCTAACTGAACCACACCTGCACTACAGGCTTGGCTCATCATTAGCTTGCAGGGGTCAGGTTGGGTAAAATCAGCCATATTTGGGGAGGCAAAAACCGAAACAGCTACGCTGCCGGCAACAATTTTGCTGCCATCTTTACAAAGTAATACTACATATAAATTTGAGGATGAAGGAGTGCAGCCGTCTCCGGAATAGGTAAAAGGCTCGTTGTTATAGGCTTGAGTTAATCCGGAATCGGTAAACCATGCAAAGCCATTTGCCATATTGTCGGGGTCATTTATAACTACAGCACTTTGCCAACTCGCTAAATTATTGGCATCGGCAATTTGGCCTTCGCAAACAGCTATCGAACTGCTTAAGGCAGCGGCAACAGTTGGGCAATTTAAACTTGGGCAACCGTAGGCTACTGTAATCAGCTCGTTAAAACAATTACCCGAAACTTCAAACTCGGCCACACCATTATCGCCCGGATTTACAACCAAAGGCACCGATGCGGTTGGCGCAATATTATATGAAGCGCATGAGGTTGTTACTGTTGGCACCTGGCAGCTATTATTTCCAATGGTTAGTAAACCGTCGTTAAATTGCGGTTGAACGGTAATTGTTCCAGCAGCAATTACTTGGTCGGGGCCACCCGGATTAATACAGGTTACAACAGCTTCTAAATTGGCAATTAAAGGTTCGCAGTCGGTAAAAGGCAGGGTAGCATTTACTGTTAAGTTGTTAGCGCTGGCAATAGGGCTGCCGTTCAAAAGCCACTGCACACTGTAATCGGTATTTAAAATAGCGGTATCGGGGGTTATGGCTATTGAGGCTGTTATTACGTCTTGCGAGCAGGCTTCGGTGGGTGGGGCGGTTGCCAAAGCAGCTACCGGGCATAAACTTGGGCAAGCGTAGGTTTGAGTTATTACCTGACTAAAACAAGTACTGCCAGCAAAACTAACTATCCATTCGGCAGTGCCCGTCTGGCCAGGTTTCACCTCGCTCGGTACATTTACAGGGGTAATTTCATACAAACTACAAGCAGTACTGATTTCTGGAGGTGCACAATCGCCAATAGTGGTGGTAATTAAGCTACCATCGAAGGGCGGATAAATGGTAATTGTTACGCTACCTGCCGGAAATGGTGTGCCAATTAAACTGCATAAAGCACCTAAATATAAATTTACCGTTTGGGGCGAACATTTATCTGATTTTGTGTGGTTAAATACATCCGGAGGCAACGGTTGCGTCAAACTCGCATCGGCGTACCAAGCTAATCCGGAATAATAAGTTAAATCTCCATTCAAAGCTAACTGCGCTTCAATACTTGTTAAATCAATCGGAACACCGTCACAAGTGCTTAGATTGCCGCTTACCGGTGTTTCAATACCAAAACAGTTTTCACAGTCTATGACGGTAATCGAAGTATTACTTTCTAAAGCGCAGTTGTAACCAGCGGGCGTAAACGTCAATATATGGCTTCCGAGTCCGGCAATGCTGGGGTCAAAACTATTTCCAGCTACGCCTGTGCCACTCCAAGTGCCATTTGGGTAATTAACATCAACAAACGCCAACAAATCAAGCGGGTTAGCTGTTTCGCAAATATTAGATATATTTAATAAAATAGGTTTAACTTGGGGTAAAATTTCAACGCTCACAGGCGTTGGAAGGCTATTGCAACTGCCATCGGTTTTAATTTCGGTTAGTATATAATCGTAAAGTCCCGGGGTTGTGCGGTTAGGTATAAATCCGGAAGCACTTTGGCCATCGTCTAAGCCATCGGCACTTTGCCAAACAATTTCGCCACCTGCACTATTAGGTACAACCAAAACACCAATTGACTGGCCTTCGCAAAATTGATAAGGCGAGTTATTAGGAATGGGCGATTTGGGTAGCTCGGTAAGCGTAACGGCAATTTTATCGCTGGGGCAATTGCCCTCCGAAACAGCCACAACCCAATACGTGCCGGCTTTAGTTGGTGTAAATGTTAAGCCTTGTGCCAAAGCTGCACTAATATCATCGTTGTAATTTGCTAACCAATAAAAAGTTTCGGTGCCGGTGTTTGAAAGTGTAAAGTTTGGTATTGCCTCGCCCTGGCAAAATGTCAAATTTATAGCATTAGGTTGGGGCAATTGGGCATCTGGCTGGCACGAGCAATCTTTAAGGCCATCAAAATTTAAAGGTGGGCATCCGTCAGCACCATCATCAACTACAATGGAATAAGGTGTATTACTGGGTATTGTGATTGTATAAGGGTTACCCCCCGTAAAACTGCCACCCAATAAAGTATAGCTGCCACTACCGCCTGTTACCGTAATAACAACGTCATAATTAAGTTGGTTGGCAGCACAAATGGTTTGTATGTCGGCATTAAGCAAATTTGTAAACAAAACATTTACAGTATCGGCAGCAATACAACCGCCAGCACTGGTTGCACTGCGGGTAAAAGCATACAACCCAGGTTCGTTTACCAATACATCGCTGGTTAAAGCAAGAGGGGTGGCAAAGCTCACAACTGCAGTGCCCGATGGTGTACTTGTTACTGTCCATTTGCCGTTGGTATCGCCTAAGGCCGTTATGCTAGTTGCTAAGCCGCAAATGGTAAAATCGGTACCAGCATTTATTGAAACCGTTTCAATGGTAATTGTTTGAGCAGCCGAAGACGGCTCGGTGCAAGGAGGCGTAGCAGCTACGATATAAGTAACCGTATAATTTCCGGCAGTTAAACTATCCGGATTTAGAATATTGCCCGCACTTAAGCTTACACTTGGACTAATGCTCCATACGCCATTCAAATCACTTCCCACCGCAATTAAATCATCTAAATCAAATGATTGGCCGCCATTATTGCAAAGCACCCCAAGAGGTGGATTAAGAAGGGCCACAGGCAAAGCACCTATATTTACCGTTAATGTCTGACTGTTTTGGGGGCAGCCGCCAATACCTCCGGATATTAAATTACAAGGGCCGGCGGTATAGTTTATAACACCTCCTTTTTTCTCGGCTTCGCATGGGTTATTATAGGTTATCCCATCACAGCCACAAACAGGCGAATAGTCGGTAACACAGGTAAAATTAGCATCAATAAGCGTTGTATTATTGCAAACAGGCTCATAAGTTAAATTAACAGAATTGCCTGCCCCCACAACCGCCGGATTAAATTGATTAGTAACACTGTTTACACCCGTACCTTTCCAAACGCCAAACCCCGATTGGGGCAAAACCAATTTGCTTAAATCAACAAGACCATTATCAATACAAATATTTAAATTTGGTTCAACGGCTAAGGGCGTTAGCGGGTTGGCAATTTTTACCAACAATGTAGCAGTTGAGGGGCAACCGTTTGGCATTATTACATCAATAGTTAGGGTAAAATCGCCGGGCGATAATCCGGATGGATCAAATATCCCATCGGCACTTATAAAAGTCCCACCCGACCAAATGCCACCAATAACCGGATTGCCGTTTGCATCGGTTACATAATTATCTAAATCAAATACATCGTTACAAGCAAATGCCGACAAATAAGCTACTGTCGGTTCGATACTAATTGCCGGCAGCACTTCAATTTGAGTAGTTGCAAGGTCTCCACAAACACCGTCAGGGTCGAAACTTAGGGTGTGGATGCCTACACCCGCCAAAGCCGGATCAAATTGATTGCCCCCGGTTACACCCATTCCACTCCATGTGCCCGAATACAATGGATCGGCAAACTGGGTTAAACCAATTGGGGGAGCGTTTTGGCATATCGGCGGTGGATTTAACAAATTTGGTATTCCATTTGGATTTACGGCTATATATTTATACTGTCAGGCAAGGTACAAACACCGTCTGTTGGTGTAAATACAAGCCAATTTGCGCCGCTATTGGCTTGGCTGGGGTCAAAAATATTGCCTGTTACACCTGGACCGCTCCATTCACCGGGTAAATTTGGGTCGGCATAAGGGGTTAAATCAAAGGGGGCTTCGCCCTGGCACAAGGGCGGCGGTGTAGTTAATTGCGGCAAAGTAGGGGCAATTACTTCAATTAAAGCCGTAGCAGGCAATGTGCATACATCGTTAGGTGTATAGGTAAGCGTATGTACACCCGCCCCAGCCAAAGCAGGGTCGAAGTAGTCGTTACTAACGCCGGGTCCGCTCCATGTACCTGGCAAATTTGCATCGCCATAAGGTGCCAAATCAGCAGGAAGATCAAAAACGCAAAGTGGATTTGGATTTAATGGTTTGGGCGTTAATGGTTCTATAACTTCAACGTCAATAGTTGCAGGCAAATTACAGTCGCCTTGAGGGGTAAAAATAAGCGTATGAATGCCAACTCCGGCTATTGCGGGGTCAAAAATGTCGTTATCAACACCATCACCCGACCAAGTTCCAATATAATTAGGGTCGCTGTAAATAGCCAAGTCAATGACGGATTCGGTAGCACAAAGCGGAGCAATATATTGTATGCTTGGTGTATTTGAGGGTAAAATAGTAATATCAACAACTACCGGCTCGAAGCATAATAATCCGGTTGGCGTATAGGTGAGTTGATACAAGCCAGTATCTAACCAAGATGGTTCAAAAAACCAACCGTTGCCATCTATTGTTGGGCCGCTCCATTTGCCCGGCATATTTGGGTCGTTGTATAGGGTAAGGTCAAGTGTGGGGTCGGTTATACAAGCAGTTGGCAAAGGCAATGGCGTGGGAATATAAGTTTGCTCTACTGTAATTTCAATGGTTGCCGGTTCGCCACAATTACCGCCAACAGTAAAAGTAAAGGTAAAACTGCCATTTCCGGATAAGAGTGGGTCAAATTCTGAGCCATTTAACATGCCTACACCGCTCCACGTCCCCGTAAACATAGGGTCGGCGAACTGGTTGAGGTCAATAACGCCATCTGCGCTGCAAATTAAGGGTGGTTGGGTTAATATAGGTGTTTCGGTTGGATTTACTGCAATTTGGATGGTAGCAGCCTGCGGACAAACTCCTGTTGGTGGGTTCGAGGCGGTAAATGTGAGGGTAAACGAACCGGTTCCGGATAATTTGGGGTCAAATTGGTTTCCGGATACCCCCGTGCCACTCCAAACACCCAGCAAACCTGGTTCAAGCAAAACATTTAAGTCAATTGGCAGGTCATCTTGGCATAATGAGTTTGGCTGGGTAAGTTGGGGTTGCCATAAGGGCTGTACTGTTATTTGAATAGTGGTGGGTTGAGCGCAAAATTCGTTGGGTGTAAACACAATATCAAAGCTGCCAAGTCCGGTTATGGCTGGGTCAAAAATAGTACCGCTAACCCCAACCCCAGACCAAATGCCTGTAAATGCTGGGTCGGCAATAGTAGTTAGGTCAAAAGCAGGGTCGTTTTGGCACAACAAAATGGGGGTGGTAATATTAGGGGTGGTAAGTGCAACCACTACAATTTGAATAGTTGCAGGCAAATTGCACAAACCTGTTGGCGTAAAAGTCAGCGTAAAGGTGCCGGATCCGGAAATAGCCGGGTCAAAACTATTTCCGGATACACCTGCGCCACTCCAAACTCCCGTAAATGCGTCGTCGTCATATTGGGATAAGTCTATGGGAAGCTCATTAACGCAAATTGGATTAGGATTTGTTAAACTTGGAGTTAGTTTTTCTTCTATATTAATGGTAATTGTTGCCGGCTGCAAACAAGGCCCTGACGGAGTAAAGGTAAGCGTGTGGCTTCCGAGTCCGGCTGCGGCGGGGTCAAAACTATTTCCGGATACGCCCGTGCCAGCCCAGGTCCCGGCATAAGCATCATCATCGTATAAAGTTAAATCTAATAAAGGACTATCTGTGCACAGCACAGGAGGTGTTATTAAAACGGGTTGCCCGGCCAAATTCACTGTAATAGTTATACTAGATGGTAAATTACACAAACCCGTTGGCGTAAAGGTCAGGGTAAAAGTGCCTACACCTGCTAAGGCTGGGTCAAAACTATTTCCGGATACGCCTGTGCCGCTCCAGGTTCCGGCAAAGGTATCGTCGTCATAAAGGGTTAAATCTATGGGTAAGTCGGTATTGCATAAATTAGGAGGTGTAATTAATATAGGTATGCCTTGAGGCAAAACGTTAACGGTTAAGGTAGCTAGTTGCTGGCATAATCCATCGGGGAAAAACACCAAAACAAAAACACCTGCCCCTGTAGTTGCCGGGTCAAAAATAGTTGGCCCCGTAAGGCCAGGCCCCGACCAAGTGCCGGTAAAGGTATCATCATCGTATAACGTTAGGTCTAAGGGTAAGCTGGTTGTGCAAAGTGTGTCGGGTTGGGTAAGTTGAGGTTTTGTTGCAAGCACAACGGTTACGTCAAAACTGGCTGGTAAACTGCAAGGAGAATTGGGGGTAAAAGTTAAGGTAAACGTGCCAATACCTGATACTGCGGGGTCAAAACTATTTCCGGATACACCTGTGCCACTCCAAACGCCTGTAAATGCGTCATCGTCGTATAAACTAAGGTCTAAAGCAGTATCATCAGAGCAAATGAGGGGTGGCTGTGTTAGGGCTGGCGTGGTGTTAGGGCTTACATTTACCGCAATAGTTGCCGGCAAATTACAAGAACCGTCAGGCGTAAAGGTTATGGTGAAATTTCCGGGTCCGGAGGTGGCGGGGTCAAAACTTGTTCCTGAGATGCCTGTGCCACTCCAAATTCCGGTAAAAGCATCATCATCGTACAAACTTAAATCAAGGGTTGGACTATCGGTGCACAAAACTGGTGGCACAATTAAATTAGGTGTAAGTGTTTGCGCTACGTTTATGGTAACAGTGGCAGGCAAGGTACAGGCACCCGATGGTGTAAATACTAAAATATGGTTGCCGGGGCCGGCCAACGCCGGGTCAAACAAATTGCCCGAAACACCCGCGCCAGTCCAAACACCGACAAAGGCATCATCATCATACAAACTCAAATCTAACATTGGGTTGCCTGTACATTGTGGGGGTGGATTTGATAATGCTGGCGTTGCCCAAGCCATAACATCAATTACCAATGTTTGGCTGTTAGTACAACCAAAGGCGGTTGTGGCCTGAACGGTAATATTTTTTGTTCCTTTAGTTGTCCAAAGCAAACTATACCCATCGTTGGCATTCCCCGAAATAATAGTAGCCCCATCTAAAGTCCAGACTGGGTTCTCGTTGGGCGGTATTGGGGGTACTAAGTTTACGGAAACAGTATCATTTACGCAAACAGAGGGTTGGCTGGCTTGCAAATTTATATCCGGAATATTTTCAACATTGACGACAAATTGTTGGGTTGTATCACATTGTAAGTTTCCGGTTAAGGTTACGGTATATGTTTCTGTACTAAGCGGCGTTACCGTTATTGATTGTGTTGTTTGGCCGGTGTTCCACGCCCACGAGTCGGCATCGACGGCAGCCAGCAATAGGCTATTTCCTTCACAAATGGTATCACTGTTGTAGGCATTGGTTAAACCATCAATCACTATTGTCGATTTTAATGAGTCGGGGCCACATGCAGTTGCAAATTGTACAATTAACCAAACATCATAAACTCCGGCAGCATCGTAAGCGTGCGTAATTGATTGCCCAACTCCGGTATTACCGTCTCCAAAATTCCAATTATAATACAATATATCATCGTTATATTCTGCAATAAAAGTAATGGGAGTATTAGCACAGGTTGTATCGGCAAATTGATTGTAATTAATGGTGTCAGAATCTAACACCAAATCAAAATTCAGTTGCTTGAGGTTAGCCCCTGCAGCATAGCCATACGACTCGTACCATCCGTAGCCATAAACATAGGCAGTCATTTCGCTGCCAACCAAAGTATGCGTTCCATCCGAAATGTCTATTTGGGCATAGCTATAGTCGGAGTTGTAAGGGTGGGTAACAAAATTTCCCGCTATATTAGCGCCATCTAAGGTTACAGTTCCTACACTATCGGTTAAGGTAACCACATTCAAGTAATAGTTGGTAATGATACTCGAAATAAAAGCGTTAAATGTTATTTGATTCAGGGTAAGTTCGGTGGGGCTAAGTACTATATAAAAAGGGTCTGAACTGGTGTTGTCGCAACTTGCCCCCGACTGAACTGACTTACCATTATGGGTTTGTCTGAGCTTATATATCTTGCATCGCCAAAGGTTAAACCCATATTTTGGCCGGCATTTAACATATATGGAATGCTGTTTACATAAAAAGTTGTGTTATCTTCGGCGGCTATAACTTGGAAATAGTCAGAAACACGGGTTTTATAAGGTACAGTTACAAAATTAAGTCCCCAGGTAGTAATAGGCGGCATTTGCTCAACTAAATGGTCACAAGCCGCACAACCACCTACATTGGTACAAACAGCGCCACTAAATACTGCAAACTTTTTACAATCTTCGGGTGGAGCTGTGCCGGTAATACGCGAGCCGGTTAAGTTTCCGGATGATTGTACCAAATAACACTCTCCCTCATCTAAAGTAACATTAAAGGTTGTGCCCGCCGGATTACCACCATATGTTGTAGCCGAAGGAGTAATTTCAACTTCTGTGTTATCGGCGGTTGCTACAATTAAAAATTCGCCGCCTAAAATTTCGGCATACGCACTTACAAAGTAGTCGCTGCCATTAGTTTGGGTTGGGTAAACCAACGAAGCATCGGCAGTATGTAGGTAATAGTTGAGCATATATACCGAAACGGGTTGGTCACTTGTAACATGTATCCCTTTGTTTACAATCGTCTGATTGACATTAACGTATGCATCGGCATTAGGAATAATAACTTCAATAGCCGAGTTTGCCGCCACCGAAAAATCGTAAGAATAACCCGTGCCCGGTACCGAAATATTACCTGTTGCATCCTCTTGAGCTGTAATATACAATTTAAGTTGTGGAGATTGATAGTTGGGCATAAAACCCAACCAAAAATCGGTGCCAACCGAGGTAAAACTTTGGGCGTAAATGTCCGTATTAGAGGATAAAAAAACAACAACATAAAGAAAAAAAGCAGTGTAGATTTTTACCATGTATTATAGTTTTATGGGGTGGCAAAGAGTTGATTTGTTATAAAAATCAAGACCTTAATTTCGGTTGAAAAAATTATTGCTAAAAGTAAGTTGATTAAAAGTGTAAATACTCAAACTAAATTAGTTAATAAACAAAATGTCAGTTAGACGACATTGTTAATATCGTATAAATAAAAAAAATAATATTAATTCTATTAATTTTAATAATTTATATAGAAAACAAAAAATTGAATTTGTGCTTTGTTTATGAATTTTGAATTTTGCTTAATTGAAAGCAAATTCACAAAAATTATGCCCTAAATCACACCTTAACTGAAGTAAAGGAGTATTTTTTTCTTTTATAATTTGCTTACCTTTGTGCTTAACTCCCTTATTAATATAATAACAATCCATCATAAACAATCAATCGAAAAGTATGATCTATTTTTTACGCAATTTCAATACCCGCTTTCAATTATTGTTGCTATTAATAGCTTTGTTTGTAGGCTTCAGCCTATCCGGATGGGCACAATGTGTTTCGTCGGTTGCCCAAACAGATATTTTATGTGATGGCTCAAATATTACCATTTCGGCAACGGTAGGTAGCCAGGTGCCGGGGCTTTCAAGCTCGGTGGTATGGAGCAACGGTCAAACGGGACCGTCATTTACCTTCGACCCAAATTGCAATAATATTGACTGTTTTGAGTTTACCCCTTGTATCCCGTCGGGCACTTCTGTACCATCTCAAAGTTTTGTTTTAGGCCCCTTTAGTGGAACAGCACCGGCTGGAGGCAGCTCTACCCATAACTTCACTTTATCCGGATATTGTTTTCAAGAAGGCCCTGCCACATATACCGGCAATTTAGCCATCTCTTTATCCGGAAATGGCAGCGACAATGTAAGCTTCGAGCTTACCACCCCCGACGGCGATGTAAACGCTGCCGGCCCTTTTACGATTGATCAAATCAATGGCCTCTCGCCAATAAATATTGCCTTACTTGGCCTCAATGCCGACCCTAACGGAACTTGGACGGTTAAAATTATAGCACACAACGGCCCGGTAGGATATACCGTATCGGCCAGCACCATTACTATCCCGGCTTTTACCACCAACACAGCCGTATGCGCCGACGTTCCGGTTGAGTTTTGTGTGCTTGAAGGCTGCCCCGATTTTGTTTCGGCCAGTACCTCATCAAGCAATGTATGTTCGGGCGCACCTTTGCAGCTAAATACCCTGCTTGACCCCGCTGGCTCAACCGCCGTTACCTACGATTTTTTCAGGAATGGCACCTTAATCATAGACAATGGCACAACGGGCAACCCCATTATTTACCCCGAAAACACCACTTGTAGCGTACAAAACCACGAGTACCGCGTAACCATAACCTGTATAGATGGCTCAATAGTAGCCAATAATGTATTGGTTGGCAATGTAAACGTGTATCCACAAATTGGCAGTACCAATATTGAAAACACAAGCACAACCTCGCCTTGTTCCATTACCGTAACCCCTTCGTGCAGTTCGTTTACCGTAAACGGCCAAGCTACGCAAGATGGCAGCGTTGTGTTACCTGTTTTACCCGGGCAAAATAACCAGTTTTTTAGTGTTATAGTAAGCAATGGCCTAAATAGCTGCAACCAAGTAACGCCTCATTTAGTTCAATGCCAAGGCGTTTGCGAGCCTCCGGTTGTAAGTGCGGTTACTAAATGTATCTCGCCAAATATTAATCAATTTTTCATAGATGTTACCTTTGCGCCTCCGGCCAACAACGGTGCATCTGAGTATTATATTACCGACTCGCAAGGCAACACCTTAAATGTTGGAACCGATGCCGGCGTGTATCAGATTGGCCCATTTAGCAACAATTATTATGTAGAGGTGATAGTTGAAAACCCCGATGACCCGGATTGTAATGTTAATTTAGGCATTTTTCAGGAAAATTGTAAGCCATGCCCTTATTTAACTTCGGTAACAGGCAATTTATCCGGAACCCAATGCGAGGGGCAAACACTTAACCTAACAGCAACAGTAGCCGGAGGCGCACTTTATACCCTTTCGTGGCTTAAAAATGGAATCAAAATTGGCGAGGGTTTAAACCTGTCGCACACGCTCACCGCCGATGGTTGCGAAGCGCAAACCCAAACTTTTACCGCCATCCTTAAATGCAATGTAGTGGGCGGCGGCCCTCAAGACCCCGACACCCTAAACATAGCCGGCGGCGATTTAACTGTTTGGCCTTTGCCCAGGTTTGGCATTGATTTTGAACGCAGTTTTGATAATTGTGAGTTTACTTTAGAAGATAACTGCGGCAATTTAACCATTACCCAAACCGGAGGGCCCGCTAATATATCGCCCGGAACTGGCAATACCGTATTTAATTATGACGTAAAATTTACAGCCGCGCCTACAACTTGTAAAACAAGCGTAGCACTAACCGTTACCTGCCCCAACGAAGCCGACAACTGCCACAGCGACCCCGGCAAAGCCACCTCGCCCGATAATGTTGTTTGTTGGAACGACCAGTTTGATATCAACAACCAAGGCATTATTTTAGCCGACCCCGGCTATAAATTGGGCTACGCCATTATGCAAGGCGACATAAACAGCAACCCTTATGGCCAAGTGGCATCGGCCATTACAGCAGGCCGATATACAGGGCCATACACCACCCCACCCGGAAATATGGGCACATTTACCAATAACGGCAGCCAATCATGGTACAACGGTGCAGGCGATTATTGCTTTATGCCTTTTTTAAGTTTCACGGCTACTTCGGGGAACAAATTTTCAGCATCAGGAACCATTAATATTCCGGCGGCAAGTTTGTTTGATTGTGGGCAGTTTATTTGCCCCGAAATTCGTACCCAAACCATTACCCTATCAAATATTCCGTTTTGCAAAGGCGCAACAACCTACAATATTCAATTATGGATGGACGGCTCGGAGTTTCCCGACCCCTTAGACAATGGCGGCACAAGCTCCGATTTTCCGGCACTTAACGGCCTACATGACGATGGCACGTTTAACCAAACAGGCTGGACACTAAACCCCAACGGCTCGTCAATTACCATTGTGGGGGTAAATATTAGTCCGCTTTGGAGTGTGAGTATTCAATGGACCGTAAACGTAACCCTTAACCAGTCGTTTAGTTTTCCTTATATTTGTCAAACTTGTAATACCGTTGGCGAACCCAAATGTATAAAATTACTGCCCGATATTAGTTTAACCGGATGCAATACCAGCACCAGCGTTTGCGCCGGAACAGCCATAGATTTAACAAAATTCAACCCAACAGCTAATATTCCCGGAACAATCACCTGGCACAAAGGCAACCCCAACAGCGGAAGTACCGAGCTAATTACTAACCCAACAAATTACACGCCAACCAGTTCGGGCGCACATTTTGCCTTGTTCGAGGCTGAAGGTAATGACGATTGCGAAAAAACCTGCCTGCTTTTTATAGACGTTAAACCAACACCCAATTTACAAACTCCACAAATAGACCCTATTTGTAAAGGCGATAAAGTTGATTTAACACAGTACGATACCTACATAAAAAATGGCGGAACCGGATTGACTTTGAAATGGTATAAAAATGATCCGGATGGCATTCCCACCGGTTATATTTTAGATAATAACGGCTCGCCACCAAACGACAATCCTAAAGCGCAATACCCCCGCAACGGCGATAAATACGTGGCCGTAGTTACCAATACACAAGGCTGCAAATCAAAAGTTACCTTAGTATATACCGTCAATAATCCGCCTAATTTATTGCCCGTATTGTCGCCTTACCTTTGCCCGGGTACAACCGTTGATTTGCGCGACTATGAATCGCAATTTACCAACGCCCCAGGTAGTTTTATTTGGTATAATGGCAACCCCAACAGCGGCGGCACGCCTATTAACCCCAACGGCAACAACGAAATATTGGTAACCCCAACTAACGGCCAAACGTATTGGGTAAAATTTACAAGCAGCGAAACCAACTGTTTTAGCATAAGTAGTATGCAGTTTTTCCATCATACACTTCCATCTTTAAATACACCCACCCCTGCTGCCATTTGCGATGGCGAACACGTAAATCTTACCACCTACGAAGACGATATTATCAATATTCTAATAACTCCGGGAACCTTTTTATGGTATAACGGCAATCCAAATTCCGGAGGTATTTTAATAACAAATCCGGAAGATGTAGTGCCCGGTGGAGGCGAAGTATATTATGCTGTATTTACGCAAACATCAACCGGATGCAGTGCCTCAGTTAATTTTAGCGTTCCGGTAAACGAACTACCTATAATTAATACCAATTTACCAACACCCAACACCTTGTGTGCTAATCCGGCACCAGTAAATTTAGTGGCATTGCAGCCTCAAATTACTCCAACAAATACAAATTCTTTTATCTGGTACAAGGGCGAACCCGGCAACGGCGGCCTACTACTCGATGCCAACGGCCTGCCTCCCGGCGACGACCCAGCACAGCAAACGCTTACTAACAATACCACTACCGTTTTTTGGGGCATTATTACCACAATTGCCGGCTGCAAAGACACGGTGCAAATTGAATACAGTGTTTATGCCCCCTTAGAAGGCGTGGCTATTATTTACGACTGCGTTGGTACAACAGGATTGCAAATTGATTTATCCGGAGTAACCGGCGGCGATGGCGGTCCTTATGCAGTAACAAATAACTCGCCCAACAAAAGTGGCGACATTTTAGCACAAGGCGACCCCTATACTGTTATTATTGAAGACGGTAGTTTTGGCTGCACCGTTACTATTGATGGTGTTGTAAACTGTTGTGTTCCGGATCCTGGGGTAGCAACCGCCCCAACAGCCACCGAAGTTTGCGTAGATAGCGATATTGTATCCGAAAATACATCGCCTGCTATAACATTCTCCGATAATCCATCGGGGGCTAACGAAGGCACGCCCGATTATGTTTTTATTATAACCTCAAGCCAACTTGGCGACAGTATTTTTGCTTTGTCGCCAACAGGTGCCTACGACTTTACCAATGCCCCGCCCGGCGAATACTGTTTTACCGGCCTTGCTTACAACGAAAGTCAAATAGATGCCGCCGCCGATGTGATGGTAGGCCCTGGCGACTATAACTTGCAATATTTATTAGAATTAGCCGCAAGTGTTGGCTTAATTTCGCCACTTACCATTGAAAACGTTGCTGCCAATTTACCTACAATCGAAAACGTTTCGGGTATTGACTTATGTTATGCTTTCCAAGCCGAGCCAATTTATTGTATAGGGCCATTAACTGCCAAGTTTGCACGCCACCGGCGCAGCCAACCAACCCGCAAAATGGAGTATATTGTAGTACAACCGACCCTGTTTCAATATCAGTAGCGGCCCCTGGTACTGGGCTTGAAATTGCCTGGTTTACCCTGCCCAGCGGTGGCACACAGTTAGCAACAGGCAATGTATTTACCCCTGCAAACGAAGGCACATATTATGCCGAAACTCAAATAGCCAATTTTCCAGGATGTGTGTCGTTAAGTCGTACTGCCGTAACCCTAACCAAAATTAATCCACCAAACCCCGCAACAGTACAGCAATCGGCAAATTTATGTAATGCCGGCAATACCTACCCCGACAATATAAATTTGATGACCTTAGTTAGCGGTAATTCATCCGGAAACTGGAGTGAAAATCCACTTAACCCAAGTACAGGTAATTTGGTGGGAAGCAATTTTAATGCATCCGGAATACCGCCGGGCGCTTACACCCTAACCTACACATTAACAGCAACTTCTCCTTGTCAAAACATCAGTTATAACACTATTATTCAAGTAATTGATTGTCAAAACTGTGTTCCGCCAGCTGCGCCAACCAACCCACAAGGTGCTACGTATTGCACTACTAACACCATACCTGCTATTTCAGTTGCCGACCCCGGCACAGGTTATTTAATTACCTGGTACGATGCGCCTGTCGGTGGCAATGCAGTAGGATTTGGAGCAAGTTTTACCGCCTCGGGGCCCGGAAGCTACTATGCCCAAACATCGGTTAGTGGCGATGCTGCTTGCGTAAGCCTTACCCGTACCCAAGTGGATTTGGTAGGCATTAGCCCGCCAAGCGCAAGTGTAAATAATGCTGTTGTGCTTTGTTTAAGTGCCGAAGATGGCCCTACATCGGTGGCTTTTGCCGACTTAATATCAAGTGGTCAAACAGATGGAACTTGGACTGAAATTTCAATGCCTGCATCTGGTGGGTTTAGCCCCTCCGGATTTGATGGTATAGCCGCCGGCGAGGGCACTTATACTGTTCGCTATACGGTTAGTGCCACCCCCTGCGCAGATATTGCTTATGATATTACTATTTATGTGGTTGATTGTGCTAATATAGCTTGTAATGCCGATGCCGGCGAACCCATACCACCAACAGATACCCAAGCCTGCAACGACAGTAGCAACCCAAACGAAAACATCTCATCTCCTATATCCGGATGGGCACAACAACCATCTGGTGTACTTCAAGGTACGCCTAACTATGCCTTTATTATAAGTAGCACCAATCAAGGCGACAGTATTATAGGACTTAGCCCAAATGGCGCATTTAATTTCACCGGATTTGCAGAAGGCGAATATTGTTTTACCGGATTGGCTTATAACAATGCGCAGGTAGATGCCGCCGCCGATAACTTGTTAGGCCCAGGCAACTACACCTTAGCAGATTTGTTGGCCATAGCAGCCGAGTCTGGATTTGTTAGCCCCTTTACCGTTCCTAATGTGGAAGCCAACTTACCACTAATTGGCAATTTAACCGGCGTAACCCTTTGTACCGATTTCCAAAATGCTACCGCATGGTGTGTTGATGTTGGCTATTGTCAAACTGCTTGTGTTACCCCTGCTGCGCCTACAAATCCACAAAACAACAGTTATTGTGTTGGTAGCCCTACAACGTCTATATCAGTTGCCGACCCCGGTACTGGTTTTGTTATAACCTGGTTTACCCAAGCTGTAGGTGGTAGTATTGCCGGCGTTGGGGCAAGTTTAACTCCGGCAAGCGCCGGCACCTACTATGCCGAAACTTCGGTCGTGGGATTTGCCTCTTGTAAATCTACAACACGCACACCCGCAACTTTAACAGCTATAACGCCGCCAAATGGTGCTACTTTAACTATTAATACCAATTTGTGTTCAAAAGGCTTGGATTTCCCGAATAATCTTACCTTAAGCACGCTTGTTTTAAGTGGCAACACTGCCGGAGTATGGAGCGAAGCATCCGGAAACCCCAGCACTGGCAATATATCGGGCGGAAAATTTAACGCCTCAAACATAAAGCCCGGAACTTATACGCTTAACTATACAATTAAGGCTACTGCACCGTGCACCGATTTGATATTTACGACCATTATTAATGTTATAGACTGCGAAAGTTGCGTGCCACCCAACCCGCCTGCAAACCCACAATCGGCAACCTATTGTACCACCGAAATTATACCCGAAATAGCAGTTGATGAGCCAAACCCTGATCAGGTAATTGTTTGGTTTGATGCCGCCGCTGGTGGTAACGAACTTGGACAAGGTGCTGTATTTGCACCCGGAGTTCCCGGCATTTACTATGCCGAAACACAAAACACCGACGACCCTTTATGCAAAAGTTTGGTTAGAACTGAAGTAAACCTAATTGCTGTTGCCCCACCCGTTGCTACCGTTACCGATGCAGTTGTACTTTGTACTAAAGCTATTGACGGTGCAACCAAAGTGTTTTTTGCCGATTTAATAGCAGGGGGTAATACCGATGGAATATGGGAAAACCTAACACCGTCGCCCGGATATTCAGCTACCGGATGGGATGCTTTAAAATCGGGCTTGGGTACATTTAAGGTGCGCTATCGTTTGCAAGCCGAGCCATGCGCCGACCAAACCTACGAAGTTATTATTTATGTTATTGACTGTGCAAATGTAGAATGTAAAGCCAATGCTGGTGTACCAACACCGCCCACCGATTTGGACGTCTGCGCAGACAACGACAACCCCAGCGAAAACCTTTCAAGCGCATCGCCGGGCTTTGATGTACCCCCATCGGGTGTATTAGAGGGTACGCCTAATTATACCTATATTGTTACTGGCCCCGACAGCTTAATTATTGGCCTTACTAATACCGGGGTATTTGATTTTACCGGCAAACCAGAAGGCGAATATTGTTTTACCGGCCTGGCCTACAACAACAAACAAGTTGATGCCGCAGCCGATGAACTATTAGAGCCAGGCAATTATACTTTGGGCGATTTATTGACAGTAGCAGAAAGCTCGGGATTTGTTGACCCATTTACCGTGCCTAACGTAGAAGCAAACTTACCGCTAATTGGCAATTTAACCGGTGTACAACTTTGTTTAGATTTTGCAGCCGCGCCCAACTGGTGTATTACAGTTAAATATTGTGATACTGAGTGTGTGCCCCCCGCCAAGCCTACCGGCGCATTTAACAATACTTTTTGCGCGAACAGTATTCCGGATATTATTGCCGTTGCCGACCCAGGTCCAGAATTTACGATAGTTTGGTTTGATGTGCCAACCGGAGGTTCTGCCTTAAGCTCGGGATATGAATTTTTACCTCCCGCAGCCGGTACTTATTACGCCGAAACGCAATTTGCTAATTTCACCAGTTGCAAAAGTACTTCGCGCACGGCGGTAACTTTAAGCGAAATTACACCCCCCGAACCTGCCGTAGTTTTAGCAGGAACATCGTTGTGCATTGCTCTTGACGGACCAAATCCAAATAGTATTAACTTATTTGACATGGTTGTTGATGGCAATTTTGATGGTAATTTTGAAGAAGATTTCGACAATCCGGAATTAGGTAAAATTAGCAGTAATGTATTCAACGCCTTAGGAATTACCCCCGGCTCGTACAAGATATGGTATCGCGTAACAGCTATTGCGCCTTGTGCCGATTTATTATATCCAATAACTTTAACTGTTGTTGATTGCGAAACCTGCGTACCTCCGGCAAACGCTACCAATCCCAAAGGCGGTGTTTACTGTACCAACGAGGCCATTCCGGCGGTAAGTGTTGATAATCCCGGCGCCGATTATTTGGTAAATTGGTACGATGCCGAAATAGGCGGCAATTTATTGGGCACAGGCGTTAGTTTTACCCCTTCAACTGCCGGAACCTATTGGGCGCAAATAATCAACGCCAACGACCCCACTTGTGCAAGTCCAAACCGCGTTAGCGCTACGCTTACACCTGTTGCACCGCCAGTGGCTACCATATCGGATGCAGTATTGCTCTGTACTGTTGAGGCAGATGGTCCTACTCAAATAACTTTAGCCGAGCTTATTATAGACGGCGACAGCACCGGAACATGGATGGAAACCACACCACCATCGGGCGGCTTGGGTGCCGGAGTTTTTGACGGCCTAAAATCGGGAATCGGAACATTTGAATTAGCCTATACCTTAACAACCGCAGGCTGCAATGACGTAGTTTATCCGGTAACTGTTTACGTGCTAAACTGCGCCGATATTATTTGTACGCCCAGCGCGGGTGTGGCTGCTGCTCCTAAAGATTTTGAGATTTGTAAAAATAGTCCCATACCTGCCGAAAATAAATCGGTGGCTTATGCGGGCTTTACCACCAAACCGTCGGGACCTTTAGAGGGCACGCCTAATTACACTTTTATTGTAACTGACCCTACCGGTTTAATTGTTGGCTTATCTAAAAATGGTGTTTTCGATTTTAGCGGCTACAGCGAAGGTAATTATTGTTTCACAGGTATGGCCTATAACGAAGCCGAAATTAACAAGGCGGCTAATGCCCTTTTGGGACCGGGTAAATATACATTGGCTAATTTATTAGATGTGGCTAAAAATTCGGGCTTGGTCGATCCTTTTACCGTTCCGAATGTTGAAGCACAACTACCTTTAATTGGTATGCTGACAGGTATTAATTTATGTACCGATTTTATGGATGCCCCAGCATATTGTATGGACGTAGTATCGTGCGCCTGTGAAGTAGCAGTAAATACGGCCATACCAACCGGATGCGATGCCTTAACCAACACCTATAATGTAACTATAAATATTAGTTATAGCGCAGCCCCGTCTGGCCAATTATCAATTACCATAGGCAGTAAAACGGGTGTGTTTGAGGTAGTTCCTGGCGAAAGTGGTACTTTTAATTTTGTTATGTCTGGTTTGACTGCCGACGGCAAGAAAAACCTTGCCGTTACAGCCGCATTTAACGCCGGATGTACCTCAACCTTGCAAGCTGCGTATAATGCACCCGAATCTTGTGAAGGTGGCGGCAACAACGATTGCTTGGCAAACGCGGGTACAATAATAGCTCCGGAAATAATTTGCAATGACGTTGGCAGCATCCCAGTATCGGGCGAAGGTTATAATAATACATCCGGACACGAACAATGGTATATTTTAGCCAATCAAGTTGATAAAATTTTAGGTATTAGTCAAACCGAGTTGCCCAAGCAGCCCAATGGCACGTACCGTATTTATGCCATTAACATATTAAAAAGTAATGCACCAACCTTTGCACTTGGCGACCAAATCAGCGAAATTATAGCCCAAACCGAAACTTGTTTTAGCCTTAGCGCTAAAGCAAACCTCGAAATTGAAAAACCCATCGTAGTTGAGGAAGAACGCAACTGTTTGCCTGCTATATTAACCGGAAAATACGACGTAGGCGTGTTAGTGAGTGGCGGTAAAGCACCCTATAATGCCGAGGTTTATACCGAGTACGACTCGTTGGTGGTAAGTTATGCGGGTATTGGTGAGTATAGTGCGTTTTCGTTCAAAATGAAAAACGAAGATGGCTACAAAGTATTTATTACCGACTCGAAAGGCTGCCAAACCGTGTTAGATAACAGCGATATTGAAGATTGCGTAGCCCTGCCAATTGCCTTGTTGGCCTTTACCGGCGAAGTACAAACGGCTGGCAATATGTTAAGCTGGTCAACCGCTACCGAAACCGACAACGTTTTGTTTACCGTACTACACAGCACTAATGGTATAGATTTTAATTCGATTGGCACTTTAAAAGGTGCGGGCAATAGTATAGACTTCCGGAATTACACCCTATTTCATCCGGAAAAAACTGGCGGAATGCATTATTATTATTTGCAAACTACTGCTACTGATGGCGCTGTTAAAAAAGCATCGGGCATTATAGCTCTGTATCGCACAACAGACGTTTTTGCCCTCATTGCGGTAAAACCCATACCTACAAATGACATCTTGCAGGTTACTATTAACTCGCCCTTACAACAAACCTTAAAAATTGTTGTAACCGATATTACCGGCAGAGTAGCTTTACAAACTACCTGGCACGCAACCGAAGGCAATAATAATTACCAACTTCAAATGGGCAGTTTGCCCGCTGGGTTATACGACTTGCGCATTTATAACCAGCAAAACGAGGTGGTAACGCACCGAATTGCCAAACAGTAAACAAAGTTGCTTAGTAAAAAAACCCTTGTTGCATGGTAAACATAATACAGCAAGGGTTTTTATTTGTTTTCGTTGGCTGATAATAAATTTTTAACGCTAATATAAAACATAATTACTAATTTTGGCCGCTATGCGCGAACCTGTTTTTATTAAGCGAAATGCCGAAAAATGGCAAACTTTCGAACAAATTTTATCCGGAAACGATAATTATTTGCATCCAGATAAAAAGGCTGAACTATTTATTGAGCTAACCGATGATTTAGCTTATGCCAAAACTTTTTTCCCTCAGAGCCAAATCACACAATACTTAAATAGCCTTACGGCTAAAGTTCACCGCAGCATTTATCGCAACAAAAAAGCAGATACTAATAAATTTATTCATTTTTGGCGGGTCGAATTGCCCATGCTCCTGTACGAAGCGCGGCGATTTTTGCTCTACAGCTTTATTATTTTTGCTTTAGCAGCCTTAATAGGAGCTTTTTCGGCGGCCAACGACGATAAATTTGTACGCCTCATTTTAGGTGATTCTTATGTAAACATGACCCTCGAAAATATTGAAAAAGGCGACCCTATGGGTGTGTATAAACAAGAAGGAAGCAGTTTTATGTTTTTGGCTATTACATTTAATAATATTAGAGTTTCGTTTTATGCGTTTGTATTAGGCATATTGTTTTCGGTGGGTACGGCCTGGGTATTATTTTCGAATGGGGTTATGTTGGGGGCTTTTCAATATTTTTTTTACCAGAAGGGGCTGTTTTTAACTTCGTTTTTAACAATTTGGATTCATGGCACCATTGAAATTTCGGCAATTATATTAGCGGGTTGCGCCGGCATGGTCATGGGCAATAGTATTACCTTTGCCGGAACCTATCCGCGGAGTGTTTCGTTTGTGCGAGGGGTGCAACAAGGCGCAAAAATATTGGTAGGTTTAATACCACTTTTTATTATAGCCGGCTTTTTAGAAGGTTTTGTAACACGCCTTACCGAAATGCATATTTTAATGAAAATAGCCATCATTGCGGTATCGGCTATATTTGTTGTGGGCTATTTTGTAGTTTACCCCGTATTAGTTTACAAATCAGAACAAGCTTTTTTGGCAAATATATCAACAACAAGGCTTAGTTTTAAAGACGAAGACAGTTTTTTTATACCTGCAAAGCAAAACGCCTATTCAACAGAGTCTGCAACGGCAATAATATCAGACAAATAATTTTTCCGGAAAAGCGTATAATAAACCGAATCTAAAAACTGTCCATCAAAATAACAATTCTCTTTAAAATATCCTTCTTTAACAAATCCATTTTTCTGCAACAATTTTTCCGATGCTGTATTTTGTGGGTCAATAACTGCTTCGATGCGGTGTAGTTGCATGGTTTTAAACCCGTATTGAATAACAACATTTAACGCCTCGTGCATAACTCCTTTATTTTGATTTTCGAGCGACAAGAGATAGCCAATTTCGGCACTGTGGTTTTGGGGCTGCGTGCGCACATAGCCAATTAGCCCTATTAAAATATCCGGATGATTTTGCCAAGCAATACCCCAGTTCAGGTTTATATTTTCGGCAATACCCGTATTATACAGGTCAATATGTTGCAGCGCATCCGCTAAATTTTGAGCCAATGGGCGCGGTATATAACGCATAATATTGGGGTTCGACCTTAAGGCTAAAATTTGAGTGGCATCGGCAGGGGTAACTTGCCTAAGGAGCAAACGCGCAGTACTTATGGAAGGGAAGGGTGTAAATTGAAAATATAGCATAGACTTAAAAAGTTCCGAATAAAAGTAAGCAGTTTAAATTTGAGTATTGGTTAAAAAACTGAGGCTGTAAACTATTTTTGCAAATTTTAATCCGGATGAAAAAAACGTCCTATCTTTCGCACAAAATTATTCATTTCTGGCCAAAATGCAGTAGCGTTAACTAAACACACTATTTGTCTGCGGCAAATTTATTTATTTATACAACTAATTTATTATTATATGTCGGTACATAAAGATGTAAAACGAGTTACCACCCGTGTACTTTTAGAGATGAAACAACACGGCGAAAAAATTGCCATGCTAACTTCATACGATTATTCGATGGCCAAATTGGTTGATGCTGCCGGCATAGATATTATTTTGGTTGGCGACTCGGCCTCGAACGTAATGGCTGGCCACGAAACCACCTTGCCCATTACGCTAAATCAAATGATTTACCACGCCGCATCGGTTGTGCGCGCTGTGAGCCGGGCTTTGGTTATAGTTGATTTGCCCTTTGGCTCGTACCAGGGCAATTCAAAACTTGCGCTCAACTCCACTATCCGCATTATGAAAGAATCGGGCGCGCACGGCGTAAAATTAGAAGGGGGATCTGAAATTGTCGATTCAATAAGCCGAATTTTAACGGCTGGTGTGCCAGTAATGGGACATTTAGGGCTTACGCCACAATCGATATACAAGTTTGGCACCTATAATGTGCGGGCCAAAGAAGATGCCGAAGCCCATAAACTGATAGAAGATGCACAACTGTTAGAACAAGCAGGTTGTTTTGCCTTAGTGCTCGAAAAAATACCCGCCGCCTTAGGCGAAAAAAGTGGCAAAAGCAATACAAATTCCGGTAATTGGTATTGGCGCCGGCGGCGGTGTTGACGGGCAAGTTTTAGTATTGCACGACATGCTGGGACTAACCCAAGAGTTTAAACCTCGATTTTTGCGGCGTTATCTTAACCTTGGCGACGAAATAAAATCAGCAGTCAGCAAATATGTTGAGGATGTTAGGCTGCGCGATTTTCCGAACGAATCAGAACAGTATTGATTGAGAAGCACCAAGTTATAAATTTCTTCTCCGGATAAGGCAGTGTGCTTTGCTCAATAGCCATCAACATCATCCGGCCGGATTAAGTGTTTTACTTAGGTTCGCTTCACAAATAAATCCCATTTTTTAGCCATATTATTCGCAAATTCGCGCATTTCGGCTGCCGTTTCGGGGTCGTTTGTGGCTTTTTGCAGGGTATCGGCCATGGTGTAAACGGTTTGAAAAATAAAGTGTTGCATTTCGCGTACTTGCATTTCTTTTGTCCATAAATCAATACGCAGGGAGGTTTTTTGTTGTTCATCCCAAAGTGCCATTAGCATAGCTTTAGCGTCTTTTTCTCCGGGGATGGGGTGGCCATCGGCTTGCCATTTTATTTGTACTGGCAATTTTTGGCTATTTAGCCCTACATTAATGATTATTTGGTTGGTGATAGCAACACCATTATTTTGGTCTTTTTCGGTAACAGCTGGCATGGTATGTCTTTGTTTAGTAAATAGTAAATAGTGGGATTAATTTAACAAGATATTATATTATTAAAAAACTACGCATCAAGTGCATAGGCATCTTGTAAAATAGTTTCAATAAATGACGATGCAGGTTGTATGGGGTTATCAATTTTAAGTAATTCTACTAATCTTTCGGCTAGTTCATCTAAAAGTTTATAGTTTGTGTGTTTCATGGCCGCATCGTAAACAGTCCTAATTTTGTTGATGTCCTCGTCTGTCAGCAAATGAACTTGGGGGTAGGTTATTTGGTGGTTTTGGGGTTTAGTAAAATTGGCCAACCAGTTGGGGTTAAAAGTTTGGTTTTCTTGTTTGGTCGAAACGACTGTTGTTCCGGCGGCAATATCGCCTATGCGCTGCCCTTTTCCGCCAATTATTATACTGAGCACCGCAGCCCCGCCCAAGGTTAAGCTAATATCCAAAAGTCTAAAAATCCATCTAATTAAATAATGTACCACTCCAACCCGGCTGCCATCTAAACGCACTACTTTTAACTGCATGATGCTTTTGCCTATTGTTTGCCCATCCATTAATATTTCGGCAAGTAAGGTATATAACGAGGCCGGAATAACAGCAAAGGCAAAAAATATCCAACCCCTGTCATCGTAGTTGATATCAAGCGCAGATAAAAGTAAGGCTGTTGCAATTACTGTAGTAAAAATAATAATATTATCAATAATCGCCCCTGAATACCTATCCGATAAACTAGCTAACGGATATTCAATAACAACATTTTGTGTCGTCAGAATTGAAATGCTTTCATCGGTGTACATACCTATCTATCCAAGAGATTTAAAGCTATTTTTTATAAAATTCGTCCTCAAAGATAGACTTTTTTTATCTGGTTTAGCTTTTTTTTCTTAAAATTTACCAGTTTGTTTGGGCAAATACTCGTCTCGCACTAACTTTGGCGACCCAAACCCAAAATTAGTAATTTTTTTAGTTTAGAAATTGTATGACTATGCTTTTTTTGTTTAGAAATTATAGGATGCCTTCTTTAGCTTTAGGTTTTATAGCGCTGGTATTTGTTGCCTGTAAATCGAATAATGACAAT
The DNA here is from genome assembly GCA_016706405.1 of Sphingobacteriales bacterium. Lineage (NCBI taxonomy): Bacteria > Pseudomonadati > Bacteroidota > Sphingobacteriia > Sphingobacteriales > Sphingobacteriales bacterium. Next base: position 498,784 of record JADJJT010000003.1, read on the forward strand.
ACCAATAATCAAACTGCTAATAACAGCGAGCAGCAAACGGTAGCTCCCAACCCAAATAAAATGACAAATGCAGCGCAAATACCCGATACTAACAAAAAATACAAACTGCATTGGCTTCCACCTACTTATGATGATGCCGATATTATTGCTAACAGAATTGCCCCCCCCAATGGCTACGAGCGCCTACCTATAAAAAGCTGGACTTTTGGCGATTTTGCCCGCCATCTGCCGCTTGGAGAGGTAGGCACCACTGCCTTAAAATACGACAATACCCCCATGCCAAATCAAAAAAATTATGCCGCTATTTTAAATATTGAGGTAGGCATTAAAGATTTGCAAAAATCGGCACAATCTATTATACGCCTTTGGGCCGAGTATTTGTATCATGTAAACCGTATGGGGCAGGCTGTTTTTCATGTCAATAATGGCTACCCGCTTGACTTTGCGCGTTATATGGATGGCTACCGACCCCAAATTGACCCCGCAGGCATAACTTGGACTTTAAACGCCGACCCCAACGACACGTATGGAACTTACAAAATGTATTTAGTGCTGATTTTTCAAAACACCGACTTAGAAGCATTAAACGAAGATTTAGGCCCTGCACCCGGAAGTTATAATGATATTGCCCCCGGCGATGTGTTTATTAGTTTTGGCAACCAGCAAGATGGCCATGCCGCCATTGTAATTGATGTAGCACAAGATAAAACATCCGGAGAAAAACTGTTTTTGTTAGCGCAAGGTGGTACGCCAGCACAATCGTTTAATATACCCTCAAACCCTGCCGACCCAAGCATCTCGCCTTGGTATAAGGCCAATTATGGTAGCAGTTTTAAAACACCAATGGCTACTTTTTATCCGGCACAACGGAAAAGATTTAAAGTACAGTAATTTAATATTTATCTGAATCATCCGGATATAAAAGTTTTAGAAGTAAACCACTATTTTATCCGGATAAATAAATTCAATCTATCAAACAACAATAAGTAAGTTTTTACATTATGATTTTTGTAACTGGCGGAACCGGATTAATTGGTGCTAATTTATTAGCCTTATTAAATGCACAGCCAAACTCGTTACCCATTGTAGCCTTAGCGCGAGACCCCAAAAAAGTACCGGGTCATTTGCTACAATTGTCTAATGTGAAATGGGTTGAGGGCGATATATTAGATACAGAGTGTTTGTTTAATGCCATGCGTGGTGCAAAACAGGTTTACCATGTAGGCGCATTTGTGTCGTTAGCCCGCCGCGACAGGCCTCAAATGTTTCAAATTAACGTTACAGGTACAGCCAACGTGGTAAATGCCGCCCTTGAAAACGGGGTCGAAAGAATGTTGCATGTAAGTTCTATAGCCGCGCTTGGCATCCCGAAGGATGGCAACCAAATTACCGAAGCCTTTGACGGCGATTTAGAACGCCCAACCTGGTATGCACATACCAAACTGCAAGGCGAGTTAGAAGTTTGGCGCGGTATAGCCGAAGGTTTAAATGCCGTAATCGTTAATCCATGTATGGTATTGGGCAGTAATGGCAGCGATTTTGACCGAAGCTCGCCCTTGTTGTTTAGGCAAACATGGGAGGGTGTGCCTTTTTATCCAAAAGGAGGCACCGGATTTATTGATGTGCGCGATGTTGCCAACTTAATGTTATTACTTATGCAAAGCACAATTGTAGGCGAACGCTATATTTTAAGTGCCGAGAACCTTAGTTACCGGCATATTCTCAGTTTAATAGCACAGGTTTACGGCAAAAAACCCTCAAACCGACCCCTAACCCCATTGCTTGAACAATTAGCTTGGCGCGCCGAAGGAATAAAAAGTTTTTTAACCGGCCGAGCACCAACGCTAACCCGCGAAACCTTGGCAACTACCAGTAAAAATCGCCCTTGCGATAACAGCAAAATTAAAGCAGCTTTTCCGGCGTTTAATTTTACGCCAATAAACGAAACTATTGAGCGTGTTTGTAATGAGTTTTTAACCATAAACAAACTAAAAATATAGGTTTTGAGTTACGCCATATCGCGTTTTACTTGTATTATCGCGATACCCACACTTTAAAAGCTACCATTAACCTACTCGAAAATTCGTACCAATCCATTTCCTGCCTCGAAATATTTCCAGGCCACGGGTCTCTTAAAACTACCTTGTACGGTATTGTATTGTTGTACATATCGGTGGTGTAATAAATGGCTGTTAAAACAAAAGCATGGCCGTTGCCCCCCTGTGGATTACTAAGCCCTACAATTAATGGCCATTTATACGCCAGATTGCTTGTTATTTCATTGGCACTGTTAAGGCCAAGCTGGCAATAAATTTGCGAAACGCCCCCATCAACATTTGGCGCCCAGCCGCTAAGTGCATACATAATTTGTTGTTCTCCGGCTGGCTGGTCAACTAAACCGCCGTAAATTTTTTCAACCACCTGTTCTTGTGTTATATGCAGTCCATGATAGTTTAATACCATTTGAACACAAGCCGCCCAACACCAGTTAGCTTGCCTTTGCCTTCCGGTAGATTGAGCAGCAGAAAAAAACTCAAACTCCTCCGAAGGAATTCCCGCCGTATAATAATTTTGGCCAATCTGCGTAATACTTTGCCCATTTGTAAAACTTGGCGATAAAATGGCTAAACTCAGTATTATAAGTTTAATTATTTTCATGTGTATAAATTGTTTTTGTACGGGTTAAAAACCGGCAAGAATTGGGGCAAAATTAATTTATTGTGTGCAAATCTGTAAATCTTCGATGTTTTGCGCTATATTATGTTTAATTGTTACAAATAAAAACCACACAGCCCTGCAAATTTACACTTTTATTTTAGGCAAACAATTTTGGAACATTGCTGGCAATTAAAAATCAGAGAAAGGAAGACCAGTTTCTACAGACGTCTCCTTCCAAAGAAGCTGAATAACAATTACATCCGGATAATTTTTTTCGCCTATTCAACCCGAACTATGATTTATTGTAATTATATTGATATTTTATCTGCCCGCCCCCGCTTTTATCCGGAAAATGCTTTTTGTGTTATATTGTCTTAACTTTAATTTTCTCGCTCTAAAGGTTTTCAGAATTTTTCTTTTACCTTAGCTACCCCTATTTTAATTAACTTTGTCGCCTGTTTATTTATTAAGTTGCAATCAACTTGTTAACCGCCATTATGTTTATAGTCTGTTCAAGAGTATCTAACTCAAGTTTGTCTTTATTCATTTTTTTACTGCTGCTTGCCTTATATTGCCACCAACCTACCCGCGCACAATCGCTTAGTTGGGCACAGCGTTATAATAATACACCAAAAGAAAACCGCGACCGCACAAATTGTATTGCTAAAGATGCCTCGGGCAATATTTATACCGCCGGCTACACCTACTACCCCGGCAACGAGCGCGATTTTTTAGTGTTAAAATACGATGCCTCCGGAAATTTAATTTGGGAACAACGCATCAACAGCAATACCGACGAAAAAGACGAAGCCAAAGCTATTACCGTAGATGCCCCGGGCAATGTATATATTACCGGCGTTGGCGACGACGATTTTTTTACCGTCAAACTTAACAGCAGTGGCCAGCTTCAATGGGAAACAAGCTACGACGGCGCCGGCACTGATTATGACGAAGCCATTGGTATTGTTACCGATGCCTCTGGAAACGTTTTTATTGCCGGATTATCAGATGCCGACCCCACCATTGCCATAAGTAATAATGTGGTTGTTATTAAATACAATGCTAACGGCGTGCAACAATGGCTACAAACCTATAACGGAACTGGCAATTTAAACGACCAACCCAGCGCATTGGGTATTGATGCTTCTGGCAACGTTTATATATCCGGATTTACCGAAGCAGCCGGCGGCAATCAAAATTTATTAGTGCTAAAATACAACACATCCGGCGTATTGCAATTTACCAAAAATATTGATGTTAGCGGCAACGATGATGTGCTAAACGAGTTAGCCCTCGATGCCTCGTTTTTATACGTTACCGGCGAAACCGATAACGGCGACGATGACGACTATATAACTTATAAATACGACCTGTCGGGAGCACAACAATGGGTTAAAACCTACGATTTTGGCGATAACGACCGCACATCGGGCATTGATGTTGATGCCAACGGCAACGTTTTTGTTACCGGACGAAGTAAAAACACCAACGACGACTTTGATGTTGCCACTATTAAATACAACAGCGCCGGCACCCAACAATGGGTAAACCGCTACAATGCAGGCTTTGAAGACCGCGGCACAGGTATTGTGGCCGATGCCGCCGGCAACTGCTTTGTTACCGGATATACTTTTACCAGCAATAACCCCGCCGATGTAAATTTTTTAACCCTCTATTGCTCGGGCGCGGGTGCTGCCACCGTACTAACTAATTTTAACGATGCCGGCAACGATATTGACCGCGGCTACAACCTTGTTTTTGCAGACGGCAACGCTTTTGCAGTAGGTTATGGCAACAACGGCGCCCCCAATTTTACCGATGCGCTGCTGTTTAAATACAATGCATCGGCACAGTTGTTTATGAAACGCTACAATGGCCTTGGCGAAAACAGCGATAAATTTTTTGCCTCGGTAGTTGATGCCAACGGCAATATTTACGCCACCGGATACAGCCACACTTATTTAGAAGGGCGAAATATTTTAACCGCAAAATTTAACAGCGCAGGCGTATTACAATGGACGCAACAGTTTAACTCCATAGCTGCCGACGACAAAATGGATGAAGGCGCCGCCATTACCCTCGACGGCGCCGGCAATGTATTGGTGGCCGGCACGGGCAATGACGACCTCTATGTGCTTAAATACAATACCTCGGGCACCTTACTTTGGAACAGTTTATACGCCGGAATAACCAAGGAAGACGACGAACCAGTCGCTATTTTAACCGATGCCAACAACAACATCTACGTAGTAGGAGATACCGACACCGACCCTACTAACGAAGAACTTTACGATATTGTGCTCCTTAAATACAATTCGTCGGGCACATTAATAGCCAACGCAACCTATGGCACAGCTACCAACAACGATAAACCCTACGACATGGTCTTTGATGAGGCCTACAATATTTACATTGCCGCCAAAACTGGCCTGATTACCAACGAAGAAGGCTTAGTACTTAAATACAACAACGCCCTAACACAACAATGGGCTAAAACCTATACCAACAATTTAGGAAACGACCGTTTTGATGCTGTTGCTGCCAAAAACGGCAATATTTGGGTGGCTGGCCGCCGGGGCAAAAACGCCGAAATCCACACTTTAACACAAAAATATAATTCAAACGGCAGCTTGTTATGGACAAAAATTGACAGTACAAGTATTGATGCACGCTTGTACGATATTAGTGTTGATGAGGTAGAAAATACTTATGTTTCCGGGTATTCAGTAAATAATAATGGCAATACAGATTTGTTAGCACTCAAATACAATCCGGATGGCGTACCGCAATGGAAAAACATTTTTGACAGCGGACAAAACGACGAAGCACCTGCCAACGCCCTCGATTGTGCCGGAAATCTATGGTTGGCAGGCCACAGCCAATTAGCCAATGGCAGTTTCGACATGAGGCTTTGCAAAATAAACGGTGCAAGCGGATTAACAACCTACAACACTACATGGAATCATAGCTCGGACTTAAACGACCTTGCTGACGATATTCATATCCGGTATGCGAACAATACTTCGTATATTACAGCATCCGGATATAGCCAAGATGCCACCAATCAAAACGATGCAGCTCTTTGGCAATACACACAAGCCATCACACCAATAGCAGCTCCTGCATTAACCGGCGAAGTAAACACTTGTTTGGCAAACACTTATACATATACTGTACCGGCCGTTTCGGGCGTTGCTTATAACTGGACGCTAACCGGCAATTATACCATTGTGTCGGGGTGCAACGCTACTTCAAATACTTGCACGCTTACGTGGACGAGTGGCAGCAACGGCACTGTCAATATTTCAGAAATCGGCAACTAACCACTATTCATTATTCTATGCAAGTAGTAGGCATTATACCCGCGAGGTACGCTTCGTCGCGACTGCCGGGCAAGCCCCTAAGCCAAATTGCCGGCAAAACTTTAATACAGCGTGTTTATGAGCAGGCCAAACAAGCTACTGCCTTAAACGCTGTTTATGTTGCTACTGACAGCCCTCAAATTATGCAAGCCGTAGCCAATTTTGGCGGCCACGCTATTTTAACCCATACCAACCACCAAAGCGGCACCGAACGTTGCGCCGAAGCCATCGAAAAACTACCATCTAAGCCCAATATTGTCATAAATATACAAGGAGATGAACCGTTTATTAATCCGGAGCAAATAAACCAAGTTGTTCAAATATTCACACAAAACCCAGATGCGCAGTTGGCAACACTCATCCGGAAAATAACAGAACCCGAAGTCTTGTTAAATCCAAATCACCCAAAAGTAGTTATTAACGAACAAGGGCAGGCCATATACTTTAGTCGGCAGGCCATACCATTTTTGCGCAACCACCCCACCCAAAATTGGCTACAACACCACGTTTTTTACCAGCATGTTGGCATTTATGGCTATACCGCACAAGTATTACAACAAATTGTGCAACTGCCTCCTTCGCCCCTCGAACAAGCCGAGCTGTTAGAGCAGTTGCGCTGGATAGCGCATGGTTGGCCAATTTTTACCCAAATCACCTCCTACCCTACCCTATCGGTTGATACCCCCGACGATTTAGCCGCCGCCATTGAATATGCGCAAGCAAATAACTTGTAGCCGTTTTATTAATTTATCCGGATTTTTTACCTAATTTTGGCCAAAATTTTTATTTATATGCGCCCCCTGCATTTGTATGGCACTTGCACTGCCATCTTATTTTTATCCATTACAGCAATGGCCATTTATGCAATAGGCTGCAAGCCCGGCGCTACTGCCGACAACGCCCTGGCAAACGCTACCACCCAAGCTCGCTTGCAAGGCGATTGGCAATCGGCAGATGACCCCAACAACGTAGCCTCCTTTAGAGAAGACCATTTGCTTATTATTTATAAAGGCAAAATGCAATCGAATGTAGTTTTTGAAGTGCTTGATAACTGCCAGTCGCAAACCCCCAACAACAAAGGTATGGCGTTGCGCCCCACTAATTTGGGCAGCGAAGTACCATGTTATACCCTAAAAAAGTTAAGTGTAGATAAGTTTGCTTTTCAAATTGGCGACCAAAATATAACCCGCGAATATAACCGAATAAAGCAACCCTAACAAATATTTTAAAACAACAATCATACAATAATAGTATAATAGTTTATGCGTGCAGCCAATTACACTTTTTTTAGTTTTATTTTGATGCTGATTTCTGTTTTGGCTTATTCCGGAAATGATAAAAACCAGGTAGGCGCAAGGTCGCAGGCATTAGCATTCACCGGATTAGCCTCTAATAATATAGAGGCTTTGTTTAATAATGCAGCGGGGTTGGCGCTGTTAAAAGGTTTTAGTGGGCAGGTTAGCGCCGAAAATCATTTTTTATTAAGCGATATAAACTCGTTTGGATTAGGTTTAGGACTTCCGGTAAAAAAAACAGGTAGTTTTGGACTGGGTGTTACCTATTATGGCAACCCCGCCTACAACGAAACACGTGCTGTTTTGGCTTACGGCAGAAGGCTATTTAAAAATTTTTCAATAGGCGTACAACTACAAGGTTATGCTGTAAATATGGGCGAGTATGGCAGCACTTTTAAACCTAATTTTGGTTTGGGTATTTTATACAAAGCAAGTTCCAAAATGTGGTTAGCAGGTCATTTACACAACCCATTAGAGCAAAGTATTACCGGCGCACAAGTTGATAATTTACCCACCATTCTGCAAGTTGGAATGTTGTTTAATGCTACTGATGCTTTGTCGTTTTTTGCCGAAATTGAAAAAAACTTAGTTGAAAAACCTATTTTTAAAGTAGCCGTTGAATATGCCATCGCTAAAAAGTTTTTTGTTCGGGGTGGTATTTCCGGATATCCCGCGCAGGCATCGTTAGGCGCAGGTGTGCAGGTTGGCAACCATATATTTATAGATTTTGGCTCGGCATGGCATCAAACCTTAGGTTACTCGCCGGCCTTTACGCTGCGATTTCAAAAGTAAGCTAAACTTACCGCGCCACACTGCGATACATTTTTTCAATTAGCTCAATTATTTTTCGGCCTTCCGTGCCATTGGTGGCAATGGTAGCACGGCCAAGCAAGGTATCAATCACATTTTCAATTACTTTATCATGGTTTGACATAGAGCCTTTGTAACTGCCGTAGTCATTGGCTTGTTGTTGTACTATAGTTTGCAATTCGGGTTTAGGATAGTTATTAACAAGCCAATAATCGAGGGTATTAAGGTATTGCCCACCTATTTTTACGGCACCTTCGCTTCCTAATAAAGTTATTGAGCCTTCCATATTTTGCCCAAAAGCGCCAATATTAAAATTAACCGTAATAACAGCTTGTTGTTCGTGTGATTTTAATAAAAAAGCCCCCGAATCTTCAAACTCAATACTATGTTGATGCGTAGCATTTTGCACATATCCGGATAAACAGTCGGCATCGCCCGTCAAATAATATAAAATGTCAATAAAGTGGCTAAACTGTGTAAACAAACAGCCACCGTCCTGTTTTTTAGTGCCGCGCCAGCTTGGTTTTTGGTAATAAGCATCGTTGCGGTTCCAAAAACAATTCACTACAACCTGATGTATTTGCCCTAAGCCCTGTTTTAATAGCAACTGTTTTACCGCTACAACCAGCGGATTATACCTGTTTTGCTTTACCACAAACAAATATTTATTATTGTTAAGGGCAGCGGCAATCATGGCATCACAATCGCGGGTTGATAACGCCATTGGTTTTTCGCAAACTACGTGTTTACCTGCATTTAGGGCGGCAATAGTCATAGGTGCGTGCAAATTGTTAGGAGTACAAATATGTATAATTTGCACCTCCGGTATTTGTAGAACCTCTTCAAAATCAGTAGTGGTAACCAAACTGTTTTGGTTAAGGACTACATGTGCCTCGTTAAGTCGGGCAGGATTTACATCGCATATAGCACTTAGCTGCGCGCTTGGGTTAGCCTGTATTAGCTGCGCGTGTCTAAACCCAATATTTCCCACGCCAATAACTGCAAACTGAAACATGGTGCAAAATTAGCAAAATATATAGAGTTGTTATTTATGCAACAGTTCCCAATCTTCGTGGGTTTTTGCTAAAATAGAATAAGTTGCCCTAAGTTGGGCAATTTGTGGCTCAATACCTTGAGTTAGGTCAATATTGGCTTCATTTAACAAATGTATCCAGGCCAACAGCTCGGCGGTGGCAGGTTTTTTTCGCATACCGCTTTCTCTGATTTGCATAAAATGGTCGATAGCCGCATTAACCATGCCTTGTGTAAAATTAGCTTTAAGCGGAATGCGTTTGGCGACAATTTCGGCCAACTGTTTTTTATCCGGAAAAGCAATATGATAATAAACGCATCGTCGCAAAAAAGCATCCGGAAGATTTTTTTCACTGTTGCTGGTTATAACAATAATGGGGCGGTGTGGCTCGTAAACACTTATTGTTTGGGCAGTTTCGCGGATTCTGAACTCCATTGCTTCTAATTCGTGCAATAAATCGTTCGGAAAATCGCGAGGCGCTTTGTCTATTTCGTCAATTAATACTACTGCGCGCTCTTGTTGCGAGTTGGCAATGGCTTTGCCTAAAGCTTCGAGGGCTATATATTGTTGCGCCTGTGGTGCCTGATGGTTGGCTTGTTTAATTTGTGCATCGTGAAAATGCCCCAGCGAATCGTAACGATAAAAAAGGTCGCGCGCTTCGGTATTGGTTTTGGTGTAAAACACATACAAAGGCAAGTTTAATTGCCAGGCTATACTGTTTGCCAACTGAGTTTTACCGGTGCCGGGCTCGCCGGTAAGCAAAAGGGGTTGGCCAAGCGCAAGCGCAACATTTACAGCATCGGCCAATGGTTGCGAGGCAATATAAAATTCGGGTGCATCTAATCCGGGCAAGCACTTAAATAACGGCGAAGACAAGCCGCGTTCTAATACAGTTTGATTGTTAGTAGCGTACTGGCTAAAATGGAGTTGCTGAGGCATTTCTACAGATAAAATTAAACTTAAATTAGTGCAGGTGTTTGCAAGGCAAAAATAGTGGTAAATGATTAATTCTTTTTGTTGCTAATTGCACTATAAGCCTATTTTACTACCTTTAATCCTATAGATTTTGTAACTTTGCGGTGCAAAAATATCCGGATAAAACGAGTAAAAAAAGCTAAACCTTGTTAAAACCCATTTTTTATCCGGAATAATTCTTTTATAAACGAAACTGCAAAAAAAATGTCTAATTTATCTCGTATCGAAACCCTTTTAGGCGACAAAGCTCAGTCGTTATTATCACACGTTAGTAACACCGTAAGCAAAGAGCACCTACATGCCCCCGGCCCCGATTTTGTTGAGCGTATTTTTGGCGTTTCTAACCGCAATATTCAAACGTTGCGAAGCCTGCAAACCATTTTAAATCATGGGCGTTTAGCTGGCAGTGGCTACCTCTCTATTTTACCCGTTGATCAAGGTATTGAACATACCGCCGGTGCTTCGTTTGCACCTAATCCCATTTATTTTGACCCCGAAAATATAGTGCAATTAGCCATTGAAGGCGGTTGCAATGCGGTGGCCACTACTTTTGGTAATTTAGGCATTTTAGCACGAAAATATGCCCATAAAATACCGTTTTTGGTTAAAATAAATCATAATGAATTACTAACCTACCCTAATAAATTTGACCAAGTTTTATACGGCAGCGTACAAGATGCCTGGAATTTAGGTGCCGCCGCCGTAGGCGCTACTATTTATTACGGCTCGGACGAGGCAACACGCCAAATACAAGAAATTGCCGAAGCCTTTGAACATGCCCACGACCTTGGCATGGCCACTGTTTTGTGGTGTTATCTTCGCAACGGCAGCTTTAAAAAAGATGGTGTAGATTACCACGCATCCGCCGATTTAACCGGACAAGCTAACCACCTTGGCGCCACCATCCAAGCCGATATTATCAAACAAAAACTTCCTACTAATAACGGCGGGTTTAATGCCTTAAAATACAGCAAAACCCACGCAAAAGTTTATAGCCAGCTAACAACAGACCACCCCATTGACCTTTGCCGCTACCAAGTGGTAAACAATTATATGGGGCGAATTGGCCTTATAAACTCGGGGGGCGAATCGAGCGGAGCCAGCGACCTTGCCGACGCCGTAACCACAGCCGTAATTAATAAACGGGCAGGCGGTATGGGTTTAATATCGGGGCGCAAAGCTTTTCAACGCCCAATGGCCGAGGGTATTGAATTGCTGAACGCGATACAAGATGTATATTTGTGCCAAGAAATTGGTTTGGCCTAAAGAAAAGCATATAGTTAAGTTGATTTTTTTTTGTTCAGGCTCAAACTGTTTTCCGGATGATTTTTTTTCATCCGGAGAGTTGTTATTTTTCCTTTTTTTCATCCGGATGAGTTTATTTCCGGTCGAAACTTTTTTGTTAAATTATCGTCCTAACTTCCGGAGGTACTTTGCTAATATTAATTTCTAACCATCTACTTTATATGCGTTTACTCTCTGTTCGTTTAAATCGTTTTTTTTTAGCAGTTTGGATAGTCGTAAGCATTAGCCTAATATGCCTTGCGAACAATAATGTCTATGGGCAAAATAGCGTTGGTGCCTCAGCAAACACCGCCTCGATCGAAAAAATTAATACCAAACAAATTCGCAGAGCAGCCAAACGGCAACAAAAAGCCTATCTCGGCGAAATGAAACGCGAAGCCAAACGTTTGCACAAAGAGCAAGTGCGGCAACTTAAAGCAACACGCCAAAATGCCAAGGCCGAGCAAAGAGCATACCGCCAAAAACTTAGGGCCGAACGCAGCAATATATATCGCACCCGGCAACAGGCTACCGCCCAAATTATGCGCGACCGCAAAGCCGCACAAATTAGTGCTTACCGCAATAGTTTATCTTTTTCGGCGCAGGCACAAGCCAACCGCAAACACGATTTGTTAGAAGCCTCGCGTATGCAAACACAAGCCAAACTAAATGCGCAACTTGTACGCGCCGAAGTAGCAACAAAAGCAAAAAACAGCAGCTTGGCTGCCGCTTACCAAGCTCGCCACCAGCGCCATGCTTTAGAGAATGAGGCAACAAAACTGAATAAACAACACCACACCCAAGCAAAAACTAAGCGCCAGCGTGCCGCTTTAGAAATGGCCGGGGTAGTTGGGCAAGCAAAACAACAGGCCAGTTTACAACAGCATAACTATAAGCGCCAGCTTAAAGCCGACCGCAAAAAAGCACGATATAATGCTGAGAGCGAGCGCTCCTTAGTAGCCCGCGAACGCAATGCTGCCGAACTTCAGGAAAACCAACCAAATGCATCTTCTAATGAGAATGACGGCAAAACAGAACTAAAAACCTTAAAACCCAGCAAAGCCGAAAAAAAAGCTATCCGAAAAGCTAAAAAAGCCGATCGCAAAGCTGCAAAACAGGCTAAAAAGGTCGAAAAACAAAGCAGATAATAGATTTTAGGTAAAGGCAACGGTATTTTATGCCAGAATTAAAATGCTTTTTAGCAATTTGATTAATTTTATGGTATTTTTGCGCAAAATTTATCCGGATAAAATTAATATCCTACAATAATATACTTTATAAGCCCTTTCCCCCCTCAACATTAAATATAATACACGCCAATTCCCTATGAAAATTCCGAATGAAGTTAAAGTTGGTATATTAGGTGTTACTGCATTAGTTATTTTATTTTTTGGTTACAACTTTTTACGAGGTCGCAAAGTTTTTGCCTCTGACATAGAATACGTGGCCGTTTTCGACAAAGTTGATGGCTTATTAGTAGCCAACCCAGTACAAATTAGTGGTGTACCCGTAGGTTTAGTAGAATCTATCGATAGGTCGAGTGATGTAACTGCTGCTAACCGAGTTGAGGTGCATTTTACCGTATCAAAAAACACCTTGGTGCCGCCCAACACAACCATACAAATAATTAGCGTTGGTCTTATGGGCGAAAAAGCACTATTGCTAACCTACGAGGCTTACGAAAAAGATATTGCGCTACCCCATAATAAAGTTAAAAAAGTAGTTGACCTTACCAATGTTAAGTCTGCGCCCGAAGGCCATGTGTTTGTAGGAGTTTCGGAAATAGGGATGATGGAAACCGCTAAAAATATTTTAAATGAGCAGGTTACACCCATGAAAGATAAAGCGTTATTGGTGGCCGATACGTTAAAAGAAACCCTTTCGCATGTAAATACGGTTTTAGCATCGGGGCAAATACAAGAAACCTTAAACAACTTAAATAAAACATTAGTAGGACTACAAAAAACCATTAAAACTATTGATGGAGCAGCACTTAGTATCAATAACACATTGCACAAGGATTTGCCTAAAGTTAGCAATATTTTAGCGAATGTTGAGGCTGTTTCGGGGCAGTTGCAGGGCAGTACGACCAAACTAAACAGCGTTTTGGAAAATACAAATACAGCTACAAAAAAACTTGCCGAGTTAGAAATCAAACAGACTGTTGATAAACTCAATGGCTCTTTGGCTGAAGCCCAAAACCTGATTAAAAAAATTAACAGTACCGAAGGAAGTATGGGAATGCTAATGAATGACAAACAATTGTATCACAATTTAGAAGCCCTAACCCATAATTTGAACGAATTATTAGTCGATTTCCAAACCCACCCTAAAGATTATGTAGGCGTATCGCTGATAAATATCAATAAAGGCCGGAAAAAAGATCCGGACTTTAAGCCTACCAAATCAGAAGAAAAGTGAAAATAAGAGAACTACTTAGTTTAGAGATTGAAGATTAAGCCGGATAAAAACAAAAGAACAATATTGCATATATTTAGTTTTAAATTTTGCTCCGGATAAAACATACGATTTTTTTTGCCCAAAATAGGCACACAAATAAATACAATTTCGAATTAATCTTTGTAAACCTCAGTTTCGTCAAATTAGTAAACCAATCAAAACAAGCAAAAATTTTAATCAACCAAGCAAAAAAATCCGGATAAGTAAAGTTTAGTAACCTTTATAATTAGGTTATTTTGCTTTTTTTAGTCAATTTTGCAGCTAAGTTCTGCCAAAAACTGTCTTTTTAGCAGTTTGAACTAATAAGGCGCAATTTTTGTTTCTATAAAACTATGGAAGGAAGTAAATTTTCTCAGCAAGTGCGCGAAATCATCTCGTGCAGCCGCGAAGAAGCCCTTAGATTTGGGCAAGATACAATATACGTTGAACACCTGTTGTTAGGGATTCTGCGCGAACGCGATAGCAGTACCATGACAATTCTTAAAAAATTGTCGGTTGATATTGTTATGTTGCGTCATACCATTGAAGAATCAATTGGAAAACAACAGACCCAACGCCGAAGCGATGCCAATACCATTCCGCTAAGCAGGCAAGTTGAGCGCGTATTGAAACTAACCGCTTTAGAGGCCAAATCGTTGGCCAGCAGTACCATTGATACCGAGCACCTAATGCTATCTATACTAAAAAACAAAGAAAGTATTGCCTCGCAAATATTGTTACAATTTGATGTGGATTATGATACTTTTTTGAATCAACTAAATTTAGCCGGCTGGGTGCAAAACCAATTCTCGAACGAGCAAGACGATGAATTAGACGAGCAACGTGGCTACTCGCAACAACGCAACAAACAAGCTACTAAATCGCTAACGCCCGTACTCGATAATTTTGGCCGCGACATTACCCGCCTAGCCGAAGAAGGTAAACTTGACCCCATTGTAGGCCGCGAGATTGAAATTGAACGCGTATCGCAAATTTTAAGCCGCCGCAAAAAAAATAATCCCATTTTAATTGGCGAACCCGGCGTAGGAAAAACCGCCATCGTAGAAGGTTTGGCTTTGCGCATTATACAACGCAAAGTATCGCGCGTGTTATACGATAAGCGCATTGTTATGCTTGACTTGGCTGCGCTGGTAGCCGGCACCAAATATCGTGGGCAGTTTGAAGAGCGCATCAAAACAATTATGACCGAGTTAGAAAAAAACCGCGACGTAATATTGTTTATAGACGAAATTCATACTATTGTTGGCGCAGGCGGCGCAACAGGCTCGCTCGACGCTTCTAATATTTTTAAACCAGCCTTAGCCCGCGGCGAACTGCAATGTATTGGGGCCAGCACCTTAGACGAATACCGACAATACATAGAAAAAGATGGCGCCCTTGACCGCCGTTTTCAAAAGGTAATGATTGAACCACCTTCAATTGAAGACTCGATTATTATAATTGAACGCATAAAAGATAAATACGAAGATTACCACAATGTATCTTATACCGAAGCTGCCGTTAAAGCTTGCGTAACATTAAGCGCAAGATATATAACCGACCGTTTTCTTCCGGATAAAGCAATTGATGTTTTAGACGAAGTTGGCGCGCGTGTGCATCTTAAAAACATACACGTACCCAGCAATATCATCGAACTCGAAGAAAAAATTGAACAAATTAAGGTGCAAAAAAACTTAGTAGTGCGCGGGCAACGCTACGAAGAGGCAGCCCAACTGCGGGACGATGAGAAAAAATTGACTGCCATGCTTGAAAATGCCAAAAAAGAATGGGAAGAAGAATCAAAAACCCGTCGCTACCGCGTTGATGAAGAAGATATTGCCGAAGTAGTAGCCATGATGACGGGTATTCCGGTAAAACGAGTAGCTCAAAGCGAAAGCAATAAACTGCTTACAATGCAAGCTGATTTAAAAACAGTAATCATTGGTCAAGACGATGCCGTTGGCAAAGTAGCCAAAGCCATACAACGCAACCGTGTAGGACTAAAAGACCCTCGAAAACCCATAGGCTCGTTCATATTTTTAGGCCCAACCGGCGTAGGCAAAACCGAGCTGGCCAAAGCACTTGCCCGCTATATGTTCGATAGCGATGATGCTTTAGTACGTATTGATATGAGCGAATATATGGAAAAATTTTCAATATCGAGGTTAATAGGTGCGCCTCCCGGATACGTTGGCTACGAAGAAGGTGGGCAACTTACCGAAAAAGTGCGCCGCCGCCCCTACTCGGTAATTTTACTCGACGAAATTGAAAAAGCACATCCGGATGTGTATAATATATTGTTGCAAGTTTTAGACGACGGTCAATTAACCGATGGCTTAGGCCGTAAAATTGATTTTAAAAACTCGCTGATTATTATGACCTCAAATATTGGCGTTCGGCAGTTAAAAGATTTTGGGCAAGGTGTAGGCTTTGTTACCAAAGCAAAAGAAGATGACGAAGATACGCATACCAAAGGCACTATAACAAAAGCACTGCGCAAAACTTTCTCGCCCGAGTTTTTAAATCGTATTGACGACGTAATTATATTTAACGCCTTAGGCAAAGACGAAATTTTGCAAATTATACAAATTGCCCTGCGCAACTTATACCAACGTATAGAAACCTTAGGCTACCACTTAGAATTAAGCGAGGCAGCCAAAGATTTACTTGCCGAAAAAGGCTTCGACCCGCAATACGGCGCACGCCCACTGCACCGCGCCATTCAAAAATATATTGAAGACCCCCTTGCCGAAGAGCTTCTTAACCAACTGCCGCAAGGAACAACCCTGATTATTGATTTAGACGAAGATAAAAAAGTAGTCGTTCGCCGGCAATCGCCTTCCAATTCTACTACTACCGAGCAGCCTGAAATTTCAAATAATTAAAGCAAAGCAAATAAATAAGATAGCAGTTCTTTTAAAAACTAATCTATTTTCCAAAATCCGGATGTGCCAAACTTGCCATCCGGATTTTTTATTTTATCAACCTAAGCACCTCACCTGTTTAAGAAATTTTGTAAGAATATTAACTCGAAGCACCCTAAACAATAGCCTATACGTTTTATAGATAGTTCTGCCATTAATTTATATCCGGAAGAAGACCGAACACAAATATTTTTCCCGAAATACAGCCTAATTTTGTAAATATCAAGGTCACATTTATATTTTACTGTAACTTTGTCAGCATCAATTAATTAATTAATTACAGCGGCGCAACTACAACTCAACAACCATAAACAAAATACCAAACAGTTAGCTAATTATGTGTTATGCTTTTTACAAAACAACAAAAACAATTATAGTAACCACAGTTTGTGGTTTGCTTTTAGTTCAGTTTTTAGCGAACGGCCAAGACATCCATTACTCGCAATTTTACACCGACTATTTGCGACTTAATCCGGCATCTGTGGGACATTTTGACGGCGATTACCGTGTGGGGGCCAACGCCCGAAGCCAGTGGGGCAGCTTTACTGTGCCATATCAAACCGTATCGGGCTATGCCGATTTTGGCGTCTATAATTCGCCTGCCGGCGACCGCCTTGGGCTGGGTCTGCGTATGCTTTATGACCAAGCCGGAGATGGCATATTAAGCACCAGCGAATTTCAGGGAGCGGTAAGTTTTCAAAAAGCATTGGGTAGTAAAGCCGCGCTATCTGCCGGATTTGGTGCCATGTTTACCCAAAAAGCTATTAATTGGAATAAACTCTATTTTAGCTCGCAATGGAACGAAAACGATTTTAACTTAAACGCGCCAAGCGGCGAAACACCAATTGCAAACTCATTTTGGCATTTGGATTTACAAGCCGGAGCACGCTTAAACATACGCCCCAACGAAGTTTGGAATGCCTATATTTCGGGGGCGATTTTGCATTTAAACAAACCCGCAACTTCGTTTTTTAATGCCGACAATCAAATGGGCATCAGACCGTTAATTGCCGCGGGAGCAAATTTTGAGCTTGGGCAACTTAGTTTTGACCCCGCCTTATGCTTTACCACCCAAAAAAAAGCATCCGAATTTTTAATTGGCAGTAATGTAAGTTGGCTATTAAGCAGCACCGGCCCAAAACATACAATACGGGCGCACGCCGGCGCATGGTATAGGTTAAAAGATGCAGCCGTTGCCTTAGTGGGCGTTGAATACAACCGGTACCGCATATTATTTAGTTGCGATATAACACTTAGCTCGCTGCAACCATACAACAAAGGCCGCGGCGGCCCCGAAATTTCAATTGTGCACGTTGGCAGTTTTAACCGGCAGCCAAGCAAAAAAATATATTGCCCAAGGTTTTAATTTTTTAGTTTTTGCTTCATCATTTATGCCAACGCCCTTAGCAAGCATACAAGCACATTTAGCTGACGTCGACCCCGTAATGAGCAAAATTATTGCCAACCACACCATTAAGTACGAGCCAACAAATTATCAAATTTTGCACGAACTTATGAGTGGCATTATTGGCCAGCAATTATCCGGAAAAGCAGCTTTGGCTATCGAAAAAAAATATTTAGCCCTTTACGACGGTTTTTTTCCTACAACCGCGCAGGTGTTAAATACGCCAATTACTACCCTCCGAACAGCTGGCCTGTCGAATGCAAAAGCGCAGTACCTGCAAAATATTGCCGCCTATTGGGAGGAAAACCACCTGCATAAAACTAATTTCGAAGCCTTAACCGACCACGAAATTTTACAACTGCTTACCCCAATTAAAGGCGTAGGCACCTGGACGGTTCAAATGTTGCTGATGTTTACCTTGTTTCGCGAAGATGTGCTACCCGTGCTTGACCTCGGCATTCGCAAAGCAATGGCTTTACATTACCAGCTTAACCTTAACCAGCCCCAACGCAGCCTTGCCCAAGCTATGGAAACTATTGCCGAACCCTGGAAACCCTACCGAAGCATAGCCAGCCGTTACCTTTGGCGCTCGTTAGACGACAAAAAATAAAAGTAATTACACCGACAAGTAATATTTTTGTTCAAAAAGAATTCAGAATATATTTATAAATTATTCAAAAAGTAATTTTTTTTAATTAAAATTTTGGCTATCCGGATAAAATTGCGTTATTTTGCCTCAAGACACAATTTTTTAATTTAAATTAGCCAGAAATGAAACGTTTTGCTCTTCCTTTTTTATTAACGGGGATTTATGGCAGCGAGGCCGCTAAAATAAAACCTGGCGACTTTATAGAACTGTATCAGTATTGATATTGTTAGCTGTTATTGAGGCGTTTTGTTCTTTAATGACCTCAATAAGTTGGGGCAGTTGCCAGGCGTTGGCCAGGTCGTATTGCCCAATATGGGTGCGGCATAGTGTTGCCAAGTATGCGCCGCTTTGCAGTGCCTTGCCAAAGTCGTTGGCCAAGGCACGTATATAAGTGCCTTTGCTACAAGTAACTGAAAAATGTACTCGCGGGATATTTATATGAGTAATTTCAAATGCGTAGATGGTAATGCGGCGTGGCTCTACTTGTTTAACCTCGCCTTTGCGGGCACTAAGGTAAAGTTTTTTACCCTCGTGCCTTACAGCCGAAAACTGAGGTGGCATTTGCCTTTGCTGGCCTAAAAATTGTTTAGCCGTAGCATGTATTAAATCCGGATGCAGATGCGCTATTGGGTATTCGGCATCAATATCGGTTTCGGTATCAAAAGATGGGCGGGTAGCTCCTAAATGAAACATACCTGTATAAGTTTTATCAAAATCTTGTAAGTGTTGTAGTTGTTTGGTGTATGCGCCTGTTCCTATAAGCAGCAATCCGGTAGCACGGGGGTCGAGGGTGCCGGCGTGGCCTACTTTTTTACAACGACTAACTTTGCGTATTTTATTAACCACATCAAACGATGTCCAGTGTATGGGCTTATCAACTAATAATAATTCGCCGGCTTCAAAATTAAATGGCATTGAATAGAATAATTTAGGCAGAAATTGAATTGCAAAGGTACGATAATGTTTTATGTAGTTTTTGAAATGCTTACAACTAACAATTTACAAATATTTAATTAATTGTAAAGCAGATATATTTAATGGTATCGGCACCACTTGGTCGGAGGCTTTCGTAGCGTGTAGGTATTTGCAGGGCAGGAAATTGCTGATATAAAACGTGTTGATATAAATTATTTGTATGGGCAATAATGGCAGCTCCGGAGGTCTGCTCAAGCGTTTCGAGGGTGTATTGATATAGCGGTTCGCTGTCGGTTTTTAAGTGAAGGCGTCCTTGTGGTTGTAAAAATTGCCTGTATAGTTGTAAAAACTGGGGCGAGGTAAGCCGTTTCCGGGCTTGTGAATTAGGCAAATAGGGGTCGGGGAAAGGTATCCAAATTTCGGAAATTTCATTTTGTGCAAAAAAATGAGGCAGCAATGAAATTCCGGTTCGCAAAAAGCCCACATTGCCTAAACCTTGCTGTAGCGCTAATTTTGCCCCATGGTGGATTCGGTTTCCCTTAATATCAATACCAATAAAATTCAACTGCGGTTGCAATTTCCCCAGCGCCACTGCATACTCGCCATAGCCGCAAGCCAGCTCTAATACAATTGGTTGTTGATTATTAAAAAACGCTGAAGCCCATTTACCTTTTAATTTTACTTCGGTTTGTTGGTGGTTTATTAAAACCGGATTTTCCCAGTTGAAATTTTGTATTACATTAGGCATCTGCCCTATTTCGGCAAATTTTTGTAGTTTGCGTTTGGCCATTTTAGGTAACTATGGGTTAGTAGTTAGGGGTTAGGGTTAGGGGCTGAGTATTTAAATTGTTTTTTTAGCCACGGATAAATGAACACCGATAAAATAATAAGAAAAGCACCGGCGTAAAATCCGGCATTCATTTGTTCGCTGTCTTTAAAAATTAGCCATGCCAAAATTATACTATATATAGGCTCTAAATTTACGGCCAAGGCTACCGCAAAAGCCGAAATTCGGCGCAACAAATACACATTGGCAATAAACGCATAGGTAGTGCAAGCCCATGCCAGCAATAGTAACCATGCCCAATCAGAAAGGCTTACCTGCCAAGGCCAAACCGATTTTGCCGGATTAAAGACCATAACCAAACTTAAGAGCAAAAAAACAGTGGCAACCTCGTAAAACGATAACAAAGGAGGCGGGTGATTTTGTGCCACTAATTGTTTGTTAAAAACACCAAACATGCTGCTAAAAAATCCGGCAGCTATACCCAACAAAATACCAGCAAGGTAATCGAAAGCATACTGTGTAATTAAATACAAACCAAAAATTACACCAATTCCCAATATCACTTCAGGCCAATAAATACGGCGTTTTTGAACCATCGGCTCCATAAAACTGGTAAATAAAGTAGAACAAGATAGGCCACCTACCGCAACCGAAACATTCGATATTTTTATTGACTCGAAAAAACAAAACCAATGTAAGGCAATTAACAAACCAACTGCGCTAAATTTACCTAAATCGAGCAACGAAACTTTGCGCCAGCCTTTTGTAAAAAATAACCACAAAGCCATACCAATAGCGGCTAAACCTGTGCGGTAAACTACCAATTCGAGCGATGGGAGGGTAATAAGTTTACCCAAAATAGCCGTAAACCCCCATATAAATACAATAAAATGTAAATGAACATAGTCGCTAAAACGAGCTTGCATAAATATTACTAGCAATGTATTTGATGGTGGACAGTACAAAAACGCACAAAGGTAGGGCTTTTAGCGCGTATTTATAAAGATATAAAGAACTGTTGACAGCACAAAACCAGAATCAAACTTGCTAAGGCCATATTTTTTGTGTCTAAAATGAATTCTTTTGAACCAAAATTGATTTTTTTCGGTTTGAGCAAAAAAAATAGCCTGTAAAACACACCTTGTAAATACTATTTGCACGATATTTGCAGTTAATATTAGCTTTATAAGTAAGTTTACTTTATACTATTGATTTATTTAATTATCCATCAATTTTCCGGATAAAAAACGTTACCATTTAAAATTATTTTTTTAATAATAACTTAAACATTTTTTTTACTAAAACCCACCTAATTTGTCTCGTCCTCCAATTAACACTAATCAACCGCGCACCCCTTACAATCGCCGTTTGGTACAGCGCGAAAAAGAACCCGAACACCGACTAAATGATATGATTCGCGTACCAGAAGTGCGCTTAGTTGGCGAAAATATAGAACCCGGTATTTATTCTATTCATAAAGCCTTGGCCTTAGCCGATGAGCTTGAAGCCGACTTAGTAGAAATTGTACCCAACGCCACCCCGCCCGTTTGCCGTATAATAGATTACAACAAATTTTTGTACGAAAAAAAGCGGAAAGAAAAAGAAATTAAAGCAAAAACAATTAAAACGGTATTAAAAGAAATTAGGTTTGGCCCAAATACCGACGAACATGATTTTGAATTTAAAACCCGCCACGCCGAAAAATTTCTAAGAGACGAAGGAGCAAAAGTTAAAGCGACTTTGTCTTTTAAAGGCCGCGCCATTATTTATAAAGACCGAGGAGAACAATTACTGTTGCGCTTTGCCCAAGCCCTTGAAGAGGTAGGCACACCCGAAGCCCCCCCACGTTTAGAAGGTAAACGCATGTACATTATCATTACTCCCAAAAAGAAATAAAATTAGATTGCATCAATAATAAAACTGCCTTACATTTCTGCATCTTGTTCAGATAATAAACAAGCCTAAAACCAGAGACAGTTGATTTATATTGCCAATTAAGTATCCGGATAATTTAGCCCGAAGCCACATTTTTTAAATATGGCCTAAAACAGCTAAATATCCGGATATGCTGTTTAATTCCTGTTCAAAGAAGTCTCAAAAACTATAGCCTCAATTATTTTTAGGGCTTAAACTAATAATTTAAACTCAATTTGTTTAACTTTGTTGTTTATACAATCATACGATTAAAAGAATAATCGGTAGCCAAAAACAACCTGCTTGCCTTTTGACTACGTTTTGTTATAAAAATACCAATGCCCATCAACTTAAATTTTGACGAAAATTTTGACCCCGAATTAGTAGCCCCCTACCAATCTGAAGCCGAAAACGAAACCGAACAAGACGAATCGCTGTACGAACATTACCGCGTAGTGGCCGACCCCAACCAAAAAGCATTGCGGGTCGATAAATTTCTGTCGAACAGGTTAGAGCAAAGCCGCACCCGCTTGCAATATGCCGCCGAAGCCGGAAGCCTTTGGGCAAATGGCGAGCCAGTAAAATCGAACTACAAAGTACGCCCCGGCGATATTATAACTATTATGTTGCCTAAGGCGGTACAACATTATACCATTGAGCCCGAAGAAATACCTATAAATATTGTTTACGAAGATGAAACTCTTTTAGTTTTAGACAAGCAAGCCGGATTAGTTGTGCACCCCGGAATTGGCAATTTTAACGGCACCATGTTGCACGCTTTAGCTTGGCATTATCAACAAACAGGCCAGTTTAACGAGCTATCGAACGAAGAACACCGCTTTGGCATGGTGCATCGCATAGATAAAGAAACATCGGGCTTATTAGTGCTGGCTAAAACCCGCACCGCACTTACCCACTTAGCACAACAGTTTTACCATCATACAGTAAATAGGCGTTATACCGCACTGGCTTGGGGCGATTTAAAAGCCGATTCGGGAACAATAAACTTACCAGTCGGCAGGCACAAAACCCTCAGAAAACTGCGCACTGTATATGCCCCCGACGAGCCATTTGGCAAACACGCCATTACACACTACTCCGTTTTAAAACGCTTTGGCTATGTAACATTAGTCGAATGTAAACTTGAAACAGGGCGAACACATCAAATTAGGGTACATTTTCAGCACATGGGGCATCCTTTGTTTAACGACCTGTTGTATGGCGGAAACAGAGTGGCCAAAGGCACTGCTTTTACAAAATACAGGCAATTTGTAGCTAATTGTTTTGATACCATCGAAAGACAAGCCCTCCATGCGCGGCTACTGGGTTTTGAACACCCAACAACCCACCAATGGATGGAATTTGAATCGCAGCTACCTAATGATTTTCAAACCGTTATTAATATGTGGGATGCTTACGCACAACGATAATTGCCAATTTATTACAACAATCTGTTTCTTATCCGGATAAATCCGGAAATGTTTTAAGCAAAAAATGCTGCCATCATCAATAAATAAGCATTCAATTTCTCTTAATTTTAGCTCCGCATCAAATTATTCTTCCCTTCTCATCTCGTCAAGTATAAATTTTATATAAATACACAAAAATGGACATCTGCAATTACGAAATTAGCCAACAAATAGCCCTGCCAAACCACGAAGGACTAAAACAAATTGCCTATAAAATTTTTAATGGTCAACGACTTACGCCAAACGAAGGTTTATTGCTGTATGAGCAAGGCGAACTGGGGTTTGTTGGCGCTTTGGCAAATTTTGTGCGCGAGCAAAAGCATGGCAATACAACTTATTTTAACCGGAATTTTCACATCGAGCCTACCAATTTATGTGTTTATTCTTGCAAATTTTGTTCGTATTCGCGGCTAATAAAGCAACGCGAACAAGGTTGGGCCATGACTGAAGATGAAATGCTTGAAATCGTAAAGAAATATGACGGCAAACCCGTTACCGAAGTGCATATTGTAGGTGGGGTGTTGCCACAAATGAATATGGCATTTTTTAGCTCCTTACTGCAAAAAATTAAAAAACACCGCCCCAGCTTACACATAAAAGGCTATACCGCAGTTGAACTTTTTTACATGTTTAAAAAGGCCAAACTTAGCTACCGCGAAGGCTTAGAACAATTACGCGATGCCGGATTAGACTCAATACCCGGAGGCGGTGCCGAAATTTTTGACGAGGACATTCGCAACACTATTTGCGCCGATAAATGTGATGCGCAACAATGGTTAGACATTCATGAAACAGCCCATAGTTTAGGTATGCACAGCAATTGCACTATTTTATATGGTCATATCGAGTCGTTTGCCCACCGTATTGACCACATGGAACGGTTGCGGCAGTTACAAGACCGTACCGGTGGATTTAATTGTTTTATTCCGCTTAAATTTAGACACGACAACAACGAAATGTCGCACCTGCCCGAAGTATCCGTTATTGAAGACTTGCGAAATTATGCCATATCGCGTTTATACTTAGATAATATTCCCCACTTAAAAGCATATTGGCCTATGATTGGCCGAACAACTGCTCAATTGTCGTTAGCCTTTGGCGTAAATGACCTCGATGGAACAATTGACGATACGACAAAAATTTATAGCATGGCTGGCGCCGAAGAACAAAATCCGGCATTAAATACCCAACAAATTGTAAATTTAATACGCGATGTTGGGCGGCATCCGGTTGAACGAGACACCCTCTATAACATCTTGCACGATTACCAAAACGAAGCATTTACCGATGATAGCTTGCCATCTGACAGCAAAAAGTCTTTTATTGATTTGCCTCTACTATCAAAAAATTAAAAAATATAAACGTTCATGCCTTCTGTTGATAACAACTCGCCGCAACAACAAGCGCAAAACACCGAACTCGAAAAAAACAAGCGCAAATTATATACTACAGTCGAATGGGATTTTCAAATTGGAGGCTATTTGTTTATTGTTGGTGCATGTTTGCCCGCTATAGTCCTTTTGTTGCACGCTTTTGGTACTTATAAATTAGGAATAACAAGTATTATTATTTGCTGGTTTTTTATTGGCATGGTTGCCTTTCTGTTTATGGGTGTATTAGTGTCAAGCAAAGATAACAAAGCCAAATTAATTGATTTAGAAAGCCAAAACGATAAAAAATTATTAATACACCCTAACTCGCCACCATATCTTGCCGATATCAGTCAGTTAGTGATGGAAGGTTTGGGCTTTTTGCGCTCGCAATACTTAGATGTGCAGTTTAGACGTTTCCAACTTCAATTTTTAACCCTTTTTATTGCCGGATTAGTAGCTATTGTTATTACGGTAAGTAGCGTTTATTTGTGGAAAACGACCCATATTGACAATATGTTAATTAGCCTGTTTTTGGCAACAGGTATTATTATGGCTATTCTTGCCGTTTTTTTGCAACGCTCGTACTTGGCCGAAAATAAAAAACTTAATTTATTGTTACTGCGAATTGCCGATTTAACCGAAGTTTTAACAGCACTAAAAGTTATAGAAGCAATACCCAACGAGACCTCAAGACTTGAAAAAGCCCAAAACCTGTACGAATCTTTACAAAAAAGATGGATTTTGAGCAAATTTATTTAATTAGCACTTAAATTATTTGCATACCTTTGCGTACCTATAATAATTATTGGTTTAGCCAACATCATACCAGAAATACAATTCTTATTTTCTCCTTGTATTTTCCTTATTTAATCAATAATCATCTGTTTTACCAACTTAAATATATTTTTTTTAAACTATGGTTACTTTCGAAAACACAATTGCCCTCATAGAATCAACCATTAAAAGCTTTGGAGTTGACCCTAATACCTGCAAAGGCGAAAAAGCCGGACAATACGACCTAAAGCGTGGCTCGGCCAGCGTTTGGCTTGATGTTTGGACTATTGACGGCCAAAACGACACCAAAAATTATTATGTGCAAGTAATTGCCCCTATTTTAGACCTTAGCACTGTCCAAAACCAACTCGGCCTATTTCAAGAGTTATTAGAGCTAAATCACCAATTATATGGTGTTGGCTTTAGCGTCTATAAAACCTGGGTATATTTGCGTGTTATTCGCGAAGCCGATGGCTTAGATTCAAATGAATTATCGGCTATGTTAAACCGTGTTGGTACTTACGCCGATGACTACGACGACCAGTTAAAACAAAAGTACTGCACCACAACCCCTCCACCACCCAATACCGGATGGGCAACCCCCGGCGAAAAACCACCGGTAAGTTAAGCTACTGCGTTTTATTAAAAAGATTTATCTTTGTTTAGGTTACAGCAACAAGTTTTTTTTAATACTTGTTGCTGTTTTTTTGTTTTAAAGCAATAGACCCCAAGGTCTATTTCTTGAGAAAAAAGTTGAAAAAAATATCCGGATAAGTTTTATTACCAAAACTTATCCGGATATAAAAAAGAAAATATTATTAGGCTAGCTGGTCAATATTACCATCAAGTTCCAAAAAAAAATCATTCGATTCAATTAATGTGTAATCAATATTTTTTCGGTGCCATAAGCGTTAGGCGTTTTAAGTATAACCATATATAAACCAGCGGGCAAATTAGCAAGAGGCCAAATTATTTGTCCCATTTGTGCGTTATGTTGGGTTATAATTTGTTGTCCGGTTATTGTTTGCAATTCGGCAACAAACTGCCAAACATCAGCTGTTTTTGCTTGTATGGTCAAGTAGTTATCAGCAGGATTTGGTGTGATGGAAAACAAGTTTCTTATATTGCTATTGTGGGCATCGTTGTCTATGCCGGTACAGTCTTCAATGATAATATTCATCGTGGCCGAGCCGATACATCCCGACTGAGCTGCGGCAGTATTGCCACAAACAATTGCAAAAAAGCAAAAAAACGGCAACATTAAAATAAACTTTTTCATTGATGATGCGGGCAGATGGTTATTTAAAAAATAATTTAGCTAATTAGACAAGAATTAAAAGCAAGATTAGTTCCTACCAATTTAGTAGCGAATAGGTTTAACGCCAATTTTACTTGAATTGGGTTTGTACAAATTAAAGTCGGCAACGGTAACGTTTTTGTCAAGGTTAAAATCGGCTTTAAAATAATTATTAATGCCCGATGATTCAGTTGCATAGCCATTAAAGTCGGCAACGGTAATAGTGCCATTGGCATCGTAATCGCCGGCCAACATACAGTATTCAGAGCCTAATAATTTAAGCTGCGCTGAACCGCCCATTACATTATTTGCAATACTTAGGTCAACTGTAGTTGCGTTGGGTAAGGCTACCGGATTGGCGCTTACAATAGCCAAGTGATTGCGGTGGCGAACTGCCACACTAAGGGTTTGCCCGGTAAATGCGCCGTCAAAAAGTACCCCGTCAATAGCATTATTTGTTGTCCAGGTGGGGTCAACAATTTTACCGTTAGATAATAACAAAGCTGCTTTGCGGCCTTGAACCGTAAAATTGTCGTTATTAACAATATTCATTAGTTCTACTAAAACCCAATCAATAACAGTTGTCGGAAGTGTACCAGTATAACTTTCGGTGCCTGCATAATTCCAAGGTGCCGTATTATAGGGCTGGGTGGTAGGTATTAATGGCTGAAAGTTTAAACCAGTTTGCATTTGATTGCTACCGGTATTAAACGGGCCTTCTAAAAAGGCGGTAACTTTAACCAAAGTGTTACAGTTATTAATGGTTACGTTTAAAGTAGCTGTTCCAACACAGGTTTGCGCTTGCATCTGGTTGTTAGTAGTTAATAATGTGGTCAAAAACAAGCTTAAAAGGGTAAGTATTTGTTTCATGAGTATTGATTTTATAATGCTGCTACAAATTAATTAATTAATTGTTATGGTAAGGGAAAAATGTGCTTATACAAGCAAATTAAAGTTTGAAAAAGGATATCGAAAAGTAAAAGTACAGCTAATTGTTGAGATAAAACAAGTTTTTTGAAAAAAATATTTATAAAACGGGCTTTATGGTATAACCTGCTTTTTGTAACAGATTTAAAACGCCATTTTCACCGCCTAAATGTGCCGCACCTACGGCAAAAAAACTTGGTTTTTGTTTGGTATAATTTTTTATTTTATCTATCCAGTTTTTATTTCGGTTGCCCATTAAAAGATCTTCGTATTTTCCGAACTTGGTATCGGTATTCATAACGGCGGCAGCGGCATTTACATTTTTTTCGGTATAAATTTTCATAATGGTTTCAAATTCGGTCATTGATTTGTCGCCATCTTTAATAGCTTCCAACAAATAGTTAGCTTGTTCGGTATAAGGTATTTTATCAAAAATAGCAAATTGTTCCTCTATAGTTTCGAGGCCCAGTACTTCTTTTTGTTTTTCTTTGGCCAACTGAACAAGTTCCATCTCAACAGATTTTGTTGGTTTGTTTGTTTTTTCATCTTGCAATAATATAGTTTGTAATAACATGGGTTTCCACGATTTAAACATGGCAATGTCCATTTCGAGTTTGTTTTTAAAAAAACTATCAACAAGCGCAAAATCGGCAGCACTAAGTAACTGATCTATTGTGGTATCGTTTTTCATTTGCGAACCAATCATGGTGGCAAATATTAAGCCGGGGTCATCCATATCAACCTCTAAAATCAATTGTTTACTTGCCTTAAATTTAGCCTCAAATTGTGCTGGCCAAGCAAAATGCTCTGCCCAAACCAAATGAATAGTTCCCATTAAATACGATGGCTTTTTAAGTTTTTTGCCCGATATTTCCCAAAGCCAAGTGCGTGCGCTCGTGTCAATAGCTGTTGTATAGGTTTTAGGTGTTTGGACTGCTGTTACATTTTGTGCTTCGGCAGTTGTTAAAATAATTAATCCGGAAATTAACCACCAAAAAACTAAACAAAACAAAGAAAAAACGTGTTCTAATAATAGTCTAATCATAATAAAATTTAATCATACTGTTGTTTTAAATAAAAAAAGTTACCAACAGCAACAAAAGTACAACGATTTTAGTTTTCCGGCATTCATATAAATAGGAACTATAAATCATTTAATTTTGTTAGGCTTAGAAACACAAATACCTTTATCATTTTTTCCGGAATATTTTTGCTTAATCATACTTTATCCGGATTTTTTTAAGCAAAATTTCGTTACTTTTATGGCATCTTTACATCTACATTATCAATAACGCAAAAAGTAACAAAACATCATTGTTTTAAACGAATTAGACACATAATTTTTCAAACAATATATATTTTTATAACAAAACAAAAAAATTATCAATTATGGTAGATTTTCCCACCCCCAACAACGAAAACGAAATTGAAAAGGAAACCGAGCAACAAGACGGCGGTTGGCTCGACTCAATTAAAGAAACTATTGGCAACGTTACCGAAAAACTTGAAGACGTTGTTGAAAACGTAAAGGACAAAGTTGAAGAGCAGTACACTAACCTAAAAGAAAACGAAACCGTTCGTGGTATTTTAGAAAAAGGCGAAGCCTTGTACGACAAAGTTGAAGACAAGGTTGAAGACATGGTTGACGTAGCTAAAGAAAAATTAGCCAGCGTAAAAGAAAAAGCACAAGACCTGCTAAACAAAGATGACGAAAACAAAGCATAACTAAATTGTTTTGTAATTGTTTGATTTGTAGAAATTATCTATTGTAAGCACTGCTTTTACAATTCAAAAACTGCACACTTGCCAAATTTTTTAAGGCAAGTGTGCTTTTTTTATGTTTGGCATTTTACAAACCCATATTTGATGCGTATTTTGCGGTCAAAATTTTTTTATTTTGTGTCTTCCTCACTTTTTTATTAGTGTTATATTAGAGTTGTTTGTAAGCAAATGATAGTTTCTCAAGCCCAGGCAAAACGCCCATTAATTGCCGTTAACGCTCGGTTTTTATTGCACAATAAATTAGAAGGTATTGGCAGGTTTACACACGAGACCCTAAAAATTATAACTCAAGCAAACCCACATATTGATTTTGCTTTTTTATTTGACCGGGCATACCACCCCCAGTTCATTTATGGCAAAAACGTAATACCTCATGTCTTGTATCCGCCGGCAAGGCATCCGGTACTATGGTACACTTGGTTCGAGTGGCGCGTACCCTACCTGCTTAAAAAATTAAAACCCCAACTATTTTTTTCTCCCGACGGGTATTGCTCGCTCCGCAGTAAAACGCCAACTTATATGGTTGTACACGACCTTGCTTTTGAACACCTCCCGCAGCAAGTACCACCTTTGGTAGCAAAATATTACCGTTATTTTAGCCCTAAATTTGCAACCCACGCCCAACATATTGCCACCGTTAGCCAATTTACTAAACTTGATTTAGTAACGAAATACCAAATTCCCGAACAAAAAATTAGTGTTGTCGGAAACGGTATCAACACTTTATTCAAACCTATTCCCAAAGCGCAACAACAGCAAATACGACTGCAATACACCAACCAAAAACCCTATTTTTTATTTGTTGGCGCCTTGCACCCGCGCAAAAATATTGGCAATATTTTATTAGCATTCGATGCTTTTTGTAAACAATTAGGGCAGGCACCGGCAAAATTGGTTATTGCTGGGCGTCAGGCATGGCAAACACAAGATATAACCCAAATTTATCAACAACTTACCTACAAAGACGAAGTGGTTTTTACCGGACACCTCCAAACCGAACAGTTAGCCGATATTGCCGCCTCGGCAATGGCATTGGTTTACACCTCATTTTTTGAGGGGTTTGGGGTGCCAATTATTGAGGCAATGGCTTGCGGCACACCCGTAATAATCTCGTCAAGAAGCGCCATGCCCGAAGTTGCCGGAAATGCAGCATTAATCGTCCAAAATCCAAATGATTACAACGAAATTAAACAAGCTATGATCCAAATTTTCCAACAACCTAATTTGGCTAATCATTTAACCATATTAGGTTTTGAAAACGCAAAACGATACAGTTGGCAAAAAACGGCAAATTTATTGTGGGCCGACATGGAAAATCTAATCAACAAAACATAAACAACCAATAAGTTTTCATTTTTTTAGCCAGCGCAAAAAATAAGGCAAATTATTGTAGCGCCAATGTGCATAATTAACCGTATTTGCACCAAAATTGGCAAAAAAACGGGCAATGCCGGGCTGCATCGAGCCTTCAAAATCAAGGCTTAGCAAAGGCTGCCCAGCATATATTTGTATAATTTTATTCACTAATGCATACAAAGCCCCAGACTGCCGTGCATAAGGCAAAGCAGCAGGCAACCAATACACTAACCTGTTACAGCCAAGTAAAAACACCACCGAAGCACAAATTTCAGAACTATTTTCAGGGTCGGGTATGCCCCAAACATGTACCGCCTTGTTTTGTTGGGCTGCCTTTGATATTGCTAACAACCGTGTTATTGCAAATTGGTTGTTTACGTGGGGTAATTTAGGCAAAACAACCTGCTGATATAGTTTTGTGGCCTGTTGCAAACTTATTGGTTGTGGCTGCGGTAAACCCGATACCGTAAACCGGCGCAACATTCGTTTAGTTTGGCCTGAAAAGTTTCGGCTAATAACCTCGTAAGAGGCCTGTAACGGCAACAAACTATTTATCCGGATATTTAGTTCTGTTTTTGGCTCATTCTCCTTGTAGTCTATCGCAGCAAAATGACCTTCATTTAACATAATATCGGCAAATTTTACCTGCTGCCCCACCCTTTGTAAAAATTGGTAACTTAGCTGATTTACAGCAGCAGCCGATAAATCAGGACTAAAAAAAGCACCTAACTGTTGCACAAAATCGGGCTGATAAACATAGGAAATGCCCATTTTTTTCCGGATAGGAAGCGGCATAACTGCTTGATAGTTGCCGGCAACTAAACCAGCCCATTGTTGGTTATCACTATTTTTTCCGGATTTTAAAGCACAAGCGGCATCTAAAAACCAAGATAAACCATATATTTGTGCATTTTTGGCTTCAACTACAGCCTTATCCCACAAATAGGTATCAATTTCAGGACGCGGTAAAAACACAATTTCCATAACCCAAGGTCAAATTTAGGTTGTTTTACCCAAACACGTGAAAAAAATTTTACTATCCGGAACCTTCACAGCTGTTTTAACGTTTTAGTTGAAATATTAATTATATCCCATAATTCATAACCCCAGTTTTAAACAAATTTAATCAAAACAATATAACTTAAATTATGATTTTTGACCCAGTATATATGGTAATTGCGTTTGGCGCTATGGCCGCAAGTTGGTTTGTTGGTGCCATGTTAAAACGCCGTTTTGCCCAATACTCGCAACTACCTATTAACCTTACAGGCCGCGAGGTTGCCGAAAAAATGCTGCGCGAAAACGGTATTAACGATGTAAAAGTTATATCGGTTGAGGGGCAACTTACCGACCACTACAACCCTCAAACTAAAACAGTAAACCTAAGCGAAGTAGTATATCACGAGGCCAATGTGGCAGCCGCTGCCGTAGCCGCTCATGAGTGCGGCCACGCCGTGCAACACGCACAAGCCTATAGTTTTTTAGCTATGCGCTCGTCTATGGTGCCTTTGCTAAGTATAAGCAACAATTTTACGCCTTGGATATTAATGGCTGGTCTTTTATTATTAAGCACAGGATTTGGTAAACTTTTATTGCTAATAGGAATTATTTTATTTGGTGCTACCACTTTGTTCACGTTCATTACTTTGCCCGTTGAGTTTGACGCCAGCCGCCGCGCTTTGGCCTGGCTTAAACAAGGCACCGTATCGGGCATGACTCAAGAAAAAAATGATGCCGCTTTTAACGCACTAAAATGGGCTGCTATGACCTACGTAGTAGCTGCCTTAGCTTCGTTGGCTACTTTGTTGTACTACATCATGATATTTTTAGGCCGCCGCGATTAACCTCCTTAGCTTTCTTATTTATTAACATATTTCCGGATATAGTTGTGTAGTGCTCGCTATCAAACTGTATCCAGATTTTTTGTGCTTAACAGAGCTTCAATTTAATACAATGCTTAAAATTTTTACCATCCTTTATGGCTGCCCATAATATTTTTGGTAGGTATTTTTGCCAAAGGTGTTGGCTGCACTAATTTGCGGTGCGCTTCCAAATTTATACATCACTAAATCGCCGTTAATTTGCCGCACTTTTACAATTTGTGTTTGGTTGTTAGGCAGCTCAAAAACCAAGTACTTTTTAATTGTTACAATGGTAGGCAATTCCAAAGAATCTGCTAACAACATTACTTTCTCTTTATGCACAAACATTTCGCGCATAATATTATGGGCTTGGTTGTGGCCAATTTGCTTTTCTAACTGGGCTATATCGGCGCTGTCGGGTTGTAAAAATACCAAACAAGTTTTGTTTATAAAAAGTGTTGAATCGTTTGAGTTGGCTGCAATCAATTCAGTTGGCGTAGTGGTGGCAATAGCAGTGTTTGTATTTTTATCCGGATTATTATTATTGTTGTTGCCCACATTTTGGCAGGCCAGCAGCAAACAAGATCCGGAAATAATTAAGATAAATAAAAAATAGGAAGAATTCATCATGGCAAATCTATTTCTCTAAGAAATTATAACTACCTAATATTTGACTATGTTATAATACTAAACTTGCGGTTTATTGGTCATATCCACGCTCCAAAAGTAAACAAAATTAGACAATTATTTTTAGTTGACGGTAAATATGTAAGTCATAAACCGCTAAAACTAACGCTACACTATGCGAAGCTAAAATCTCTGTTCTATGTTTTTCAACTTGTTATGATAATAGAAGGCAAAGTATTACCAGTCCAAAGTAGCTACGTCTGCCAACTCAAACAAAACATTTTGCTATCTTTGCTGCGCAAGCACATAATTAGTTGAAGACAAAACATAGCAGAAACAACAATTTTCGTATTTCTATTCGCACAACTCAAGGCAAGCAATGATTTCGTTAAACAATATAGCCGTTCAGTTTGGGGGCAAATTTTTATTCGACAATATTACCTTTACCGTTACCGAGCGCGACCGCATTGGCTTGGTAGGCAAAAACGGGGCAGGCAAAACCACTTTACTGCGGCTGCTTATGAGCGAGTTTTCGCCAACCACCGGCCATATTAGTATGGACAACAATACTAATTTGGGCTATTTACCGCA
Source organism: Sphingobacteriales bacterium (assembly GCA_016706405.1). Classification (NCBI taxonomy): domain Bacteria; kingdom Pseudomonadati; phylum Bacteroidota; class Sphingobacteriia; order Sphingobacteriales; species Sphingobacteriales bacterium. Next base: position 533,292 of record JADJJT010000003.1, read on the forward strand.
AAATTTAGCCTTAAATCCTACTCAAACTGTTTACCAAGAAACCCTAAAAGCCTTTGCCCAACTCGAACATATTAATAAAGAATTAGCCCAAGCTGAGGCGCAACTATTGCAATTTACTGAAAGCCAAGATTTTGATTATACCTTACCCGCCTACGAGCGTTTGCTACACCGTATTGCCGACCTCCACGAACAATTAGACCAACAACGTGGAGGTAACCCCCGCGAACAAATTGAAAAAATACTTAAAGGACTGGGGTTTAAAAATGGCGATTTCGACCGCCCACTCAACGAGTTTAGCGGGGGCTGGCAAATGCGGGTTGAACTGGCTAAAATTCTGCTGCAAAACAATGATTTTTTGTTGTTAGACGAGCCTACCAACCACTTAGACATTGAAGCAATTATTTGGTTAGAAGGTTTTTTGGCCAAATATCCGGGCGGCGTTTTGCTAATCTCGCACGACAGGGCTTTTTTAGATGCTGTAACCAACCGCACCATCGAACTAGTATCGGGCAAAGCCTACGACTACCGTGCTTCGTACACCGAGTTTATGGAGCTGCGCGAAAAACGCATCGAAAAACAAATTGCCGAAGCAAACCGCCAAGATAAATTTGTTGAGCACACCCAAACACTTATCAATAAATTCAGAGCCAAGAAGAACAAAGCTAAATTTGCCCAAACATTAATCCGGAAATTAGAACGCTTAGAACGAATTGAAATTGACGACCTCGAAGGCGATGCTATAGACTTTAGGTTTCCGGATGCTCCGCGCTCGGGACGTATTGTGGTAGAGCTGCAACATTTAAGTAAAAATTACGGTGCAAAAGAAGTGCTGTCAAACTTAAACCTGCAAATTGAACGCGGCGAAAAAATAGCTTTTGTTGGCCGCAATGGCGAAGGTAAAACCACATTGGCCAAAATTATAGTTGGCCGCGAACCTGCAACGAACGGGGTTTGCACCCTTGGGCACAACGTAAGTATTGGTTACTACGAGCAGCACCAGGCCGAAGCCTTAGATGGCAATAACACCGTGTTTGAGGTAATTGACAATGCAGCCTCGGGGGATATGCGCCTGCGTGTACGCCACTTATTGGGTGCTTTTTTGTTCTCGGGCGAGGATGTTGATAAAAAAGTACAGGTTTTGTCGGGAGGCGAAAAATCGCGCTTAGCCTTGGCAAGGCTGCTGCTCGAGCCCTGCAATTTGCTGCTTTTAGACGAGCCTACCAACCACTTAGACATGTACGCAAAAGAAGTGTTAAAGGAAGCCCTTAAAGCCTATAACGGAACGCTTATTGTGGTATCGCACGACAGGGATTTTTTACGCGACCTTACCGACAAGGTTTTTGAGTTTAAAGACCAAAAGATTAAACCTTATATTGGCGATGTGTATGACTTTTTGAGAGATAGAAACGTTGATAGCTTAGATGCACTGAATTTAAAAACTACAAGTGCTAACAGCAACAAAGCAAATCCGGAAAATAATAAAAATACCGAAAATATCAATTTGCCTAAATTGCCCACCACAGCAAAAGCAGCCAACAGCTTAAAACGTACACTTAGCTACGACGAGATGAAGCAAATTGACAGTGCCATTCGCAAGGCTGCCAATCAAATAAATCAAACCGAAAATCGTATTTCACAAATCGAAACCGACATTGCCAACCTTGAAATAGCCATGAACGACCCTAATTTTTATCAAAATCAGCAAAATGCAAGCATCGAATTAGTCCGCCATACCCAGCTAAAACAACAATTAGCTGTAGAAATGGAAAATTGGGAAAAATTACAAGTAGAACACGACGCCCTTCAACAACAACGGCAACAAATTGTAAGCGATTAGACTAATAAATTGTTAGTGCCAGTTTTTACAGCCAATTTAGTTTAATTAATCACTTATTAACAATGTTAAAGGAATGAAACTATTTACTGGTGGTATTTTATTGTTGGCATGTGCTTTGTCGTTTCCAAAGTATATAGCAACCTTGCAAGCCCAAAACCAGGGCAATCAAGGTCAAAGTTTACCCTTGCCCGACACAAATAAAATTAATACCATTTTGACCGACACTTCGTATGCCAACGAATGTAGGTTGGCAGCAGTATTTTGGCATAGCCTTGACAGTAATAATTTGGCTTTTAACTGTTACTTAGAAGCCGCCGAACAATTTGCCCATGCACAACAATGGATACCTTATGCAAACATGGCGCACATGGCAGTAACTATGTATGACGCAACCCAGCCTGCCGAGTATTTACAGCTATTAATCCTTTGTGATACCATTATTGAAAATATAACCCAAAATTTAAACGAACAACAAGCACAACTTTTAGCCGTTTATGTGCGCAAAGGCATATCGCACCGCCGTTTAAACCAACCACAGGCAGCTTTAATTGCCTACGAAAAAGCCATAACCTTAGCCAATATTTTAAATATTGAAAACAACTGGACTATTGATGCCTACCGAAATGCCGCCAAAGCACACAGCAAAAATTTAGCCTACAAAAAATCGACTGTCTATTTAGAAAAAGCCTTGAGAATGGCTAAAAAAAAACAAACAAAATAAAGCAATTGATGATGTGTTTTGCGACCTTGCTCCTGTTTACCACTTTACCAACCAATACAACAAAATTGAGGCCTTATACAACGAAGTAAAAAATTTGCCCGATTTGTCGGCAACGCAGCAGGCAATAATAATTAATAACGTACTGCTGTTTATTTACGACCAAAGTCAACAATACCAAAAAGGCAAAACAGCAGCTCAAAAAGCTATTCAGTTGCTTAAAAAAACGCAAAACGACCGTACAAATTACCTGTTAAGCCGTGTTTATAGCTCGTTAGCCTCTTTCGAAGATAAATTAGGGCAGTTAGATGCCGCTATATCAAGCATACAAACGGCCATACAGTACGCCAAAAATACGCACAACGCACAAGGCCGCGATTTAGCCATGTTATACGTTGATTTAGGCAATTTTCAACTGCAAATACAGAACAAAAAAGAGGCGCTAAAAAATTATCACTACGCTTTAATGGCCGTTGTGCCCACCCTTACCGACTCGAGTTGGCAAGCCATGCCCTTAGCTCAAAACTTACCTGTCGACTCGTGGGTAATGACAGCTTTACACCTTAAAGGCCGTGCGATTGCAAGTATATTACCCAACGATACTGCCGCACAAATTCAGGCCTTAACTTATTATATCCTTAGCTTAAAATGTGCCCAAGCCTTAAAAACCTTTGGCAGCGAAGACGATAAAATAACTGTTTCAGAGCATGTTTACCACGTTTACGAACAGGCAATTAGCACATGTCTTGCCCTTTTCAATGAAACAAAACAAATTAAATGGCAGCAACAGGCTTTTAATTTGATGGAGGAAAGTCGTGCTTTTATTTTGCGGTTAGCACTTAACGATTTACAAGGCAAAGCATTCTCACAAATTCCGGATGAATTAATGCAAACCGAACAAAACTTGCGCAATTTGGTTGCAGAAGCACAACAAAATATCATCGAATATCCGGATAGTATAGCCCTGCAAGATAGTTTACTACGGCATCAAAAGCAATACGAGCAAATGATTGCTGCCTTAGAATCTGAGTATCCAGCCTATTACCAGATTAAACATAATACAAAAACCTTAAGCATTGCCGATATTCAAAAGAGTTTAGTTCCAAAAACAGCTTATCTTTCGTATTTTTTAGGAGACAGCGCGTTGTTTATATTTGCCCTCAATAAAGATACAGTTATTATAAGTCAATTTTTTTATCCGGATAATTTGAACGAAACCATTTTAAAGTTCAATGCGCATTTTACCAATTATGCACAGCATAAAACGTCCAAAAAAGCCTATCAGCAATTAGCATACACCCTTTCAAAGTGGTTATTACAACCAGTTGTGCCCGCAATACAAGGCGCTAATTTCATAATAATAGCCCCCGACGGAGTTTTGGGCTTACTGCCTTTTGATGTTTTGCCTATTATTGACCCACAACAAAGCACATCAACACAAAACCCCGAAAAAAACACGCAAAATAATATCCTTTTAGGCCAACATGCTGCCATTAGCTATGCGTTTTCAGCTACGGTTCAGTTTGCACAGCCACCAAGCCACAATACCAATTTATTGACTTATGGAGGCTACGCACCCTTGTATAATTCTGCCCTTTTAGCCGCCGACTCGCTAACCAAAAACCTAACCGACCTGCCCGAAGCCCGCCAAACTGTTGCCAATATTGCGCACAGGTGGAAAGGCGATGCCTTTGTTGCCGAACAAGCCACAAAAGACCAATTTTTAACTACTGTTGCTAATTACAGGGTTGTGCAAGTAGCCGGACACAGCATTATAAACGACAGCATTGCCAACAACTCAAAATTAGTATTCACCCAAACACAAGTAAACGCCAATAATCACTTTCTCGACTTATCGGACATGTATGCCCTGCACCTTAATGCCGATTTAGTTATACTTAGTGCCTGCAATACCGGCTTGGGGCGTGTTGCCCGGGGCGAGGGAATAATGAGCCTTGCTCGGGCTTTTAGTTATGCGGGTAGTAGTTCGGTAGCCATGAGTTTGTGGAGCGTACCCAGCCAAGCTACCGCCATAATTATGGAAACATTTACCAAATTATTACAGGATGGAATGCCCAAACACCTTGCCTTACAAAAGGCAAAACAAGCCTATTTACAGGTAGCCCCGCCCGAACATACACACCCCTACTACTGGGCTGGCTTTATTGTAATAGGCAATACCGACCCTTTAACCGTTAATGCCGGATGGGGTAATTTTAAATGGTGGTGGGTTATAATTGGCAGTTTATTATTAGGATTTGGCTTAGTCTATATGGCTGCGAGGCATAAAAATAAATCCGGAAGCAGCCGGCTTACTTAGACCCACAAAGTCAAAACACCTATTTAATATGCAAATCTAATTTGCCTTTTACCTGCAAGTCTAATCGCAGCACATTATTATCGAACTGTAAATTGGTGGGTTCAAGGGTTTCGATATGGCTGTTTAGCTGCCCCATATTAAATTGATAGCCATTAATGGCTTCAGAAATACTTTTTTGAGCATTTATCAGGTCGTTTGTAAGGTCGTAGCTAAGACGTTCTTGTATCATATCTAAAAATAGCTTATTAATAAGCCACGATGCCTGTTTTTTTAATAAATTACTTGTTTCGAGGGTATAGTCAAAGTCTTCGAAACGTATGGTTTTGGTGTTTTTATGGTAAACAGGTGTACCCACCACATATATATTTCCCTGCACATACTGGCCACCCAGTCCAATTTTAGCTAATAATTGTTTGCCGTTGCCCATCAATTCAATATCGTTAACAACAACCTGCTTGTTACTGCCCGGCACTACAAAACTCAAGCCTTTAAGCTGGTCTTGTACTAAAGGTTTTATCGAATCGAGCAATACTACCACCGGCATGTTTAAAGAAAATCCGTCATCGTTGTTTAGAACCTGTTTTATAGGTGCCGGAGGGTATCTTTCTATGCTTAGTTGAGGCTTATGGCCAATTGAGGTAACAATTTTTGTTTTTAGCGCGATGCTCATTTTTAAAGCATTGGTGCCATAACTTACCGGAGGGGAATACATCATTTCGGAGGGCTGAAACTGCACCCACACAGGCTTGGGCGATGGGGTAACCAAGACAGTTTTTTTTAACTCATTCCAAAAATTATGCACGGTACTTTCAAGGTCAATATGGTCGCTAATAGCTTGGTCAATGCCGGGCATCATGGTGGGCAAAACCTTGTCGAATACTTTTTGAGTGAGGTTATTTAACGAAATTTCATAACCAAAAACATCAAAACTCAGCCCCTTTGTAACTTCAGATTTAGGCGTTGTTACCGAGCGTAAATTCCAGGTATCATCTATGTAAAAATACATAGATGCGCCAATTTTTGCTTCAATATCTAATTCTTTTCGCGGCGAAGCAAGACCGGATAGTGCCGCTTTTACACCGCCCGCAATCCGGATATTCATTGAAATATTTACTAAATTATCGCTAGTTGATACGCTTATGGGGCCTTGCCTTGTTACATGTATATTGTCGGCGTTAATTTTAGGAAAACTACTGCGCAATTCGTCGTTTGTTAAGGTATATAGTTCTTCGCCAAGTTGTTCGTTAATCATGCGCTCAACCAATTTAAGGTCAAGGGTTATGGGCATGGTAAAAAACGATTCGGGTGCCGACAATTGTTTTTCGAGGGTGGCTTGCACCAGGGCAGGCGAAGGTGGTTCAAGTCGTACAAATTGCTTCTTGACCGAATTTTTGCAAGCGTTAATACTAAAAAGCAGCAAAATAAACAAGCTACACCATACTGTATAGCGTTTATTTATCCGGACAGAAGGTATTTGGCCTATGAAGCGCATCTAAAAAAATAGTATTAAATGGGAAGGTAGCTTTTATACTTATAAAACGGAATCTGAGAGATAGCTAAAATGCCGCAACAGCAAGTCAATGGTTAAACTGCATCAAATAAAACATTAGTTGAATTTGGGGGGTTTACAGTAAGGCGCAGCCCTGTGGTTGTGCCATGAGCCAATTTGCCGCCCGGTTTTTATCTAAATACCGAGATTTGTGGCTGTACCGGGTATCGTTGTGGTAAATAAACAAGCAAGAGCCGTTCTTAATAGTGCTAATTATAGCCTCGTGCTCGTTGGTTGATACGGCTGGGCATCCCCAGCTACGCCCAAGACGGCCATGTTTTTGTATATATTCTTCGCAAACATATTTAGCGGCGTGCATAACTATAGCGCGTTCGCGAGCGTTGTCGTTAATACCTGGTTCCATGCCATTTAAATACAACGAATAGCCGTGTTCGCCCTCGTAAGTGCCGCCGGTTACATAAAAGCCCAAACTACTTTGTAAACTCGATACGGTGTTAGAAAAACTGTTGGCGTAGTTATTTCCGCTATTTTTGCCGTGTGCCACCAACGAATGCCTTATTACCCGATGGTTTTTCATATCGAGCATATACAGACGTCTTTCTGTTGATGGTTTGGTGAAATCAATAAGGGTTAAAATATCCGGATTTTTTAATTGGCCTTGTTGCCTCAAATTTACATATCCGGTAATAGCTTGCCTAAATACAGATTCTTGCAATTGATATTTTTCAAGCTCAAATAATTCATACAAATTATACAAACAGTCGTTAAACTGCATTACCGAAGCAGGCTCGGTACTTAAATTAATTAACGATGCGGTTGATATATTTGCATCTGAGTTTATTATATTATTATGCGCAATTTTTGACTGAATATACGCTCCAACTTGTGCAATTAAAATAAGGGCTAACGCCATAACAATTTGGTGTAACTTTATTTTAAAAGTTTTAGTTGGGGTTTGATACTGCTGCATTGGTTAAACTAATTTGGTTGGGGTTTGATGAAACGAGATAAATAATTGCAAAATATATTTGTTGCTTCAAAACTTGATTACACAAAAATATCATTGCCCAAGTGGGGTATTAGATGATTGGTTACGGCTTTTTGCATTAATGCTTGAACGGCAACTTGGCCATCTTCTCCTAAATTGAGCGTATAATTGTTTACATAAAGGTTTATGTGGTTCTTCATAACTTCGTCGTTCATGGTTTGGGCATATTGGCGCACGTATGGCATGGTTTGGGCGGGGTTGGCAAATGCCCATTGTACACTTTGCCCTACTAACGTATTTACTGCCTGTTTTATTGCTTGTGGTTGGCTTCGTTGTATAGCAATGCCGCCTAACGGAATGGGGTGTTTTGTGGTTGTTTCCCAAAAAGCGCCCAAATCGCAAAGGCATACTAAACCTTTTTGTTGGTAGGTAAATCTATTTTCGTGAATAATTACGCCAACATCTACCTGCCCGCTGGCTACGGCATCTTCAATTTCGCTAAAAAGCATTTCGGTTTTGTTTTTTGCCTCCGGATATGCTATACTGAACAACAAATTAGCCGTAGTGTATTTGCCAGGTATGGCAACCCGCAGGTTATGATAGCCATCTTCAGCAAGATTTATGTGCTTACGTGCCACCAACAAAGGGCCACATCCTTTACCTAAAGCACTGCCCGAATGTAATAGTTGATAATGGTTAGCTACGTGCATATAGGCAAAATATGATAATTTTGTAATAGGTAAAGTTCCGGAAAAAGCCATTTGGTTTAAAGCCTCCACATCGGCCAAAACAGGTTCAAAAGAAAGCCCCATTGTTGGTATTTTTTTATGCACCAAGGCATAAAAAATAAACGTATCGTTAGGACAGGGCGAAAAACCAATTTGCATGGAACTAATTAAGGCGGGGTTACTTATTTAGATAGTTAGTGTGGAGTTCCGTTTAATTTGTAGTTGCCGATTTGCGTTGTGCTACAATTTTGTTCACTAATTCTTGTGTTGATTTTGACGATTTTTTCTCTAATTTAGCTAAGGCAATAGCTTTTTCGGCAGCTACTAATGCTTCGGCTAACCGGCCCGTTTTAAACAATAGTGCCGCATAAGTATCGTTGTTATGATAACCGCTTTTTATAGCTATTGATTGTTCAACCCAAGCGATTGCTTTGTCAATCAGTTTAGGGTCGTCGCTATGTAAATACACTTGCCAAGCTGCATCGTTTAACACGACAGCATCAGTTTCGTTAGAGGTAAGGTTTTTTTGAGCAATTTTGAGGTAACTGTTCCAGTCTTCAACGCCTTTATAAAATTTAAGATTGGCCAGCATAACATAGCGTTTACCTTCTTTGCCCGATTCTTTTTTAAGCAAAGCGGTAATAGTTTCCATTTGTTTGGGGTCTTTAGCTTGTATGGCTTTATCAACAGCTTTAAATGCAGCGCGTTGCAAGGTTGTCGAAACTCTTTCGGCGGTAAAGGCTTTATTGAAGGCTTTGCGGTTGGATTGTATTGCTTTGATGGCTGGCGACTCAATATCGGTGGCCATATTAAATAGTAGTTTTAAATTATCCGGATTTTGGTAATCAGATTTTGATAATCCGGAAATAAATGCTTTCGTTACAGCCTCTGTTTTATCATTAGTTTTTCCCGTTACGCTCAATTCTTTTAAATATTTTTGTAAGAAAGCTATTTCGCGGTTTCCGCTGTCAAATTGCTTTTCGTAGTCGGCCAATATCTCGGTGTTGTTAATACCCTTGCGCGCCTCGTCAATTAGTTGTTCGGGGCTACGTCCACCTACAATAGTATGCAGTACTTCTTGTTTTTGGGGCGACAAAAGCAACATGGTAGGATAGGCTCTGACACCGTATTTGCTAGCAATTTCGGGGCCTTCGCCTTTTTCTGCATCTATTTTATAGTTAATGAAGTATTCGTTAAAAAATCGCCTACATTAGGTTGGGTAAAAACGTCGCGCGCCATCTTTTTACAGGGGCCGCACCAACTGGTAAAAACGTCTATAAAAATAGGTTTGTTTTTTGTGTTCGACTCTTTCAGTACCTCTTCCCATGAACCATGAAAAAATTGAATACCGGCCTCGCTCTGTTCATTTCTTGAAGCTGCGCCCGGTTTCAACTCGGTAATTTGGCTAAAGGCTGGCATAAAGCTAAAAAAGGTTAGTAAAAACAAACTAAATAAAAATTTCATAAAATAAGTCAATTTGTAGGAGTGGGCTTTATGTTTGGTTGAATTAAGTACTGTTTTTTTGTTAATTTACTTGTGGTATCCGGATAAAAAACTAAAATCAAATAAGTGCAATTAATATGCCAAGTCGTTATTTATTATTTTCCTTTTTGGTTCAAATAATCGTGCAAGCAAGCGTATCTTTCAGCCGAATAAGGGTGTGTGCGCACCATTTTTTCAATAGAATCGTAGCGTTCGGTGGTTGCCATGCGTTCAAAAAAGTCTAAGCCTTTGCGGGCATCATAGCCGGCGGCAATAACAAGGTCGGCGCCGGCGCGGTCGGCTTGGTACTCGTCAATTTGGCCAAATGGCGAGGTTAGCGCGTTGGCAATAGCTGCGCCAAAATCACCGTTTTCGGCAAGGTAATATCGGCTGGCAATAATTGTTTGAATTTTGCGGGCAGCATGTTTTTGTTCAACGTGGGCAATTTCATGAGCTATTACAAAGGCCAGCTCGTCTAAAGTGTTGGCGTAGTTAATCATGCGGGTAGTTATATATATACGACCGCCTGCTATTGAAAAAGCGTTTAATGTTTTATCATCTTTTATTATATACAAAGTGTAATTAATACCTTTGCGCTGCTTGTATTGCGCCAAATTTTGAAGAATTTGCTGCAAAACGCCACCTTTAGGGTGCTGAGCAAGCGGTATTAATTGGTAGTCTTTAGTAACAGCCAAGTGCATAGTGTCGCCGCAGGCCATTTCTTCGGCATCTGTTATTGGAAACTGGTCTAAGGCATAATTTTGCCAACCTTTTGCCCAGTCGTACCAACCTTCAATCCATTCATCGGGGTTGCATTGCGCTGTTGTTTTTTGGGGTGTAATCATTAAAACCAAACTGAACAAGCCTAAAATTAGATAGTAATTGGCAGTAAAATTTATAGCCTGTTGATATGTTTTAAGAAAAATAGTTTTTTGAATTGGCATTAATTACAGAAAAAATAGAACTAAATTAAACAAATATGTAGTAAACAAGTGTTAAATCCGGATTAAAAATTAGCCCAATTCATTAAAAAATAAGGCAAAGATACAAATTTCAAAACGAAATCTTACACTGTTTATTTCGACCTTTGCGAAACAGCTTCGTTTAATATAGCAAACAGCTCGGTTTAGAACAAAATTTAAGAAAAAATAACATCCTTAATTTTTTGTTTAAACAGGATTTATAGGATTCTATGATTGCCTTAATTTTTATTTTTTTATCCGGAAATTGTCTTGAACCTTGATTTATAGGATTATGGGGATTTATAGGATTAACCCACCCCTTGCCCCTCCGAGGAGGGGAAAAACTCCCCCTAAATCCCCTCAAAAGTGGGAATTAATAGAGCAGAAACTTAACCCCTCTATCTCCGGATGATTGCGCAAGCGGCTGCTAAACCCCGAAGAGGTGAAATGCTTATAAAACACGGCTTAATGGACAAAAATGATGCTAAAATCGTCTAGAAAGCTTAATATTATTAGCTTTGAGGACAATCAAAGGTTATGAATAAAAAAAGTGCTTTTACTGCGGTAGTTCTGTTACCAAGAAAAATGGGTTAGTAAAAGGTAAACAGCGATATAAATGTGCCTGCTGTAATAAACAATTTTTAGGTGGGCAACGCATCAATAACGAGCAAATATGGGAAGAATACAAAAGTGGTAAACAGACCTATTTGCAGTTAGCTCACAAGTATAATTGTTCTGTTAAAACGATTCAAAGGCGGTTAGACAAGATTAAAATAGTGGCTACGGAAAAAACAGGTAGAGTAGTCGTTGTATTAATGGACACCACCTATTGGGAGCGAGGTTTTGGCTTAATGCTTTTTAAAGATGCCTACACCAAAGAAAACCTTTTGAAATATTATGTGAAGACAGAGACAAATGCGCTGTATATAGAAGGAATTAAGGAGTTAAAAAGGCGAGGTTTTACTATTTCGGCTATTGTTTGTGACGGAAGAAAAGGCTTAATTGCGTCGTTTAAGGGTATTCCTGTTCAAATGTGCCAGTTTCATCAAGCAGCAATAATTCGAAGATATTTGACCCGTAAGCCAAAGCTAAAAGCTGCACAAGAGCTGATGGATGTTGTAGATTTGATGAAGCAAACAGACAAAGAAAGCTTTGTCGGAACATTAGGGCTATGGCTTGAAAAATGGAAAGTGTTTCTAAACGAGAGAACTGTAAATCCGACTACAAACAAATCGTTTTATACGCATAAAAGGCTTAGAAGTGCTTATCGTAGTTTGAAGAATAATTTACCTGGTTGTTTACTTGGCACGATAACAGGGAACTTCAAATACCTAACACAACCAATGCTATTGATGGACATTTCGCAGATTTAAAAAACAAATTAAGAAACCATAATGGCCTATCAATGAAACGGAAAATGAAATTTATAGATGGGTTTTTAAAGGTATAAGGGCTTTCTGAAAATATCAAAGGCTTACAATATACAGTAAGCCTTTGATAAGACATTTTCGTCAAGCATCTGTTTTATCCCTGACAAGTTGCTCCCCAGCAGAGCTTGTTTCCGTTTTTACAGACATGCAAAGAAATAAAATATTCAAGAATAATGTAAAAAAGTGAATAAAAAAACAGCATTAAAAATGTCCACTTGAACCAAGCGTCTAAAAAATAGCATTAAAAATGTCCATTACTCCTAAAACACAAAAAAACCAAATAAAAACTACCCCGAAGGTGGTAGTATTATAATCTTTATTACCCGAACCAAGAAGTTTCGGCAAGTTCAATTCATTGTTTACGGAATTTTAGAAGGGGCAAGATGCTCCTCTACCTAAAAAATTACCACACCACCATTTTAACGCCTTCTATCTCCGGATCGTTTTGAAGGCGGCAGTAATATATTCCGGATATTAGGTTGGCTGTGGTAAACGTGGTGGTTTCCCCTCCTGATGATAAAGGAACGGTTTTAACCAACTGCCCTTGGGTGTTAAAAATTTCAAGGGATTCGCCTTGTTGTATTAAATGGGTATAGTTGGGGTTGAGGGTTATAGTAGCCGTTTGGTGGGCGGGGTTGGTTGTTACTCCCCCTAACGCCTCCGAAGGAGGAACTCCCCCTAACCCCCTCACTGAGGGGGAATCCCCCCCCTCGCCCCCCCACGGGGGGGAATTTATACCAACGGGCCAAATGCCCAGTGGCTGCCCATAAACACTAAGGTCGTTGCAAACCCAGCCATAAAGTACAACATCATAGGTGCCGTATTGGGCGTAGGTATGGATTAGCGTAGGCTCTTTATCGGTAGTGATAGTATCTTTTGAGCCATCGCCCCAATCAACAACATAAAAACCGCCGTCTATACTATCGGGGTAAACATATTGGCTGGTATTTTTGAGCTTTAGGGTTAAGCCCTCGTTTTGGGCAATTTCGTAGCTGGCTTTTGGCTCAGTGAGTAAGCCCATGCAGTTGGTGTGGATAACGCCCATATAATAACCATCTTCATCGCCGCCATTAACAAACCAAACCCAGCCAATAAATAACAAACTACCATCGCTTAACTCATAGATACTTTCCTCTGCCCTCGTACTATATTTGTTATTGCCATCGTACCAAATATGCCTATGCGCTATTTTTTTGCCTGTGCTATCTGTTTTCATCAACACAATACTTTCTTTCGCTTTTGAGTCACCATGACTAATTGCTGCATAAACCATATAACCCGTTTTATTTTTTAAAAGACCCTCACCAAATACGGGAACACAGTTGCTACACAAACTATCTTTATACCAAACCAAATTTAATTCCCGGTCTAATTTTAACCTGCCCGTGTGGTGATTTTCGCTATTGGTAGCGGGGCTATTGGTATGTAAGGTGGTGAAATAAAAATTGCCCTCCTCGTCAATATATGGGTTACTTGCAGCAGCCATCCTGTCGCCATTATGAAAATTAAAAATTGCCGATTTGGCAATATCGCCCGTAGCGGTTTTTATTATTTCAACAAGTATATCGCCTTTATTTAGCCACGAAAGGTTGTGGACATAGTTCGCTCCACCGCTTGCCAATAATAAGCCACCCCCTAAATTGAGCAAGTGAAAATAATTATCGCGGTGGGGGTTTTCAGCTATATAATCGTACAAGGTATCGTAAACAACGCTAAAATTGGTATCAATTTTTGCTATCGAACGCCTGCCACTATCGCCCATAGCATATTTTACCCATGCAGTTTTTGAAAGGTAAATTGCATGCGCTTCATCAATTTCTAAATCGTAACAAACACTAACCAAGTTATTTTTTTTCTCGTCAAAATCTTCAAAAATTAAGGTACTCAACGAATCTAAATTATAGTTAAGTTCTATAACCATGGCTACCTGCCGTATATCCTCATCATTACCAGCGGTAACGCCTAAATAACAGCGCTGCCTCACGGGGTCGCACACTACCGAAGAAACTTGCGTATGCCAATAATCTGATTGTATAATTTTGCTTTTAAGGGTATCGCCTTTTAAGTTTACAATGGCGGCGACTATATAGTTCGGAGATTTTTGTTCTTTTTTAATTGTGGCAGCAGCACAAAAACTGGTATCGGTCATGATATCGGGATAAACAAAGGTGCCAGTTAGTTTGGTCCACGCATATTTTTTGCTAAAATATTTGTTCTGGGCTTCTGCTATATTTGCGTATTGCAGGCTTGCTAATACAACAAGTAAATATATTATAATATTAATTGTTCTCATGGTATAAAGTTGTTTTTAAGCAAAACAACCACAACTGCCAGCTATGCAGTAGTTAATTGTTTAATAGCAACTGTGGTTGTTTTATTGCTATTAATTAATTATTTTAAAATGGTTATTTGTTGGGTATAAATTTTTTGGTTGTCTAAAACAGCTTGTAATAAGTAAATGCCTGCGGGTAAATTGCCCAAAGGTATGGTAGCTGCATTATTGGTAAACAACAGGCTGCTATTAAACAATATTCTGCCTTGCAGGTCGAATAGTTTTAGCTGCACTTTGGTTTGGTTAATAGCGGTATTGGCATAAAACAAGGTTAAACTATTGCCCACCATTTTTGCCGTAAAACCTGTATTTGCAAGTCCTGTTGTTTTGCCGGTTTGCTGGCTTCCATCGCCTTGTTTGGGTTGCAAAATTTCAGGCAAATTGGGGTAGGGCAATAAATAATGCCGGTTCGTTGCCAAACTATACCATGCTTGGGCATAAAACGAAGTGGATTGGTCGTAACGCGCTATTTTAATTAGCGTATCTAATTCCTCTTCCGTTAAATCGTTTAAATATCTGCCCGATTGATATACAGTTATTGCTATTTTATAAAACTCAACTAAATAGGTATCATCGCTGCTAATGGGTTTAAATGCCGACAAGGTTTCAGTTGCTTTTTCGTATTGTTTTGTTTGTAAATACCAGGGCAGCAGTACGCGCACCGAAAGGCTGTTGGGCTGTGCTTCAAGTTCTTTTAGTTCGCTGTCATCGGCATTTTGTTGGTAAATCCAGGCTGCATGGGCTATTTGGTTAATAAGGCTGTCGTTGCTTTCTGGAGGGGCTATCTCTGAGTTTAATTCGCAGGTAATATCTCCGGGACAAAAATATTGCGTAAGCGCTGCTAAAGTGGGAAAGGCAATATAAGAGTCACCTGAACAGCCATCTTCCGGATCTATCCACAGGATATCGTTAATAGTTGGGGTAATTTCCGGATAATGATTGTCGTAGGCATAGGCATAACTAATACTCGCAACATCGGTATATAAATCCCAAAGTTGTGGCTGGTTGGGGTGCGAAAAATAGTTCATCGGGTAATCAAAAAAAGGAGAAATACAATCCCCTTGGTCGCTAAAAGCCCCTGTGGAATTTTGGTCTAAAAAAGTGCCAATGGCTATATTGTGGTCGCTAAAAGCATTGCAGCGCACATTAATAGGGGTGTTATTGCCAATGCCATAAACACCTATCCAGTTGTCTTTAAAATAGTTTTTGCGAATAGTAGTATTAAAATTGTGGTTATTGTAGGCAATAACCCCTTCGTCGGTATTTAAATAGTCGTTGTGTTCAACAATGCTAAAATGTGTACCTCGTATAAGCGAACCCATAACAGTTTGTCCGGTAAAATTAAGGTTTACGGCATTGCAGGCTACCTGTGCATTGCGCGAGCCTATTAGTTCGGTTGCATACCGGCAGCCGTCAAAATTATTGTGTTTAATTACGATATTGTCGAAAAGCCAAATTAATGGCAGACTTTGGTAATATACCCCCGAATAGCAATTTGTAAAAAGGTTTTGTTTAATGCTAATATTGTTCGATATGTGCCCCTTTATTCCAAATTTAATAGCAGTAAAAGTATTTTTGTCGTAAATACTAATATTACTTGCCTCTCCGATAACCAAGTTTTTGTATTCGGTAAAATAAACGCCTGCTTCGGTAGTAGTTACCGGGGGTTGGTGGTTGCCAAAGGGCTTTGGGAGTGGAGCGGTTGCTGTAAACAGGGTTGCTTCAATGGAGGTGTAATCATTTGCCTTGCCCAGCGGTGGCAGGTTGTCGTATTTATACAAGCCAATGCCATAGAAGCATTTATTTAAGTTTAGCCCTAACGAAGTTTTAATAACACCACCTTCAAAATTATTGCTGTTAGGCGTAATATAGTTGGGCAACGAAAAAACGGGGGTGTCATCAAAAGGGTAAATATCGTTGCGCACCGCATCATGAAATCCGGTATATATATCAATACCATAGGGGTAAACAGGTTCGCAAACTTGCTCACCAATGGCAGCTATACCTATTACGGCATCTTCTATTAGTGCTTTTCCTGTATTTGTAAAGGTGGCGTAATTGGGCCAAATGCCGTCTCCGTCATTATAGTCGTCATAAGTTCTGGCGACATTGCTACCGGGACCCAAAATACGAACACCCTGCCATACTTTTTGGCATAATCCGTGTAAATACGCGGGCGTACCATTAGAGTCGCCTAAAACCAAACGTCCTCCTTGCTTTACAACAAGGTTGCAATGCGGGGCAAAACCTATATCTAGGCCATATATTTCGAGTTTTGCGCCTTGTTCAACTACAATTGGCACTTTAATATTAATGGGGTCGCCGGGGTTTACCCAGCCTTGCCAAACAAAATAATTATTGTTTGGTGTCCAAATTTGGTCGCCATTTATAACAAGCGGCGAGCATGGGCCTGCCAAACCCAAGGGCACCCAATTTATATTGTCAAGGCAGTCATTTAGGGGTTCTTGCCCCCGCACCGCCATATTACTAAGTATAAATAGTAGCGCCATAATTATTACCTTTGTTGGTTTAAAAATATTATAGCTGTTGGGCTGTTGGGCTGTTGGGCTGTTGGGCTGTTGGGCTGTTGGGCTGTTGGGCTGTTGGGCTGTTGGGCTGTTGTAGGTATAATGCCTACAAAATTAAGAAAAAAATGTTTCATTTAAAATGTTTTTTTTGAAGTTAAAAAATGGGTTTGATTTGTGGTTTTTTATTCCGGATATTGTCTGAAACAGGGATTTATAGGATTAACGGATTAGCAAGATTTCGCAACTTCCCCCCCTTGGAGTGCAGGGGTGGGTTATTTCCTTGGAGGGGCGCAGAAGTGGGTTAATCTTCCGGATGAGGGGGATAGGGATAAATACAAGGCGGTGAGCTACGGGCTTAGTATTTACCCCTGCCCTTGCTTAAAGCGCGGAGGGTGCCGGTGCGGAGGGTGGCAAAGCAAAAAATCATAGCAAACGGCGGTTATATGGTTAAATACAGCGGCAATTTACGGCATTTATTTTAAGTTGTATATGTTTGGGCAAAAAATTTCTGAACCATAATTTTTCTTTTGCTTCCGTAAATTGTCAGAATCAGGATTTATACTATTAGCTAGACGGGCGGGGAATTATTCATAAAATATTGCAGTTAGGGCCGCTTGTTCGGCGGTTGAAAGCGTTTGGTTGCGCCTTGCCATTACACGGTTAATGTCGCGCAGGGCTTTGGGCAGTTGGTAGGCTTCGAGGTTTTTGTCAGCGTCCACCCAGCTAAAAGCCGGAACATATTTGTTTGGAAAGCCTCCGCCAAACACATTACAGCAAACGCCTACAACGGTTCCGGTATTAAACATGGTATTAATGCCGGCCTTGCTATGGTCGGCCATAATTAAGCCACAAAATTGTAATCCGGTATCTATAAATGCTTGCTCAACCATGCTCCAGGCAGTTACTAAACTGTAGTTATTTTTAAGGTTCGAGCAGTTGGTATCGGCACCTAAATTGCACCACGCCCCAATTACCGAGTTGCCAATAAACCCGTCGTGGGCTTTGTTGCTATAACCCCAAAAAACGCTGTTGCTTACTTCGCCACCTATTTTGCAATAAGGGCCAATGGTAGTATTTGAGTAAATTTTTGCCCCCATTTTAACCGTAGCACCTTCGCAAAGGGCAAACGGCCCTCTTATAGTGCTGCCCTCCATTATTTCGGCATTTGGGCCTATATAAATTGGGCCTTCGGTGGCATTTAAAAAAGCACCCTGAATTTTAGCACCGGGTGCTATAAAAATATTATTATTAGGGTTTAGTGCCTGGCTAAACGCGCCGAGTGGCTGGCTTTGTTTATTTTTAGTTAAAAGGGCAAAATCGTTTTCAATTTCGGTGCCGTTAAGGGTAAAAATGTCCCAAGGGCGGGTTAGCATTTTGTAGTTGGGCAACAAAACAACATTATCTTTAATAGCTGTATGTGTCGGTGGATGCTGCACAGAGGCGGGGGTACAAGCAGCTACAATTTTATGTGTTTGAGGGTGCAAGGCTATGTAGTTTGGTGGAATTTGGCAAATAGAATCGACCAGTTTGGCATTTGGAATTATGGCACTATTTACCCAAATTTTAAAAGCTGATTTTTCTTCCGGATATTCATTTGGATACAATGCTTGTAAATAAGGTTGGGTGTAAATTTCAACTGGTAATCCGGAGTAAGCCGCCCATTTTTCGGCCAAAGTTAAAATGCCCACGCGCAAAGTTGCCGCACTGCGGGTATGTGTTAAAGGCAATAGCTGTTGCCATTCTACATCATCAAAAAGTATAATTTGTATCTTTGCCATGACTTAGAGACTGTCTAAAAATTAAAAATTGGCATGCCAGTCCTAAAAATTGATAGGAAAAAAGTTATTAAAAGAGATGTGAATAAAAGACTATCAGTTTGACGTTTAAATAATAATTCATAGCTTTATGAAAATCAAACACATAAAGTAAAATGAAAACCTACCCAAGCAGTCTCACCGATAGTCAATGGAGTGCAATATTAGGCATTTTAGACGACAAACGGAAACGAAAACACAGTTTAAGAGAAATTTTTAATGCGCTGTTCTATTTGCTTAAAACTGGCTGTCAATGGCGCATGCTGCCGTTCCATTTTCCGTCATGGAAGCTTGTTTACTACTATTTTACCAAGTGGAAGAAGGATGGGACGATAGAACTCATCCATGAAATACTCAGGGATAAGACTCGAAAGCAAGCAGGCAGGGCTTCATCGCCAAGTGTTGGTATAATTGATAGCCAGAGCGTAAAGACAACAAGCGTCGGAGGCTTGTGCAGAGGGATTGACGGGGGTAAAAAAGTTAAAGGCAGAAAGCGGCATATTATTGTAGATACAATGGGACTACTTTTAGCGGTTGTGGTTCATGCGGCAAATGAGCATGACAGTAAATCAGCCCCAATGGTTATAGCTGACCTCAGAGGCAGGTTTTGCAGATTGGTAAAGATAGTAGCTGATGGCGGGTATAGAGGCGAGTTAATTGAAAATACCCGCAAAACGTTTGGGTGGGTGGTTGAGGTTGTAAGTAGATCGAATACAGCCTCGAAATTCGAAGTATTGCCAAAAGATGGATTGTTGAAAGAACTTTTGCATGGCTCGAAAGCTATCGAAGATTGAGTAAAGACTTTGAGTTCCAAACCGAAACGAGCCAGACAATGATCCAACTTGCCATGATAAAATTGATGCTTAATAGAATTAGAAAATAAAATTTAGACAGGCTCTTAGTTTACCATACTGAGTTTACTCATAATGAGATCGTTAATTAATGCGTGCAATATAAAAATATTTTAGATTAGAAATGTGATGGGTTGTAAAATAAAAAAACCATCCGGATAAAATTATATCCGGATGGTTTATTCTATATCGCATTATACTTCAACTTTTTCAATGCGTTTAATGCACACAAATGTAAATTTCTATTTACCCATTACAATTTCAACCCGGCGATTTTTGGCTTTGCCTTCGGGGGTTTCGTTGGGGGCAATGGGTTTGGTGCTACCATGTGCAGTAATATTTATGCGGCCTTCGGGAAAGTTTGAAGGCGATTTTTTTTCGAGCCATTCTTTAACGGCAAAGGCGCGGCGCTCTGATAGTTTCATGTTTTCGTTAAAATCGCCGGCATTATCGGTATGGCCGTTTACTTCAATTTTTAGGTTGCCGGCAATTACTAAATCGTTAAACAGTTGGTCAAGGGTTTGTTGTGCGGCGGGGGTAAAGGTGCTTTTGCCCGATTCAAAGGCAATAGACCAGTTCTTTTTACTAATTGTTTCGCGGATGGTATTGTCGGGGCTAAATTCGGGTTTGTCGGGGCTTGCTATATTGCTGCCGGCGCGTTTTGCCACTGCCTCTAAAAAAGTGGTATTAATTACATCATCGGCGGCGGGGTAGGTGGGCACTAATTGGGGGTAAAGTTTTTTTACAATATCGCCAAAAGTGGTGTAAACAATTTTTACAATGTTTACGCTTCCGGGGTTAAGGCCAAATATTTCCATATTATCGGCCAAATTGTTTGCTCTTGAGCCACCAAGTTCAACTTTTAATCCTTGTTTGTCGGTTTCAATTACGCCTTTGTAGTATTTTTCCCAGTAGTCGGCATTTTCTTCGTTGAAAACTTTAGCGGCAATTTCGGCGGCACGGCGCAAGGCCGGTGCGTAAGTTTTAACCTGGTCGCCTCCGGCGGCAACACTTTCTATAAGTTTTTCGACAGTTGGGCGGTTGTCGTCCAACCATTTTTTAATACCTATCATTACACAAGGCATTTGGCTATTATACTCTTTGGTTGAAACAATAGATATTAGGCCTCCTTTTTTTTGAGCCACCATTACGTCTCCCGGAGTCCAGGTGGTAACGCCGGCTACATTCACTTTTACTTTTTTTCCGGTTTTTACACCTTTTTTTACCTCATCGCGTTCTTCGGAATAGCCGTTAATATATTTTTCAGAAGCATCTATGTAGGTATTTGCTGCTATAAAATTCATAGCATCGGGGTCGTAAGTAGTTTCATCGGTATTAACCGGAATGCCATTGTCTGAGCACCATTTTACAACAATATTCCAGTCGCCGTCACGCAATACAGCGGTAACTACGCCGCCTTTGGCAGTTTGTGGATTATCTTTCCAGGCAGGTGGCCCCATAAATTTATCTTCACCTAACGAGCGTCCGGCGGTATAAATTATTTGAGCACGGTAATCTTTACCTAATTTTTCGAGTTGGGGATTTACTCCGGCTAAAAAAGCGGCAGCCCCATCGCCCATAATATTTACAAAATGGGTGCCATCTGTAGTTTTGGGATTATTTTTATAGGACTCGGCAAATTTAATTAACGAGGCCTGCATTTGCGACACATCGTCTTGGCGTGTTATGTTTAAGTTTACGCCGTTTTTGGCCATAATACTGCCCTCGGTAGGTTTGGCACCGCCATTGGCAAAAAGCAATCCCAATTGCGAGTTCCAAGCCCAAATTAATATGTTTACCGGCGGCGAACTTAATTTAGCTAATTTTTCTTGCGGAGCATTTACAGGCTCAACGGTTGAATTGGCATTTTTGGGTGCATCGGGCAATTCAACTTTTTCAATTACCGTTGATGGGGCAACTTCTTTAGGTTTTATCCATCCTAAATTTTGTGCCGTTTTATAGGCACCAAATAACAAGCCACAAATAAGCAAAACAATGCTAAATTTGCCAAATGCAGTTAAGCGAAGTATCATATAAATTTAATTAAGTTGATGTAAAAAAATATAACCATGTAGCTATTAATATCAGCATAGCAATGCAAAAATGAAGAAAAAAGTTTCTTTAGAAACAGAAAGCCAAAAATACTTAAAAATTTTATTTCTTAATTGCAAGATGTATGGCGAGTGTGTAATCAGTAGTAAATTCTCCGGATATTAGATATTAGAAGCGTTTGGGGCAACCTTGAACAATGGTGGGTTTTGGTTTAATAAATGGTATTTTTAAGCCAAAATACACTTCGGTAGTGTGCACCTCTTTTTGCCATAAAGACGAAAGTACATTTTTTGAGCCAATAATAAATGGGCCTAACCGCGCCATACCGCCTAAACTAACATCGCCAAACTCGTTAATAGTTAAAGGCAAGGCGTAGTTGGTGCTAAAACTGTTAAAACCAACAGTAAGCGTATAACTTGACGGTGCAGAAACGTGTATATCGGCATTTGGATTTGTATTTTTAAGGTATTGGTAAGCCAATAAACTAACATAAAAATTATGATACCCCCCACCTTCATAAACGCCGTTTTTCCATAAAAAAGCGGTAAAATTAAAACTAAGCGCCGTAGGCATTTGAGCTATTACCTCGCTCACCGAAGGTGTATTGGTTGTATTTTTTTCAAGTGATTCGTCAAATTCGGCTACCGAGCCGTAATTATTACCTACATTAAAACTATTATCAACTTTTACCTGCCCGCTTGGTGCTAATTTTTTATATTTAATTGAGCCAATGTCCATAACAGATATACCAAATACAACATTATTATAAAACGAATATTTAATGCCCAAATCTAAACCAAAACCACTTCCCTGAAATTTGAATTTGCCCATTTTCATAGTAGGTGTATGGGCATATAAGGCAGTTGCATCTGTTATGGTTACATTATTGGTATCGGCGTTGGTGGTGCTATAATCTAATGAGCTTATATCGGCGGCAAGTGCTGCCAAACCGCCCAAATATTTTACCCGTGCGGCGTATTTAATTCGGTGGCCACCATTAAAATAGCTCAAACGCCCATAAGTACCGCCAAACTCTGTCCAGCTTGCAAAATTGACTTTCAGGTCGGTAGCATTGCCGGTGGTTGGTTGTTTTGCCAGTGTGTCGGCGGCGTTAAAGCTTTGGCCTAAATTGGCGGGTATATTATTTACCAACATGGCACTGCGCGCTTGCGTTGTAACGGCAAAAGCACTAAAGCGGTCAATATCAAATAAAACCGATGGGCCTACATAGCGGGCATGCTCGTAAATATCGGTACGAGGTGCGTTGTTGGTATTAAAATCAACGGGGGCAAATTTTGGTAATTTCCACTTGGTAGGGATGGTAGGATGTTTGCCTAAATAATTATTATATTGATTAATACTAAAAGCAGCAGGACAAATATCTAATTTATAAATAGTACCAACAACGTTTGCCGGATTAACTTCGAGGCTATTAACACCCGCATAGGCATTGGTGGTAAAGCCAGTAAAATCTTGGCTAAACGCCGACAGTGTAAACAGCAATGTAAAAGCAAAAAGTAAAAGTATTTTGTTCATAAAAACGGGTTAAAACTGGGATTTTTTTTAGTTAAACAGGGTAAACGTGTAAAGTGGGTGTTATAGTTGCGTTCACTAAACAAGTTAAAAATTTATGCTGAAATAATATCTTACTGTTTAAGTACAAAGGTATAAAAAAATGGCAGTAAGCTCAAAAATGTTACTAAAAATTAGGCGAAGCCTTTATTCAATTTGGTGATAGCACTAAGATATATTTACAAAGTTCGTTTTATCATAGCATAAAAATCCGGATAGTTTTTTAAGGACAAAATAAAACATCCGGATTAAGCATGTAAGATGGAATTTTGACCTTTAATTTCAAGAGTTTATTTTTTCTCAAAAACCAATACCAATTTATTAAAATCGGCGGCGGCATTTATCACGGCTCTAAAAGCTTCGTAATCTTTTGCGGGCATACTTATTTTATCGTAAAATTCGTTGGCGGTAACAGTTAATTTATTGCCTTCAAGTTTGTAGTCCGAAATAAAACGGTTAATTTTTTGGCCTTTTTCGTCTTGGTAAATATCTATTTTAAGGTCGTCTAAGCCTTTCACTACATAGCCTTGTGGTATTTCAATGGTAATTATGCGCTTATAATCAACGGGGTACTGCATGTCAATAGGGTTTTGGCGTTCATGCTCTTGGTACAGCTCGGTTTGAGGGCCAATTATATTGCCAATTTTAAACAAAAAGTTGTTTCCGGCTTTTTCAATCAGGTCGGTAGCATCAAACTCGCCCGATACCGTAAAAGGTAAATCTGGCTTTGCGTTGTCGGCAAATTGGTAGTTTTTTACTTGTGTATTGCGCAGGTTTTGCGATTTCATGCCCGAGGTCAAAATTTCTTTCATCAACTCCTCTTTTTCGGGTTGCATTTGATAAATAACGCGGTACTCCATGGCACGGTATCCGGTAAAACTATGGATAATATTTGCCTTGGGGTTCATGTTTGCATCAAAATTAATTTTCGCATCAATAGTATTGTTAGTAGCTGCTGCCTTTGGCATAGGTATTTCCATTACTTGCCCCTTATGTGTTTTTGGGTCAATATACAACCCAAATTGGCCAGCTAAATGATACGGCGCAATACCCGCCCTAAAATGCACTAAAGAAGGTATAATAAACTGTTTCGTCTCCGGAAAAAACAATAATATTTCGGTAAAATTGCCCCAATTATCAAAGTTTTTATCAAAACGATATTCGGTTCTATTGCTGGTAAGTACTATATTGTGGGTAATATTGGCCTCCGATAGCAAAGCTACCATTAATACCGTCATGCCTATTTCGCTGGTTGTTTTTTTATCGAGCATGTTTTCAATGCGCGCAAACTCGGGGCCGGCGGCATCAGTAACCACAAAATTATCTTTCAAATAATTTTCAATAGCCGATATTTTTTGCGCAACAGATAATTTCTTTAATTTTAAAGGCTTTAAAGTTTTGCTAATTTCTTTCCGGATTTCTTTTTTCGATAGCTGTTGATAAAAAATTTGGCTGTAAAATGTAGCAGCTTCTTCCCAAGAGTACATTCTGTTCGGTAGCGAATGGTTGCGGTCGTAGGCTAGTTTATAATCTATGCGCGCTAAGTTGGCGCGCAAATTTGAATAGGTTTCTTCATATAAGGCGGGCAAATTATGTACGGAGCAGGATAGGATATTTTTATCTCCGGATGTTTTAAGCATTGATTTCGGAAAACCATTGTAGCCAACTGCTTCAAACTCAAGCGATTTTGGGCTTATAATTTCAAAATAGGCATCGCGCACGGCTACATCGCTCTGAAAAACTTCGCGCCCAAATACATCATCGTCTATTTTAAGTATTGAGTATAAGTATTCAACTTGGCCACCAATTTCGACTCCTTCAATGGCAAACAATTTTATATTCGAGTAGCCTTTAACATTGTCTAAGTTTTTAATGGCAGTTTTATCTAAATTTATAATTTTATTGCCATCGGCGCTAATGGCACGGGCTTGAACATTAACAATTTCGGCATCGTTTGCTAATGGAATATATACTTTATTAAATTGTTCAACAGCTTTGTCGTCGTTAATGCGTATAATTTTGTGCTCGGTTAGCAAATGTAGATATCCGGCGCTTTGTGGGTCATCGGGCGAAGCTTGATATTGGTGCAAACGGCGGTCTGTTATTACTACTGCCGACAATTTGGCCTCTTCGGGGCTTAATGTTTCCAACTTAGGTATGGTATCCCATTGAGGCAACTCAAAGCCCAAAACAGTGAGCAGCATATTTAAGTCAGGTTCGGCATCTTGCGCTTTTAACTGCGGTTCAAAACCAAAAAATAGTATAGTTGCACAAACAGCAAGGGCAAGTTTAGCTAACACAAAATGAGAAAAGGTAGTTAGTTGATTTTTCATTTTTTATTTATATAATGATTGGATGTTTTGCTTCGCAATTGACCCACTCACAAAAAGCCGTATCAGCATTTTTTTTTAAGGTTGCATAATCTCTTTAAAATAGGCGTAGGTCTGGGCCATTCCGGTTTGCCTACTTACTTGAGGAAACCAGTTTAGCAAGGTTTTAGCTTTTGTAATATTGGGTTGACGCTGTTTGGGGTCGTCTTGTGGTAAAGGTTTAAAATCAATTTTTACCTTAGCCTTGGTTAACTCAATCACCTCGGTAGCCAATTGGGTAAGGGTAATTTCTTCGGGGTTGCCAATATTAACGGGTAGGTGATAATCGCTGTGTAACAGGCGGTAAATCCCATCAATTAAATCGCTGACATAACAGAAAGAGCGAGTTTGCTGCCCGCTGCCAAATACGGTAAGGTTTTGGCCGTTCATTGCCTGGTTTAAAAAAGTGGGCAAAGCTCGGCCATCGTCAATACGCATCCGGGGGCCATAGGTATTAAAAATGCGCACTATGCGTGTTTCAATGCCGTGGTAGTTATGGTAGGCCATTGTTAATGCCTCCATATAACGTTTGGCCTCGTCGTAAACACCCCTTGGGCCAACTGGGTTTACATTGCCCCAATACTCTTCGGTTTGAGGGTGCTCTAAGGGGTCGCCGTACACCTCAGAGGTAGAGGCTACTAAAATACGTGCCTTTTTTGCCTTGGCTAAACCCAACAAATTATGCGTTCCCATAGCCCCAACTTTTAAGGTTTGGATAGGCATTTTTAAATAGTCGATAGGGCTTGCAGGCGAAGCAAAGTGTAAAATATAATGTATATCGCCCGGAACGTGAACAAATTTGGTAACATCGTGGTGGTAAAAAGAAAAATCTTTTTGTGGAAAAAGATGCTCAATATTACGCAAGCTTCCGGTTAATAAATTGTCCATGCCTACTACCTGGTAGCCATTGGCTAAAAATTTATCGCAAAGGTGCGAGCCTAAAAATCCGGCAGCACCCGTTATAAGTACACGCATTAAAGCTGTAAATTAGTAATATATAAAAAAATACTTTATGTTGATAGACCTTTATTATTAAGTGTGTATATTAATTTAATGATTTCAATTAATTTATCCGGATAATTTTTTTGTTTAACCGTTTTTGGTTTCCGGATGATATTAAAAATATTACCCTTCAACTTGGTTATCTGCTGACATCATCAATCGAATTAAATTTTTTAGCAATTTAAAGCACCGCAAACGCTAATGGTTTGTCCGCTCACATAAGTTGCCAAATCGCTGGCTAAAAACAGGGCTACGTTTGCCACTTCATCGGCTTTGCCGTAGCGCTGCATGGGTATGCCTTTCAAAAAATCGGCTTTGGTTTTTTCATCGAGTGTGTGGGTCATTTCGGTTTCAATAAAGCCGGGAGCAATAGCATTACAGCGTATATTGCGCGAGCCAAGCTCTTGTGCTACCGATTTTGTAAAGCCAATAACGCCCGCTTTGGTTGCGGCATAATTGGCCTGCCCAGCATTGCCACGCATACCAACAATAGAACTAAGGTTAATTATACTGCCCATTTTTGCCTTTAACATAGGGCGAAGTACTTGTTTGGTTAAGTTGAACACCGATTTTAAATTGTTATTCATCACATCGTCCCATTGGGTTTCGGTCATTCTAAGCATTAGGTTGTCGCGGGTAATGCCAGCGTTATTAACTAAAATATCTATGGTGCCAAACTCGGCCAATACATTATTTACCAAGGCTTCGGCATGGCTAAAACTGGCAGCATTACTTTGGTAAGCCTTTGCCTTAATGCCATAATAGTTTTGCAGGTGGGTTTCTAACTCCAAGGCTTTTTCAGCCGACGAGTCTGAAATATAAGTGAAAGCCACGGCAGCACCATGCTGGGCAAAGGTTTCGGCAATAGCGCGGCCAATACCCCGCGAGGCGCCGGTAATTAAGGCTACTTTATTTTGCAGTAATAATTGCGACATAGACTATTTTAATAATGTACTGTAAAATGATAAAATATAAATATCAAATTCTATGATAAAATTTCTTGTTTACCGCTAAACCTATTTTATTTATTTGTTTAGTAGGTTTTATATTTAACAAGTCAACCAAGTAATTTATTTACCCAGAACTAAACGCATTGTTTCGCCAATAAAAGCAGGAGATTCAACAACATGGATGCCGCATTGCCGCATAATTTCCATTTTAGCGGCGGCGGTATCGGCTTTACCTCCTACAATAGCGCCTGCGTGCCCCATAGTACGACCTGCGGGGGCGGTTTGTCCGGCAATAAAACCGACAACCGGTTTAGTGCCATGTTTTTTAACCCATTCGGCGGCTTCTGCCTCCATGCCGCCGCCAATTTCGCCAATCATAATGATACCTTCCGTTTCGGGGTCGTTCATTAGCAGTTCAACGGCTTCTTTTGTAGTAGTGCCAATAATGGGGTCGCCGCCAATGCCTATACAGGTGCTTTGCCCCATTCCCGCCTTAGTAACTTGGTCAACAGCTTCGTAGGTAAGTGTACCCGAGCGCGAAACGATGCCAACCGTACCTTTTTTATGAATAAATCCGGGCATAATGCCAACTTTTGCTTCTTCGGGGGTAATAATACCAGGGCAATTAGGCCCAATCAACCTGCATTTTGAACGTGTTTTAACAAACTGTTTTGCCCGCACCATGTCTTGTACAGGTATGCCTTCGGTAATACAAATTACCACCTCAATTCCGGCATCAGCGGCTTCCATTATTGAGTCGGCGGCAAAACGCGGCGGCACAAAAATAATAGAAACGTTGGCTCCGGTAGCATTTACGGCTTTGCTTACCGTATCAAAAATGGGTAAGTTTAAATGCGTTTGCCCCCCTTTTCCGGGTGTTACGCCTCCTATTACAGTTGTTCCGTAAGCAATCATTTGCTCGGCATGGAAACTGCCTTCTTTACCGGTAAACCCTTGTACCAACACTCGCGAGTGCTTGTTTACTAATACGCTCATATAAATTAAATAAAATGCTATTGATTACAGCTATTAAATGTTGATGATTAAAAAATAGGCTGCAAAAGTACACATTTTTAGTTAAAATTTGGCTATTTCTTAACCCAGTGGCTTTCCGGATGTTTTTGCGCGGTTGCTATCTTTCTCCGGATACAAGAGATGAATGTTTGAGTTGGTTAGTTTTTTTAATTTGGCAGCGCAGCAAAGTTTATCTTTATTTATTGCGCGTCCATGCTTGAAAAGCTTTTACAAAATAATAGACTGCCCAAGCGGGTATTATTATCATTACCAAAACCGCAAACGGTGGTTCCCAAGCCCTTTGCGGGCCTGTATTTAAATCAAATAGTTCTACAACTAAGGTCAGCAATATCAAATCTACGAACAGAATAAAAAAGCCTTTTAAGGCTAAAAATTTTGCTTCGGTATTTTTATTTTTAGATTTTGTTTGCTCGGCTATTGGTTTTCCTGTGTTCCATTCAATAGCCTTATCTGTAGCCGATGCGTGGCGGGTGCGAATGCCAAACCCTTCGCTTATTGAGGCTGGCAAGGGGGCGGGCGGTGGCTCGGAGGCATTAAAAGCGGGTTTAAATTCCGGAAAACTTGACGCCGGCCGCCAATCAGTTACGCCTTCGTACCAAACGGGGGTATCCGGAGTTATGCCTAACTGAATAATTTCGTCAAAACTTAACGGCCCTACTTCTTGCTCATCTATATAACAATAATATTTCCTTGATACATCATCCATTTTACAGTTATTTAGCTACAAAATTAAGGGCTAATTTTTATAATTGGGTGTTTAAATGGTCATTTTTTTGCTCCACTGCCCCAAGTTTGGCGCAAAATGGCAATTGCTTCGTCTATATCTGATTTAGTTTGATTTTTGCCAAATGAAAACCGCACTGCCGGATATCGCATTGAGCCGATGGCCTCGAGTACATACGATTTTACTTCGGCCCCCGAACTACAAGCACTACCACCCGATACGTACAAGCCCTCTACATCTAATTGTGCCACTATAAGGCCAGAATCGGGCACAGGAACAGTTACGTTTAAAATTTTTGCCGCCGATGCTTCATCCTCTGCAATGCCATTTATAGTTATATCCGGAAAATAATACAATAACTGGCTTCTAAAATATTGTTTTAAATCTAACAGATGGGCATATCGGCTGGGCATAACCTGGTGTGCTGCTTGTGCGGCGGCGCCTAAGCCTACAATTCCGGATACATTTTCGGTTCCGGCACGCATATTGCGCTCCTGCGAACCTCCATAAATCAAAGGTGGCAAGGTAGTTTGAGAGTTGACGTACAAAAATCCTATACCTTTGGGTGCATATAATTTATGGCCCGAACCCGATAAAAAATGGCAGCCAATTTGCTGCACACTTAAAGGCATAAATCCAAATGACTGGACGGCATCGGTATGAAAAAATGCGCCGTATTGGTTGCAAATTTCACCAATTTGTTCAATATTGGTAATATTTCCCAACTCGTTGTTTACGTGCATTAAACTTACTAAGGTGGGTATTTTTGGCTCGTTTTTTAACAAAAAAATTAATTCTTCCATTTCAAACTGGCCTTGTTGGTTTAGGTGCAGCCAGTTTATGGCAATATTTTGTTGTTGGCTAAGGGCTTTTGCGGTATTGGTTACGCAATGGTGCTCGATGGGCGATGTAATGATTCGCCGAATGCCCAAGTTTTGTATGGCGCCTCTAAAAACTAAATTGGCAGCCTCGGTGCCGCCCGAGGTAAAAAAAATTTCGCTTGTACTGCAATTTAAACTTGTGGCAATGGTTTTCCGGGCTTTTTCGATAGCAGCCCTTGCTGTGCGCCCTAATTTATGAATAGACGAGGGGTTGCCCCAGTGCTGCGTTAAATAGGGCATCATTTCGCTCAAAACATCTTCGTCAATGGGCGTGGTTGCGGCATAATCGAAGTACAACAAAACTGATTATACAAATTGAAATAAGTGAAGGGTAATAAAAAACAGGTAATTTGATTAAGAAAATAGTTCCGCTAATCATCCGGATTTTATTCTTGCTGATTAAATTTAATTTTAATTTAGGATAGCTTAATCGGCAGTACTTGTTTGTTGTTCTTATATCAAATTCATTTTTACAATCATGTAAAATCAAATTAAATCGTTTACCTGAGCTATGAGTTCGGCAAAATCCATTACTTTTATCTCGGTTTGTTGTTGTTCGCGTTCTTTTATGCCGTCTGTAAGCATGGTCATACAAAATGGGCAGCCCGAGGCCACAATAGTTGGTTGGGCAGCCAAAATATCGTCTGTACGCTCTTGGTTTACGCGGCGTGTTCCTTTTTCTTCTTCTTTAAACATTTGCGCCCCCCCGGCACCGCAGCAAAGCCCGCGCGAGCCGCAACGGCGCATTTCTACTAATTCGGCATCGAGCAGAGATAATAATTCGCGTGGGGCTTCGTAAATATTATTTGCGCGCCCCAAATAACAAGAATCATGGTAGGTAATGCGTTGGCCTTTAAAACTACCACCGCCTTTAAGTTTTAACTGGCCTTGATTAATTAATTGTTGCAAAAAAACAGTGTGGTGCATTACTTCGTAATGGCCACCTAACTGCGGATATTCGTTTTTTAAGGTATTAAAACAATGTGGGCAAGTGGTTACAATTTTTTTAACTCCATACATATTAAGTACCTCTATATTTGTAATTGCCTGCATTTGAAACAAAAACTCGTTGCCAGCCCTGCGTGCGGGGTCGCCTGTGCAGGATTCCTCTTGGCCTAAAATGGCAAAATTTACGCCACAATGATGCAAAATACGGGCAAAGGCTTTGGTAATGCGGCGGGCGCGGTCGTCGAAACTACCTGCGCAGCCCACCCAAAATAATATTTCGGGTTGTTGGTTGTTGGCGGCCATTTCGGCCATTGTGGGTACGGTAAAAGGTTGCTGATTTGACATAACTACTTAAATGGTATGATTAATAACAACAAACAATTTTTAATTTTTAAGGAGATTAAAGATTAAGATGAGTGGCATAAAAGTCAAAAATCCGGCACAATATCCGGATAATTTAACAATATCCGGAACTTATCTAAGTTTTCTAAAACCAAGTTTCTTCTAATCCTTTGCTTGAAGCAAAAAAAAAATTTTGCTTATTTACATAATATACTGTACTTTTAGCCCAAATTTTTGTGTCATACACTCATTAATATTTTTTAAATTAACTGCTGCCTATTATGCCCGAAGAAAAAGATAGTGGCCTACTTGGCCATGTTGGTAAAATTGTTGCCGTTGCCGGTGGTATTGTAACCTTAGTTATTGGTTTACAAAATGCTGGCTATTTAACAAAACCCAAACCTGCTGACGAGCCGGCTAAACCTCCCGTACATCAGGTAGAACCCTTAACTCCATCAAATAATGGTGGCTCTGATGCTCCGGGTCGTACTGGCCGCATTACCGAATTAGAAAAAAAGATCGAAGATATGGAGGCCAATGAACGGCAAAAGAAAGAGGCCGAATTACAAAGCCGGATTGAGGATTTAGAGCGCAAAGCGAAAGCGAACATGGCCAAAAACGAAGGCGGGGGCGGTCGGGTTGATGATGCAAAAAGCAGTAGGATTAGCTTATCGGGTAATTGGTATGACGACAATACGGGGGCTTCGTATGTATTTACTCAGTACGGCAACGAGGTTACTTTTCAAGAAATGACGAATTACTATGGGCAACCGATAGTTTCGGCGGCAGGTAGTGGCTATTTGCAAGGCAACACTTTAAACCTGCAATACCAAACCTTAATGGGCACAACGGGTGAAGCTACGCTTACTATAGGTGGGGATGGGGACGAGCTAACAGGTCGAACCAACGATTTTTCGACTGGCGCTTCGATGCCCTTAAATTTATACCGATAAACCTATTTTGCTCTGTTTCAAGTAAGTTTAGAATCTGCAAGGCCATGAAAAACAACCCTAACCTTATTTTAAACGAGCTTACCCCCGAAGAAAAAAGAGTTATATTGCATAAAGGTACCGAAATGCCTTTTAGCGGCACCTATAATAACCATAAACTTAACGGTACTTACCTGTGTAGGCAATGTAACAGCCCTTTGTACGAAAGTAAGCACAAGTTTGAATCGGGTTGTGGATGGCCAAGTTTTGAAGAAGAAATTCCGGGGATGGTTTTGCGTTTGCCCGATGCCGATGGTCGCCGGATAGAAATCGTTTGTGCAACTTGTCAAGGCCATTTAGGGCATGTGTTTTACGGGGAACAATTTACCTTCAAAAATTCGAGGCACTGTGTAAATTCTATTTCGTTAAAATTTACACCTCAACTTTATAATCATCAGTACCACCGCATTGTGTTGGCGGGTGGTTGTTTTTGGGGCAAGCAGTACTTTTGGCAGCAGCAGCTTGGCATTATCAGCACCATAGTTGGTTTTACGGGTGGACATTTGCCTTTTCCGACATCAATACAAGTGGCAAACAATTTAAGTGGGCATACTGAGGCAGTACAAATTACCTACAATCCGGAAATTGTTACCACCAAAGCTTTGCTTCAAACTTATTTTGAACATTACCAATTTACGCATCCTCATGGCCTAAAATCTTATTATCGCTCCGGCATATTTTATTACACACCTTCACAGGCCGAAACAGCACAGCAACTAAAACAACAACTTATCTTAAAGGGCTATCAAATTGATACCGTTATTGAACCTATTGCCAATTTTTACCCCGCCGAAGATAAGCATCAGAATTATTACCAACGACAAGGCAAAGATCCGGAAAATATGCCCAAACGCACTATTTTGTTTCCGGAAAACGAAGTTGCGCTATAAATCGAAATGAAAAACCCCATTTTATTAGCATCAATTAGTGTGCTAAAAAAGCGGGGCTATATCTAAATCAGTTGAAATATAAAAAAAGTTAGCGTTAATCTTTTAATTAGCCTTGCAAGGCAGCGGCGCCGCTAACAATTTCGGTAATTTCGGTGGTAATGGCTGCTTGGCGGGCACGGTTATATTGAATACTAAGGTCGCGCAATAACTCTTCGGCGTTGTTGGTTGCATTATCCATTGAAGTCATCCGGGCACCTTGTTCGCTGGTATTACTGTCTAACAAATATCTAAAAAATTGTGTTTTTAAAATTTTAGGCACTAATTCTTTTAATATCTGTTCTTTATCGGGTTCGTATAGGTAATCGGGTTTTATATCTTCTTTTGGGGCATTTCCGGCATTTTTGGCACTACTTTTTTTAGCGATATCTGGTTTTTCTAATTTAACAACGGGCAAAAAAGTATCAACTAACGGAATTTGAACAATTTGGTTTTTAAACTGATTGTAAGCAACATGTATAATATCGTATTGTTTGCTTAGAAACTGCTGCATAATCAATTCGGCCAAGGCTGCGCTATCATCAAAATTAAGGTCTTGGAATAGATTAATATAGTCAGTATTTAATTTTACCGGCTCGCGTTTTAGCAGGTCATAGCCTTTTTTGCCAATAAACATTAGTG
Source organism: Sphingobacteriales bacterium (assembly GCA_016706405.1). NCBI lineage: Bacteria > Pseudomonadati > Bacteroidota > Sphingobacteriia > Sphingobacteriales > Sphingobacteriales bacterium. The sequence goes on from JADJJT010000003.1 coordinate 567,224, forward strand.
TTACATTTCCGGATGCTTTTTGTTGGGCATATTGGGTATTAATGGTATTTCGCACCATTTTAGAAATGCTCGAATTAAAAGCGCCGCAAAGGCCACGGTCAGATGTAACTAAAATTATAAGTATATTTTCGGCAGGGCGTTGTGTGCCAAAGGCCATCCCGCCGCCTGAATCGCCGCCCGACATTAAATTGCCCATAATACCGTAAAGTTTGTCGGCATAAGGGCGTATTTTAATGATACGGTCTTGGGCTTTCCTGAGTTTTGAGGCGGCCACTAATTTCATGGCCTTTGTAATTTGTTGCGTTTTTTTTACCGATACAATTCGGTTGCGAACCTCTTTTAATTGACCTGGCATATATATTTATAAAAATATTTTATAATTAAAATTTAATTTCAAACCTTGTAAAAGGTCGTAACCGTATAGGTAGTGTTACGACCTTTTATTTTTATTGGTTTGATTATTGCGCTTTACTATTTACTTACCGATAAAGCACATTCTTTAGCTAGTTCAGTCAATTTAGATGCTAAATCGGCAGTGATTTCGCCTTTTTTCTCGCGCAATTGGGCTAATACTTCCGGATGGCGTTTTTCAAGTGAAGTTAAAAATACCTGTTCAAATTCGCGCACTCTGTTTTGCGGAACTTCGCGAAGCAAATTATTTGTACTAAGATAAATAATAGCTACTTGTTTTTCAACCGGATAAGGGGTGTACTGCGGTTGTTTTAATACCTCTACGTTGCGCGCACCTTTGTCGAGAATAGATTTTGTAACGGCATCTAAGTCAGCACCAAATTTTGAGAAAGCTTCTAATTCGCGATATTGTGCCAGGTCAATTTTCAAAGTACCTGCCACCGATTTCATGGGTTTAATTTGAGCTGCCGACCCTACACGCGATACCGATATACCTACGTCAATGGCGGGTAAAACGCCGGCATTAAACAAGTCGTTATTTAAGAATATTTGGCCATCGGTAATCGAAATTACGTTGGTGGGGATATATGCCGACACGTCTCCGGCTTGGGTTTCAATGATGGGCAATGCTGTTAGCGAGCCACCACCTTTTACCAAGTGTTTGATGGAGTCGGGCAGGTCGTTCATTGAACGGGCTATTTCGTCGTTTTCGTTAATTTTTGCGGCGCGTTCCAATAGGCGTGAGTGCAAATAAAACACGTCTCCGGGGTATGCTTCGCGGCCTGGTGGGCGGCGCAGCAACAAAGATACTTCGCGGTAGGCAACGGCTTGTTTTGAAAGGTCGTCAAAAACGATAAGCGCAGGGCGGCCAGTGTCGCGGAAAAACTCGCCAATACAGCAGCCCGAGAATGGGGCAAAAAATTGGAAGGGGGCGGGGTCTGAGGCCGATGCGTTTACAATAACGGTATAGTCTAAAGCGCCACCTTCGGCCAATATTTTTGCTATATTGGCAACAGTTGAGGCTTTTTGACCTACGGCTACATAAATACAGTAAACGGGTTCGCCGCGTTCAAAAAACTCGCGTTGGTTCAAAATAGTATCAATGGCAATAGCTGTTTTCCCGGTTTGGCGGTCGCCAATGATAAGTTCGCGTTGGCCGCGGCCAATCGGAATCATCGAGTCAATAGCTTTAATCCCGGTTTGTAGTGGCTCGTTTACCGGTTGGCGGTAAATTACACCGGGTGCTTTGCGCTCTAACGGCATATCGTACAAATCGCCTTTAATGGGGCCTTTGCCGTCAATGGGTTCGCCAAGTGGGTTAATAACCCGGCCTACCAAGCCTTCGCCTACACGAATAGCGGCAATACGTCCGGTGCGACGCACAGTATCGCCCTCTCTGATGGCTTCGGAAGTGCCCATCAACACGGCACCTACGTTGTCTTCTTCAAGGTTTAATACTACGGCTTTAATGCCATTTTCAAACTCAACCAATTCGCCTGCACGAACTTGGTTAAGGCCGTAAATACGGGCAATACCATCGCCAACTTGTAGTACGGTGCCTACTTCTTCTAATTGAGTTTCGGTTTTAAAACTCGAAAGCTGTTGGCGCAATATGGCGGATATTTCTTCTGGTCTAACTTCAACCATGAGTGAAAAAAATTATTTTGCGGTTAATTTTATTAATATTGTTTAACGTAAGTGGTGTCGCTAAATACCAATTTAAGTTGGTCGTACCGATTAAAAATGCTAGTGTCGTAAAGTAAATTATTAAATTTTAATATAAAGCCACCAATTACAGTTGGGTCTATTTTAGTTTCTAATTCAACGGCTGTTTTGCCTGTTTTTTCTAAAATTAGGTTTTTTACTTTGGCAATAATTTCGTCGGTTGCTGCAAAAGCGGTAGTAAGTGTTGCGCTAACAATGCCTTTGTGTATTTTGTACTGCTCTAAAAAAGCACTTACTAATTCCGGCAAATAAAATTCGCGGCGTTTGCCAATTACCAATTTCAAGTAGCTTTTCATAATTATACCTAATGAATTCCCAAACAATAAATCGGTAATTTGTTGCTTTTTTTGGTAGTTTACATCCGGACTTTTCATTAACAGCCAAAGGTCGCGGTTTTTTAGGGCATCGTTTACTTTTTGCACATCGTTGTAAACCTCATCAAGTTGATTTTGCTCTATGGCTAAATCAAGCAAAGCTTTGGCGTAACGGGTTGCTATTTTATGAACAGACATATTTATTTACGATAATGATAAAAATAAGAAAAAAAGAGGATAAGATAACTTGTCTTGTATTGTTTCGATAAAGTAAAATGAAGACAAGTAATGTCGTTCTTAAAATTTCATTTTACTTACTTGTTCTAAAACGTAGGTTTCTTGCTCTTTGCGGTCTTTTAATTCACGGCCTAATACTTGTTCTGAAAGTTGGATGGCATAAGTGCCAATAAGGTTTTTAACTTCGGTAATTGCCGCCATTTTTTGATTTTGTATATCAAGTTGAGCGGCCTCTTTAATTTCGGCAATTTCAGATTTGGCTTTATCTTTTGCTTGGTTTACAATATTGTCGCCAATTTCTTTTGCTTCTTTAATTATACGGGCGCGCTCTTCTTTTGCTTCATTTAAAAGGCGCTCGTTATCGGCTTTTAGGTTAGCCATTTCTTCGCGGGCTTTTTGAGCTTCATTTAGCGAGTCGGTTATTTTGGTTTCGCGGCTTTTTAGCGCTTCGGCAATTGGTTTCCATGCAAAACGACCTAAAAAATACCACAGAATTAAAAATATTAAAGCCGTCCAAAAAATAAGACCATAATCGGGCGTTAGTAGAGCATTTAGTAGCACCATGACGAGTACAAATTATGAATGGTAAAAGATATGTAGTTAATAATTATTAGATAAAATGACAAAGGTAAATGCCTTTTGTTTTGCTTTTATAATAGTTGAAATTAGGCAGTTATACTTTGTTTTTGATGTGAGTTTTGTGTTTTATCCGGATTTACTTTAACTTTTTGCCTGTTTGATTTTGAGTTTAGAGCTAAATGGCAGAGCTAAAAAATACATACATCCGGAAAATAAATAGAATAATTTACTGTGTTATTTTACTGATAGATTTTCAATTTTAAAAATTGCCTCCCCGGCCATACGCCGGGGAAACAATTGGTTAGGTGTTTGGCACACTAACGGAAATGGTTTTATTGGCTCTTATAACAACATTGTTAACAAACCTACCACCACACCAAAAAGTGCTACACCTTCTACAAGGGCTGCAGTCAAAATCATGTTAGCCCTAATATCGTTCGAGGCTTCGGGTTGCCGTGCAATAGATTCAACCGCCGAACCACCAATACGGCCTACGCCAATACCAGCACCACAAGCAGCTAAACCAGCGCCAATACCACCGCCAAGAGCGGCTATATTGCCCGTTAATTCAAGTAAAATGGGCATGAAGTCCATACTACAAATAAAATTAAAATATGAAGAAAAAAGTTTATTAATTTTTTGTTTTAAAGCATTTGAGTTTAGCGAGGCACCTATTTTTTTGTGTTCAATCAAAGCTGTGTAACCTACAAGTCATTTTTTCCTTTATTAATGTGCGTGTTGTTGTTCTTCGCCGTGGTGGTCGTGTTCTTCAAGGGCTTGCCCAATAAATACGGCTGCCAGCATAGTAAATATATAGGCTTGCAGTGCGGCTACCAATAACTCGAGGGCATTCATAAACAGTAAAAATATGGCCGAAATAAGTCCGGTGCCCCATCCGGCAATTGGGCCGCCAATGTGGTGTAAAATAAAAATAATACCTACAAAACTTAAAATAATGATGTGTCCGGCAACTATATTGGCAAACAACCGTATCATTAAGGCAAATGGTTTTATAAATATTGATAAAATTTCTATTGGCACTAAAATGGCTTTAACCCATCCGGGCATACCCGGCGGATTAAAAATATGCCCCCAATAGGCTTTTTTTCCGGATAAATTAATAATTAGAAAAACAAAAAAAGCCAGCGTAAAAGCTACCGATATATTGCCCATTACGTTACCACCTCCCGGATAAAAAGGTATCAAGCCTAACATATTGCTTATCCAAATAAAAAAGAACATTGTTAGCATTAACGGCATGTATTTTTCGTAATTTTTGCCGATATTGGGTTTTACTATATTGTCGCGTACAAATTCAATGATAGGTTCAAAAAACGAGGCCAAACCTTTGGGAACATGGTTTGTTTTGTAGGCACGTGCAATGCTCGTAAATATTAAAATCATTAACAAGGTGGCTAACAGCATGGTAAACACTACCTTAGTTATTGAAAAATCAATAAAACTACTTCGGTCAACATCGTTATATTTTACGTTGTTGGCTATAACATGTTTTTTGCCTTTTTCGTCTATTACATGTACCTCAACACTTCCGGCTTTTTGAAACGAAGGGTCGTTTACAAAATACAACCGCCCATGCTGCATTACATAGCCGTTATACGAGTTGTGCCCGTGGTTAAATACACCCGACGAAAAAAACTCGAAACCATGATTAAAATGATACACAAGGCAAGGCAAAGATATAGAAGTATGCCCCCACAGATGGAACTCGTTAGCGTCTCCAATGTGGTTCATTATCATACCGCTAATATCTGGGGCTTTTTTTGCCTCACCAGAACTATGTTGTTCCGTTTGGCTGTTTTGGCCGCTTGTTGCTGCGTTGGCTGCCGGTGCGTGCGTATGACCGGGCGCGCTATGGTCGTGCGGGGGGGTACCCGGGCCATGACTATGGTTATGGTCTTGTGCTAAAACACTAATTTGTAGGAGTAGCATTAAAGCCGCACTAACAAATATATTGACGAATTTTTTAAATATTAAAAACATAAACTTTGTTGAATGGCAGCGCAAAGATACGAACAAAACTTTTATTTTAATAGCATTTAGTCGCTTTTTTAGTTTTGTTTTATTTATTTTAAAACTTCAACTGACAAACCATATCAACTTGGTTGGTTTTTAATGGTATTTTTGATGAAAGCGGGTAAAACCACAAAGTGGCCTTGTCCTAAAAAATATTTATGGACTTATTTTGGGTGAATAGAGACAATTTGAGCAAACCAAGTTCAAAATTGAAGAAAAGAAGATGCAAATAACACATTTTACCGAACTAATAACAGTAAAAAATCCGGATGGTATAAAGATATTATTTATTTGTCTCAACGCTATCCGGACTTTTTAAAAATTCATACAAACGATAAATATTTTCCGCTTACCCACAACCCCGATAAATCAATTTTGCACCAGTTATTCAGTTTTTCAAAAACTAATACGTCTTGTTCTACGGCTAATTGATCAAATATTTCAAACTCGGTGCCGGGCCCGGTGCGCACATTCAGCAATTCTACTTCAGCTACTATTGCTTTTTGGCCTAATTGTAAATATTTTTCCATTACCCACTCGTTTCGTTTAGCCGATACGCGCACCCATCCGTTAGATTGCTCGTAAATGCGTAAAATTGCCCCATAAAAAGTAACCATTTTAATCGGATAATTTGTGCCAGCCCCGTTTCTGATATTTAGTGCGTTTGCAGTTACCATTCCATAATTTTTTAATAAATTGTTATCGGGCAAATCATCATCGTTTGGAATCTGTGTTTGGTTGGTCAACGCTTTTAGCTGAGCAGCCACAAGGGGTAAAAAATTTGTTTTTGCGTTTGCAACTTTGTTTCCACCAAAAAAATTTGTGCCAGGACACGATTTGGTTATGCCGCTATCTCCATTTGTGCGTTTTCCAGTGCTTAAATCAAACCAGTGATGATATACAACTGTATCGATAGTAGGTTGTAAAGCAAATCGTTTACACAATAAAGCAACAACATGTATAATAACATCTGCTTGCGCCGAGGTCATTTCATCTTTGCCCGCATCAAAATTGCCCAAATTTTCAATACAAATGCCGCCAATATTGCGTTTAGCAATGCCAGCAGGTTGTTTTTCAAAACTGCGGCAGAGGGCTATTTTGCCATCCGGAAAAATGGTTAGGTTTTGTGCAATATCACTAAATCCTCTGTTTACTTTGTGGAAATGGCGCATCTCAACTAAATTGTCAAAATGGCTGTGGCTGTTAAATTGTTTGTAACTAGGAATTAGCGTGTGATGTATTTGTATGTGGTTAATAGTGCGGGCTATTTGGGTGTCAAAAAGCCAAACTTCAAACTCGTTTAAGCTAAACATCGTAAATCCGCTTTTTTGTTGCATGGTGGTTTGGTTTGGTTTTGTGTAGCTAATGTTTATTCTATAAGAGGCAATTTTGTTAGAGACTGTCTAAAAATTAAAAATTGGCATGCCAGTCCTAAAAATTGATAGGAAAAAAGTTATTAAAAGAGATGTGAATAAAAGACTATCAGTTTGACGTTTAAATAATAATTCATAGCTTTATGAAAATCAAACACATAAAGTAAAATGAAAACCTACCCAAGCAGTCTCACCGATAGTCAATGGAGTGCAATATTAGGCATTTTAGACGACAAACGGAAACGAAAACACAGTTTAAGAGAAATTTTTAATGCGCTGTTCTATTTGCTTAAAACTGGCTGTCAATGGCGCATGCTGCCGTTCCATTTTCCGTCATGGAAGCTTGTTTACTACTATTTTACCAAGTGGAAGAAGGATGGGACGATAGAACTCATCCATGAAATACTCAGGGATAAGACTCGAAAGCAAGCAGGCAGGGCTTCATCGCCAAGTGTTGGTATAATTGATAGCCAGAGCGTAAAGACAACAAGCGTCGGAGGCTTGTGCAGAGGGATTGACGGGGGTAAAAAGTTAAAGGCAGAAAGGGCATATTATTGTAGATACAATGGGACTACTTTTAGCGGTTGTGGTTCATGCGGCAAATGAGCATGACAGTAAATCAGCCCCAATGGTTATAGCTGACCTCAGAGGCAGGTTTTGCAGATTGGTAAAGATAGTAGCTGATGGCGGGTATAGAGGCGAGTTAATTGAAAATACCCGCAAAACGTTTGGGTGGGTGGTTGAGGTTGTAAGTAGATCGAATACAGCCTCGAAATTCGAAGTATTGCCAAAAAGATGGATTGTTGAAAGAACTTTTGCATGGCTCGAAAGCTTATCGAAGATTGAGTAAAGACTTTGAGTTCCAAACCGAAACGAGCCAGACAATGATCCAACTTGCCATGATAAAATTGATGCTTAATAGAATTAGAAAATAAAATTTAGACAGGCTCTGAAATTTGTTAGGGGTTTAGGAGTTTGAAATACAAATATTATTACCACACATGTTTTATGCGCGTAATGTTTGTTTAAAAAAATGGTTTGACTTTTGCCGGATAAATAAGCAAGAACCACTTAACGGCAATACCGATATTTTTAACTTCCGGATGATTGCTACCAAAAACAAGTTCTCATAACCTCTTGAAAGTAGCGCCAAATAAAACGCTTTCGGTTCAAAAAACTTATTATTTCAACTGGCTAATACCTGACTACGGCTACTGCAATGGCCGAAGTGTTTGGCTGGTATTTATTAAAATCGCTAATAGTTACGTTGCCATCTAAATTACAGTCTCCAGCTTTGTAAACGGCAATTTGGCTGGCTTGGCTGCTGTAAATATTAAAATCGGCTACGGTAATAGTGCCATTTGCATTACAATCTCCTGCTTTTAGCCCATAATAACCATCGCCTAAATTGGCTAACTGGGTTCCCCCGTCTAATATATTTGCCGGCAATGATAAATTGTGCGAACTTGCGTTGTTAAATGCTAAAGCCGTTTTTGATAGAACAGCCAAATGATTCCGGTGGCGCAGCGCTATAAATACATTTTCTCCGGGCGATAATCCGGGAAAACTAAGTTCTGTATTGTTATTAGCATCTACAATTTGTCCATCGGTTTTAATAAAACAAGCTTTTTGGCCACGAATAACTGTGCTGTCTGCTTTTGAGCGCAATTCAACTAATACCCAATCAACTACGTTGCTTGGAATTAGGGCAGTATTTTCGGTGCCGGCATAATTCCATGGGGCTATATTATAAGGTTGGGCTAAAGGAATTAAATCTTTGCTTTTTAAAGTGGCATTCATTTGCCCACCGCCGGCATAAGGCCCTTGCAGTAGTGTTTTAATTTTCAAAAAAGGCACTGGCAAATTTACGGCATTGCTAATTGTACCCGTACTAAGGTTATGGTAAGTGCCGCTTGCCGAGTTTTCGAGTAATACAGCCCTAACCATGTATATATTTTGCCCGCCCATAGGCATTACATCTTGGTAGGTTGTGCCTGTAACAGGGCTGGTGTTTAGCAAGGTAAAAGCTTTGTGCAGGCTATCGGTGCGGTATATATGGTAGCCCAAAATGCTGCCTGTTGCTGCCGTCCAACTGAGGTCAATTTTGGTTTGGTCAAGGGTTGGCGTTGCCGTTAGCAAGGTAGGCATACCCATATTATGTAGGCGCAAAGTGGGGTCGCCCATTAAAGCGATATGTATAGAGCGTTGTGCGCCGTTAAAATTGCCATCGTATAAACCACCGTTATTTTGCGACAATTTAGTACAAAGCCCAATAGGGTCGCCCATGGCAAAATAGTGAATAGGCCAGTGTGGGATTCCGCCCCAAAAATTAATTAAAGTAGGCGATTTTGAGGCTAATGGTGCCCGCAAAAAAGCATCGGCATTATCCCAGTCGCCAAAATAGCTTCCGGCTAAACTAGTAAAAACAGTTTTTAATGAATCGGTAGCCCATGTACCGGTAGAGGCGACTCCGCTTGCCCCCTGGTACCATCCACCGCCGCAGCCGTAGGTAAATAAATAATCGCCTGCGGTTAAAAGGGTAACGTAGTCGGCACCATTTACATAGTTATCAACCACATTAGCGGCATCGAACATAGGCGGAAAATTTCGCAATCCGGTAATAGCAATATTATAGCCCATAAAATTATCATCAACCAAACCGCGCCTCTGTACTGTAAATGCCCCGGTTCTAAAAGCATGATTTTTGTTTAAATATTGTTTCATTAGCACCACATCGTCTGGGTTTATTGACGGCATATTATATACATCTACGCGCCCAACTTGCAGCTCAACGTCTGATGGGATGGCGCTTTGGTCGAATTTGCCATCATCCGGAATATTGTCGTTTTCGGGTCGGTTTGCTACGGTATTGTTTACGGTTACATCTGTCCATGTGCTGTTCATTTCGGCATAATACACATCGGCAGGCCAAGCGCCTTGGTGGTCGGGGTGGCCATCGGGGTAAATATTTCCTGAATACGGCACTGCAATATGCCCTAAAATAAAGAGGGTGTTAAAATTGGTTGGGTCGGCGTTGTATTCGGTTTTTATGATGTCTTTAACATCCGGAACAGGTAGGGTACGGCTAATATCTTTCCGGATAACTTGCCAGCCATCTCCGCGCATGTCGGCAATTAAACGGTCAATTTCGGTTGCCAATGGCGTGGTATAAGTGTCGTCAATTAAAAGCAGCATTTTTCCCCGACTATGTGTGGCGGCAACTTTAATTCCGGATAAAATATAGCCATAGCCTGTTGCAGCGCCCCCGGATTTATCAATACGATACTCGTAAGTATTGCCAACAATAACGGCGTTATCCGTCCAGGTATTGGTGGTACCGGTAAGAGTAGCCTTGGGCGAGCCCCAAAAACTTGCGCCTTTGGCTTTGCGGTAAATGGTATAACCAGTGGCATCGGCATGTAATACCCAGTTTAAAGTAATACTTGCCGGCGATTCGGTTACTACGGCGCTAACCCGCACCGAGCGGTCGAGGTTGTTTTGGGCTATAAGTTGGAATGGAGTAATAACAATTACAGCAATTAAAATAATTAAAAATAGTAGCGCCTTTTGCATTTGTTTGATCTTTTTTTGATGCGAAGTAGTAATGTATTGCGCAAAGATAGTTTTTTTAAACTAAATTTTGTTGTGCCAATGCGCGTTTATGTAAAGCTTGTTTTTTATTATATCCGGATGTTTGTGCTTGTTTTGGGATTTTGATTTTATTCTTGTTTAAAAAATCTCGTAACTTGGGGCGCAATTTAAGTATTCGCCTCTCTATAAACACAATGACTTTTTACGCCTATTTATGACAGAAAACTTACCTTCAACGCCCAACCAAAGCAACTCGGTTTTTAATATAATAGTTATTGTAGCTGCACTTGGCTATTTGGTCGATATTTACGACTTAATTTTGTTTAGCATTGTTCGCGTTCAAAGCCTTAAAGATATTGGTATTACCGACCCTACTCAAATAGCCGACACAGGTTTGCTATTGCTAAATTGGCAAATGGCCGGCATGTTGCTGGGCGGCGTTTTATGGGGCATAAGCGGCGATAAATTTGGCCGTATATCGGTATTATTTGGCTCGATATTACTTTATTCGATGGCTAATATTGCCAATGGTTTTGTGCAAACGGTTGAGCAGTACGAATGGCTGCGGTTTATTGCCGGTATTGGTTTAGCAGGCGAGTTGGGGGCTGGTATTACCTTGGTTAGCGAAGTTATGACCAAAGAGTCGCGGGGGTACGGCACAACATTAGTAGCAACAGTAGGCATGGTGGGGGCGGTAATGGCTTATTTTGTAGCCAAAACTTTCGACTGGCGCACGGCTTATTTTGTTGGCGGTGGCTTAGGATTATTGTTGTTAGTGTTGCGTGTTTCGGCTTTCGAGTCGGGAATGTATAAAAACTTATCGAAGGCTAAGGTAAAACGGGGCAATTTGTTGCAGCTATTTAATAATAAACGCCGTGCTTTTCGTTATATTAACTGTATTTTAATTGGTTTGCCTACTTGGTTTGTAGTTGGTATTTTGGTTACGCTAACCCCCGAATTTGCCAAAAATGGGTTTGGAATGGCTAACCCACCAAAAACTGGGGCCGAAGCTGTGTTATATTGTTATATAGGCTTAACTGTCGGCGATTTGGTTACAGGTGTGCTTAGTCAGGTTTGGAAAAGTCGCCGGAAAGTAATGTTTTTATTTCACGGCATATCAATGCTAACGGTGCTTTTTTACTTGTATTCGGGCAGTAATATTTCGTTAAACATGTTGTATTTTAAATGCTTTTTATTGGGTTTTGGGGTAGGCTTTGGGCGGTATTTGTAACAATGGCATCCGAGAGTTTTGGCACCAATTTAAGGGCTACCACCACCACAACCGTGCCCAATATGGCACGCGGATTTTTAGTGCCCATAACTGCTTTGTTTTTATTGGCACGCAATAATTTTGGCTACATTAACGGAGCTTTAATTGTAGGCCTAACAAGCACAGTTATAGCTGTTCTTGCCGTTTATTTTTTAGATGAAACTTACGGCAAAAACTTAGATTATGTTGAGGAGTAAAAACCTTTAATAAATCAGCTTATTGTTTTGGTCTGGTTTATTAAAGGTTGTAATCATACACTTATCCGGATTGCTTCAAAATTCAGTTAGATAAACCTAAGCCTTGCAAATTCCGAGGAACAGTTCGATTTCTTTTTCCTAATTTAATCAATTAATATTTTGTTGGTTGTTGTTGGTGGTGGGCAGTTTCAATTTTTTAGCCGACCTGCGCCTCAAAAATGCTCTTATCAACCAAACACCCAAAAACGTCAAAATAATCAAAGGCCAAATATTTACCAAGCCTATTATTAACTCTAAAAATCCGCGCCAACCATTTTCAAGGGCTTGTAGCAGTTTTCCAAAAAAGCCAATAGTGGGCTGAGGTTTATAGTCCAATTTCTGGTAGTATGTAAGGTGAATAGTACTGCGCGCTACACTGCGGTTTATTTCGTTCAGCCTGCTTTGCGCCGATTCAATTTCGGCCCTTATTTGGCCAATTTGCGACTCGACCTCTAAAATTTCCTTAATGGATTTGGCCTGTTTTAAAATTTCGCGGTAGCGAGCTTCAAGCGCTAATTTGGTTTTGAGGCGGGCATCAATATCTACATACTCCATTGTTTTATCGTCTGTGCTGATGTTTTTTTGGTCGGTATATACCGACAAAGCCATGAGTTCCTCAATAAAACTGTCGAACTGGTCGTTTGCAATACGTATGGTTAAATAATTGCGCGTCTTATACGACTCGCTTTGCTGACTTTCGTTGGTAATATCGGCTTTATATTTGCCGCACAAGGCTTTAATAGCTTTGCCATCCTCCTCAAATTTTTGTACTTGAAACTCAATATTAGCCGTTTTGACTATTTTTTTAGCAGTTTCAATTTGGCCGGAACTAACAGTTGTACCTGTTTGATTTAAGCGGCTGTCTTCATTGCCTTCCAATGCAATTTCGCCACTGCCGGCAGCCGGCGCTGCTTGTGCCTCTACATTAGGCATCGAACGACTTTGGGTGCTTGCATCTGCTTCGCTTTTGTACGAATAAGCTGCTTTATTTTCATAATTTGCTCCGCCACATGCAGTTAGGTAAAAAATTGCGACAAGGCAAATAAAACTAAGATTTTTCATGGTTGGTATGTTTGAAGGTTTAGTTTTTTTTTAGATGTTTACAAGTAAATAATTAGTTACGTTGTAATTAAAAACAGATGCAAAAAATATCCGGAAAGGTGCATAAATTGAAAAATTAATTTGGAACTACCACTTGTATTGCCTCCGGAATAATTTCTATCCGGATAGGCGTATGCCCTAATAACTCGCCTTCGGCCTGTAAATACAAAGGTGTTTCTGCATTAATGGTAATCCATTTACAAGTAAAAACAGCTATTTGTGGATGGCCTATAAATTTGCCATTATACAAATTGGGTAATTGTTGTAGTACTTGCAATTTATTTAAGCCTTTTATTAACGTTACATCTAATAAGCCATCGTGGGGGCTTGCGTTGGGGCAAAGCATCATGCCGCCGCCAACAAATTTGCCAATTCCGGCTGCCATTAAATACAAGGGGCCTTCATAAATTTGGCCCTCGTTGGTTGTAACCGTGCAATTTACATTTTTATACGCCCACATACTTTTTAAAATAGCGGCAAAATACGATGCCCGCCCCCAGCGTTTTGCGTTTGGCCAATGCAGCATTGCCTGTGCTACATAGCCATCAAACCCTGCTCCGGCAACATTACAGCTATAAAAATTTGAACTTGTACCATTGGGTTGCGAAACGTTCACCTTAGCAACATCAAAAGATTTAATTTTACCCGTCCTAAAAGCGGCAAGCGATTTTTGGGGCTGAACCGGAATTCCCAACGTTTTAACCCAATCGTTGCCAGTGCCACAAGGTATTACGCCTAACAAAGGGCGTTTTTCTGCTGGCAATTTCATTAAACCGTTCACAACTTCGTGTAATAAACCGTCTCCTCCAACAGCCAAAATTTGGGTATAACCTTGTGCAGCAGCCTGCTGTACTAATTCGGCAGCATGTAAGGGGGCTGTTGTTTGGTACAATTCATATTTTATGCCCAACTGCTGTAATAAAGGGTTAATCGTTTTTTGCCATATTTTATACGATTTTCCCATGCGCGAGGCAGGATTTAATATTACAAACCAAGCATTTTTTGTTAATAAGCCCATAACCCTTTAAAATAATGCTGCAAGTTAGTGTTTATTGCCTAATTTTGCCAACTATTATTAACAATACGAATAAAATTTATACCTTTATTTTTATGGTAAACCTTGAGCATAAAATTAGCAGTTTAGAAACAAAAGTTCAACGCCTAACCTTGTTAAATGGCATTTTAGGCTTGTGTTTTTTAACCTTATTATTTGTAAGTGCAACGCGCAGCAACGCTCCAAATTTTGCCCAAATAGAGCCTGTTGTAAAAGCCAACCGCTTTGAAATGGTAAACGAGGCCGGAAAAACCTTAATGGTGCTTGAACCTCGCCAAACCACCGGTTCGCTGGCAATTTATAATATGCAAGGAAAAGAAATAATAACCCTCAGTGCCGACCAAACCGGATCAGGAGCCTTAGTACAACTAAACAATATGGTTAACAACAGCAATTTGCAACTAAGCAACAAGTCCGATGGGTGCAGTATAAAATTGTTTAACTCGCAAGGGCAAGCCATGTTATATGCGGGCAATGATGCGGCAGGATGTGGGTACCTAAACCTTGCACAAAATGGGCAACCCCAAATTATTTTAGATGCAAATGCCAAACAAATTGCCGTTTCAAATCCGGATAGTAAAACAAAGTTTAGCACTTTTCCGCAAAAAACAAATACTACAAATACTAATTCAAACAGCAACAAATAACTTTTAATAACTTAATGACCGATAACCCAAATAACGACCCCGACAAACCCATTATTCAGCAAAAATCGCCCTACTGTGTTACCATCGAGGCACAAAAAAAATTCTCGTGGTGCTCGTGCGGGCGAAGCCAAACCGACCCACGCTGCGATGGCACGCATAAGACTACTTGCAATTTGCGCCCCATTACTCATTTTTACGAAGAAACTACTACGGTTTGGTTTTGTGGATGCAAGCAAACCAAACATCCCTTGGGCTACTGCGATGGCTCGCATAAAAAGTTAACCTAACAAACAACACGTGTTTACCAAGATTAGGCAACAATTCTGCTAATTTTTTATCTTTTTGTTTAATGCGCTTCTAACCAATTCTTACCTGTTCCGGTTTCAGCTTTAATAGGTACGGCCAAATCCGGAATTGCTTGTTCCATGTGGGTTTTAACTATGTCCTGCATTTCGGCAATTTCGGGATTATACACATCAAAAACCAACTCGTCGTGTACTTGTAAAATCATGCGCGACTCTAAATTGCGTTTCTCCATTTCTATGTTAATATTTACCATGGCCACCTTAATAAGGTCGGCAGCGCTGCCTTGTATGGGCGAGTTGATGGCGGTGCGCTCGGCAAAATTCCGGATAGTAGGGTTTTTAGAGCTAATATCTTTTAAATATCGGCGACGGCCTAAAATTGTTTGTGTGTAACCATTTGTCCGGGCACTTGCTACACACTCGTCCATAAAACCTTTAATGCGTGGATACGACTTAAAATACTCGTCAATAATTTGTTTGGCTTCGCTGCGCGGAACGCCTAAGCGTTGCGCTAAGCCAAATGCCGAAATGCCGTAGATGATGCCAAAATTTACCATTTTTGCTTTGCGCCGCATATCTTTATCAACACTATCCAGGGCAACGCCAAATACCCGCGCTGCCGTAGCTGTATGAATATCTAAACCCTGCATAAAAGCATCGAGCATATTTTGGTCGTGGCTAAGTGCTGCCATTAGGCGCAGTTCAATTTGCGAGTAGTCGGCACTTAACAAGGTAAATTCGCTGGCGCGCGGAATAAATGCCTTGCGTATTTCGCGACCGCGCTCGGTGCGGATGGGTATATTTTGCAAATTAGGATATTGTGAACTTAAACGCCCTGTAGCTGCCACCGTTTGTTGGTAAGTGGTATGGATGCGTCCGGTGCGGGGGTTAATTAGCTGCGGAAGCGCATCTACATAAGTGCTACGCAATTTGGTTAATTCGCGGTAGTCGAGCAAAGTAGCGGCAATGGGGTATTTAAAAGCCAATGCCGACAAGGTTTCTTCGTTGGTACTGTATTGCCCTGTTTTGGTTTTTTGCCCTTCGTAAGGTATTTTCATCCGGTCAAAAAGCACTTCGCCCAATTGCCTTGGCGACTCTAAATTAAAAGACACACCTGCTTCGCTGTAAATTTTAATCCGGAGGATTTCAATTTCATCGGTTAAAACGGTTGAATATTTGTTTAAAAAATCAACATCAACTTTAACACCTTCAAACTCCATATTGGTTAAAACACGAACCAAAGGCATTTCAACCTGAGCAAACAATTTTTGCTGGTGCGGTGCGTGCACCAAAGGGGCAAATTTTTGATGTAATTGCAAGGTAATATCGGCATCTTCGGCGGCATATTCGGCCACACGTTCAACGGCTACTTGCCGCATACTTAGCTGTTTAGCACCTTTTTTGCCAATTAAAGTTTCAATTGAAACGGGTGTGTAGCCTAAATATGTTTCAGCTAAATAATCCATCCCGTGGCGCATTTCGGGCTCTAATAAATAATGCGCTACCATAGTATCTTCTAATACGCCTTGAACTTCCATAGCATACCAGCGCAACATCAACAAATCATATTTAATATTCTGACCAATTTTTATTATGTTTTGGGCTTCAAAAAAGGCTTAAACTCGGCTACAATTGCTTTTGCCGCATCTTGTTCGGGTGGTATAGGCACATACCAGCCTTTTGTAGCCTGCCAGCTAAACGACAACCCAACTAATTCGCTGTTATTGGCATCAATTCCGGTTGTTTCGGTATCAAAAGCCACCAATTTTTGTAGCAACAGTTCGCTAATTAACAGCGCTCGTTTTTGGGGTGTATCGGCCAACTGATACTCGTGTGGTGTATTGGCAATAGTGCGCCCATGCTCAATTTTTTCCTCAAATAAAGCAGTGCTACCTGTTTGAGGCAGTGCAGGCTGTTGAGTAGCTGCGGGCTGAGAAAACAAATCAAGTTGGGTGGTAGTAGTTGTTGTTGAAGTGGTGTTTTTTTCCGGATTTTGTTGCTGCATTGGTGGGTTTTTAGCAGCGGTAGCCTTAGCAGTATTAAGCGCATAATCGTCTCCTAAAATGCGTTTGCCGAGGGTTCTAAATTCGAGTTCGGCAAAAACTGCGCTCAAAGCTGTTTTATCTATTTCATTTATTGCATAATCATCCGGATTAAATGTTATTGGAGCATCGCAAATGATGGTAGCCAATTTTTTTGAGGCCAAAGCCATTTCGCGACCTGCCTCCACTTGTTCGCGGGTTTTTCCGGATAAAAGATGGGTATTGGCAAGTAAATTTTCAATATTGTCGAACTCTTTTAATAATTTGATGGCTGTTTTTTCGCCTACCCCTTTAATGCCCGGAATATTATCGGCTGAGTCGCCCATTAAACCCAACATATCAATAACTTGGTCAACGCGGCTAATATCCCATTTTGTTAGTATTTCATTAACGCCCAGCAGTTCGGCTTTGCTAAACCCCGATGCGGGCTTGTACATAAACACTTTGTCGCTTACCAATTGCCCATAATCTTTGTCGGGGGTAACCATATACACTTCATAACCTTGTTGCTCGGCTTGTTTGGCTAAGGTGCCAATCAAATCGTCGGCCTCGAAGCCGGCTACGCCGGGGGCGGGTATATTCATGGCTTTTAAGATACGATGAATGTACGGTACAGCTAATTTTATATCTTCGGGCGAGTCGGGGCGGTTTGCTTTGTAAAATTCATATTCGGCAGCGCGGTCGGTTTGCCCTACATCGAAGGCTACGCCCAAATGGGTTGGTTTTTCGTTGGAGATTATATCCCAAAGGTTATTCATAAACCCCGTAATTGCCGACACGTTGAGGCCTTTGCTGTTAATTAGCGGATTGCGAATAAATGCAAAATGTGCCCTGAAAATTAGGGCATACGCATCGAGCAAAAACAGTCGTTTAGCGTTTGGATTTGGTTTGGTTAAAGCGGGCATGGCAATAAATTTAGGGCAAAAATAATATTTTTTGTTTGTTTTGCCTTAGGTTGGGCAAAATAGTGGCCGCGCAAAGGTTTATGGTTAAGAGGGTTGTTGATAAGTAATTTTACTTTCTATTAAACTTAAAATACAAAAAAGGCCGCAGTATATAAACACTTATAAACTGCAGCCTTTTATTAATATAAGGGCAAAATGCTAAATTTAGTCTTTTTCAAACTTCATAATCATACTTGTGCCATTTATATTACCTGTTAGCGTTAAATCGTTATTTTTAACTACAAAGTCCCAATCTTCAAAACTGCCATCGTTATAAGTTAAACGAAGTTCATCGCCTTCTTTTACTTCGTATTCGCCCGTCAATTTCTCAGAAGTGCCATCTATGTATAAAAAATCAATATTAAAATCGCCTACATTGTTTTCGCAGGCTTCAAACTCAATAGTTGCCGAGTTTATTCCGGCACCAACAGTTTCTACGCCATCTACGGTTATAGATTTGGCATCCCAGTTGCCTTCCATCGCGCAACTTTTGTCTTTTTTGCAACCTACAAAACAAGCAGTTGCTACAAGCAATAAAATAAAAAGTAAATTTTTCATTTGGAGGATATGTTTTGAATTAAAAAAAAGTTTGGCACAAGATACGGTAAATTTATTTAATACACTCAATTTTTAGACGAAGAAAATTTAAGCCCCAAGCTCAATTAAATGATAAATTGTAACTTTGCCACTACAACGCTTAACACAAACCATCTAACACAAAAAATGACAATATTAATTGCCGAAAGCGGTGCAACCAAAACTTCGTGGCTATTGGCTAACAGCAAAGCAGGCATTATTGCCGAATTTGAAACAATGGGATTTAGCCCTGTGCATCATTTGTTGCCCGATATTGTTGCCGGCATTAAGGCCAACTCAGGACTAATGCAAACAAATAACCAGTTTAAGGATTTGTATTTTTTTGGTGCCGGATGCTCGAGCCCCGAAAGGTGTTTTAAAATTGAAACAGCTCTGCGTCAGGTTTTTCCGGATGCCCGGCAAATTATTGTTGAACATGATATTTTAGCCGCCGCTTATGCCACCTGTGGTAAAAATGCGGGTATATCGTGTATTTTGGGTACCGGCTCAAATGCTTGTTATTATGATGGTACAACCTTATACGAAGGCAACCCCTCGTTAGATTTTATTTTAGGAGACGAGGGCAGCGGCACACAAATAGGAATCCGGATGCTTAAAGGCTATTTATACAAGCAACTTCCGGATGAATTGATGAATGATTTTAAAAAAAAGTATCCTCATATTAATAAAGAAGCCGTTTTAGCCGAAGTTTACGCCAACAAACATCCTAAAAAATTTCTGTCGGGGTTTGCCTTGTTTGCTTTTGAACACGCGCAAAATAGCTGGGTAAAGCAGCAAATTGAGCATTGTTTTAACGAATTTATACAAAACCAACTTATTCAGCCTTTTGGACATTTACTTTTTACGCCGCCGGCAAAATCTCCGGTTACGGTGCATTTTGTAGGTTCAATAGCGCATCATTTTGCCCAAATTTTACGCAACTGCTTAGCAACCCGCAATATTAACCATGTCGGGAAAATTATACAAAGCCCCGCGCACCATTTGGCACATTATTTATTAGAAGAAAAAACTGCAAGCAACAAAAGAAATTCCGGAAAATATTAATTCGCTGTTTGTATCAACAAAGGTTTTGCCACCCTCCAAGCGGGTGTCGCCACCTCAACCAAGTACATGCCGGCGGCTAATCCGGCCAAATTAATTCCAACGGTATGTTGTTCGGTCAATAAATCGTTAATTGTCTCAGTTTTAGCCAACTGCCCATCAATGGAGTAAAACCGCACGGTTGCTTGTGTAGGTGAAGTAAGTGCTTGGGTTGGCAAACTTAAATCAATAATGGCAACGGTTGAAGCCGGATTAGGCGATATTTTTAAGGTTGGCTGGCTTGTTTGTAAATTATTAGAGTCTGTTAAAGTTTCGGGCAAGGCGGTATCGCAAAATGGGTAGGTAATAGTTGTTGAGCGGAACATTCCGCGTCCATGTGTTGCGGCGTATAAAACTTTACAGCCTACTGTTTTCATGTCTTTCAAAATAAGTCTAAACACGGGAGTGCGGCCCATTTCGTTGCTAAATTCAGTCCAACATTCGGTATTTTTGTTATACGACCACACGCCAAGTTCTGTACCAACTATCACATAATGCTCGGGATTATCGGGCAGCATTACAACGGCATAAACAGGCATTTTGGGCAAATTATGCTGTATGGAGGTAAAACTTGGCGACAGTCCAAAGGCGTTAGTTGAAAGGAACACATAATCATTATTGCCATAATTGCCCAAGGTAACAGCCAAATTGTTTGGGTTACCGGGGTCAACGTAAACACCAGTGCCATAACGGCCATTAAATGAAGAGGCGGCAATTTCGGTGGCCTCAACCTTCAAGTCCGCGCCAATATTTTTAAAACGCATTAACGAGCCACTGCTCGAAATTGCATATCCGGTTTTTCCGTTTGTTACAAAACTAAAATCACTTAAAAATCCCGATTTAAATTTGCCCAAACTATACCAATAGGGTATGGTCGATAATTTTAATGGTTCGTCGGTAGCCCAAACAATGCCATTATTGCCACCTGTAACAAACTTCGCCTCAATAACACCATCAAGGTCGTAGAAGCGGGTTAAATTTTCCCACAAAAAGAAAGCAGTACTAAACGGAGCACCCCCGTCAATGTTGCCATCTTGGTCGGCATCTATATGGTCATCAAAAAAAGATGTCCACGAATCACCATCGGTAGAGGAGCGTTCCATATTTCCATATTGCGATTCGCAAAACAATACTTTAGGTTTGATACTCGATATTTCTGAATAAAATCCATCGCCGCCAAATACGTGTGTAGCGCTTTTTTTCGAATTATAGTCGTAAGATATGTATTGTGTTCCGTTATCTTGGGTGCCCCCCAAAATATTGCCATAAAATCCGGCACCCATGGCATAAAACTGGGTAACGTTAAAATTTTTTGAAACATGCTTCCATGTTGGATATAAATTATCGGCATCGGTGCTTCTGAACACCCCTCCATCGCCAATTACATAAACGCGGCCTTTTTTGGTAGGGTCAAAAATAATATTATGAATATCGGAGTGTATATAATAATAGTTTGATGGGTCGCTATTTCCGTTAGCTGCGCTATTCCAGCCGGTGTCTTCAGCCCATGTCCAAAGGGTTACGCCACCTAAAAACAAGCGGCGGTGGTTAAAGGGGTCAACTGTCATAGCAAGGTCGTACCAGCATTGGCAATGCGAGGCGCAAGGGCTAAACAAGGCGTTTTCTTCTCCGGTAATTTCGTTCCAATGTTCTCCGCCATTAGTAGTTTCAAAAATACCACTAATGCAGCCAAAGTCTTTCCCTAAGAGGACTATATACACATAATTAGGATGCGTTGGCGAAATAGCAATTTTTTTCCGGACATCCTTGCTCGGCAATCCGTTTTTTCCAGCATAATTGCTAAAATTCTCACCATTAGCATCCGAAACCATAACGGTACTACCTACCGCAGCCCATACACGCCCATTGGCAGCTACGGCAACATCCCATCCGGCCGCTTTTGATTTTAGACCATTTGGTTGAAACCATGTTGTGCCACCGTCATTGGTCATGTACACGCCTCGGTTTGTTGAGGCGTAAACAATATTTGCATTTGTTGGATGTGCTGAAATGCTGGTTACAAAAGCCCAATCGTACTGCTCGGGAGCGCCGGCGTAGTTAGGTACGGTTTGTGGTAATTGGGTTATTTCTCCGGAAATTGGATTGTATTTAAAAACGCCTGTGCCGGGCAAAGCGGAATAACTTTTCGAGTCGCCGGCAATTCCCGAATCAAATCGGTATTCGCCTGTGCCTATATAAATATTTCCATCGGCAGCTTGTGTCATGGCCGATATGGTATTGCTGTTAATATTTGCGTCAATAGCAATTTGTTTCCAGTTGTTGCCCGCATCTTTGCTCATCCAAAGGCCACCAGCTACGCTACCGCAGTAAAGCATGTTGGGATTGTTTTTATCAATAACCAGCGAGCGGGTTCGGCCACCTACGTTAATTGGGCCTAACTCTTCCCATATTAATGGCTTTTTAATTTCATTATCATCGCAAGATTTTGAGATTTCTTGGTTGTAGGCTTCAAAACGCGCTTTCCAAACATGTTCGGGGTGTATTAATCCTGTATTTTGATTGGCTCTTCGTTGAAGGTTTAATTCAAAGCCGCCCTGTGCACCCGTTATAAATCGGTCGTTACCCGCTTCATCTTTAATTTTATATTTGCCTTTAAAACTTCTTGGGGCTATTTCGTTTTTGTTTTCATACTTCTCAATTAGTTTAACAGCATACCATCCGGAGATACCAGCCATTAACACTAATAGTAATGTAAAATATTTATGCATGATTTTCTTATTCATTTTAAAATAAAATAATTTAGTTTGGACGTTAGAATGATGATTGTATAAAAAGACAGGAACAAAGTTAAGCAAAAAAGGTTGAATTTGCTTAGTCCAATCAATTTTATGTATTAATTAAGGTAGTTGGGTTTCGGATATTTTTAGCGGGAAAAGGTCGCGCGCTTTTTTTTGCTCTGCTTCGGGCATATTTAAGTAAGGCTGGCCGTAAGTTTTGGTGCTCCAGTTATTGCGAAGGTTATCAACTGCCAATTTCAGTGCATTTTGTACTTCAATATAGGTTTGGTAGGTACTATTTTTATCGACTGTTAAGGCAATTACCCCTTTCGTGGGGTGTTCGCTTAAACGGGGGTCTGTGCCATAGTTGTTAAAAAAATTTTCGGTATATTCTTGTAATTGTTCAATCATCAAGGTAGATTTTTCGACTTGCAGGGTATTGTCGGCCAAAATTGTAATTTCGAGGGCGTTTTGGGGCAATACCTCTTGTGGTGGAGCGGCGGGTAAGGCCGGGTCTTCAAGCGGTGGCAATGTAGCCATCAATCCTTTTTCAACATCCATTGTGGTGGCAAGTAAAAAGAAGATGAGCAATAGAAATGCAATATCGGCCATTGAGGCGGCATTTATTTCGGGGATACTGCGTTTTTGCCTGTAAAACATTGTTTATATGATTTGTAGGGGGCAGATGGTTTTTAGCTGGTGGCTGTTGGCTGATGGCTTTTGGCTGATGGCTTTTGGCTGATGGCTTTTAGCTGTTGGCTGATGGCTGTTAGCTTTTGGCTGTTAGCTTTTGGCTGGTGGCTGGTGGCTTTTGGCTGGTGGCTTTTGGCTGGTGGCTTTTAGCGGAGCATCTTAATTATTTCGGTTACTACAGTGGCAAAAATGGCAACAACTAATAAAGAAATAGTCAAATATATACCTATGTCAATAATTTGAGATTGTGTGATTGCTAATTTTTGTGCTGAATAGGGTATTGGCATAAGACGGGCAAAAATCCAGCTAACCAAAATTAATCCAGATAAAGCGAAAAAAGAATACAAAGATTTTAAACTTCTCACATCGTCTTCACGCAAATGTTTTACCAATTGCCATATTTCCAAACAAATCAATATTACTATGGCCGCTATAACCATAATTATAGTTGTCGGAATGCCAAAATTGGTAAAGAATGTTTGCATAACAAATAAATAGTAAATTAAGCTTATTTTTTTCTTTCGATATTTTTGTTTGTTGCTTGCTTGTGCTCTTCTCAGTAAGGAGTAAAAAAATCCGGATAAAATAAGTTTAGAAGCTTAATATTATTCTGGTGGATTAGTTGTGTTATACTTTGCCAGCAAATCTATCAGCGAAATAGCGGCATCTTCCATACCTATAATTAAATGGTCTATTTTAGATACTAAATAGTTGTAAAAAACTTGTAAAATAATAGCTACAATTAAACCAAAAACGGTTGTTAGCAGGGCAACTTTAATACCACGTGCAACCAAAGTGGGCGAAATATCTCCGGCGGCTTCAATAGCATCAAAGGCTTGAACCATACCAATTACAGTACCCAAAAAACCCAGCATGGGGGCAATGGCAATAAATAAAGCTATCCAGGTTAAGCCGCGCTCTAATTTTGCTGTTTGTACCGAACCATACGAAGCTATTGATTTTTCGACCAAATCTAAGCTGCCATCACCTACCCTTTCGAGGGCATGATGAAAAATAGCGGCAACAGGGCCGCGTGTAGCTCGGCAAATTTCTTTTGCTTGGTTTAGGTCGTTGTTTTTAAAACTTGTTTCAAGTCGGTCGAGCAGGCGTTGATTATTGGTCGTCGAGAGGTTTAACAGTAAAATTCGCTCTATACATATAGCCAGCCCTAAAACAAAACAAATTAGTATTGAACCCATGTATTGCCAGCCGCCTTCAACAAAATAGCGTTTTAACATGGTTTGGTTAGTTTCGTCAACGGGTATGCCTGTGCTGGTTTGTGCCGCTAAATTTAGGTTGAGTAGAAAAAGCAATACTACACCTAAAACAACAAGGGGCAAATAGGGGCGTAATAGTATTTTATGATATATCCGGATAAAAACTGACATGGTATTTAATGCAATCGAAGTACAATATCCAAATGGAAGGTACTAATGTTTACCATCCGGATATAAAAGGGGCGTTATAATTTGGGCGGAAAGATACAACTTTTTAAAAAATTGTGGCTAAAATGGTTCAAACAAATGGCAAGTTTATTAGCTTAAATTTGGCTGCTCGTTTTTTTTCTGGTAAAAAAATATTCCCAACCCTATACCCAAAATAATTAGTGCAATAGCAATTGTTTGGGCTTGAGTTAAGTTGAAAAAAGAGCTGTACCGCTCATTTACACGTATGGTTTCAATTAAAAAACGCTCGACACCATTAAAAATCAAATACATAGCAAACAAAATACCCGGAACTGGGGTCAGTCGCTTGCGCAAGGCAACCAAAATTAAAAAAAGGATACTGCACAACATAAACTCGTACACCGAAGTAGGCCATACAGGCTCGCATAGTGCGTGGGCATATTGGACAGCCTCGGCGGGTGGCAAGGCAGCGTGGACATCTTTAGTAATAATTTCGAGGGTTTGCTGGTTTTGATAGCAGGCAATTTCGGAGGGGTTCATTGCCATAACCACGTTATTTGGGTAATGATAAGCCCATGCCCAGTTTGGCATGCCATCGAACGGTTTGGGTTGTGGGTTAGCTATACCCCAGTCGCCATCGCCCGAAAAATGGCAACCAAGCCTGCCTACACCATAGGCTATGAATAATGCTGGGGCGGCTACATCTAACAAGCGCCTTGGCGGTATGCCTTGCTTGTGCGCATACACAAGAAGTGCAATAGCGGCACATATTAAGCCCCCATAAAAATTTAATCCGGCAAACGATAATAAATGGTTAACAGGATTGCGCAAAAAACCCTCCCAGTCTTCAATCCAATTAAATAATTTTGCGCCAAGTATGCCAAAAATGGCGGCAATTATAATAATATCGCCAACGCGGTGATGTGGATATATTGTTTCTTCAACGATTTGCGGCTTGGGCAAGGCTTGTTTTTTTTTGCTCCACCAAATTAATCCGGATATTAAAACAGCGCCGATAATAGCACCTATTAAACTTCCATCGCGGGTTACTAAATAATCTTGTGGATTTTTTGAAAACGCACACCAATTAGCCACAATCGGCACTAATTTAAAGCCCAACAAGCCGCCAATTAGGCCATTAACAAGTAGTTCGGCTGCTGTTGGGTTTTGGCCAATGGCAATATTTATTTTTTTACCCGTTAAATTTCCTGCCGCTTCAAGTCGTTTAAACTCGTACCGAAGCCACAAAAATCCGGCAAAAAAACCCAAGGCCATAAAAAAACCAAAGGTTTGTATGGGTAAACATATATTAATGCCTAATAGGTCGCTCAATAAATCACTAATTTGTGGATACATGTATTTCTGATATAATTAATTGTGGTGCGTATTCAAGCCTTGTATATGGCCAAACTAAATAATAAAGGTGCAATAATGGTATTTTGTTGAACAATTGGCACTATTGCACCCTTAAAACATAATTTTTTATTTCAATGGGTTATTAAGGTTGTAACATAACCATAATAGTTTTTTGGTGCCCAGTTTCGGTATTTAAATGAATAAAATACATTCCGGGGGTTAAATTGGGTATTTCCTGCAAATTTAAGGCTAAATTGTATTGGCCTTGTGGTAATGTTTTTGTTGTTTGAAACAAATTACCCATAATAACACCGTTTGAGTTTAACAAAACTGCATTGAGTTGTTGTGCGTTCTGGGGCAAATTTATCCGGATATTTATTGGGCCGTACGTTACCGATGGGGCAGCTATTGCCTCGAAAGTATGGCTATCTATGGCAGGGTCTTCAATGCCAACAATTTTTGACAGTTGAGCTGTTACACCTGTATTTCCGCCAATTTGCAAGGTGGTAGCAGCTGTATTTTTATCGGTTACAATGCCTGTTCCAGTTGTTGTCCATTCTTTAAAGGCGTAAGCAGTTTCGTCGTTAGGTATTGCCGTTAAATTTACATCTAATCCGGCAAAGTATTTTGCTTTAAATGGCAAGTTATCAACGGTAATTGAGTTTATTTGTATTTTTCCTACATCTTGTGGATTAACGTTAAAATCGACCTCATAAGGCCCTGTTAGGTCGTAGCAATCTGTCATACCGTCATAAATAGCATTGCAGCGTTTGGCTATAAAATTGCGGAGGCGTTCTACGTTTTTCTTCCAGTCGGCTACGCTTCCACCCCAGCGTGCAGCTTGGCGAGGCATTTCGGGCTCAATAACGGCTACTATCGAATCTAACTGATACAACATATTGTCACAACTAAACACAGTATTCATTAAATCGGCATACCTTGATAAATAGTATTGTTGAATTTTTGGATTTTCGCGCAATTTATTTAATACCGCCATGTGGTCGTTTTTATCGGGATTTACGGTATATTCGTAGCCTTTGATAAAAATTGAGTCGCCGGGGTAGTAGGTTTTACCATTCCACTCTACGGTATCGCTCACATAATACCAAGAATCTTCAATTTCAATTTTAGAAGGAAATTCAAGCAATTCAGAGTTACAAGGCAAGGCCTCGGTTGAGGTATCTTTAACTCCGGTATAATTAATGTAGTAGCCAAAAGTGGCATCGTTATCCCATAAAATATAGCCCCATTTTTTGTGTTCGCCTTCGGGGTTAAATCCGCGCCACCATCCGGTATTGTAATTAAGCCAGTCTGAGCAAACGGTAACAGTATTTACAATAACATAATCAATTAAGCTGGCAATATCTAATTCGGCTTCAACTTTGGCTAAATTTGCATCTTTTGTCATGTCATTATCCAATACAAAATCGGCAAGGTCTTCCCAATCGGCCATAGCTTTGTCGCCGCCATATTCGGCCCATGTATTTCCCCATGTTAAAACATATTGCAGGTCGTATTTGCCTTGGTTGTAGTAATATTCGGTAAAATCGTGGTCGTCGGGCAGTTCGCGCAGGTCGTAAACGCCCCAGTAAACCCCATTTAAATAGATGATGGCTTTGGTTGCGGTGCGAACATCTAAGTGCATATTGCCGGCTTTTACCAAGTTTTGAATATAGGCATCGCGCACGTGCGCGCAACCTTCGTGGTCGGGTAAAAAATTGCCCGGATAATTATCATCTCCGGCAGCCCTTAAAATTAATCGTTGAAACTCCTCGCGGTCGGTCAGGCTAAATATTTTTTCGTCTAAGTGTTGTGCGTAGCCCATTTCGTCTCGCACTACAATGTCAATGCTTCGGTGGTCATTAACCCACGAGTCTTGCCCATGGCTATTATACTCGCCGTAAGCACGTGCTTTGCGCTCTCCGGCAACATTAAAATATTCAATGCTTCCGTGCGGTTTAAGATTTTCGTTGCCATTAGCTAATTTATCTAAATTATATCCTGCAATTGATACGACGGGAATAGTGTGGTTTTCGTTGATTAAGTAGGTCGAGAACTCAATAAAGCTTGGTATAACATTACTTGAATCGCTAATTGCAATGGCTTTTAACACGGTTGTTTTGCTTATTTCAATAGGCTCGGTATATATTGGCGAGGACACAACGGGATGTGATCCGTCAAGGGTGTAATGAATTGTAGAAGCTGGTTCGTTATTGGTAATTTTAACCGTAATTGGGCCCGGATATTGGCCGGCAACCTGGTCAAAATCTGGGCGGTCGGCATACGAGTTGTAAACCACACTACCTTGATTAGCTTTTAACAAAGTGGGTTTCATAAAAATACCCCACTGGGCAGCACCGTCGGTAACACGCCCCCGCGAATGGCCTTTTTGCGTTTTTTTTACTTCAACGGTATCAATAATTACTGCATCGGGTTTGGCCAGGGTAATCATTTCGGAGGTTTTTTTGGTTTGTACCAATTTAAAATTTGTATGATAGTGTTGCCCACTAACTTCGTTGCGACCACTTGCCCATAAACGCAAATAGCCCTTGCTTTTTATAGTCGTTCCGGCCGGAAAAGTCCATTTTGTAGGGTCTTCTTTCTTATCGCTTACATGATAGCCGCTAATATCTACGGGCAGATCTGCCGGATTATATAACTCAATCCAGTCTTCATGTTTATCATAAGCATCGGCATATTGGTCGAGGTTAGCGCACGAGTATTCGTTAATGACAATAGTTTGTGCCTTAATACTAAAGCCAACAAATAAAAATAAAATAAGTGTAGTTAAAGATTTAAAGTGTTGATTTGGGAGCATAAACGAAATATTTGAGTAATTTGGTGATTGGATTTTGTGGGTAAAGGTATTGTTTTTTTGTAAAAGAAAAGGTTGTGGTTATTTTAAATTAAATAAAATTGCCATAAAAAAATTTATGAAAGAATTAGCTTAAAATTAGGCTATTTCATTTTTATAGTCAAATACACTATGCTTTATCACTTGATGGGCAATTTCTGCCTCGTAAGTGCCGCATAGTTGCACCGTGGGGGCATTGCCCGGCAATGTTTTATAGGTTAAAAAATAATGTATCAATCTGTTAATAAGTTTAGGCGGCACTTGGCTAATTTCGGTCAAATGGCCAAAAGCGGGGTCGTTTTGCAAAACGGCAATAATTTTATCATCGGCCTCGTTTTTGTCAATCAATCTAAATCCTCCAATAGGAATACATTGAATTATAATATCGCCGTGCGGAATGGTTGCTTCGCAAAGCACACAAATATCCAACGGGTCACCATCGCCTTTGGTTACCAAATTGTTGCCCGTTTGGGTGCGGCAAAATTGGGCTATTTGTTCTCCGCAATACGTTTGAGGCAAAAATCCATATAAAGCAGGCACAATATTAGAAAATAACTGCGGGCGGTCTATTTTTAAATATCCGGAGGTTTTATCTATTTCGTATTTAACGGTATCTGTCGGAACTATTTCAATAAAAGCGGTAACTACCTGTGGAGCATTAGCACCTATTGAAATGCCATGCCAAGGGTGAGCTTTGAATAAAGGTTGAGGCATTTTTTGTATAGCTTATATTAATTTTGGGGCAAATTTACTTCGTTTTCCGGATAATTTTAAATATGCGTGTATTTAAAACACGGTCTTGGCAAAACAGCGTTATAAAATTAAAAAATATCTTACCTTTGTATTCATTAAAAATAAGCAAATGTTACAGCTAAACCATACCTACTTGTTGCTCGAACAAACGGATGACCATTTAAGGTTGTACATTTTTTTTACCCACCCCGAAAATATAAACTACTACCAGCAAG
This sequence comes from Sphingobacteriales bacterium, assembly GCA_016706405.1. Classification (NCBI taxonomy): domain Bacteria; kingdom Pseudomonadati; phylum Bacteroidota; class Sphingobacteriia; order Sphingobacteriales; species Sphingobacteriales bacterium. The sequence continues at coordinate 596,779 of JADJJT010000003.1, forward strand.
CCCCAAAAACAACAATTTTTGAAAACGAAGGCTTAGATGACCGATTATACCAAACATTATATTTTTTAGTTTATAAAAAGTTGATAGAAGTAGAAGCCATTGAACCGCCAATTCCGGAGTCGAACGAAGAGCGCAACTATTTAACTAAATTATTGCCCCAGCTTAATTTTCCGGATTTACTGCTCGATTTTCAAAAAAGTAACAGCATGGAGCTTCAACGAAATTTTACCCTTTTGTATAACGAGCGCACAATAATAATACCACGCAATGAAATTAAAAACAATTACACCTCACAGTTAGCAAAAAAAATAAATACTTTAGTTGGCGATTTTTTCAAAGCAAACCAAATTAACCTCGACCAAATTGACGAAATTATTGCAAACGGCTTGTTGTTTACCGATGCCTGGCTGCAACAAGCCATAACAAACAATTTTGGAGGTAAAACCATATATTTAGACGAAGAAACCAAAGCCGAGGCGTTAAAACAACTTACTGCCGCGCCTACATTCGAAGAGAAAATAAAAAACGATACCGGGTCGTTTGCCGATGCCATTAAAGCCGAATTAGAACGGAAAAAAAATCCACCGCCCCCACCACCCTACCCTATTGACATGCAAACATCTAATTCTGCCATTGAAACAGCACCAACGCTACCTAAAACCCCCGTTTTAACCCGCGTAATAGGCAATTCGCAAGTAACACCATCCACACAGCAAATAGAACAACCGCCTAAATCCGCGGCATCGGGCTATATAACCACCTTTAAAAATTGGTTTTTTAAATACCAGCATTATATTTTTGTTATAATAGTTATAATATTTATAGCGTTACTTATATACGAATTGCAGCATGCCACCAATTGGTAGCTAATAATTTTATTTTGTACTTTTTTAGGGGTAAATCCTTTATCTTTGCCGCCCAACGGAAACCACAATTTAGTTTTGTAGCCCATTTTGGAAAAAGTACTCATCATTATAAACCCTATCGCAGGCGCGCGCAGCAAAGTACGAGTACCAGACGTAGTGCGCTCAACCCTTGATAAAAAGCGTTTTGTTTTTGAAACTGTATTTACCGAAGGCCCCCAACACGCCCAAGAATTAGCAACTCAAGCCGTACAGCGCGGCTACAAATACATAGGCGGTGCCGGCGGAGACGGCACTATTAACGAAGTAGCCTCGGCTTTGGTAGGCACCAATTGCACCTTGTTGTTAATTCCTTTGGGTTCGGGAAATGGGCTTGCCTACAAATTAAAAATTCCTATTAACGCCCGCAAATCAATTAACTATCTTAACCAAGGCAACACCCAATTAATAGATGTTGGCACCGTTAATGACCGCTATTTTTTTAGCAACTGTGGGGCAGGTTTTGAAGCCGTAGTAGTGCAGCATTTTAACAATATAAAACGGCGCGGATTTAACGAGTACACAAGGGTAATTGCCAATCAATACTTTAGCTACGAAGTCCAAACTTACCATATTGAACTGCCAAACCAAACTATTACCGAGCGCATTTTTATGCTAAATTTTGGCAATACAGGGCAATACGGCTACCAGGTAGGCTTGTCGCCCAATTCGCAGTTAAATGATGGTGTTTTAGAAATGGCTATTGTAAAACAGTTTCCGCGCTGGCGCGCCAGCTATTTAATACCTTTAATGGCTATGGGGCGGGCACAATCAAGCGACTATGTTTCACTGCATTCTATAACACAGGCAAAAGTGTTATTACCACCCAACGCCTACGTTCAAATTGACGGCGATGCCTATAAAAATCCAACCAACGAACTACATATAGGTATTAAGCCCAGCGCATTAAATGTAATTGTGCCGTAATTTACGCTTGATGGTAAAGGTCGTAGGGTGCATTTTGGCCTAAATAAACGCCGTCAATCATTGTTTGGTTAATCTTCGAGCGGCAACTTAAAATCAATTTTAAAAACATACTTAACAAAATATATATATTTTTGTTTTTAGCGAACGCTAAAATGCCATCTTTTATCTTCCTTGTCTTCTAAAATAATGCTAAATTGCTTAATTTTATCATCTACTTCAAAATTAAACTCGCGCTCACTAGAACTATGACCATCTACGACTTCTGCAACATGGTTAGAAGGGGCAAGAAGTCCGGGAAGCTCGGGGGCTTCTAATCTGAGTTTATTGCTGTAAAATGTACAATTAAGGATATTATTACAATTTAAAATTATCTTTAAAGTAATAAGGTTTTTCCCGCCGCCTACGCTTTTTATAACACCATCTGTTACAGAATAGATGCGCTCGTATTGGTTGTCGCCGGGTGCCAATGTAATAGGCTGCGCCCCCGACAAGTCTAATTTGCCAACTGCATTACCTACTTTTGGGCTTGAACTGGTAGTAGTAGCCGCTGCTGTGGGTTCATTGTTTGGAAGTGACGGATTGGTGGGGTTCTGTTTTATTTGCTGCCATAGAAGTAACAGAAAAATGCCTGCCAAAAGGGCACCTAAGCCCAATAGTAGCATGCGATTCGATTTTGCAAATGCTCCATTGTGTGTTGGGGCTGTAGAAGCAGTAGAGGATTCGTCAAAAGACGAGTTAACTAGGTGGAGCAAACCCTTGCGTACTTTTGCCGTTTCGAGGTTTGCTTGTTCATCGGAAACCGTACCTGAAAACTGCCGACTTTTTAGGCTGTTCCATTGGCTTTTTAGCTGTATATACTCTTCGGCGTTGTCTTGATGCTTTTTTAGCTGCTCAAATAGCTTGTCTATTTCGCTATTTGCAAGCAGGTCAAGTAATGCTTCTTTTGTCATAGTGGTAGGATTGAAATAGTTAATTTATTATGTTTTTTAGAACGAGTTAATCTTATGGTACAATTGTGCAGCTTTTATTGGTATTGATAGAATTGAGGCGCATAACACTACCATTGCACCGAATTAAACGCCGTTGGTAGTCCAAGCAGTGTCGGTGTTGCCGCGCTGGCCTGGCGCACCACTTTCAAAGACAGCATTCATGGTATTAGAACCGCCTGTTCGTGATTCGATAGTGCCTGCCTCGGCGCTAAGGTAACCTTTTTTCTTTAGCCAATAAAATATTGCTTTGAACACTTACCTGAGTAGTTACCCATAAATTTAATTGTACTGTGGACCGAAAACTTAGTAAATTAGCCTGAAATGTCTTAAATTATACAAAGTCAATATACAATTGCATTAGGCCATAAAAATACTTCTTTTACTTTTATAAATTGCTAATAATA